>CAVEVN010000001.1:0-10183 GCA_963619155.1 bacterium
CCCCCGCCAGTGCAATAAACATTCCCGCAAACACCCCGAGCAGTACCATTTTCCACCCCGGCAATTTCGCTTTCGCCACCCCCGTCTCAATCGCCTTTTTGGTCATCTCTTTTGGCGCGAGCATTATTTTGCGTATTCCACCGCCCGCGTTTCGCGAATCACATTAACTTTAATAATCCCCGGGTAGCTCATCGTCGCTTCAATCTTATTCGCAATATCGCGCGCCAACTTCAAAGCCGACAAATCATCGATTTGCTTCGGCTCAACAATCACCCGAATTTCCCGCCCCGCCGAAATCGCATACGCCTTGTCGATACCAGTAAACGAAGTTGCAATATTTTCGAGATCCTTCATCCGTTCCGCAAAATTCTCCGCCGAAATGTTTCGTGCCCCCGGCCGTGCCGCGCTAATCGCATCGCAAATTTTCACAATCACCGCTTCCGTTGTCGTCGGTTCAATATCGTCATGGTGCGCCGCCATTGCATGCACCACCGGCTCCGGCATCCCATATTTTTTCGCCAGTTCTGCGCCAATTTCCGCGTGCTTCCCCTCAATTTTATGCGTCACCGCCTTACCAATATCATGAAGTAATGTCGCCGTTTTCGCCACGCGCTTATCCGCACCGATTTCTTCCGCAATCATCCCCGCAACATGCGCCATTTCAATCGAGTGCAACAACACATTTTGCCCATACGAAGTCCTAAACTTCAGCTCACCAAGCAAATGAATCAGTTCTCGCGGGATTCCCACCACCCCAACTTCTCGCACCGCATCTTCGCCAGCGCGCACCACTTCTTTTTCAATTTCCCGTTCGGCCCGCGCCACCGCTTCCTCAATCGACGCCGGATTAATCCGCCCGTCTTTCATCAGTCGCTCCAGGGCATACCGCGCCACTTGCCGCCGAATCGGATCAAACGATGACAACACCACCATCCCCGGCGTATCGTCCACCATTACATCCACCCCCGTCGCGCGTTGCAACGCCTGAATATTACGTCCCTCTTTCCCAATAATCCGCCCTTTCATATCATCATCCGGCAACTTTAACGCCGTCACCGTCCGGTCCGCCGTCACTTCCGACGACATCCGTTCCATCGCCGTCACCAAAATCGCCTGCGCCGTCTCATCAATATCGTGCTTAATTTCGCGTTGTTCCTTTGCCACCAACCCCGCCAAATCTTGCCGAATATCATGCTCGGTCATTGTCATCAACTTTTCTCGCGCGTCCGCTTTCGACAGCCCTGCAATTTTTTCCAACTTTTCGTGCTGTTTTGTTCGAATTTCTTTAATTTCGTTCTTTAAATCTTCGATTTCGCGCGTTTCTTTGTTTAATTTATCCGACTTTTTCTCTAATTGGTCCAACTTCGCATCCAAAGTCCCCTCGCGTTCCGCCAACCGATTTTCCGTCTTTTTCCATTCTCGCCGACGCTCATTTTCCTCTTTTTGATTTTTCTCCGTCACCTCCGCGGCTTCCTTTTTCGCCGCCAGCACGATATCCGACGCTTCCCGCTTCGCCTTACGCACCAAATCCTCGGCTTTATCTTTTCCCCCATTTTCGTTGCGCTTGTTATACGCAAAAATACCGCCCGCGCCAAAAGCTACGCCTACTACGGCAGTAATAATTGGAATTACTATTTCCATAAATAACCTTTCTAATTGTTTCTGTCAATATTTTTCTTATATTAACGGGTTAACAAATTCATCAATTTATAAATTTCCTTCTCTATTATACCACAAAAATTCCGGCTACGTTTATTTTTCATCATCAAAATTTTACCAATTTAAAATCCCGCCAGCACCATCATCAACAATAACTATAAAAACCGCACGACGCAACGACGCTAAAACACTCCCTCACTACCGAAACAATCCCCGTTTTTTCGCACTTTTGAATTCTTCTAACAAATCTTTCTGCTTTTTTGTCAAATTTCGCGGAGTTTCCACTACTACCGTCACAATATGCGGTCCGCGGTCACCATCCGCCCGAAACGGCACCCCATGCCCCGACAGCTTAAATGGCGTCCCGCTCTGCGTCCCAGCCGGCACTTTCATCGTCACCGTTCCGTCCACCGTCTCCACTTCAATCTCGCACCCGAGCGCCGCATCCACCATATCGATTTTTTCTTCCGACAGAATAATCGCCCCCTCCCGCGTCAAATGTTTGTGCGGTTTTACTTTCACGCGCACATACAGATCTCCAGGCTCCGAGACACCTTCTGGCGCCTTACCCCCCTTACCCCTCAGCCGAATCGACATCCCGTCATCAATCCCCGCCGGAATTTTCACCTTTAGCTCGCCACCGTTCATCTCTACCGTCTTGGTCGTCCCAAAAATCGCTTCTTCAAAAGTCAGTACCACCGCCGCCTGATAATCCGCCCCGCGCCGCGGCCGTCTCTGCCCAGCATTGCCAAATCCAAACAAACTCCCCAAAATATCGTCTAATCCTCCGCCCCCCCCAAAGTCAAAATTAAACGTCTGCCCATTAAAATCAAACCCGCCAAACGGATTTCCTGACGCACCCCCGCCCGAAAATGGATTTCCGCCAGCTCCGCCCACCCCCGCGTGCCCAAATTGGTCATATCGCGCCCGCTTTTGCTTATCAGCAAGCACGTCATGTGCCTCATTAATCTCTTTGAACTTAGCTTCTGCTTCCTTATCGCCCGGATTTTTGTCCGGATGATATTTCACTGCCAACTTCCGATAGGCCTTCTTAATTTCATCATCTGACGCATTCTTACCCACACCCAAAATTTCATAATAATCCCGTTTACTTGCCATATTCTCTATTATAACGCATTAGCACTCCAAATGCAAGAGTGCTAAACTACTATTTCACCCCTAGCTAACCGCCAAAACACCCAAAAAACACCAAAAACACATTAAAAACGCCCAAAAACTCCCCCTACTCCGCTCTCCCCCACTCATCACCCCCAGACAAATCCTCATACCGAATTTCATAATCTTTTAGAACCGCCCCGCGCGCCGTCAATTTTTCTAGCGCCGCTTCATAATTTCCGCCCGTATAATCCGAAATCACAATAGAAAATCCGTCATTCCCATCCTCTAACTGATAGGTAATCGTATATTTTACCCGTTTGGAATAATCTTTGGTATAAAAATCAATTTTAATCGGCAACTTTTCCAAAATCGGATATTTTTCTTTTAGCTCATCCACTTTTTGCTGTGTCTCCGCCGCCTTCAAATCCCCCAAAATCGTCGCATCTTTCGCATTCTCACTATAATAATTATTCCCCTCCTCCGCTTCAAGATACAACTTTATTTCCGCTGTCTCCCCCGCTACCGCCTCAATTTCCGTACTTTTCGCTACAAACCCCTCTGCAGAAACTTCCACCGCATATTCCCCCGGCCGAATTCTAAACTCTCCATAAGTCGCAAATTTTTCCTCCCCAATCTTCACTATCGCCGTGCTCGGCGCCACAATCACCTTCACCGTCGCCGTTCTTGCCAAATTATCCACAATAAAATACACCGAAATCGCGATTATCACCACTAAAGCCACTACGATACTAGCAATCGTCACCTTTTTATGTTTCGCTAAAAACTCCGCCCACATTAGAAGTTAATCCTCCTATACACATCATACACTCGCGACCCACCGCTATCCGAAAAATACACGCCCGCAAAATGCTCGCCCGTTCTATCTCCCCAAGACGCTGACGCTTGCGACGGCTCACCATTAATTTCGCCAATATACAAATAAATATGGTTGCCGTTCGCATAAGTGATAAAGATATCACCCGGCTCCAAATTCGCCACATTGTTTTGGTGGTCCACTTTCATATACATCTCTGTATGCGACTCCAAATATTCCACCAATCCATAACCAAAGAAAATCGGAAAGTTCGGATCCGCCCCCGAATATCGCATCACCGTCCCCACAAACTGATCGCAGCTCGCCCCATAATACGGACACTCCCCGTTCGAACCACACGGCAAAATCCACGCCCCCACCTCTTTCATCGCTGCCTCGTACTCTGGCTTCGGGTCCGTTATTGCGTGCCCATGCCCCTCCCACGACAAATAAATCGCCGTTTCCGCAATCGTCCCCCCGCCCCAAGAACAATACGAACTCCCCGCAATCGCCTCATACAGTACATACGCCCCAAAAATATTTGTCACTGAACTCGAATCATACACCCCGTCCGCCACAAACCGCCCTGGCCAATACGAACTCATCGCCGAACTAGTCGGGTCGCGCTGCGCATCATACCGATTCATCACATACGCCGAACCTTCACCGTTTTTAGCCTCTTCCTCCGAAAAGCCCATATTAATCGCCTTCTGCACATACACACTCGCCGTCCCGTTATACATAAAGAACAACTTTTTTACATTATCATTATCATTCAAATCCCCCGCCATCTGACTCACGAGTTCCGCCGCAATCAAAGTCTGCCTTCTAAATTCCTCTTCCGAAATCGAATCCGCCGGCGTAAACCGATTTGCGTTCGTCCCGCCCGCCGTATAAGTATACAGCTGATATACCCCCTGCCCATTAGACGGATTATACCGCCGAAGACTCGTCTCTTGGTGATGCAACACCGCCATCACCTGCCACGGAAAATTATACTTATCCGCCGCTTCTTTATAAATCTCCTTATTCTCCTCAATCGCCTGCAACTCCGCCGCACTCCACACTTCCACTCCGGCATAATTTTTATTACTCCCCACCCCAGTAATCGAATTTTCCGTAAAATCCGCTAGCGCCTGCTTAATCAAACTTACAAATTCTTTCGAACCCTCCGCATTCGGATGTACATAAGCATCGCCAATCAAACTCGGCTTCTTGGCCGCCACGCTCGCCCAGTCCGCCACCGCAATTTTTCCATCATATTTTTCTTTCGCCGCCAAAATCGCCGCATTGTTTCCACTATAATCCAACTGATTCTCATACGCATAATTAGTCGTCAGTACCACTTTGTGGTTCGTCCCGATCGCGTCCATCAGCTCATCAATCTGTGCCGCCGTCACCGCCCCCGGGTCGTTCGTCCCCAGCGCAAACACCACATAAGTCCTTAAATCCCCCTGCTTTTCCATTTCTTTCGCAATCGTCAGCCCCGAATAATTCCCGCTCGCATCCATCGCAAAATGTTTTGACACTTGCACAATTTCATAAGTTGTGCCATTATAGGTTTTCTCCGCCAAGTCCGCACCCGAAAGTTGCGATTCAAATTCACTTTTAGCTCCCACCGAAATCGAATCCCCAATCACCGTCACTTCCGAACCCTGAATCGTCGCTGAAGTACAAGATGTCTCCGACGGGTCATAATATAAAATATTATTCTGCGCAAAAAAGTCCAAAAACGATGCATCCAGCGCATAAGTCGACGCCGGCAGTAGCACCACTAACATCGCCGAAATTAAGCTCGCGAAAAACCGCTTCATACCATATATTATAACATAAAAAGCTTTTATTTGCTCGGATTCGTAGTAATCAGCCCCTCTTCAGTTTCCGAAGCAATAATCTGAATATGCACGTGATTAGACCCCGCAAAGAACAACCCTTGTCCCACCGGAAAATTCGCCAATCGCCGTTTTTCTTCTTCTGTCAACTTAAACACATCCGACAGCACATCCACCGCCGACACCGACTGCTTTAGCAGTAGTTGCATCGACGAGTTCCCCACAATCGCACGCCCCATTTTCGTTCCCATAAAATCTTCCACGTCCTGCGTAATTGTCGTCAGCCCTAGATAATATTTCCGCGCTCGCTTTGCCAGCGAGAACAAAAAGTTCGCCGAATCTTCATATTGCATCAGTTGCCACGCCTCATCCACAATCAAAAGCCGTTTTTTCTGCTCCGCCCGCACAATGTTCCAAATGTGCGACAACACAATATACATCGCCACCGGTCTTAGTTCGTCCTCAAGGTCCCGAATATTAAACACCACCATCTGGTTATTAATATCAATATTTGATTGTTGCGAGAAAATCCCAGCAAATGTCCCAGTCGTATATTTGCGCAGTCTCTGCGCCAGCGACGGTCCATTCCCGCCCATGTGTAGTAAAGTATCATATAAATTCGCAATTGTCGGCGGTGTCGACTGGTGCGTCAACGGGTCCGACGTAATTCCCACTCGCGCATAAGTATCAATCAGCGCCTGATCAAGATCCGCTTCCTCGCTCGCCGACAACCCCACCGCTCCGCTCCCCACCGAAGTACTTCCGCCGAGCATCAACCTAAACAACCCATGCAAAGTCACCAAATTCGCCCGCAATGCGTCATTTGCATCCTCTCCGTCCACTACTTTCGGCAAATCAAACGGGTTAATCCGAACGTCCGAATTCAAAGACAACCGAATATACGACCCGCCCACCGCGTCGCACAACTTCTGATACTCATTTTCCGGGTCAATAATCAAAATTTCCGCCCCCGTCATCATCGAACGCAGCGCCTCAAGTTTTACTGTAAACGATTTCCCCGCGCCCGACTTTGCAAACACCACCATGTTCGCATTTTCAAGCGAAAACCGATCGAAAATCACCAAACCGTTATTATGCATATTAATACCGTACAAAATCCCCTTATCCTGCGTCAAATCCGCACTCGTAAACGGAAACGACGTCGAAATCGCCCCCGTATTCATATTTCGCCGAATTTGCAGTTGGTCCATACATTGTGGCATCACCGAATTTAGCCCCTGTTCCTGTTGCGTGTTCGCCACTTTCGAAAACACCATCTGCTGTCCAAAAATCGTCTCAATTTTTTGTTGCACAAATTTCATTTCATCCAGCGAATCCGCCCACAACGTGATATACAGTCCAAACCGGAAAAACTTTTCCGCCCCGACCTGCAATTGGTCCCGCAACTCTTCCGTATCCGCGAGCGCCGCCTCGAGTTCCGGGTCCCGCACCTTACCTTTTTCCATATTCAAATTCATCGACGCCTCAAGCTGAGTCGCCTTGGTCCGCAAATTTTTCATCACCACCGCCGACTCCACCGGATAAATATACATCGACACGTCAATCACTTCGTCAATATTAATAATCGGCGACAGCCACCCCGTATAAATCGACCGCGGATAGCCATAAATATATAGCGTCCGCCCGTATTTGTTCCCCAACCGAAAATAATCCGAATGAATTTCAATCGCACTCGGCGAAATCAAATCCCTTAAAGTGTTCGTCCCTTGTTCAAACGCCCGCTGAATTTCCGCGCTTTCCATCGCCTCATTTTGCGCCGCAATTTCCGCCGCTGTCAACTTCTTTTTCTTAGCCATTTTGCGCTCCTTTGTTTGGATTTTCACCTCTTTTTACATATACCGTCGCCAATTTCGAAAAATCCACCAACGGCTCCCGCACCGCCGTGTCCGGATTATTAAAGTTATAATATAGCTCCGCCAATTCTTTCGTGTTCAGCCTCACCGACTGAATTCCAATCTGAAACAGCCCAGACATCACCGAATCCACCCGGTTCGTCAGCTCAGACAACGCTTTATCATACGTCGCTCGGTCGATTCGTGTCACTTCCATCGTCTTAGACCGCGAAAAAGTCTTGAAAAAGTTCTTCGTCTCCTGCAGACTTTTTTCCACCTCCGCCGAAGTGTAATACGGAATCACAATAAAGAACGACTTATCCATAATATTCGCCTCTTGCGACAAAATATCAATAAAGTTAATATAATCGTCCATCAACACCCCGAGCAACATATTGTCATTATTCCGCCGAATCTCAGACAGCCTCTCGATATACGGCCCAATATCCACCCTCTGACTCCGAATCAGAATCTGCGTCGTAAATTTCAATGAATTCAAAAAGTTCTGATACGAATATTCCACGCTTTCGCGCTCCATCTCGCTCATCAAATCAAAGTTCACCGATTTACACGCCACCACCGCCCTAAACGACCCGTCTTTCATAATCACCACATTGTCCCTCAGCTCAGAAATCAGTAGTGTCGCCTGCGTAGATTGTGGATTTTCTTTATTTGGCGAAACTGGCGCCATTTGTTGGGCCTGCATCGCCGCCGCACCTAGCGGTTGCGCCTGCGCCGTCGGGATTTGTCCCATCGGTTGCGCCGGCTGTTGCCCCATTTGTCCCGGCTGCCCCGCTTGTCCCATCGGCTGCGCCGTTGGTTGCCCCGGCAAAATCTGCACCGGCTGCGCCACCGGTTGCGCCATTGGCTGCCCCGTCGGCTGCATCGGCTGTTGACCAGGTATAATCATTTGTGGTTGGTTATATTGTTGTGGATTCATCTTTTAATGTAGCGAAATAAACACTTCGCCCTCTTCCCTTTCCTTTATCCGGTTAGCCTCTTTCGCAATCGTCGCCACAGAATAGTCAGGATTATTTGCTAATTCTATTATACTAGGACTCGCCGGTTTTGTCTCGCTTTTTGCGGACTTTTCCACAACTTTTTCCACCGGAATTTTCGGTACCGCCTGCGTCAAAACCTTAGCCGCCGGCTCTGCCGGAATCTCCGGCTTTACAATTACGTCTATCTCAGCCTTTGTCGCAAACTTCGGTTCATTGCTCGTCGCCCCTGCGCTCATCACTCTGCTCACCGCCGGTTCAAGCGTCGCACTTCTCGGCTGCACCACCGCCGCCACATTCACATTTTCTACTTTCGCAATTTCCGCTCGCATCTTTTCAATCACTTCACTGTGTCTCGTATTTTCATCCTGCGAAATCGCCCGATTCAGCGCCGGCGAACTCGTCTCAAACATATCTTCCACCGTCGTCGCCTCCGCCGCGAGCTCCGCATTCACATGATTTCTCGTCATCGCCCCGCCCTTAATCGCGTATCCTTCCGTATCCACAATGTCCGCCAAGAACGACAACCGGTGTGTCGCCTCTTCCCCAGTAATATCTCGCGTCCGATTGTCATCCACCACTTTCGGCGCCATAATCGTAATCGTCGTCCCCCTCTGCCCCGCCATCCACACCCGATTCCTCGGCCTCAGGTAATACGACGCCACCGCCGCAAGATAAGTTTCCATCGGCTGATCTTTTTTGAGTGGCAACGCCAGCGCCGCAAACAACAAAATCGGTGGCACCGGAATTATCGCCAGTAGTGGAAACAGCTGATACAACCCCACCGCCAGCGCAATCAAAACCCCCGCCACCAGCAAATACACAAATTGCCGAAAGCTAAACGGGCCTAAAAGTTTATCATCGGCCTCAACGTCCTGCGGGACCTTATACTGCGCCATATTCTTTTATTATAGCATAATTATTTCAAAACTCGACCCAGCTAGACGATTTTTAAGCCATTTATGTCGGCTAACAACCTTTAAAACCGCCCGCCAATCCCCATATCAGCCAATAAAAACCGCCGAGTTTACCCCGACGGTTTCTAAAAAGGTTTCGGTGATTATTGACTACACGACGCTTCGCACTCAATCGTCCGCGCAGCCTCATACAGTTTATTAATAGCCTCTTCCCACTCACCGGCTAAGTAATACCCTTTATCTCTAAAGAGATTGCTGATGTCCATGCGATTATAGTGGAAGATAAATTTTTTCTCCCTCTCATAATACACGGTCAGGGCTTCTGGCGAGCCATTGGCGAGACTAAGTACTACCGCAAGCTCATGCCCGTCGACCTTCGTTTCAAGTTTGTATTGAAACGTCTTCTCCGACACAGCTTCAAGCTCACCATACCTCATTGCTACCGCCGAACCTTTTTCGCTTATATCTTTGAAAAAGTTTCGGTTTTTCAAAGACTCGCTTTTGCACATTTCGACAAGCGCATTATCTATAAAGCATGGCTCATCAAAACAAACCGCAAGCTCGTATCTCCACAGTCCTTCGAGCAATTTTTCCCAGAACCCATGTATAATCTGTTCTGGCCTATCTTCATAAAAAGCATAAACATTTCTTCCCCCTAAAAAAACACTTATCTTTTCCTTTCTTTTACAAACCCCACCATTCGTAACATTGCTTCCGTATATCTGCAGGTCACATCCAAACGGGTCCATATAGATCCAATATTTTGACGTCCCATTGATGTCAATTGCTCCGTGAACAGATAACATTTCGCAATTTTCATAACAGCTCCTGTTTTCTACCAATCTAATCACCTCTTTTCTAATGTGCCAAAATTTTCCCCACCAAAAACCTTCTATCCTTAGATTATATCACAGATTCCCAATTCTGTCAATCCACGCGTATTATCTCACAACCTTTGCAACATAAAATAACAATCTCTTGCCATCAAAAT
>CAVEVN010000002.1:0-19194 GCA_963619155.1 bacterium
CCCATGCCGAACCCCCACCCCCGCCAGCCGTTTCAGCCACCACGAATCCTGCCCAATCCGATTAAACGGCCGAATCCCCCCCTCCGCAATCGTCAAATTATTATTAAACACCAGCTCCGGGTCAATCTCCATCCGCGTCCCCAGCCCCGTACAAGTCGGACACGCTCCCTCCGGCGCATTAAAACTAAATAGCCGCGGCGTCAGCTCCGGAATTAACTCATCCGGATGGTCCGGACACGCATACCGTTGCGAATAAGTCAAAATCTCCGTGTTTTCCGCCCCAATCCGCGCCCCGCCCACCGCCGTGGTATTATCGGTAACCCTAAGCAGTTGAATTATCCCTTGCCCCATCTCCAGCGCCTGCTCGATCGAACTCGCAATCCGCGCCCGCATCTCCGGATTCAGCACAAACCTATCTACCACAACCTCAATATCATGTCGCTCGTTTTTATTAAGCTCCGGGAACTCGTCCAAAGCATAAATAATTCCGTCCACTCGCACCCGCGAAAACCCTTTTGCCGTATATTGCTCCGGCAAATGCAAAAACTCGCCCTTTTTCGCCGACACAATCGGCGCGAGCAACATTAGTTTAGAACCCAGCGGCAACTTCATCACCTCATTCACAATATCTTCCGTCGTCCGCCGCGACACTTTTTTATGGCAAATCGGACAATGTGGTACCCCCACCCGCGCGAATAACAACCGCAAATAATCATACACTTCCGTCACCGTCGCCACCGTCGAACGCGGATTTCGCGAAGTCGATTTTTGGTCAATCGAAATCGCCGGCGACAGCCCCGTAATCGAATCCACCTCCGGCTTGTCCATCACCCCGAGAAACATCCGCGCGTAAGAAGACAGCGACTCCACATATCGCCTCTGCCCCTCGGCATAAATCGTGTCGAATGCGAGTGACGACTTCCCCGACCCCGACAGCCCCGTAATGATCACGAGCTTATCCCGCGGAATATCCACGTCAAGATTCTGCAGATTATTCTGCCTCGCCCCCCGCACCCGAATCACATTCTCATTCCCAAAAATCTCTCCCATCATTAATCCTTTCTATTTCCAAATCTCTTCCATAAAAATCTCTCTAAACGCATATATTATACCCCAAAAGCCCCCCTTTGTCCATACTTGATCGGCAAAACGGCAGATTTTTAGTCTATTATATCTTGTCCGATAGAATAAATGTTAAAATAGAAGTAGTATCATAAACATTATGAAAACGCAATAGGAATATTTACAAAAATGAAAAATTTGATAAAATAATAGTAGGAGAAGCGAATATGAAAGGCGATTTCAGAAAAATCACTCAAATAATAAACTATTTGATTCGCAAAGACGAGCGAGCAGCTAGTATGCCAGAGCTTAAAATTATTAAGCTTGTTTGGGCTGCCGACCGCTATCATATTCGCAAGTATGCTCGTACCGTATCCGAAGATCGTTATGTTGCTATGAAAAATGGGCCAGTAGGCTCTTTGACTAAGGATATCGCCGAGTTTAGTGACAATGAGTATAGCAAGGTTGAGCCAACTGATTTTGATTATATTGGCTCATACATTCGTTTCGAGAAAAATAACGAGAATGGTGTTTTAAGCTCCGTTAATGATGTTGATTACGATGAGCTATCTGACACCGACAAGGAAGCATTAGATTTTGCTTGGGAAAACTTTGGTAAATATGACTGGCGGACTTTAGTAGAAATTACGCATAGGTACCCAGAATGGCAGAAACATCGGGCTGCGCTAGAATCTGGGACAACAAAACGTGAAGATATTGACCTTATCGATTTCTTTGACAACATTGAAGACGAAAGCGATCCGTTCAGGGTAACGAATGAGTTCTTGGCTGACTCCAAAGAAATGTATTTGGAGTATAGATAATTACTATGGACTTTGACGAAATTTACAAGGTCGGTCAATGGCTAAAATTCAAAGCAGGAACTTGTTTTGGTAGAGATAAAGACCACCTTGGACTTTTTGTTGCCATAAGTGAAGACCAAACTATCTGTATCGCAATAAATGCAACTAGCAACGTTGAAGGCATCAAGAGTTTCGCTAGTAGACGACATATCAATTCCGAAGAAACAATAGTGGTGATTGAGCCTAGAACACCCGAAGCATCGCTCCATTTTAGGCAGGAAACTGCATTCGATTGTAATAGACCGTCAGTAGTTAAGAAAGAAGAGCTTGATAAGTGGATTAATAACCGGAAAATTGAACTCGTTGATTATAATATCGAAGTGAACGACGAATTACTCGATAAAATCAAAGAAGGTGTTTTGAAGAGTCCCCTCGTATCAAAAAAACATAAGAAGCTTATTAAACCGGATCAATATTAAAACATGGGTAAAGGACAATTAGTTTACGGAGCGTCTATATCAAAAATCGTCCCAAAATAAAGTCTGCAAAATATAATAATGACAATTGTCCAAACATTTTGAACCGTAATTTTAATGGAAATAAATCCCTTGATGTAGCTGTTAGTGATTTGACTTATGCGAAAGTCGCTGGGGCTTGGTGCTATGTTTGTTTAATCGTAGATTTATGAAACGGGGAGGTTATGTGTCTTGACGTGAACGTGGAGTGCTGTTGTAATATGTGATTTTCTTGATTAGACTTATCCGTGCCACGAGTGTTTCCTATCGCCCATCCACTCGTTCCATCCACTCGTCAAGATTTGTTGTTGCCCCCCTATTTCCAACGCTCTATCAGGGAAAGGCTATCCGAATCAATAGTGCTATCCACGAATGCCACGCTATATTTGGCGCGCGTAATTGCCACATAGAGTCTCGCGCGACTTTTCGGCTTCAGCTCTGAGTTTTGATCTATTAACCAATTTACCATTGGTTTAGTTGGATAAATAAGCACTCGCTCAAAGGTCAGACCCTTTGCATTGCCAAAGTTAATCGCAGGAGCTTTCTCGCTGATTATGACACTTCGTTTATCTCGGAGCTGCATTGGACGATATTTTGAAACATAATCATCAACGGCCTCCGGTGAAACAAGAAAAATACCATCGTGGCCAGTGCTTGGCTTTTCGGTGCCATTAACCCGTGGATGATTGGGGTATACCTTATTTGCAAGATCGCATATTACGGGGGTATTCCTATAAGAAACACTTAGCGTGATTTCATCAATAGCTGCGGATTTGCAATTGTATCTGAGGTAACCAGCAATATCGCCATCGGCATAATTCTTGTTTTTCTTTTCATCATGAGTATGATAAGTCACTTGACGCGGATCACCTACCATCTGAAGATTAATATCGCACTCATGAAATAGTCGAATCAGTTCAAGATCGTACCCAGCTAAATCCTGAACCTCATCAATGAATAAATTCGGATAGATTCGACGAATTCTATCCATTACGAGTCCTTTTGTTGTCTCATTAGCCCTGTAAACAAACTTGGCGATCTTATCAGAATAAATCTTCTTAGATTTATTCAAATAGAATGATTCCATATCTTTCTCGCCGTAATAAATAGGTCTGCCGCGAAAATTATACCTAAACCCAGATTTTGTGTTTACTAGCAGAAGACCATTAATCTTATCATCGTAGATAACGTTTTGATAAGGCTTTACACCATGTCGGAGCAAAAATGCAAACCAGGTCATCACCGTTACGTTTGTTGGAATGCAACCGTTGAACTCAAAGAATTTTTCGCGAATCCCTTGCTCATTTGCGTCGGTAAAAGTGGTGATAAGAACTCTAGCATCCTTGATTTTAAGGGCCTCTTGAACGAGCCAAGTAGTTTTACCAGAACCCGCCCCGGCAATGATTAATTTACTACTCATCCTTCACGGCCTTTTTGATATAGTCAGGATAGTTAATCTTTTTCGGAGAATTGAAGATCGCCAAAGCACATTCGGTTTTATTGTTTTTCATGTATTTTCTTAAGCCACTCTCTGAAGCATATGTTTTGCCAAAAATCTCATTAAATAGCGTAAGGCTGTTCATTTTTAACAGTTTCGGTTCAAGAGTATTATAATTATAACCTGATGTATCAGAGTCATTTTTATCTACTATTTCATCAAAACAAATTTTAATGTTTGGCTTTGCGTTTTTCCCCAGATAATTCTCATATTTTTTCTGCAAAGCTTCTATATCGCCGTCGTTATCTGTAACGATGCAAGTAGAAATCTCCAGTTTTTCTGCGATTTCGAGAAATCTTAAAAATGACAAACCGGTCGAAATAACATCAACACCATCCTCTATTGGCAAATGCCCATTATGGCAATCCATATAAGCTCGCCGAACAACCAACTCATCAGAACTCCCCTCAACAAGTATTGCTTTTTTGCATAGGACGAGTCGAAGCGTGTCGTAGCCAGCTATCTTCTGGAAAAATTCCGAAGATGGTAATTCTGTAATACGGGTCGTTGCTCCACTCTTTAGGAGGATGAGATTAGATAACCCTAGTTTGTTGGCAACGAAGCTGCTGTGCGTCGAAACTATAATTTGCTTATTTCCATATTTCCCAGAGATTATGGAAATTAATTCATTAAGCCTGGAATATGAAAGGTGGCTCTCCGGCTCTTCAAGTAGAACAATCTCTGCATTGGATGCCTTTTTATGACTCAATGCCAGCTCTGTCTTAAGAGTGCATTGCGCGCCTTTCCCGATATAAGAAAACGGAATACCTGAAACTTGCGTTATTAAGCTGGACTCCCACGCATTTTTATTGCCTTGATCGGCGCTCAAAGAAATATCGCCGTGGATGATGGTGGACTCATTGCTGATCTTCTCATTAATGTTAATGATCGCCCGGTCGCTTGCGAAACCTTCAATCATTCGCCGATGGGCTTGAGAAATAGCAATGATATCATCTTCACTCAACAAATCCTTAACAATTCTGGAGATATAAACATCAGAGCCATTTTGATAGCGATAGTTGGATGAATCGATAAGGACAGATTTTATCGGTATCGTCCGCGTGGTTGCTTGATTTCGGTCAAAACGAGTCCATGACGCAAGATAATATTCAGTTGGAAGACTTTGGATTTCTTTGTTTTGGGCCAACTTCTCATATTCTGGCTTATGTTGTTCGGCAAAAGCGATCTCGAATCTAAAACCCTCTACTTTATCTTGTTTTTCAGTGTTGTCATTTCCCTCGAATTCTGGATCGATAGAGCCATCGAAGTATACCTCAATCATCAGGCTTGGCGGAGCGATTGGTTTTTCGGTGTTCAAAGACTTTAGATATTCACCAACGGCTTCATTATTAATGAGATATGAAGATATCTCGTTTCGAATCCCGCGCCCACAGTATGTTCCAGTGAGAGCGAGATGAATTGCTTCTAAAATCGTTGATTTACCAGACTCATTATTCCCAACTAAAACATTCAAACCGGCGTTAAACTCCGTCTCAAACTCGCGAAACCCTTTAAAGTTGCGGATCTTAATCTTTCTTATTGCCACACTTTCTTCTCCTTATTTGGTACTGCGATTTTGCTTATCATAACTCTCAAAATCGCCTGATTTATTAATAAAACGCTTGGCCACCTGTGTAACAAAGTAGCGAGGACCTGCCCCGCCATTTGGTGGACCAAGACCTTTCGGTTGGCCCAGTACTTATATTTTAACATACTCTTCCCGCAATGCGAAACGAAAAGTTTGACGCTAAAATATTTAACGGAGACCTCACAAGGAGAATTGCTATACAGGGAACAGCATAGCAACGCTTCCCAGGGCGCAGTTCCGACCACAAAGCCCAAGCGACAGGTTTTGGATTCAAACTTAGGGATGTATATTTCCGCCCCTGAATACAATATGCTATAATAGAATAATGAAAAAAACATCGGCAAAAAATCAATCTTTTCAAACCGCCGAAATCAGCCATCAAAATTCAACCGACCGAACATCTACGTCTAAGCGCGTCGGCAAATTCTTTGTCGTCGGCATCACTCTTTCGCTCTCAAATTATCTATTTTATACTTTCCTAGCCCTCGCTATCATTAAAAACAGCGAATTGCTTTGGCTCTCTTCTCTTATTTCAACTTCCGTCGCCACCATTCTCGCCTACATTCTTCATTCTAGAATCACTTGGAAAGAACGACAACCAACCAAAACCGGCGTCCTCAATTTTTTCATCTGGAACGCCCTCCTCGCCGTCGTTTTCTCTCCCTCTCTTACTTGGTTTTTTGGACTCTTTACCCCGCTTTACGAATTCGCCTTTCAAATCTCCGAAGCTCTCCGCCTTCCCTTTAATTTCGATTTCATCGAAAGCACAGGCGTTTTTATCCTCGTCAATATCATCACGATGATTCTGAATTATTTTTTCTATGACAAACTAGTCTTCCAACAAAACGAACCAAAAGACTGTTAAAGCCCAAATTTCGTATAGTCCGCCGCTGGCCCCCAATCAAATGGCGGCAATTGCTTGAGGCTAAAAATTGGCGACGGAATCATTGTCGTTCCCGAAACCTGGTCAATTTGCAATTCGCCGCCAGGATTATAATGTATCGCTTCAAGTTTTGGCGCCATTGTCAAATTATAGAGAGTAAACGCAAACGACATATCAATAATTAAAATACCTCCAAAAATAACCGTCGTTATAGCCAACCGTTTAAGCGTTCGCCCTGAGACTCTTACAAAATTCAAAACATGATTTATAAACAACATCGTCGCAAGCGTTATCGCAAGAAATACCGGAACCATAAAACGCGGATATAAATCATCATGCACCGCGATTAGCGATGTTGCTCCGACAAATAAAACGCAAAACAACATCAAGAAAATTTGCCAAAACAAATTTTTACGCTCTTTTTTAAAAATCGTCGCCTCCACAAATATATATATAGACATCAACGGAATCGCAAAAAAGATATATCGCACATTATACCAAACATGGTGTAAGAGTTTATAGCCAACATAGAGTGGGTCTTTTAAAAAACTCATTGGCGAAATGTATTCATAGACTTCTGCATACCCGCCACCGGTTCTTCCGCCTAGCCCGCCACCAAAATAGAAAAATGCCAACCCTATAACTAAACCTAGTACTGCAAAACTTTGTACCCGATATTTTTTCCACAAATCCGAAATAGCCATCTCCTTTCGAAAAACTTTGACGACACAAAAACAAAATATTAATATTAAAAATGCAACTGGCGTAATTTCCGTTGTAATCCCAAACAAAAACCCAAGTAAAACCACTCCAATCAATTTATACCATTTATTTTCCAGAATTTTAATTCTAAACAAATTCAAAAACAAAACTGCAACCAATAACCCAAGAACATAATTATTTGCATCGCTGAAACGATAAGTAAATGCTGCACTAAATATCGAAATCATTATGAATAGCAAGATGCCGAGATAAACCGCAACATCTTTATACTCCAATCTTGGTCTACGTCCCAAAACAAATACAGTAGAAAAATAAATTGTTCCGCTTGCAATCATTGCCGTAATAAAACGAAAAATCATATCAAGCCCAAACGACACCTGTGCCGTCATAAAATGGACAGCAATATGTTGGTAAAACTCCCCTAGTCGTGGGATGTAATGGTAAATACTATCAATAATTTCCGGAACCGTCTTCGTGGATTCTGAATTTCCTTGCATTATATCTTCATATGTTTCCGTCATCAAAAAATACATAACAGTAAAAAAAACCGGCACCATTGCATATCCAATAATACAAATCCATTTTTGAAAATTAGATTTTTCGCTTCGTTCGTCCACGCCTTTTTTATTCATATCTTTATATTTATCACATTTTTTTTCAAGATACAAGTACACCGTGTTATAATATACTAAATGGCAAGTGCAGACAAAACCCAGTTATTATCAATAATTATCCCAGCCCATAATGAGTCTGAAGGAATCGAAAAATTTATTCAAGACTCTCTATTTCCTGTAATTAAAAAAATACCGAACTATAATTTTGAAATAATTCTAGTCAATGATGGCTCGACCGATAATACTCTCGGAATAATTCAATCCTTAGCTTCAGAAAATAAATCAGTAAAAGTTCTTTCTCTTTCTCGGAATTTTGGCAAAGAAGCCGCGCTCTCTGCCGGATTGAGCTATTCAAAAGGTGTCGCTGCTATAACTATTGATGCCGACGGGCAACAACCTCCAAAATTAATCCCAGAATTTATCCAAAAGTGGAAAAAAGGAGCCGAAATAATAACCGGAGTTCGCAGCCATTACACAAAGCACGGTCTGCTTCAAAAACTAGGCAGCAAATTATTTTATCGCCTGCTCAGAATAATGGGCAGTAAGTCGACCGTTCCAGGCTCAACAGATTTTAGACTAATCGATCGCGTTGTGATAGATGAGTTCAACAAACTTTCCGAACATAATAGAATCACTCGCGGCCTCATCGATTGGCTCGGTTTCAAACAAGAATATATTAAATACGTTTATGGCGTTCGGGCCGCAGGAAAACCTTCTTATAGTCTTAAAAAACTTTTTCACCTAGCGATTGATAGTTTTGTTTCAATGACGACAACTCCACTCGTAATTTTCGGCTATCTTGGTATATTTATTTCTTTGTGTAGCTTTATTCTTGGCATATTTTGCATCATCAACCAATATATTTTGAACGATCCGCTTGGTCTTTATTGGGGGGGGGACATTCAACTCGCAATTTTCATCACTTTTCTCGTCGGTCTTCTAATGATTTCCCAATCTATCACTGCACTTTATATCTCTCATATTCACACAGAAACTCAAAATCGCCCACTATTTATAATCGACAGGAAGAATTCTCGTAATCTATGAAAAGAACAGCGCCTCCAAAAGTTTCTATCATTGTGCCTATTTATAACACCGCGAAATACTTAGGTGCTTGTCTCGATTCCATTATTTGTCAAACTTATCAAAACCTAGAGATAATTTTAGTAGATGATGGTTCGACCGATGATTCTAATAAAATCGCCAAGCAATATGTAAAAAAAGACTCTCGCATAAAACTATTTTACCAAGAAAACGCCGGACAATCCTCAGCGCGTAACACGGGACTAAAGCAGGCCACGGGCGATTTCATTGGTTTTATTGACTCTGACGACGAAATCGATAAAAACTTCGTTCAGAAGCTTCTAAAACCATATAGTAATCCCAATGTATCACTTTCGGTATGCGGATTACAGTATAATTGGCTAAAAACCGGAACATCCTCCAAAGTATTTATTAATCATCTTCGCTCACGAAGAAAAAATGAATCAAAAAAAGCTTACACCCTTTTTCTTCTTGCGATCGACGGGCGTATGTATTCTTCTTTTAATAAACTTTATAAAAAATCTTTTTTAAACGGCGTTCAGTTTGATAAAAGTCTAAACTTCGCCGAAGATACAAAATTTGTATTGGACTATTTAAAAAATACCCCCGACTCATCCAAAATCGTTTTCGTCCTAGAACCCCTTTGCTACTATAATTACGGAACAGAAACTAGCACTTTAAGAAAAACTGCTTGTGATTGGGAAAACTGGAAAACCTCCTACAAAAATCTAAAACATTGGGTAGGAAAAAATCCCAAATTATCTGAATCTTTTTGGCTCATTTTAATTTATTTTCGCTGGCGTATTTCAAATTTTCGTTCGAAACGTCGCCTAAAGCACTAAAATATGCTAAAATATATAACATATGAATATTCCTCGCGTCTTAAACCGCAAAAACAGAATTCTCCTAAAAGAGTTGACAAAAACAGACTTTAAACTCCGCTATCAGGGTTCCGTGCTTGGCTATCTCTGGGCTCTTCTTCGCCCGTTAATGATGTTTCTCATTTTGTATATTGTTTTTGCAAAACTACTAGAAATCGGTAATGATATTTCCCACTACCCAGTCTACCTTCTTTGTGGGACAACAATGTGGTCTTTTTTTACGGAATGCACTTCTCAAGGAATCCAAGCAGTAGTGTCTCGCGGCGATCTTCTTAGAAAAATCAGTTTTCCAAAATACATCGTTGTCGTCTCGGCAACCATGACTGCCGTAATTAACATGCTGGTCAACCTTATAATTATATTGCTTTTTGCTCTGATCGACGGCGTTACACCAAGTCCGACATGGCTCCTTGCCTTCTTCGCGATTCTTGAGCTCTATCTTTTTTCTCTCGGGATAGCTTTTTTTCTTGGCTCAATTAATGTAAAATATCGCGATATAACTAGCATTTGGGATGTTCTCGTTCAGGCACTTTTCTATACCATTCCAATTATTTACCCTATTTCAATGGTCGCTGATACCAGTAAAATAGGTGCAAAAATTCTCCTTCTAAATCCAATCGCTCAGTCAATCCAAGACATTCGTTATAATCTAATAACAACAGAAACCACAATAACATGGCAGTATATTAATAATCCATGCATCAAAATTGCCCCTATCATCATTGTGTTTTTGGTATTATTTATCGGTGCTTTAGTCTTTAGAAAACGTTCAAAATTTTTTGCGGAGGAGGTATAATGAAGAGAGAATTTGGAACTCGAAAAGAAATTATTTCGGACGGTGACATCGCGATCAGTGTTAAACACCTTGAAAAAAGTTTCGATTTACCCCTTGAATCTGCTTTTGGATTAAAACAAGCTATTTTTAACCGTCTCCGAGGCATAAAAGGTTATAGCGAACAAAAAGTTCTAAAAAACCTTAGCTTCGAAATCAAAAAAGGTGAATTTGTCGGCATTATCGGACGAAACGGTTCTGGGAAATCTACTCTTTTGAAAATTCTCGCTGGAATTTACTATCCCAAAAAAGGCGAAATCATCGTTAACGGTTCATTAATCCCATTCATCGAACTCGGCGTTGGGTTTAATCCAGAGTTAACCGGTCGTGAAAATGTTTATTTAAATGGCGCCCTCTTAGGTTTTTCAAACGCCGAGATGGACGAAATGTATGAAGACATTTGGAAATTTGCCGAACTCGAAGAATTTCAAAATCAAAAATTAAAAAATTATTCTTCCGGCATGCAGGTTCGCCTTGCTTTTTCAATCGCGATCCGTGCTCATGGCGATATATTACTTTTAGATGAAGTCCTTGCCGTTGGTGACGCAGCTTTTCAAAAAAAATGTACCGATTACTTTTCTGAATTAAAAAACAAAAAACAAACCGTCATTCTAGTATCCCACTCAATGTCAGATGTTCGTAAATTTTGTTCTCGTGCAATATTGATTGAAAAAGGAAAAATCTGTGCAGATGGTAAACCAGACGAAATTGCCTCTGTTTACACAAAAATGCTAACCAAATGAACCTTAACAGTATATTTTTTACAAATTCTTTATAATTTCTTGTACCCGTTTTTCCCAGGTATTTTCTTTTGCCTGCTCTAATAGTTTTTGCCTAACTACTAAATCCTCATATTCAAGAATTGCTAACTCAATATTTTTTTCAAACTCATTTCTATCTTTTGAAATGTAAACATATTCGTAGCCCTTACATTCTTGTAAATCTCGCGTACAAACCGTTGGCAATCCCGCAGCCATATATTCAAATAGTTTTACCGGTGAAGTGGCTTTCGCAATTTCACCATGTTTAAACGGGATCATCGCTACATTGAAATATTTTGCATATTTTGGCAAATTTTTATAGTTTTTTGCCCCCAAATTATGCACATTTTTTCCTTCTTCTAATTCCGCTGCCGCCCCATTATAGTCTACACCTAAATACACAAACTCCCATTCTTGATGGTTTTTTGCGACCTCGTTCAACATTTTAAAATCAATCCACGGTGCTAATGCCCCATAGAACCCTACGATTGGTTTTTGCTTTTTAATAATCTCCTTCAAATCATTCGGCGGTGTAGTTGTCTTATTCCTTTCGAAGTCAAAATGTTCTACAATTACCGCATTTCGCGCCATGACTACTTTTTGCTCTTTTCCAAGATGTTTCTTCAAATCATCATAAAGACGCGTTGCTGTTGCTGTGCAAATAATTGGTTTTAATTCCGGAAGTTTGTCCCAGACCTCCATCTGAATACTAAGGTCTCCCGAAATATCCTCATGAAATTCATCAAGATAATCATAAATAAACTCAAAACCAGCATCAACGACTTTCTTTAAAGTTATGTATTCAGCAGGCATATTATTCGGCGACAGAAAATAGCATCTCTGACATTTCTTCGTAAGTTCCATAATAAAAGCCTCTGAATTGACTGTAATTAAATTATCTTGAATAACTCGAAAATCCTGTAATAGATTGTTGTATTCTAAATAAACTACAAAAAAACCAGCCTTTGCAAACTCAGTAGCAAGATGATGCGGCCGTTGTTTTAATTTTAAATCCCAAGGCACACTATTCAAAACTATAACTCTTTCATATCCATTTGCCATTTTTGCAATATTTCTAGCAATTTTCTGCTCGTCATGCCGTTTTTTAATCGACATACATCGAGTGCTGACATCTCCAACCTTTTCTAGTGCATTCCTCCGCCTCGTATTTTTTGGGAAAATTCCATTATATCCTGTGGCAACTTTTTCCGCAAATTTAAACCTCTTCGAAGTCGTTAGCTTCTTTAAATATTTATTTTCACGCCTCAAAATATCATTTTCGCGTTTCAGAGTCTCAAACTTTTGTTTGGTAATCTTTTCTTCAGCCATCATTTCTCCTCTAAAATATGATCAACAATATATTTACTAGCAAATCCATCCCCATATGGATTCTTTGCAGTTGCCATTTTCTCATACGTTTCCCTGTCCGACAATAACGACTTCGCAGCCTCATAGACGTCCTCCGTCCCTGTTCCAACCAATTTTAACGTTCCCGCCTTAATCCCCTCCGGTCGTTCGGTCGTATCACGCAAAACCAGAACTGGCTTGCCGAGTGATGGAGCTTCCTCTTGAACTCCACCCGAATCAGACATAATAAAATATGATCTCTCCATAAAATTATGAAAATCTAAAACGTCCAATGGTTCAATTAATCTAACTCGTTCATTATTACCTAAAACCTCCTGTGCAACTTCTTGAACTTTTGGGTTCAAGTGCACCGGATAAATAACTTTAACATCTGGAAATTCCTCAATAATTTTTGCTACCGCCTTAAAGATTCGTCGCATTGGCTCACCTAAATTCTCGCGCCGGTGTGCTGTGATTAAAATCAATCGCGAGCCTTCCGTCCAATCCAAATCCGGATGAGAATAATTTTTAGAAACCGTAGTTTTTAGTGCATCGATCGCCGTATTTCCAGTCACAAAAACCATTTGATTTTTATTCAGCCTATCATTAATATTCTCTTTACTAACTTCTGTCGGTGCAAATAAATAATCCGCAATTTTATCGATGATCTGACGGTTCATCTCTTCAGGAAATGGCGAATATTTATCGTATGTTCGAAGCCCTGCCTCGACGTGCCCAACTCTAATCTGCTGATAAAAAGCCGCCAACGCTGCCGCCATTGCTGTAGTAGTGTCTCCATGCACTAAAACCAAATCCGGTTTTTCTTTTACAACAACTTCTTCAATTCCCTTTAAAACCTCGGCCGTAATATACGATAATGTTTGCCCCGGTTTCATAACATTTAAATCATAATCCGGTTTGATTTTGAAGATTTCCAACACCTGGTCTAGCATATCACGATGCTGTGCCGTCACACAAACCACCGACTCAACCTCATCTCGTTTTTCTAATTCTTTCACGACTGGCGCCATTTTAATTGCTTCTGGCCGCGTCCCAAAAACTGATAATACTTTCTTCATACTAATTAATTATAACACACTTATCTGTTATTTTATAGAAAAACTATTCTATCAACCTCGCACGTCTTCTATTACTTTTTTCCATTTTTCTTCCCACATACTCTTACTAAAAGCCGCCATCGCCACTTCTTTGCCATTGGCCGCCAATCGCTCCCTTAATTTCACATCTTTAATTAATTTCTCCACTCCCTCTTTTAGGCCCTCCGCCGTCGGCGAAACAATCATACCATTGTAACCATCTATTACCAAATTTGGCAACCCGCCCACATCGGTTACTAAAATCGCTGCCCCAGATGCCATTCCTTCGATACAAGATAATGATGTTCCCTCGCAATACCGCGTCGGCACCAATACCACATCTGCTTCCTCATAAGCCTTTGGCATCTCGTCCATGGTGTATTCTTCATGAAACACATTTTCCGGAAAATCTGTCATTATATCTGCCAACGCCCCCTTCACTTTTTTGTTATCCACTTGCCCCACAAACTTCAAGATCACTTTCTTCTTGTATTTTGGCAACAACGCTCTAAAAGCCTCCACCGTAATATCAAATCCTCTCGCCTCGTACAGCCTTCGCGGATATACAAAAGTTATTTTACCATCCTCCCTTCGTGCTTTTTTTACCTTAAACTCTTTTGCGTCATAGTAATTTGGGATATACTTTTCTTTCAGCGCTAGTGCATAATCTTGCGTCCGCGTCCAATTAATAAAATTCGTGTCCACACACACACAACTCGCTACATTTCTCAATGCATCAATATGCTCATTATACAAATGTGGGTAATCCTCGTTATATTCGTTCCACACGCCATCAAAATTCACTCCGTGGTTTATTCCTATCACCGGCACATCCCTAATTTCGCACGCTAACTCTAGCGGCGAGGCTATAATAAATTCAGCATCCCGACAATAGTAGCTAAATACCCAAGAATTCTCGCGAATATCACCCCTAGTCCCGCCTCCCAATCCAATCACTTTAATGCCATGATATTTCTTCTCAAATTCCACACTTGAACATTGCAAAATCCTTGGCGTATATCCCCTCTCCTTTAACAGACGTGCCAAATCATAAACGTACCTTTCTGCTCCGCCCTTAAAAATCGCCTTCCCCTCCCAATCATAAAAACTCACATTAATAATATCTACTCTACCCCTCACCGGTCGCCACTCCCTAAGCTGCACATTATTCTCTTCCTCTGGTCGCTCAATAGCATCCAAATTACGCTCCAATAACCCAAATTTTTCACGCGGTTTCTTAATCACGCTATAAAAGGAGTCAACCACTAAATCTGTTGCTTTATATCTCTTCGCATTCAACAATTGTGCCATTCGCTTATTGTCATTAATTAGTTGTCGATTCCTCTGTTTCAACCTTTGCATTGCACCATACAGGCCAGCATCTTTCACCGTTGGGTAATTCTTCATTGCTTCCTCCTTTACTCTTCTTATTGTAGCATATTTATCATAAAAATGGTATAATAGTCTCATGGGCCAACACAATATTGCCATTATCATCCAAAACATCATTCAATGGTATTCTATTCGTCCACTAGCAAAACTCTTAGAAAAACAGGCTGACATTAAACTCGACATATTAATTTTCGATCCGCCGAGTAACGATGCCGACTATAGCTCTATCGCCCTTCATGTCGAAAAAATCATCCATGCCGAAGGGTTCATCACCAGCCGCAAGCCTCGTCACGCTGAGTATAAAATATGTCTTGCTCCATACTCAGACATGATCACTTTTAAGGCTCAATACCGTCTAGGATATTGTTACGGAGCCGCAACTACAAAGCCCCATCTCACATCCCTCCCTGAATTTAAAATAGGCTTCCATGGTTTCTTCCTCCACGACACATACGGCGCGGAACTCTTTAGTGTTTACGGAAAAACTTACATCGTACCAGACCTATATTTACGCTCAATAAACCACAAGAAAGCCTCTAATAAACCAGTCGTCCTATTTTTACCAACCTATCATGAGCCCAGCACCATAAACACCGCCAAAACCCTGTCTAAACTAAAAGACAAATACTACATAATTGTTAAAAGCCACCATGGAACTGACTCATTAAACGAAGAAAAAACCAAAAAAGATCTTCTGCTAGAAATCGCAAATGAATATTATGACTCCGACCAATACATCATGCCACTCTTGGATAAGGCTGATGTCGTCCTTTCTGATAATTCCGGCGCCGTTATGGACGCTCTGTACTCCAAAGTCCCTGTTTCCATCACCACACCAACGCTCTGCGAAGGTCTTAACGGCATTCCGTCTCTTCAAACGGAGCTTATCGCGGCAAACATTATTCCTTACTCAAAAACTCAAACCACAAGCCATATTGATAAAATCCTAAAACAAGCACTTTCTGCATCATATATTAAACGGCAAACCAACACTTCCGACCAACTATTCCCTTCAAAGACCGGCGGTGCTCAAACCTGGTATAACATCATCAAAAAATATTTGAATGACGACATTGACCAAAATTATTGCAAATTACACGACTACTACTCTTCCTTTGTCAAAAATCTCATAGAACAACAACGAGTTTTGCAAAATGAACGCGCCAATCTCATGGACTCCATTAAAACATTAAATTCCGATATATCTACCTTAAAGGCTCAACTCGACATTTATCAATGCAGTCGCGCTCACCGCATTTTAGAAAACATTCTATCGAATCACCACCGTAAACAACAGGAGAAAAATCATGACTAAAATCCTAACCTTCGGAGTTTATGACTATTTCCATCTAGGACACTTACGCCTTTTTAAACAATGTAAAAAATACGCAGACTACCTAATTGTTGCCGTCCAAAATGGCGATTATATTAGGAAATTTAAACCAGAATCCCAAATTCTTTATAGTACAGCTGAGCGAGTAGAGATGTTAGAAGCTCTCAAAATAGTTGACGAAGTCATCATTTACGACGTCTTATCCCCAGAAACACTCGCCAATATAGACTTCGATATTCTCGCTCTTGGCGAAGATTATACCGGAATACGCTTTGATAAAGCCACTCAATGGTGTCTAGGGCACGGTAAAAAAGTCGTTCGTCTCAAACGCACTCCCAATATCTGCTCCACAGACATCAAGAAACGTCTATAGTTATCACTTTATTTCCACTCGTGCACCAGTCACCGCGTCCCAATATATATTACCATGCTCAAATGCTTGATAAGCCGTACCAGCTGAATTCTTCTGTTCACTACTCGTAGGATAGCCAAGTGCACCCCACTCAGTACCATTTTGGAAATAGGCCTGATAGATTCCGCCAGACACATCATAGGTCCCAGTTGCCTCAGTCCAATATATGTTGCCGGTTGCAAATGCTTGATAGCAACCACCATTTGCTAGACCGCAATAACCATTGTTAACTACCTTGCCCAATTTACTCTTCAACCCACCCAGGGATTCCCATTTAGCTATAGCAAAGTCTCGAATTACCCAGCCAGATACACCATCCCAATATATATTACCATGCTCAAATGCTTGATAAACCGTACCAGCTGAATTCTTCTGTTCACTACTCGTAGGATAGCCAAGTGCACCCCACTCAGTACCATTTTGGAAATAGGCCTGATAGATTCCGCCAGACACATCATAGGTCCCAGTTGCCTCAGTCCAATATATGTTGCCGGTTGCAAATGCTTGATAGCAACCACCATTTGCTAGACCGCAATAACCATTGTTAACTACCTTGCCCAATTTACTCTTCAACCCACCCAGGGATTCCCATTTAGCTATAGCAAAGTCTCGAATTACCCAGCCAGATACACCATCCCAATATATATTACCATGCTCAAATGCTTGATAAACCGTACCAGCTGAATTCTTCTGTTCACTACTCGTAGGATAGCCAAGTGCACCCTTATTATCTCCTTGCCAAGCACTCAAAATCCCGCCCGAAATGTCCCAAGCTTCCGCACCCGCCATCTGATAAATAAAGCCTCGCTCAAAACTCTGCCACTTAGTACCGTCACGCGCAGTTGTTACGTCGCTTGTCGGATATCCTAACAGCCCCCACTCTGTACCTTTACTAAACCATTTTTTAAAAATGTCTCCCGAAACACTATGAGTACCTGAGCTTTTGCTCCAATATACATATCCATTTTGAAAAGCCCTATAACAGCCTCCGTTGGCCAACCCACAAATTTCCGCCGTCAGCGCCTCTCCTAATGCACTACTATTAGCTTTATAATACTCTGCTATCGTAGATTCGCTCGTTATCCCCCCAAACCAATCCTCAAAATACAAATAAAAATTCCTATTCCCATACGCCCCACAGCTCGCCGTGCCATAGCCCGCAGCCAAAGCTCCCGCGTTCGGCTGATACGGTGTATAGCGATACAGCGCGCTCGTCGCCAAATTTTTCACATTCACCCACGACCCTCCGCACGCCGCACTCGGGTTATACTGAATATAATTATTCCCTAACGGATAATTCGTCCAACCGCCATTTAATACCGTTCTGAATAGCGACGCCGCGTTTCGCACTTGATTTTTAAACCCATAATAGCTCGACGAACACGCCGCCGTATCCGGACACCCATACCCCGTCGCCTTGCGATAATCACCATTGTTCGGGATTGGGTCCGTAATTAGACCCGTCTCTTTTTGCAACAGCACAATTAACACCTTCGGATTAATCTTATAATCCTGCGCCGCCTGCCAAATAATATGCGCCGCCGTCTCGCCCGAGCCAATCACCTCGCCGTCCCCAAACCTCTCCTCGGACAAACACACAAAATGCCCGTTATCCCAGTGCCACGTATAATTCGTATTCCTTGACAGCGCCACATAATAATTATAATTCGTGTTCGCACAAGAATTTTTCGAGGTCAAAAACGCCTGAATTTCCGCCTCCGTCATCGAAGTATAATTCCCCATCTGATAGTCCGAAATAATATACCCCGGGTCAAAATTTGCCAGGCTCGCCGCCTCTACCTCTGTTTTTTCACCAAACCTCTGTGCCAAAAACGTAAACAAAAACACCGCCACAAACACCCCCAGCGCTACAAACCAAATCCGTTTACTATGCCTCACTCTCATCAAATTTCCACCTCCCCGCTGATTACCCCACTTCGCCCACCAGCGCTTATGTTAATATTAATTTCTATTTTTCCCGCCCCCGTCGCGCCGTTCGCGCCCAAACTACTCGTCAAAATATCAAAACCTTCACAGGTCGATGTCGACGCACTCCCCACTATCCCCGCCGTATCGCTATAAATCACCACCCCGTCTTTTTTCAGACTCAGCTCGCACGTCCCCGTCGTCAAATACTGGTCAATACTTACTCTCACCATCAATTTTTCCCCACTCACCCCCGCATAAGTCACCACTCCCGACAGCCCCGCCTCGGTGTTCGGGTCCTCGCCCTCATACTGCACTACCTTTTCTTTTTCCACCCCTGTGCTCGTAGTTTCTGCCGGCTCTGTTTCTGGCTCTGTCTCCGTGGTGTCGGTCTTTTCAGCCTTCTCTACTACCGCTGTCTCTTCGGCCTTTTTATTACTAGGATTATTTTTTTGCCAAATCAAAACCCCGCCCCCAATCACC
>CAVEVN010000003.1:0-18288 GCA_963619155.1 bacterium
AGTATAAGTTATAGAACCCCTGCCGAAATGTTGCATAGGTTGTGAAAGTTGTATGTCCACGCCGTGGGCTCGTTGCGGCTAGCTATTTCCTGTCTCTATTTCCAGGATATTCATCCAAATCCGCCAACATATCTTGTATCCACCCATATAAATCACTATTACTCAAAAACTCTTCATTATCTTCATAATATTGCTTATACGCTTCTACAAAATAGTCACCTGGGAACCACTCTTCAAGTTTTGCTTTAGTCGCATCAAAGAAATCTTCAAGCTCGTCATTTTTATGTTCATTTACAACCTCACTCATCTCAGCTTGATAAGCATCTCTGTCGGTCTCTGTGTAAATCCTACCTGCCCCGCTATTTTCAGGCTCTGGTTCACCATCTTTCCGCTTTTGTACCAACTCTTCTGCTTTTTTACGTCGCTGTCGTTCATATTTTTTAATTTCTTTATACATCTCATTCTCATCATCAAGCCCCACCCAACCGCGCAACCAGTCCTTAGCATTGTTAGCTGCGCCAGATTTTCTCGATCGATACATCTGCTCCAGTTTTCCAGTCTCGCCTAGAATCTTTCGCACAGGCTTTCTTACCATCTCCATCTTTAAACTCTTCAACTCTTTAGCACGCAATTTCTCCGCTTCTTCCAAGTCCTTATCGCCATACCGAGTCTGGATTTCCGCTACCCTATCATTAAATTCTCTCTCCGCATCTGGATTTTGCTCGAAATAGCTTGCCAACAAATGCTCCATCATCGCATCCCGATAATCCGTCCGCATTCCCAAAATTTGTCCAGTAGTCTGATCTTTCAAATAATCAGTAGCTTTTCGTTGATAATATTTTTTAACTTCCTCTTCATGTCCGGCAAATTCTTTGCCCTCCCAAACCGGAGTCAAATCATATACAGGATCGCCATTTTTGTCAATCACTAATTTTCCATCTTTTTTCTTCTGCTTTAGCTCATACCCAGTCCAAAACTTCACAGCACTATTAATCTGCTCGCTACCAGACATCCATTTTAAGCTCGCCGACAAGAACGCTGGCTCGAACGCCGTCTGGACGGCTTCGCGTCGTTTAAGATAACCTTCCACATCCCACTCTTTATTAGTTCCGTCATACCCATAAGCTCGTTTCAAGCTATCATCAAGACTCTGCAGCGCCGGTCGTTCAATATCATCAAGCGACGTACCTTCTAGTAATTTTAGTATACTCTTTTTTGCATACATCCGCCCTGTTGGATTTTCTTTGGTAATTGGCTCGCCGTCATGATAACCCTTAATATATTCATCATAGGTCACATTTGCCACTTGTCGTTCATTCTCATTAAAAGCCCGTGCCGTTTCAAGATTAATATATTTACCAAAACGTCGTAGCGTTGGATCGCTACCTTTCACTTCAAACATCAAAAACGATGCTAAAGCTTGCGATGCGTGCGTCCCTAACTTAATTCCACCACCCACATTCACATCCAAAAGATTATTCATCTGGTCCTTTAGTGTATCCACATCGCCTCGCTGATTTAATATTCTGAATGCAGGTATAATAGAATCAATATTATCTGCTGCTTTCTTGCCGTCTTCCAACTGTTTCGCCGTCAACTTCGTCATCTCCGTCAACCTATATTCCAAATCCTTAGACGGTGGCGTCATATCGAAATACTTCTGCATCTTCGTCTCAATAATTTTCTTTTGCGTATCATACCCATGTGCCGCATTCGCCGCCGCAAATTGAATATCCGCCAAATTCCCCTCCATAATTCGGTTCGCCGCCGCATATCTCGCCCGCGCACTCGCCCGGTCCGCCTCGCTCATCTCGTGTTGACGATAAGTTTTTTCACCGGCATGCAAGTCATCAAAATGCGCATTAATCGCCGCGTCCATCCTATTATGGAAGCTTTCCGCATTTTCATAAGTAATTTTCTCGCCTCGCGCCTGCTCAATCTTCAACTTATCCGAAGCTTGCACAATCCGGTTGTCTAGTTGCCCCAGCCGCGCCTTCTTCGCATCGCTGCCATACGTATTCACCGCCGCGAGCTGGCCCAAACCCTTGTCCATATTGTTCTTATCTCTCTCGATCGCCTGCTGATATTCTAGCGCCCGCGCCTGATTTAGATACGCCCGCTCACCCCGCCTTGTCGGCACACCATTTTTATCATAATTTCGCCCCGCACGATATGCCAGACCCCTGTTTTTCGCGAGCTCCGCATTTTCCGCCGTCTCCGCTTCTCTCGCCACTTTTCGGTTAGACACAAATTGCATTAGCCGTAGCGAAGGCGTCGTCGCCCGCCCCGAAGCCAACATTTTTGCCCGCGTATTGTCGCGATGCGAAGTCGCCCACGCCCGATTTTTTGCCAACGGCCCCGCCGCCAGCGTCCGCATTCGCGTATTGATATCCCCGAGGAACGTCCCCGACATTTTCATCATTTTCCACGAGAAAAACAACGGGAAGATTTGCACCGCCGTCCCCAGCAGCACCCCAAATCCGTCCGTTGCGCTCGCAATAATCGCAAAGCCTGCGAGCGACGACGCCCCAAATAGTAGCGAAAACATCGGGTAAAACACCAACATCTGTTGCAACAACTTTTTCCACTTCTGGAACAATTTTTCCGTGTTCGGCAACATATATGCCACCATCGCTAGCGGCGAAATCATCACCAGTAGTGCCACCACCGCTTGTCGCAGTGCAATCGTAATCAGCCCCGTCACCACCGCCACAATCGCCCCGAGCGCCATCGGAATCAACATCCAAATCGCCCCCGTTTCAAACGCCACCACCCCACCCAGCACCGTCAGCGTCGAGCCAGTCACAATCGCCGAATACATATCCGACTCCGCAATCGCCGCCTCTGTCGCACTCACCGCCACGTCGCCATTCGCCGCCGTAATCGCCGCCTCTTCCACCGAGGTAAACACCCCTCTAAGGCTCATCCCAATTATATTCGACGCGTCCACCAATACCTGACAAATCAAAAAGCTCAAATTCACCAAAACCGCCACCACAATCATCTTTGGCAGCACCTTTTTAATCCCGTAATTCGAAATCCCCACCCCTGTAATTTGCGAATAAATCACCACCAGCAGGAAGATAATAAAGACAATATTCGTCAGTCCCCGACAATAATCCCAAATCGTATGAATTGGCGAATCCGCCTCAATCGGGTCCACCGCCAAAATCCCCTGAATTTTCTCATACAACCAGTCTGTCGCCTCAGTCACCTTCTTCGTAATCGGACACGCATACCAACCAATCTCCCCTAAGCTCGACTTACAACCATCTGTTGTCAAATCACTAATACTGGTCGATGTCTCGGTAGTCGTTGTGGTTGCAGTGTCAGTCGTCTCCGTAGTCGTATCCACCGGGTCCGCATATACCTCCCCCGTTGTTATTACCGCCGGCATAGCAATCCCGACCCCTGTCATCATCACCAAAAACAAACCAACCAGGGCTTTTTTCAAACTCATTTTTAGCTTATTTTTGCTGACCATACACATAAAAACGCCTCCCTTTGGGCGTAATTCGATTATAGCACACATAAGCTTTTTTGTCAATAGTTTTAATACTCTTTTTGCTTATGTCAAAATCCGCCCTGCCTATAGCTAGGATTTTCTTGGTTTTTTTCATGTTGTATGTTATTATATATATAAATTAAAGAAATTATCAAATATGCACACTCTATCCAAAAAACTCCTGGCTATTATCACCATTATTTCGGCACTAGCGTTCACTCCTATGGCTTCGGTCTCTGCCGCCGGCGCCAGCTTCGAAGGCGGCAGCTGTGATCGCGGCTTCCTAGGTTTAGTTTCCTGGGATTGCGGAGTCACCATCACCGATGAGACCTCTCTCAAATCCGGCATCTGGACCATCGTCGCCAACGTCCTCACCGATATCACCATCCTCGCCGCCTACCTCGTCATCGGCTATGTCATCTACGGTGGCTATCTCTATATCTTCTCTGGCGGAGATTCCGGCAAAGTCGCCACCGGCAAAAAAACTCTCGCCCGCGCCTTTATCGGCCTCGCCATTGTCATGTCTGCCAATATCATCATGGGCGCCATCCGTATCGCCCTCGTCGGTGGCTCCGGCAATATCGGCGATTGTACTGCCACTAACGCCTGTGTCGACACCAACCAAATGGTCATCAATCTCATCCAATGGATCATCGGCATCGCTGGCGCCGTTGCCGCCATTTTCGTCGTTTACGGCGGTATCGCCTATATCACCTCCTCTGGCGACTCTGGCAAACTCCAAAAGGCTAAAAGCATGATTCTCTACGCCCTCATCGGCCTTGTCATTGTTGCCCTCGCCGAAGTCATCACCGCCTTTGTCTCCAACATGATTCGCGACGCCAACACCGCAGCCAATAACAACGCCTATCTTATCGAAAACATTAACAAAACCACTCTAGAAAAGGAGGTCCATGAAATTATCTAAAACCATTTTATTAACTTTATCGCTCGTCGCCGGCGTGGTTGGCTTCAGTATGGCCAGTTCTCTGCCCGCCTTCGCCGACAACGAAGCCGATACTAGCACCACTACCGATATCAGCGCCACTACCAGTACTGTCACTAGCATTTGTGAGAGTAGCGCCTCCGAAACGGCCAAAAAAGCCGCCGGTTGCTCCGGAACTTCAAGTGATTTTCAAACTCTTCTCGTCACTATTCTAAATTCCATCATCGGTATCGTCGGTCTCGTCGCCGTCATTTTCGTCATCACCGGAGGCATCCAATACATCACCTCCTCTGGCGACGCCGGCAAAGCCCTAAAAGCCAAAAACACCATCCTCTACGCTTCTATCGGCATCGCCATTTGCGCCCTCGCCTTTGCTATCGTCAACTGGGTCATCTCTATCATCCCCTCTTAAACTTTAGTATTGCTTTTTCTAAAAAAACGTTATACAATAAAACTAAATTAATCAAAAGGAAAAATCATGAAAGATCTCATCACCAAATTTGCCATCGGCGAACCTGGAAAATATATTAATAACGGCGAAACTTCTCTCGACCAGTCTATCACTACCATTCTTAACGGTATCGTCGGCGTGCTCGGCATCGTCTGTGTCGTCGTGATGATTATCGGCGGCGTCAACTACATGACCTCTTCTGGCGATTCCGGCAAGGTTAAAAAAGCTAAAGACACCATCCTTTACGGTCTGATTGGTCTCATTGTCTGCGTCTTGTCTTTCGCTATCGTCAACTTTGTCATCAGCAACATTATTTCTAATAGCTAAAACACGAAAGGTTGGTCTACATTGAAAACTATTCTTACTAATTTTGCAGCCAAGGTCGACCAAGTCGGCACCGAAAACGATCTCACTGGCAGCATTGTCGACATTCTCGAAAACATCATCGCGGTGCTCGGCATTGCTTGTGTCGTAGTCATGATTATCGGCGGCGTCAACTACATGACCTCAAACGGCGATTCCGGCAAAGTCGAAAAAGGCAAAAAGACCATTCTCTACGGCTTAATCGGCCTCGCAATTTGTGTCTTTTCCTTTGCTATCGTCAACTTTGTCATCGCCAATATTATCACACAATAAGCCTTTACATTATAAAACACCCCTTTAAAGGGGTGTTTTGTTTTTAAAAAACGTCACCCTTATAAAATCCATTTTAAAAAAACACCTTAGAGAGGTGTTTTTTTAAAAAATCCCAATTCAACAATCTTATTGAATATTAATCTTCTTCGGCGCTTCCGTCTTTTCCTTCTCAAAAGTAATCGTCAGCACACCGTCTTTGAGCTCCGCTTTCACGCTGTTGTCATCTTCGCGCACTTGCACTGGCAACGCAATCGTTCGCGAGAACTCGCCCCAATAACATTCCTGAATATGCCACCTTGTTGTTTGCTCATCTTCGCCTCCCGACAACACCCCCGAAATCGTCAAAATGTTGTCAGAAATGCTCACATCTAGGTCGGATTTCGAAATCCCCGCAGTCCGCGCTTTCACCACTAGTTTATCGGCGGTTTCATAGACATCTACAGCGAGTTGCCCAGGAAAGTCGTCGGTATTATCCCACTCATCTTCGGTCGGTTCGCTAATTTCATCCTCAGTTACATTCTCAGAAGCCATCGGTTCTTCCGTAGTCACCGGCGCGGTGAGCTCATCGTCTCCACCCAAGAACGCAGCAGCGAGATCGTCTTCCATCAGCAAATCGTCACTGTTTGTACGAGCCATTATTACCTCCACACTTATATTGTTATGCTTGTATTTTACACCTCTTCCGTGATAAAATCAAGAGGATTATGGCTATTATTGTAAAAAATACAACATTTCCTAGCCTTTTAGACCTCCTCGCACCCCACTCCTGTCGGGGGTGTGGCACGCTGGGGACTGTTTTATGCGACTGTTGTAAAAAAAACATTATAAATAGCCACTTTAATTTTTGCCCAGTTTGTAAAGCCAAAAAATCTACTACCAGTTGTCCACATTGCCCAGACCTCCCAGGCACTTTTATTGTCGGCTCTCGTCAAGATCTAATCGGCCAACTCGTTAGCGACCTCAAATTTCACTCCGTCCGCGCTCTCGCCAAACCTCTCGCCGAGATTTTAAACGCCATCCTTCTTACCGAACTCCCCGACAATAATCAAAAACTCATCCTCGTTCCCCTTCCCACCATCAAAAAACACGTCCGCGCCCGCGGTCTCGACCATACTCTCTTAATCGCGAAGCACCTCGCCAAACTGCGCCCTAGCTGCACGGTCGAACAACTACTTATTCGCCACCAAAACACCGTCCAAGTCGGCGCCGACGCCGCCACACGCCGTTCCCAAGCCACTTCCGCCTACACCCTAAACCCTAAGCTCAAAATTGGCCAAACAGCCACCTACCTTCTCTTAGACGACGTCTGGACCACCGGCGCTTCTATGCTCGCCGCCGCCAAAGTCGCCCAAAAAGCCGGCATCAAACTAGCCAATCTCAAACTCGCCGTCCTAGCCGTCAGCTCTCTTAATTAACGACCACAAAAACTCTGCAACCCCCCCCCACAAAACCCCACCCTAAAATCTCTTCTTCTAACCCTCAATCGTCTCGACCAGCGACTGCTCCGTCGCCTTATTATTCGAAGACGGCAGCGCCGAAATCACAAAGTTCACAATCGCAAACGCGAGAAACGCAATAATCAACCCAATAATCGCATACAGCACCGTATTTTTCGCGTCCGTCACTTTTTTCGCATCGCCCCCCGAAGTTACGTATTTAACTCCCCCAATAATCAGCATAATCACCGCCACCACGCCCACGATATATAACACGGTATTCGTAATGGTCTTAAATACACCAGTATCCCCGAACAAATTCTCTGGACAACCGTCGCATCGCGCCGCCTCCGCGCCCTCTTGCAATGTCAGCGCCGAAACCTGCCCCGTAAAGAGCAACGTCCCCAAAATCGCCACCACTCCTAAAATTAATACCGGTAATAAGTTTTTTACAATCTTTTTCATACCTAAATTATACCATATTTTTAACTTTTGGCGGAGGGTGAGAGATGAACATCTCTATACCCTCCTTCAAAACCGCCCCGTAAGAATAAATTCTTCCGTGTCGGTTTTGGCGGAGGGTGGGAGATTCGAACTCCCGCGCCAGGTCGCCCCAGCCTAACGATTTAGCAAACCGTCCCCTTCAGCCACTTGGGTAACCCTCCGTTACTATTATTTTACCATATTTCTCGCCACTTAGGCGAAAATTGTGTTATAATGAACTCATGGCACAAGCAGTTCAAGACGTTTCTTGGCAAGCCGAGGAATACATCGTCCCCGGTCGCAACACTTGGTGGTATGTTGGTCTCATTCTCGTCAGCCTCGCCCTTTGCGCGGTTTCCGTCTGGCAAAACTGGTGGACTTTTCTCATCGTAGTGATTCTTTGCGATATCACCCTCTTGACCTCCAATCTCCGCCCCCCTCGCAAAATCAACTACCAGCTCACCAAAGACGGCCTCATCGAAGGCCAAAAACTCCACAAATACGAAGATTTTCGTGCTTTCGGCATTTTAAAAGAGGCTAACCACTTTTCCGCCGTCTTAATCCCCAAAAAACGCCTCAGTTTCAGCGTTAAAGTCTATTTCCCTGGCGGCAGCGGCGAGGCCATTGTCGACGCTCTCGGCGCCCGTCTCCCCATGGAAGAAGTCAAACTCGATTTTCTCGATAAAATCATAAACTTCTTGCGAATTTAGCCGACTCGTGCTATTATAAACATAAGTATTAATTATTAATAGGTGGGCAAAAATGGACCAGAATCAAACTTTTGATCAAAATTTCGACAACGATTTGCAGCGCGCAATCGACAATATTACCAACACGACTAATACCGATCCGGTTTTTTCTGACCCCGTCGCTGCCCCGTCTTCCGTCCCAGAGGGCGACACTGGCGAACTTGGCGAGCCAGTCGGGCCTTTCCCTACGCCCGCGCCGATGCCTGAGGCCCACGTCGAAATGGTCACCCCCGCGGCCGAACCTATCGCACCTATCGACCCTATCTCTATTCCCACTCTTGATATCCCTGAACCAACTCCGTTCCAGGTCAAACCTGCCGAAACTGTCGCAAAGCCAGCTCAGACTACCCCAGCTCCAGAAGCTGCTCCAGGAGCGACCCCAAACACAAATCCCGAACTAGCCCCTGCCCCAGAATTAACCCCCGAAACTCCAGCAGTTTCGCCCGAAGCGCCAATCAGCGACCCGGCAGCTACCCCTGAAAACACTAACTCGGACGTCAAAGAAGTCAAAACCGCCGCTTTGCGCGATTTAGCCCCCCTGCTCGACCACGTCAGCCTCGATCCGGCTCAAAAATTCGCCATTTATCGCGACATTTTCGAGGACCTAAAAGACTACTCTACTCTTAAAAACGCCTATCAAAGCGCGTCCGAAATTGCCGACGAAACCGAGCGTGCCAACGCCCTTCTCTACCTCGTCCAATCTATTGATAAGATGTAAAAATCCCCTTTTCCCCGCCAAAATCCCCAAAATCACCAAAAATCCCCCTTATAAGGGGGATTTTCACGTCAGGCGTTCCGAACCTATACCAAGTCAGGTTCTAATACATCCCTCCCATATCTCCGCCTTGCGCCGGCTTTTCCTCTGGGATTTCGCAAATCAGCGCCCCCATCGTCATCGCCGTCGCCGCAATCGACGTCGCGTTTTTCACCGCTTCTTTCGTCACCTTCGCCGGGTCAATCACCCCTGCTTTTTTGAGGTCTACCACGCCTTTTTCCGGTTCCATCACATTGACGCCAAATCCAGGTTTCGCCGACTCCACCTCTGCGAGCAACGCCTGCGCATTCAACCCCGCATTCTCCATAATGTGTACAAACGGTGCCTTGAGTGCTTGCTTCACAATTCGCGCCCCCGCATCCGTGTCAGACAGCCCCGCCGCCAAGTTCACCAGTGTCACACCGCCCCCGGTCACAATCCCTTCCGAAAGCGCCGCCTTAGTCGCCGCCACCGCATCATCCACTCGGAACTTTTTCTCATCAATTTCCGTCTCTGTTGCGCCACCGACCTTAATCACTGCCACCTTCCCCGACAGCGCCGCTGCTCGCTTCTCAAATTCCTCACGCTCGTAGTCGCTCTTCGCGTTCTTAGCCTGATTCATAATCAGCTCAATCCGGTTACTAATCGCCTTCGCGTCGCCCGACCCCTTAATAATCGTGGTCGTATCCTTCTCCGCAATCACTTTCGCCGCCGAGCCGAGCACCTCAAGCCCCACTTCCTCAAGCTTCAACCCTTTCTCTTCCGAAACCACGGTCGCATCTGTCAAAATCGCCATATCTTCCATAATTTCTTTTCGGCGATCACCAAACGACGGCGCTTTCAACACTAGCGAATTAAACACACCTTTGAGCTTGTTCAAAACTAGTAGCGACAACGCCTCCCCCGACACTTCCTCCGCTACAATCACCAAATCTTTCTTGCCCGCCGAAGCGACCTTCTCTAGCAGTGGCAAAATATCGCTCGCCGCCGAAATCTTCCGCTCGGTAATTAGCACCAACGGCTTCTCAAAAATCGCCTCTTGCCGGTTTACATCGGTCACGAAAAACGGCGACGCATACCCCTTGTCATACGAAAAACCTTCGACAATTTCCTCTTCCATCTCGAGTCCTTGCCCCGCTTCAACTGTCACCACGCCATCTTTACCGATTTTCGCAATCACTTCCGCAATCAACTTACCAATTTCCGCATCCCCCGCCGAAATTGTTGCAACTTCTGCCACCTTATCCGACGACCCCTCAATTTTCTCCGCCGACTTCTCAATTCCAGCCACAATTTCCGCCCCGGCTTTCTCAATCCCCTTGCGCAGTTCCATCGGGTTCATTCCAGCCGCAATCAGCTTATTCGCCTCTGCCAAAATATTATAAGTCAGCACCGTCACCGTCGTCGTCCCGTCCCCCGCAACCTTATTCAACTTTTGCGCCGCCGTTTTAATTAATTTCGCCCCCACCGCTTCCCCGAGCGTCTCATTTTTAGACGGCAACTCCACCGCCTCTGCCACCGTCACACCATCGTGCGTAATCACCGGCGCGCCGTATTCTTTTTCAATAATCACGTTTTTACCCTTCGGCCCAAACGTCACTTTCACCGCATCATACAGTTGTTTTGCCCCCGACAGCACCTTTTCCCGCGCCTCTGCTTCATAATAAATTTTCTTTGCCATAATTTCTCCTTTTTTACAATTTTCTTTAATTTCTAGGCTTTAGTTTAACTAATTTTCAAAGTTTTCCACAGGTTTTCCACAACTTTATCTCTATAAAGTCGCCAGAACGTCCTCTTCCTTCACGATAATGTATTCCGTTCCATCCACTTTAATCTCCGTGGTCGAATACTCCTTATACACGATTTTGTCCCCTTTTTTCACGGCTTTGACCTCTGGTCCCACCGACTCCACCACCGCATATGCCGGCTTTTCTTTCGCTTCCCCAAGCAAAATTCCCGCCGCCGTTTTCTCCGCTGGCTTTTCAACTTTAGCAACAATTCGATCTTTTAATGGTTTCAGTGACATATTTTTCTCCTTTTCTACCTCTATTATAGCGCAAAAATTAGCACTGTCAACCCCCGAGTGCCAATTTTCTTATTTTTTCACCCCCAACTCCCCCAGTCTCACCCCTATCGTATTCGTCAAATACATAATCTCATGAAACACCCGCTCCGCCTCTTTCTCCGCAAATTCCAACCGTCCCCACATCTCAAACACCCCCGCCACTTCTTTCGCATAAATTTTCATCACCTTTTCCGAATGCTTCGGCAACCGACACACCTGCTCAATCCGCGTTTTCGACAGCAAAATCATCTGTTCCACCACCTTCGCCCCCTCGTATTTAAACAAAATCCCAAACACCAGCTTATTTTTTAGCACGAACAACATCATCCCGAGATACAACCCCCTCACCTCTGTTCCCCGATGTCCCTTTACCCGTCTTTTCACGTCCCGCCGATACACCCGCATAATCACTCGATTATAATCCACAATTATCTCTGGCGTCGTGTGATGGTGCCGATAAAAAGTCGAGCGCGAAATTCGCGCTCGTTTTGCTAAATCTCCTGCTCTGGGTAACATTCCTCGTCTCTTTCCCCCTGGGGTCTCTTGCACCACCTCCTCCCCCATTAACGCCTGAATGATTGCTTTTTCTGTTTTTGACCACCCTTGATTTTTATTTTTTCCCACCGCATCCATGCTTTTATTATACTACAATGTTATAATAAAAGCATGAAAATTGCCTTTTTTTCCGATTGTTATCTCGACCTCACCGGTGGGATTGTGAGTTCCATAAACGCTCAAAAAACCGCGCTCGAGGCCATGGGCCACACGGTTTACATCTTTAGCACCGGCTTCCCCCGTTCAAAATCCCAGCTCGCCGAGCTCGCCACCAAAAACATCTTCCTCGTCCCCAGTTGCAAACTCTTTTTCCGCGGTCTCACCCCTGTTTCTCGACGCCCCAAAATCATCGAACGCTGGCTCCTCAAAAACCACCCCGAACTCAAAACTTTCGACATTTTCTACGTCCACTACGAAGCCGGCTGCTCTATCGCCGCTCTCCGCCTGGCCAAAACTCTCAAAATCCCCTCTGTTCAGGTCATGCACGGCCGCGAAGACATGGGCGAAACCAACCTCATCCCCTTTGGTCTGCGCACCCTTGTCGCTTACCTCCTAAATCTCCTCCATTCTTGGTATCTCCCTCACAAAGTCACCGTTTCTCGCGACCACTACCTCGCCAACAACCTCGCCAAAGCCAAAATGTGGACTCTAATGGTTAACCACGCTAATTCCGCCGACCTCGTCCTCTCCCCTTCTGCCCATTTCAAAGACAAACTCACCCACTACGGCGTCAAAACTGAGGTCAAAGTCCTAGAAAACGCCTACCCCGACGCCAAATTCCCCGAAAATCCACCTCTAAAAACCCTAAAACAGGGCCAAACCCTCCGTATCATCTGGCACTCTCGCGTTTCCGCCGAAAAACGCATCATGCCCTTCCTCCGCGCGCTAAATCTCCTAAATCAAACCAATTCCAACTTTTCTCTCGACGTTTACGGCGGCGGCGGCGACTTTTTCCGCGCCAAGCGCTTCGCTCGTCGCCATCATCTCCCTGTTATTTTTCACGGCAACGCCCCCTTTGAGGACATTCAAAAATCCTTACAATCCGCCCATCTCGACGTCCTCGTCTCTTATAATTTCGACACTTTCGGCATGACCCTGATCGAGGCCGAAGCCTATAACACCCCTGTTTTTATCTGCGACCCCGACATGCAAGAAGTCGTCCCGAAAGGCAGTTTTATCCTCTCCCCCGGCCCCTCTCCAGAACAAATGGCGGCCTCTCTCGCTCGCCTCTTAAATTCCCCTGAAAACATCGCCAAAATGTCCAAAATTATGCAAAATCACCGCACCGAAATCCTCGCTTCCACCAGAATTAAAAAACTCGAACAAATTTTTAGTGATATAATTAAAAAATGAGATATTTAGCCGACCTTTTAACCCTTTCTCGCCTCATTTTAGCGAGCATTCTCTTAATTTTGGCTTTTACCGGCTCCCCCGCCGAAAACGCCTTCATCATTTTCCTGGTCGCCGAACTTACCGACACTTTTGACGGTACCTGCGCCCGCAAATGGCCCTTTCCCAAGGACAAAACCCCCAAATACCGCCGCTACGCCGTCCAATTTGACATGGTTTCCGACGTGCTCCTCGCCGCCGCCCAAGTCGCCTTTCTCACTTTCCAGGTCAACCTCGTCGCCGGCCTCGTCATCATCATTTTCTACACTCTCATCTGTGGCGCCATCGAACTTTTAGTCTACGGCAAATTCCTCGGCCACCCCGACAACTGCACCAAAAACTCCCTCGCTCGGCGCAATTTCCCCCTCGCCAAAAAAATCATCCTCGCCCGGCGCTATCTTTACACTATCGCCCTCGGCATCACCAACGCCTTCATTCTCTTTGCCACCACTTGGCCCACCCCTGTCAAAATCGCCTTTTTTGCCTTCGGTTGCTCAATTTTCCTCTTCATCTGGTTTTTCCTCCGCCAACGCAGAAACAACATTTCTCGCGACGCTGTCGAGCTCGAACGCCAACTTTCCGGCCAAAAATCACCTCAAAAACCGCCCGAATCCCCAAAATCTACCCCAAAATCGCCGTCAAAGTAGCACCTACAAAATTACCGGGATTATAGAGGTTTAGCGCCCCAATTTTTGCCGCCAGCTCCCCACTCCACAGCGTCATCGGCGAAAACTCCGTTTTTTCGATCGGCACCGCCTTCACCACGCCCCCATCCGCCACCAAAATCTGCCCATTATGCAGAGTCACAATTTTCACCGGATAACTCAGCGTAAATTTATGTAAAATCTCCACCACCTGCATCAGCGACTGCGACAAAGTCAACATTTTCGGATAAAACACGCTCCGCAGCAGTTTTTGCACCTGCACCAGCGATGCCAAAATCACGATTTTTTCGTTCATCAGTATCCCCTCCACACCTGTTTCTACCACCAAATCCACCGTATCACGCGTAATCAGCGTCGGTACCTCCACCTCCGCCAAAATTTTCGCTAACACCTGCCCCGTTTCCGCATTTTTAGACAAATCCCCTATCATCAAATTATAATCCAGCCTCGAAACCGCCTCTCCTAGCGCTTTTTCGTCTCCCAACGTCCCCGACTTCGTCGCCCCAATAAATTCCACATACGGAAGCTCCGGCAGCACCCCCTTTAGGCTCTCCGGCACCACCATTTTCACCTCCTTCATCGGATATTTCGCCGACGCAAACTCTGCCGTTTTTACCACCCACCGAAACATCCCCTTACTCCCACCAATCACCCCTATTTTTCCCCTCTTTTGCTCAGGAATATTCCAACTCAGGTCATCCACTAACTTCTCAATTTTTTCAAAAAACTCCATTTTTCCTCCTTTTTTCCATTTTTAACCCTAAATCCCAAATCATAAATCCTAAATCTCAAATTCTAACTTCCAAACTCCCAATTCTCACTCTTTAGCCACAAATCTTAGTCCCATAACTCCCAAAAACTCACACCTTAAGCTCAATCCCAATCGGACAATGGTCCGACCCCTGATATTTTTCATAAATCTCCGCCCCGACGAGCTTCCCTAGCAGCCCAGACGACACAAAAAAGTAATCAATCCGCCATCCCACATTTCTCTCCCGCGCCTTCCCCCAATGGCTCCACCACGAATACCTCTGTTCCCCCGGGTGCAAATACCGAAAAGTATCCACAAACCCGCCCTCAATCAAATTCGTCACCCCCTGCCTCTCCTCTTTCGTAAACCCCGCATTTTTCGCATTTTCCTTCGGTCGCGCCAAATCTATCTCTGTATGCGCCGCATTAAAATCCCCACAAGTCACCACCGGCTTCTCCTGTTTCAACTTTTTCAGCATCCTTAGAAACTCCGGGTCCCACTTTTTCTCTCTTAACTCCAATCTCGACAAATCCGGCTTTGCATTCGGCGTATAAACATCCACCAAAAAGAACTCCTCAAACTCCAAAATCAGCGTCCGCCCCTCCTCTGTCGCCAGCTCATTTTCCCACGCCAGTCGCCGCACCACCTGGTGCTTTTCCAAGCTCTCCTCCGCCACCAAAATCGCCGTTCCCGAGTATCCCGACCGCTTTGCCGGGTTCCAAAACACCTTATACCCCTTAAAATCGTCCTCCACCTGCTCTGGTCTCGCCTTAATTTCCTGCAAACACACCACTTCCGGCTTTTCCGCCGCCAAAAACTCCTGCAACGCCCCTTTCCGAAGCACTGCCCTAATCCCATTCACATTCCACGAAAAAATCCGCATCAAAACCCCCCTCGTTGCGCGCGCCATTCACCACCAAAATCACCAAAATCACCAAAATCATCAAAATTCCCAAAACCCACTAACACATCCTCTAAAAACATCGCTAAAACCTCCCCCGCTCAATATCTCGCCGTTTTATCGTCTCCCGCTTATCGTACTTCTTTTTCCCTCGCCCCACCGCAATCACCAACTTAATAAACCGCTTACCCCCGAGCAACTTCACCGGCACAATCGTCGAACCGGTCACTTTTTCTCGCATCAGCGCCGCAATTTGCTTTTTCGTCGCGAGCAATTTCACATTTTTTGCCGTTTCCGCCCCTAGCGTCATATTATTCAGCCACAATTCCCCGTCTTTCACCGTCACAAACGACCCCTTAAGTTGCACGTGATGGTCCCGAATCGACCGCACCTCATCCCCCGACAGCACCATCCCGACCTCCAGTTCATCCCCCAAAGCATAATCATACCGCGCCCGCCGGTTTACCGTCACCATCTCTCCCGTTTTTTTCTGCTTCATACCCCTATTATATCACACCCAAATCACCGCCAAACTCTCAAACGCCTTCACCTCTGAAAACACCTCGTCTACTGCCTTTTTTACCCCTGGCAGAGCCGGATTGCGATAATCGTGCACCAAAATCGCCCCTCCCGGCGCCATTTTCGGCACCACCAGCCGAAGGCAATCCCGAATCGACTCATACAAATCCCCGTCTAAAAACGCCAAACTAATCCTCTCCGGCAAATCCGCCTCTGTTAAATCCGCAAACCACGCTCTTTTTATCACTGGCACAGGCAGCCCCGCCCTGAGGAACCGCTCTTTCACCGCCCTTTTAGTCACAAATAACTCCCCTCGCCGAAAATCCTCCCCTAAAACCGACTTGTCCGCCTCTGTTTTCTCTGGTAATCCTTCAAATGAATCATAAATCCACAGCCTCTTTTTCCCAAAGTTTTCCACAGGTTTTTCACAACCCCCACCCCTGTTATTTTCGCAATTTTTCTTTTCAAAATACTCTACGTTTTTATTATATTTCCCCAAAACTTCCGCCAGCAGCAAAGACGTATCTCCCTTATAGCACCCCATCTCCACAAAATCCCCTTTTATTTCTAGGCATTCTCTTGCTATTCTTATTATTTCGCCAGTCTCTTTTTCACCGACCTGATCATTTCTCCAACCCACTACAAATACTTCCTCAAATACTCCCCCGTCGGCGTATGCGCTTTTTTCGCGAGCTCCTCCGGCGTCCCCTCCGCCACGACCATACCCCCTTTCGCGCCCCCCTCCGGTCCCATATCAATCACCCAGTCCGCCGACTTAATCACCTGCAAATTATGCTCAATAATAATCATCGAATTCCCGTGATCCACCAGTCTCCCCAAAATAGACAATAACCGTTTCACATCATCCGTATGCAGCCCCGTCGTCGGCTCGTCCAAAATATACAAAGTTTTTCCCGTCGACCGCCGCGAGAGCTCCGTCGCGAGCTTAATCCTCTGTGCTTCTCCGCCCGAGAACGTCGTCGCCGGCTGCCCGAGCTTAATATACCCCAGCCCCACCTCTTGAATAGTCTTGAGTTTCGGCGCAATCGCCGGAATATTAGAAAAAAACTCCACTGCCTCGTCAATCGTCATCTCTAGCACCTGCGAAATATCTTTCCCCTTATACTTAATTTCCAGCGCCTCGCGATTATACCTCCGTCCCTGACACGCTGGACATTTCACATACACATCCGGCAAAAAGTGCATCTCAATTTTATTCACGCCGTCGCCCTGACAATTCTCGCACCGCCCACCTTTCACATTAAACGAAAACCGCCCGGCCTTATATCCCCGCACTTCCGCCTCCGGTTGCGCCGCAAAAAGTTCCCGAATTTGCGTAAATACCCCCGTATAAGTTGCCGGATTACTCCTCGGCGTCCGCCCAATCGGCGACTGGTCAATCACAATCGCCTTATTAATCTTCTCAATCCCCTCAATTTTCTCATGCGCCCCCGCCACCGTCTGCGCCCGATGTAGCCGCGCCAACAGTTCATTCGCCAAAATATTATTCACCAGCGTCGATTTCCCACTCCCTGACACCCCCGACACCACCGTCATCACCCCCAGCGGAAAATGCACATCAATATTTTTCAAATTATTCTCACGCGCCCCCCGCACCACTAGTTCCTGCCCTTTCCGAATTTTCCGCCGTTTTTTCGGCGTCGGAATTGCCATTTCCCCCGACAAATATTTCCCCGTCAGCGAATTCGGATTTTGCATCACCTCTTCCGGCGTCCCCGCCGCCACCAGCCTTCCGCCCGACAGCCCCGCTCCCGGCCCAATGTCGATAATATAATCCGCCGAGAGCATCGTGTCTTCATCATGCTCCACCACCAGCACCGTATTTTTCAAATCCCTCAAATGTTTCAAAGTTTTAATCAACTTATCATTATCTCGCTGATGCAAACCAATAGACGGCTCGTCCAAAACATACAGCACTCCCTGCAATCCCGACCCAATCTGTGTCGCCAGCCGAATTCTCTGCGCTTCCCCGCCAGACAGCGTATTCGCCGCCCGCCCGAGCTCCAAATATCCCAGCCCCACGTCCTGCATAAACTTAACCCGCTCCCGAATTTCCTTCAAAATCGGCTCCGCAATCACTTTTTCCTCTTCCGAAAACTCCAAATCCTGCGCCAAAACTTCCAACGTCGCATCCACATCCAAATTACACATGTCCACAATGTTGAGGTCATGCACCGTCACCGCCAGCACCGCCGGCTTCAGCCTCGCCCCGTGACAAGTCTGGCACTTTCGCACCCGCATGAATCGTTCAATATCACGTTTCATAAAATCCGAAGTCTTCGAATCATGATACCGCCGTTCCAAAGTCGGAATCACCCCCTCATAAGTCGTCTGATACACCGTCCCCTCGGCAAATTTCCCGGATCCCGAAATTTTCATCTCGTATTTCTCATCCCCCGTCCCATACAAAATTATATGTTTCACTTCCTCAGACAACTCCCCAATCGGCGTCTGGATATTAAACC
>CAVEVN010000004.1:0-149078 GCA_963619155.1 bacterium
AAAATGGAAAGAACACAAAAAAACAAAATGGCAGAAGTTCCAATGAAAAAATTATTTTGGAAAATGGGGTTGCCGATGATTATTTCAATGGTGCTACAAGCATTATACAATGTTGTAGATAGTATTTTTGTAGCAAATATGGGAGAGAAAGGCGCTATTGCAAATCAAGCTTTAACGATAGCATTTCCAATTCAAATTTTAATGATAGCAATAGGTGTAGGAACAGGAATAGGCATAAATGCTTTATTATCAAAAAGTTTAGGAGAGAAGGAGCAAGAAAAAGTAAACAAAGTTGCAGGAAATGGAATATTTTTAAGCATCTGTATATTTGTAGTTTTTTTATTGTTTGGCGCATTTGGTTCTAAATGGTTTATTTCGTTGTTTGCAGGTGGAAATGAAGAAGTAATAGCTATGGGAACAACTTATCTACAAATTTGCTGTTGTTTTTCATTAGGCTCAATAGGATATACTGTGTATGAAAGATTTTTACAAGCAACAGGCAAAACAATTTTATCTACTATTGCACAAATATTAGGAGCAGTTGCAAATATTGTATTAGATTATGTATTCATTTTCCCATTAGGAATGGGAGTGGCTGGTGCAGCTTGGGCGACAGTTATAGGTCAATTCATCTCACTGTTTGTAGCAATGTATTTTCATTATACTAAAAATAAAGAAATAAATGGAAATTTAAAATATATTAGACTAGATTTTGCTCTAATTAAAGAAATTTACAAAATAGGAATTTCAGCTGCAATTATGCAAGCTTTACTTTCTGTGATGATGGCGGGAATGAATGCAATATTAGGTATGGCTAAAGCTGACCCCACTATTCTTGTAGGTTCATTTGGCATATATTATAAGATACAGCAAATTGCCTTATTTTCTGCATTTGGATTATCAAACACAATAATCTCAATATTATCGTTTAATTATGGTATGAAAGACAAAGAGAGAATAAATGATTGCATTAAATATGGCATTATAGATACTCTAATTGTCACATTTATTTTAACATTAGTTTTTGAAATTTTTGCAAAACCTTTATCAAGTCTATTTGCATTAACAGGAGGAACAAGTAAAGAAATAATAGAAGTTTGCACTATGTCTTTGAGAATAGCAAGTATTGGATATGTGTTTATGGGATTTTCTATTGCTGTTCAAGGAATATTACAATCATTAGGATATGCAATAAAACCTTTAATTATCTCATTGTTGAGATTAGTTATATTTATATTTCCAATAGCGTATTTCTTTACGATGTCTGATAATGTTACAAATATTGTTTGGTGGACATTTCCAATAGCAGAAGTATTAACTGCTATAATATCTGTATTCATATTAAAAAGTACATATAAAGAAAAAATATCAATAATAGATGAAAATGAATCTAAAGAGCTTGAAAATTCTAAATTGATTATCTCTATATCAAGGCAACATGGAACAGGTGGAAAAGAAATAGCAAGAAAAGTAGCAGAAAAATTAAATATTGAATTTTTTGATAAAGAAGAAATCAAAGAATTTGCAATTCAAAATTCTTTGATTGAAAATAAATATACTGATGATGAACTTTATAATTTTTATTTATCATTAGATGCCGAAAAAGATTCAATGTTAAAACAAACTGAAACAATAAGAATGATAGCATCAAAGAAAAATTGTGTAATTGTTGGAAGAAGTTCAGATTATATATTAAAAGATAATCCAAATTTAATAAAAATATTTTTATATGCACCCATGGAATATAGAATAAATAAAGTAAAAGAAATGTATAAAGACACTTATAATGAAGCTAAAAAGCATATAAATAAATCAGATAAATCAAGAGCATCTTATTATGAAGTTATAGCAAATAAAAAATGGGGAGATAAGGAAAATTATGATATATGTCTTGATTGCTCAATTGGAAATGAAAAAGTAGTAAATATTATATGTGACTATGTAAAAGAAAAAAATAAATAAAAATAATAATGTCAAGCTCCAATTTTACCACGCACCTTGTCTATTCTTTTAAACACAAACGGGAAAGCCTTGTTGTTTGAATTCCCTAAACACGCTTGTATTGGCACCGTATTTCTTGCAGGCAGAGTGTGCATTTTTATCTATCTGGCATCTATAAGTCCATTCTCGTTCATGGCAGCCATAACATACGGGAGAAGACTTTTGTTAAAAAACCTTGCTACGTACTTTTTTGGTGCGTTTGGTGGATGGTAAAGTAAGTTTTTGTTAACCATAGAGGACAAAAAACGAGAGCATTTTACTTTATCCGACGGAGATACGCCAAAAATAGAGGAAACATCGGCTGCCCGTATAGTGTCTTTTTCTGTGGCAATCATTAGTATTTGGTATTCTTTTTCAGACAAATGCTCGTCTTTTCTAGACAATTTGATGGCTGGGGTGATTAGATTCTTAACCGCAAAATCCCTATCGAGAAGTTTGAACATCTTGTTGATCTCCTCTAAAATGCCTCTAGCTACATATTTACACCACTCCTCAATACCTTCTTTCGTACCGGTATCAGCCTTTGAGAGCATATTGTAATATTTCTGTCTATCCATGCAAAAAATCGAGGAGGGGTTAAGGATAGTTTTCTTCTTTTTCAAAAAGCCATATTTAATTAACATAGCGTAGGTCAAAAGCCTCGCAGTTCTGCCGTTGCCATTGTCGAATGGGTGAATTTGGACAAAACGATGGTGGGCGCACGCAATCCTGATAATGTCCTCTTTCTTTTCATGTGGAGCATTGATATAATCAACCAGTTCAGTTATGTCTCCAGAAATAGCTTGAGGAGAGGACACGACACAAGAACTGTTAGCAATAGCGACATTACTAGTTCTAAAAGCGCCTGGTTTTTGGCTGCCATCTCTTCTTAAACTCCTAACTGTAATTGCATGCAAGTCGCGAATAAAGATGGCTGTTATTTTGTCTCCTTCTTGTAAATTCTCTTCGATGTAGTCGATCGCATTCTGAATGTTGATAAGCTCGGTGAGGTCTTCGCTTGGTTTGACTTTATTTTCCATTTTGGTAGCTTCATTTATAGCCTCTATCAATGTAGTATGGTTACCCTCGATACGAGCTGAGTTGAGGCTCTCTAGAAGATGGAGTGTATCCTTAAGATCATAAAAAAGCCATAACGGCGTATCGCCGGCAATAAATCTGTTTCTTACGGACTCCATTCTGAATAAAACCGAAGTCAACTCCGAATTGAAATCTGGTTGAATATCATACTTTTCCATACTAATTATTATATAGAAATATAATAATCTTGTCAAGAGGATATAACATTTTATATTATTTTACCCCTGTAATTATATAACAAATGTAAGATATAGATATAACAAATTGGTATATTTTAATATAACATTTATATTGTTGCAACAAAAAAAGGCTCAAAAGAGTCTTCTTGAACATTCTGGTGGGCGAGGAGGGACTTGAACCCTCACGATCCGAAGATCACAAGATTTTGAGTCTAGCGCGTCTACCAGTTCCGCCACTCGCCCGCTTCGGTCGGCAATAAACGTTGCCGATTAATCTTATTATATCATATCTTAAAGATTTATGCTATAATTTAGCTATGGATTCAAAAAATGGTGGGCAGTCTACCAGCGACTTACAGAGACAAGCCGCGGCTGCAATCGCTAGAAAGAAGGTTTTGGCGGCTTATGCGTCGTCGGCAAGAAGAGCCGAGCAGGAGGCGCGCGAAAAAGACGCCAGCGCCAGCGACGGGCGCTTAAAAGATGAGCCGATTGCAACCAAAATTAACTCTGAGTCTTGGAAAAAATACCATTCCGCGTGGCAAGATTATTATCAAAAATATTATAGCGAATATTATTCTAAAGCGGCACGGACTTACATCGAGAAAGAGAAGTTAAAACAAGCCCGCGAACGGGCCGAGGAAGAAGAAATTTTGGGGAACTCCCGGAATTTACAATCTTCGCAGGAGATCCAAACTGGTCTGCGCCAAAAAATCCGCAAAAAAGCGACCGAAAGCGCCAAAAAGACCCGCCGCCACCGCCGATTAATCCCGATTTTGGCGGGGCTGGCCGTGGTTCTAGTGATTTTGTTCTTGCAATACAACCGCTTGATTTTTGCGCCAATTATGGCGTATGTCTCGCCGGGGAACGCACCGGCGTCCAGTATCGAGGCAATTGACCCAACGGTGAGTGGGGAAGTTTCGGCGGATCCGCGCCTGATTATTCCAAAACTGAACGTCGACGTGCCGGTGCATTTTGGAATTCAACTTTCAGAGGTGATGTCGGCGATGAATAGCGGAGTGGCGCATTATCGGATTGCTGGGGCGAGTGCCTATCCGGGGGAAATTGGCAACACCGTGATTACTGGACATTCGGCGGGCGATGTATATAGTTCTAACCAATATAAATACATTTTTTCGGGGCTGGAACGGCTCGAGGACGGCGATTTAATTTATATTAATTATAATTCTGTGCGCTATACTTACCAAGTGACCAAAAAAGAGGTGGTAGAGCCGAGCAACGTGGCGGCGCTGGTGGTCGCGACGGACAAGCCGATTTTGACTTTGGTGACTTGTACGCCGCTCGGGACTTCTAGGTATCGGCTGCTGGTTGCGGCGGAGCAGATTTCGCCGGATTGGGACGGGGCAGAAAAGTCCGAAAGTCTGCCAACGGTAGACGAAAATACCAGCGAAGCGATGCCGTCGAACGAACCGTCCTTCTTTGAAGGGATTTGGAACTTCTTGACTGGTAATTAAAGCCCGATATAGCAAAGGCGCTTTGGGCGGGTGAAAGGGTTATTCTCAGTCAGACTAAGTTTAGCTGGCTTGACTTAGGCAAATTCAGAAATGACTACTCTACGATTTTTTCGCGGATAAGCGCGCCGTCCGAGAAATAATATAACCACTTGTCGCTCGCGATAGTAACCGGGAACTGACTGGAAACGTTTTTAGCGAGCACGCGACGGTTTAAACCGTCAAAATCATAAACAATTAGCTCGCCGCCATTCACAGTGTAGAGCATATTATTATCTAGCCAGCCGAAATTTTCGTTTTCGAGCGACCATTCGCGGATAGAAAGCGACTCAAAATCAAAAGTCGCGAATTGCGCACCAGAATAAAACTCGATGAATTCGCCGTCGTTGCCGACTTTGACGGTTTGTGGAACAAAACTTAAATCAAAACCTCTAACCGGTTCAAAATTGGACTTTTTATAGAGATTAAGCTTCGCGTCTTCGAGCACGGTGATGTATTTTTCGTTGTAAAATTTAGAAATTCCAACTTTGGCGGGCGAAGCCGTCGTGGTTAAGTTTGTGATTTCTTTGTTGTTCAGATTAAGTACACCGATAGTATATGGTTTGACTAGGATTTCGTCGGAATTTTCGGTCGTATCCGTGGTGGAGTTTTGTGCGGTACTTGAAGCAGTACTTAGCGCCGAAAAAACAACTTCGTCTTCGAAATGGTCAAAACTCTGGACATTGCTAACTAGTACCGAAGAAATCGCTCGGCTAGAAACATTGATTTTGCGCAAGTTGCCGTCCTGAATGGCGACTAGGTTGGCGGCGGAGTTATCGAGAATTTCGACCGCCGAAAAGATAGCCGCAAATTCGCGAGACAGATTGACGCTGTTTTTAACATTTTCGATATCGAGCAAAATCCATTCTGTGGCATCTTCGTGGCTGACTTTGAACAAGATATGGTTACCGTCGCTGTCCCAGTCCGCGGTCAAGATTTCGTCTAAAAACAGTCCAGTCGTGGCGCTCTCAGCAAGACTAACCCCCGAGAAAACCCGAGAGATATCGATTTTTTTCGGAGTGAGTTTATCGTCTTTGAGACTTACGATTTGCCATTCGGTAGTGTTACTCATAAGAAGCATTTTGTCCCGAGTGGGAGAAACTGTGGCAAGATTAAAATCTTTAGCGTCTAATACCGTTTCGGCGGTGCGATTTTGCAAAAACAGGCGTGGATATTGTAAGCGATACAAAAGCCCCTCCGAAATGTTGACGGTTTTAGTCCAGGTGTCATAACCGTCTTTTGAAACGACCACGGTATGTTCGCCACTAGAGAGGATTTTAGAAGTGTTGGTGCGTTGCATCCAGGACGATTCGCCGTCGATACTAAGGCTAGCGCCAGTCGGGATGGACGAAACTTGGAGCATGCCTTGGCGTTCGACCTTGAAATCTGAGTTTAGCCAGTAGCCCGAGACCACAAAAGCTAGGACGATCACCATAATAATTACGGTCATCACCATAATAAACTCAGAAATAATCACTTTAAAGCTTTGTCTGCGCCTTAGTTTTTCGCTGTTCATACGCTTTCTTTATTATAACATATTTAACCGAAAAAATTAACCCTTGTGTTTTTTTACGAAAAAAGGTATGATTATTATAAGAATAAGCGAGGTAATATGCAAACATCTGGAAATAAACGTATGACGCAGTCAAATCACCGCAAGGTGCAGGCGTCGACGACCCTGAATCGGAAATATACAAAACGGCCGGCTAAGTCCACAGATGTGATGGTACGGCGCAGTCCGAAAACCGAAAAAGTTAGCGATATTATGCGTAGTCCCAGAGTGCAACATTTTAACTCGCAGGTAATGGCAGAAACGGCAGAGAACACGACCGAATCAATCGCCCCGGCAACGATGCACCCGATGCAACAATCTGCGATGTCACGCATGCAGGCGCGCAAAAGTTCTAGCACTCAAAATTCACTCAGCGCGTCCACGACAACGGTTTCGGGAATTTCGGCCAAAGAATTAAAAGACCAGGCAATTAAAAAGGCCCTGGCGCAGGCGGAGAAGGTTCAATCTACGGCCAGTGAGCAAAAGACGAAAAACAAAAAGAAAAAGTCCAGCATGATGCATTTTGGCGTGGGGCGGGTGCTACTTGCTTTGTCCTGCGCGGCGACGGCGGTATTTGCGATTGTGTATTTTGTCAATCTCAACATGCCGGATGTGTCACTAAAAGTCGCGGCTATGCAAACCGGTATCGACCCAACTTATCCGAATTATGTACCGCGAGACTACAGTGTTTCTAGCATTACATCGGAAGACGGTAAAATTTCGATTATTTTCTATAATTCTACTGCGGGGACGAGCTTTACTTTGACCGAGGAAAACTCTTCGTGGGATACTAGCGCGCTGGAATCAAATTTTGTGAAATCTGAATATGGCGAAAATTACACCTTGGTGCGCGAGCAGGGGCTGAGTATTTACATCAACGGCAGTAGCGCTGCCTGGGTGAATGGCGGAATTGTTTATAAAATCACCGCGGATAACGGAGTGCTCACCAATAAACAAATCCGTTCGATCGCGACGAGCCTTTAGATTAACTGCGCTGAACTAAAGGTGTTTTTTTTGAAACGCCGGGCTTAGAGAGATTAGGCAAAGTTTTTGGTTGTTTTAGATTGCGCGGGCGACGGCGTTTAGACGCGCCAGCGAAACTTCGCGACCAAGTACCGACATGGTGAGGTTCAGAGCTGGGCTAAACGGCGCAAAACTCAACGAAATCCGAATCAGGCTAAAAAGTTCGGCTGGTTTTTTGCCGGTTTCGGAAAGGAGTTCGTTCAAGGCCGTTTGTAAATTCTCTGCCGTCCAGTCTTTGACGCTGGAAAGTTTGGCGATAGACTGTTTTAACAGCCCTTCAAGCTCAGATTCGGACATTTTTTTCAAGAATTTGTTGTTTACCAACATGTCTAAATCAATTTTAGGGTCGGTGAAGAAGTAGTCGGTCATAGTTTTTAAGTCTGCCAGAGTTTTCAAACGGTCATAAATAATCGCGAGAACTTGTTTTTGGTAAGTTTCGTCATAACTGCTGGCGGCTTCGGGCCAAAAGTCCGCCGTGCGAGCAAATAGAGCGTCGACGCCTTGCTCGTCAAAAATCCGCCGTAGCCACTGGCCATTCATCCAAAGTAATTTAGTTTCATCGTAGCGCGCGCCGGAATTTTGAATGCGGTCCAGAGAAAAGTTTTGGATAAGTTCCGCCTTGGTGTAGATTTCTTGCTCCGTGCCGTCATTCCAGCCGAGACAGGCTAAGTAATTCAGCATCGCTTCAGGCAAGACGCCGTCGGCGCGATATTCGGAAACTGATTTTGCACCATCGCGTTTGCCGAGTTTTTTATTGCCACCGGGTGCCAAGATGTGGGGCAGGGAAACAAACTTCGGGTAGGCTAGCCCCAGCGCGTCGTAAAGAGCCAAATAATTCGGCGTGCTGGACAGATATTCCACACCGCGCATCACATGCGTGACCCCCATTTCGGCGTCGTCTATAATGTGGGCAAAATTATAGGTCGGGAAACCGTCTTTTTTAATCAAAATAATATCGTCCTGGACCTCGGGGCCGGCATGGAGATCGCCCATGACTTCATCGTGCCAGGAATATTCCTTTGGCTCGGCTTTGAACCGGAGCGGAATACCGACATGCCACTCCGGGGTGTGCTCGGGACGGAAGTTACGATAGAGAAACGGCTGTTTATTATCGCTACATTCTTTGCGGTAGGTTTCGATTTGTTCCGGAGAGGTCGGGTCGGCATAGGCTCGCCCCGCGTCGATCAACTTTTTTGCCCACTGGTAATAGATTTCTTGGCGCTCGCTTTGAAAATATGGGCCGTGGTCGCCACCAACCAGCGGACCTTCGTCCCATTCTAGCCCTAGCCATTCCAGGGTGTCTTCGATAAGCTCCGTCGCGCCCTCGACATAACGGGCGCGGTCGGTATCCTCTATGCGCAGAATAAATCGCCCGCCGGTCTGCCTCGCAAGTAGATAGGGGTAAATCGCAGAGCGGACATTGCCGATGTGGATGTAGCCAGTCGGGCTGGGTGCAAATCTAGTAATCACATTCATGATATATATTATACCATATTTTTAGAGATTTTCTTCGTCTTCGTCATCATCGTCTTTCTTGCGACGGGCGAGGATAAAGAAGAAGATACTCGAGGTAGCAGCGACAGCCGAGGCGACAGCAAGGCCAGTGGCAAGAGAGGTGCCGGCGGTGATACTAGCGGAGGTGTGTTCAATTACGCCCTTTCCGTCCGTATAGCCATCTCCAGTATCGCCCTCGGCGACCTCGGTGGTAGTTTTGGTGGTATCAGTAGTGGTCGTAACAGTAGAGGTCACGGTACGGTTAACATCATAATCATAAGTGGCCTTTCCATTCCGGCTATCGCCAGGTGTAGCTGGATCGTCTGGAACTGCTGGGTTATCATCAGTATCAATCGTGCCACTCACGACCGCAATGATAACCGAGCCGGTGTAAGTACCGGCGGCTTGCGCGGCGTTGGTCTGGGTGCCAAAATAAACAGTCTTGGAACCGGTGCCGACGCCAGTCGTGGAGAGCAACGTAGTAGGGCTAGAACTAGTCTGAATCGGAGAATAAGTACTACTCGTAGAGCCCGAGGTAGTATCATTGACCGAAAAGCCCCAGTGGTTGACCTGGCTGGTGCCAAAGTTACCGCGAGTCGAGGCGGCGGTCATGGTCGGGATCGTTTCAGAGTTGCCGACGGATGAATTGGTCAAATTGGTGTTTTTCGCATACATCGATGCTGTAAAGCCATTAGCATTATTAGAGGTGACCGACAGGCTCACCGTATTGCGCAGAAAAGTGTTAATATTGCCAGAGGCGCCACCGCGAGGAGCGGTGATAGAAACAGAAAGACTTTCGACGACGTTGACTTGGAAAGTGGTTTGACTCTCAGCTGCGTTGGTCGCAACAATCATGCCGGCATGAACGCCAGCAGCGATAGACAAAATGCCCACAAAACAAATCCTGACCTTCGTTTTTGTCTTAAGCATAATACTATTATAGCATAAGAATTTCGGGCGTGTAGACTTTTTTTGTGAAAATCTATTTCTCATTTTTATGTATAACCTTTATGCTTTCTATCATAGCACAAGCGCGAAAGTTTGTAAATACTTATGTTTCAAAAAAATAAAAACTGTGGAAAAAACTTACGTTTTCAGTTATAATATGGTTAACAATGTTTAAAGTGGAGTAAACATGGCTGAAAAGAAAACTAAAAAATGGTTAATCTGCAAAATTTTGGGCGGAGTGAGTTTCATAGCGGGGCTAGCGTGCCTTTTGGTTGCGCTATTTGGGTTAAAAACCGAAACGGTGGCGATAAAATATCCGGAACTGCCGTCCCAAAAATCCACCGCGGAGAATTATAGCGCTTTGACGGGCGAAATTTTGCAAGACGGGGAAGCAGTGGATGACCCAACCTATTGCGTACAGGTTCCCAATGGTATGGATGGGGCTAGGCCGCAGGCGGGACTGACCGAGGCGGGCGTGGTGTTCGAGGCAATTGCCGAAGCGGGAATTACGCGGTTTGCGGCGATTTTTCAAAATCCGAGTTCGGCAGTGATTGGGCCGATTCGGTCGCTGAGGATTTATTACCTCGAGTGGGATACGCCGTTTGATTGTACGATTGTGCATGCAGGTGGTTCGGGAGACGCGCTGGCGGCGGTCGCGAGCGGTGGATATAAAGATTTAAGTGAAAATTACACTTATATGTATCGCGGAACTTACCGAAATCGGCTATGGAATAATTTATTCACGACGGCTTCGTACCTAAAAAGCGCTAGTGGTGGCGAAAAATCCACGGTGAAAGGTTTTGCACGGATGACGCCCGAGGAGTCCGAACGGGCGAGAATCGACGAGACGGTGGCAGAAAAATTAGTGATCACCGAGCCGACCGAAGCAGACACTTCTACTACAACCCCGGAAGTTTCGTCGGTATCGTTAAGCCTGGGCGGCTATGCGAGTTTTAATGTTAAATACGACTACGACGTGGCGACAAACACTTATCGCCGGAGTTTCGAGAGTGGGGCAGCGCACGAGGTTTATCAGTGCCCGGCGGAAGACTTGGGCGAGAAAAATCCGGAAGATGTCTGCAACCTAACGCAACTGGCGCCGTCGGTGGTGGTGGCGATGATAGTGCAAGAATCTCGCGCTAGCGACAATTATCACGAAGCGATTACCACGATTGGCTCGGGCGAAGTTTATGTATTTCAAAATGGAATCGTGAAACATGGAACCTGGAAAAAGGGTAGCGCCGGCGAACAAATTCAGTTCCTAGACGAAAATGACAGCGAGATTAAACTCGCGCCTGGACAAACTTTTGTGACTGCGGTGCCAAGTTACGGCTCGGTAAATTATTAAAGTCCGACAAAACTACCAAAAAAGTCTTGACTTTTTTGAAAAGAACGTGTTATAATGAGACTGCGCACCTAACCCCCCTTGGGTGCGCAACTTGTTTTAAGACTGGTCTCGTCGTCTAGCGGTCCAGGACTCCTGGTTCTCATCCAGGCAATCGCGGGTTCGAATCCCGCCGAGATCACCAGTTGTGAATCAGAGTCAAGGTTGACTCTTTTTTTATTGTTTTTTAACCAGCTACGGAACGGGGCTACCGTTTTGAGAGATTTTATGTTATAATATATAGATATGAGTAAGTTGCCGATAGTAGCGTTGATTGGTCAGACAAATGCCGGGAAGTCGAGCATTTTGAATCGGATGGCGCGAAAAAATATCGCGATCGTGGCGCGCGAGGCGGGGACGACGCGCGATAATGTGGTGGCGAAAATCGACGACCGATTTATTTTGGTCGACACGGCGGGACTGAAAGATCCGACTGATGATTTTGAGGCTTCGATTCAAGATCAAATTCTGGATGCGATTCAGAGTGCGGACGTAATCTTAGTAACATTAGATTCTTCGAAGTATTTCGACCACCGCGACGCCAAAATCGCGAAAGATGCGCTCCGGTCCGGCAAGCCGGTTTATCTGATTCTGAATAAATGCGATCTGGGCGAGTCTCTTGCGATTGAAAATTTTCGAGCGCTAGGGATTGCGCCAGAGCGGACTTTTTATGTTTCGGCGACGACGGGGCAGGGGGTTACGCAACTCAAACGGCAATTGGAAGACGGTTTTTCTCGGGCCGGGTTCCTCGCGCCCGTCTTCACGGGGCTCGGCCCCTTCTCCTCGGCAGCAGCCTCCGGACTCCCTCGAAAAACATCTTCTCAATTGCCGTTGGATAGCACTCAGCCAGGGGTTGGTCCGAAAAAAACGATATCTCAATTGCCTCTAGCCGCGAATTCTCGAAAAACGTCTTCTCGAGTGCCCCAAGCGGACGACCCACGGCCGGATCGAATAACCATAGCTCAATCGCCCTTAAAAATCGCTCTGATTGGGCGGCCGAACGTGGGGAAATCGAGTTTGTTTAATGCTCTCGGCAAAAAACAACAGGCGATTGTTTCGAGTCGTCAAGGAACGACGCGCGATATTAACCGTGTGAATGTTAAATTTAAGGGGCGAGAGCTGGAAATTTTGGACACGGCGGGGTTGCGCCGACCAGGTAAACGCGAAGTGGGGATTGAAAAGTTTAGCGCGATTCGGACTTTGGCGGCGATTGAGGAGGCGGACATTTGTGCTTTGCTCGTCGACGGCACCGAACCGCACGCCAAGCTCGACCAAACTCTCGCGGGGCAGATTATCGAGGCGGGAAAGGGAATTATTGTGGTCGTCACTAAAACCGACTTGATTCAGGCGCGACTGGACGAATTTGAGAGTGAAAAAGCTAAACAAAACGAGGAGCTAACTGATGACGGGCGCAAGCTCGAGCTCGAGACTCGCCAGCCCAAAGATATTGACGGCATTTTGGACGACCTCGAATACGATTTTAACTTTTTGCCTTATGCGCCAGCACTGCTGACCAGTGCCGAAACCGGCAAAAATGTGACTCAACTGTTTGAGTTGGCGCTCGAAATCGACGAAAATCGCCGCCAAGAGGTCAAAACCGCGGAACTTAACAAGATTTTGAACGAAGCGATCGTCTCGCATACTCCGGCAGGACTGAAAAACACCCGCCCGAAGCCCAAATATATCGTCCAAACTGACACTTGCCCGCCGTGGTTTGTGGTGCATGGGCATAATTTGGAACTTTTGCACTGGTCGTGGAAACGGTTTTTGGAGCGTAAAATCCGCGAAAAATATCCGTTCGTAGGGACGCCAATTATGTTTTCATTCCGCAATGACGGTAAAGACCAAAACGCTTAAGTACGCAACCGAGCAACCAAGACATTAAACATCTCTAGAAAGCTGGCAAAGACCAAGGTGCTTAAACCAACGCAAGCGAAAACCGCCCGCACCCCTGTAAACTTGACAAAAAAGCTTAAGCGTGATACAATTAAAGGATAAGCTCTTTCTCTGGAGCCCTTTTTATGTTATACTTACCCCATGGGGGGAGTATCTTAACAGGAAGGGGGCCATTCTATGGACAAACGCAAATTGTCTTACGTAATCGACACCAATGTGCTGATCGATTATATTGACATCATTCCGTCTCCGGACGGGGTGCAGGCAAAGCTCGAAGAGGCGACCGCCGATCTTTCGGAGGCGCACTTGATTATCCCAACAGTGGTAATTCGGGAGCTTTCCAATTTCAAAAAGGAAAAAAGTGAACGCGGAAAAGCGGCTCGGCAGGCGCTTAGCCGAATTTATAAACTAGTCGTGGATAGTCAACACACCATGGATGAAGTTTATAATCTACGGGCGGGAATTTCGTTGTCAATGGGCAAACAGACTTTGTCGGTGTTGCCAGTACACAAGAATTTCACCAAGGCCTTACCTTATCATCCATCAGACACCGATATGGACGGTCAGATTATTCTGACGGCACTGTCGGTGGCGATGATTGACGCAGGTTTGCCGATTAACGGCGGGGCGTCGAGCGCATCGGTGCTAGCGCTAAAGTCTGAAAACGTGATTCTGCTGACTAACGATAAAGGACTGGCAATTCGAGCGCGCGAGCGAGGCTTAAAAACCGAACGCTACGGCCACAAGTATCCCGACCCTTACACGGGACGGAGAAAGATAGCAGTGCCAAAAGAGTTGTTTCTGGAGTTTTATAACACCCAGAGAATTTCGCGCGAGCAGTTTGAACAAGCATTGCCAGATGAGCGCAAACTCGTGGCAAACGAGTTTATCATTATGGAGCTCGAGGGTAAAGCAGATTATCCGTTCGATTTGAACCCGAGGAACACTCGGCTGTTCGAACATATCGGGCGGTATAACGCCGAAGAGGATGCGATCGTGCGCCTACGCTTTGCGCCGAATTTCCCGCTCCGGCTGAAAAATGCTGGGCAGGCGATGTATGCCGAGGCGTTGATGGACCCGAGCATTGCTGCGGTGATTTGTTCGGGGCCGGCGGGCTGTGGCAAAACCTATATGTCGACCATTTACGGCTACGAAGCTTGTAAAAACGGCGATTTTATTGGGGTCACCACGGTGCCGTGCGAGAGCCATAACTCTCTCGGCGCATTGCCGGGAGATTTGGACGAAAAAATGGATCCGGCCGTGCAACCGCTGAAAAATGCGCTACGAAACTATCTGCTCGAAAACGATAGTGGCTTTAGCAGAGATTTGGCACTGCTACAAAAATTCGGTGCCGACGGCGACGATAAGAACAGGAATGAAAAAGGCTGGTCAAGCAAGGCCAAGAACGGCGGCAAAAATGGTAGTGAGCGTTCTCGTCATCTGTCTCGTCGCGACGAGCGACAGAGTAGAGATTGCGACGACTACGCCGATAACCGCTCGGATAAGCGTCCACTCAAAGAGCGCCTAAGCGACCGCGTGAATTTGATTTGGGATAATTGGTTTTCTAATGTCCCGATTGAACACGCGCGGGGACGTGATTTTGCTTATGAGCTGGCAATTTATGATGAATTTCAAGATCAAAACGCCCAGCAGGCGGACACGCTGATCAAGCGCCTCGGTCAAGATGGCAAAGTCATCATCACTGGTGACGTGCGCCAGATTCACTCGGCGTATCTAGATCAAAACAGCAACGGTCTAGTCTATGCCGCACAGGTTCTCTATGACAACCCAATGGTGGCACAAGTTTGTTTTACCGAAGACGAGATTATTCGGCATCCGCTGGTTGAGTTCGTAGCCAAAAGGCAGGCTGCGCTCGCCGCTGAGAAAGCTCGGCCAAGCGAAAGTTAGTATTTGATACAAGATACCCCCCTTCACACCCTGTCCTAAATAACGGGAGTTGGATTTTTCCAATCTCGTTTGCGGACGGGGTATTTTTATGGTATAATTTTGGTATGAAATTGATAGTTGGACTGGGTAATCCAGAGGCAAAATATAACTTTACGAGGCACAATACCGGCTTTCTCGCGCTAGATTTTTATTTCAAGCTTAACCACCTTAGTTGGGGGGCAAAACCGCGCTACGGGGCGATTTTTGGGCGCAGGGACGATGTTTTGTTTATTAAACCCCAGGATTATTATAATTTGAGTGGGCGGGCAGTGCGGGAATTTATGCGATTTTACAAAATTCCGACCTCTGATATTTTGGTGATTTGTGATGATTTTAACCTGGATTTTGGTAAGTTCCGTTACCGCGCGCACGGGTCGGCAGGGGGCAATAATGGACTAAAATCTGTTATCGCCGAGATTGGGACGGAGGATTTTCCGCGCCTCAGGATTGGGACAGGGAACGACGCGCTAAGGGCAAAAATTGGGGATGTGGATTTTGTGCTGTCTAAGTTTACTCTGGAGGAAAAAATACAGTTGCCAGAAATCTTGAAAGGGGTTAGCAACAAAATTGATGAGATAATTGCTTAAGTGGCGCGCACCATGGAGCGCCCCTAAAGCGCACGGAGCCGGACCGGCCCTAAAATACGCGGAGTAGGCCGGGAAACCCGAAATAAAGCTTGTTTTATAAAAACTCGGTTTTTTAACTTAGCGACCAATTATTAAGCCCCAGAGCTCTGACGCGCCCCTTGATTTCGAGAAGAATGATGGTTTGGTTGAAAAGTTCCGGCGGGATGGTAGCGAGTTGCATGATTTCGTCGCCTGAGCGCACGCCTTGGTGAATGGCGGTAAGAATGGCGGTTTCGAGTTCGGTATCGCCGGTGAGCTTCCTTGTTTTGGCGGATTTTTTGAGAAAATCTTCGGGGAAAAGTTCGCGCAGAACGTCGTCTGGGCCGGTATAAACCAAGGCGCCTTGTTGGAGGAGTTTATTGCACCCTTGAGAATATGGGTTAGTGATGTTGCCAGGGACGGCAAACACGGTTTTGCCCTGGGCAAGGGCGTGCGTGGCGGTGTTGAGCGACCCGGACCGCTCGCCTGCCTCGACCACGACAACAATGTCCGAGAGCGCGGAGATTAACCGATTACGATAGAGAAATGAGCTTTTAAAACAGATTTTTCTGCGTCCACGTTCATCCAAAAACTCCCCTGGGGCTAGAGGCTCTTTGGAGTCAACCGGTGGGTATTCCGAGATAATTGCGCCGCCCCGTTCGATAATTTCGGCGGCGAGAGAGGTGTGGTAGCTGGGCTGGATTTTGTCGATCGGATTACCGAGCACCGCGACCGTCGTCCCGCCAGCCTCTAGGCAGCCTCGGTGGCCAATGCTATCGATCCCGTAGGCCAGGCCCGACACAATGATGACTTGTTTTTTAGCGAGCCGAAAGGCTAAATCCCGCGCAATTTCCTCACCGTAATGGGTGTTATGGCGCGAACCCACAATCGCCACCGCAGGGGGTCGGACGGATTTTCCCGCTTTAACCACATTTTCTGGCATTTTACCACGAAAATACAATGTTTTAGGCTTAAGCGCAATACCGTCTAACACCTCTGTAAAATTCGTCTCTAGGGGTCGAATTTGGTTGATTTTTGTAAAAAAGTGTGAAAAAAGTGTTGACATTTTATTTCTCCCGTGCTATAATTAAGACAGTTGGTACACAAAAAGTGTGCCACACCGCACCTAAATAAGTTATAATTTCAGCTATACTACTTCTAGTATAGCAGAAATTGCGAGCTTTTGAAACCCTTTCGGGCTTAAAATTTCTTTACGGTTTTAAGTCTTATAAGTATTACCTCCACTTTGAAAGGAATCTTTCGAAGGCTTAGCAATCCCTCTAACCGGCGGGCCCCAATTTGTGTGAGGTGGGTCGCGCTTCCGGGGTCTCTCCCGGTATAGTGAGAAGCGTTGGAGGGCCAAAATAGCCTCAGGTGATGCCCACCCTTACCTGAGGCTATTTTTGTGGAGAAAATTATACGTTTTTCACGGTTATGCTTGACGGGTGTGGTATGATTATATATATGGCGAAAAATTTGGTGATTGTGGAGAGCCCGGCGAAGGCGAAGACGATCGAGAAATACCTCGGTTCTGATTTTAAGGTACTGGCGTCGGTTGGGCATATTCGAAAAGATACAAAAGTGAATAAAACTACTTTTGACGTAACTTACGAGATTGACCCAGGGCATAAACAGATTATTTCGGAGCTGAAAAAAGCGGCGAAGGACGCGGAGCGGATTTGGCTCGCGACGGATGAAGACCGCGAGGGGGAGTCGATTTCGTGGCATCTTTGCGAAGTGTTGAACCTGCCGAAAGATACAGCGCGGATCACTTTTCACGAAATTACCAAGCCGGCGCTCGAGAACGCGATTAAAAATCCGCGGACGGTGGATATGGATATGGTGGCGAGTCAACAGGCGCGCCAGACGCTAGATATGCTAGTGGGGTATGATTTGTCGGACATTGTGCGGCGGAAAGTCCCAGGAGCGGTGTCGGCGGGGCGGGTGCAGAGCCCGGCGCTCAGGCTCATCGTGGAACGAGAAAAAAGTATTGAAAAATTTGAGTCAAAATCTGATTTTAAGGTGAGCGGGAAATTTTTGGCGACTGGGGAGCAGACTGGAACTATGAAAAATCCCGAGGCAGTATTTGTAGCTAAGGGGGAAGTGGTAGTGTTTGACGGATTTTTGAAAATCTATGGCAAAAGCAAGGATTTGGACCTGCCAAAAGTCAAGGCGGGGGATTTGATGAGGCTCGAAGGGCTGGTAGCGAAGCAGAACTTTGCCAAACCGCCGGCGCGATACACAGAAGGGTCGCTGGTGAAAAAGTTGGAGGAGCTCGGGATTGGACGGCCATCCACTTACGCATCTATTATGACCGCGATTCAGGCGCGGGGGTATGTCGAGAAAGGCGAATCCGAGGGGGAGGAAAGGGAAGTAGTTGAGTTTAGAACTGGGAATGTCGAAAAAGAGAGCGCGAAGGACTTTTTGGCGACGATGGAGGGCGAAGCTCCGGTGGACGAAAAAACCGCGCGGGAATTATTGGCTCGGCTTGCACGGGACCGGTTTGTGGTGCTAGAAGTAGAGGAAAAAGAGGGTACTAAAGCCAATCCGGTGCCGTTTACCACGGCGGCGCTCCAGATTGAAGCTAACTCTAAGCTCGGTTTTTCGTCGCGGACGACAATGAGCGCGGCACAGGGGCTGTATCAAGCGGGGCTGATTACCTATCACAGAACTGACTCTTTGAATTTGTCGTCGCAGGCGGTGGCGGCAATTGCGGGGTATATTGAGCAACATTTTGGCAAAAATTATCTCAAAGTGCGGACGTTCAAGACCAAGGACGCCAACGCGCAAGAGGCGCATGAGGCGATTCGGCCGACCCATATAGAGACGACGAGTGCGGGGAAAAATGATTACGAGAGACGGCTGTATCAGTTGATTTGGGCGCGGACAGTGGCGACCCAGATGGCGAATGCGAAAGTCGCGAAAACGACGATTAAAATTGGGGCGGAAAGTGCTAGTTCGAGCGTGGCGGTGGCGAGAGACGCGGGGGATGTGAACTCGAGTGAAGCTAGCAATGCGGGAGGTGTAAGTTCGGGCGAGAATGGCGCCAAAAATGCGAATTTAGGCGCGTCGGAAATTGCCGAAAAAACAGGGGTAGAACGTGCGGTGGTGAAAGAAAAATTCGGCGCGAACAAAGGCAAGCTCATCCCGACCCCGACTGGAGAGCTCGTGGCTGGGTTTTTGACTGATAATTTCAAAAATATCATGGATTATAAGTTTACGGCAAATATCGAGAAAGACTTGGATTTGGTCGCGGATGCGAAGCTAGAGCGGGTCAAGATGCTCCGGGATTTTTACGGACCGTTTCATGATACGGTGCTAGTCGCCAACGGGGTGGAGCGATATAATAATGCGCGCTTGCTTGGACATGACCCCAAAACTGGCAAACCGATTTATGCCAAGGTTGGAAAAACTGGCGGATTTATTCAGTTAGGGGATAACGAGAAGGAGTCGGGCGAAAAACCGCGATTTGCGCCGTTACCGAAGCGAAAATCGGTAAAAACGGTGAGTTTGGAGCAGGCGCTCTCCCAGTTAGACTTGCCGGCTCTGCCACGATCGCTCGGGAAGGCACCGGACGGGACGGAGCTGATTGCGGCGAACGGGCCGTTTGGGCCGTATCTAAAAGGTGGGAAGTATAATGTACCGATGAAAGATCTGGACCCGTATACGGTGACGCTCGAGGAGGCTTTGCCTCTGTATCAGAAGAAAATCGACTCGATGATTGCGGACTTTGGCGAGGTGCAGATTATTAACGGGGCGTATGGACCGTATGTCAAGGGGCCGGGGCGACGCAATAATGTCAAAATTCCGAAAGAGACCGACCCGAAAACGGTGACGCTAGAAATGGCGCTCGAAATGTTAAAAAATAAGCCCAAAACGGCGCGGCGGGGAGCTCGTGGCAAAGGTGGTAGCAAAGCGGCAGCGACAAAAACTACCACCAAAAAGACCTCTGGCAAAAAATAATTTTTGTGGTTTTGGTTTGAGAAATCTTTAGCTTGCAGGCTTCGGCGGTTTTTGATTTGCTTTTGGTGTTTTTATGCCAAATACAAACAAGTTATGCTTTGTATAATTTTTTTCGAACTTTGTAAAAAATGTGATACAATAATAGTAGGAAAACGATAATTTCATAGTTGACATTCACAATAATCTATGATATTATAGTATGAATTGATATTATTAACTGGGGTGGAATAAGGAGAGTCTTGATGGACCAAAATGCGGAAATCCTCAAAAATGCAATCTCGGGCAGTTTAAAAATTATTGAACAAGAACGCGAGAAGGAAATTATTTCCCGCAGGTTTGGACTCAAAGGCAACAAAGAGACTCTGGAACAAATTGGCGAAATGCTGTCGATCACCAGGGAACGAGTACGACAACTCGAAAAAGCGATCCTAATTCGACTTCAGATTTGTGCCGAAGAAGGACAAATCCCAGAACTTGCCGCCGCTGAAAAGATTTTAATCCGCAATTTAACCGAGACTGGGCGGGTTTCGAAGCTGGGCGACCTCGCCGACAAGATTTATGGTCGAGAAACTACCGCGTCCGAAAGGGCCGGCATCTATTTTATCGCGACTTTTTCGAAAAATTTGACCATTGTCGAGGAAAATGACCGCTATAATGTCGCGGTGGGAATCGCCGAATACGGAGATAGCAAAAAAATCCGCGAACGCGTGGATGAAATCGTAAAAGTTGTGCGCGAGAACAAAAAACCGATTTCACTAGAGGAACTTGACGAAAAACTAAATTATGAACACCCTAGCCATATAAAAGCCGTGGCGTCAATTTCTAAGTTGCTTGCCACCTTGAACGGGGTGTGGGGGCTAGCCAAATGGCCGTCCGTGAACCCGAAAAACATTCGCGACAAGATTTTTGTGATTTTGGAAGCCAAAAAAGAGCCGATGCATTTTTCGGAGATTGCCAAAGAGATCAAAGAGTCGAATTTTAAACGCAAAAATGTTACTGTGCAGGCGATTCATAATGAGCTGATTAAAGACGCGCGGTTCGTGTTGATTGGGCGGGGAATTTATGCGCTGTCGACCTGGGGTTACAAAAAGGGGACGATTCTGGAAATTATTCGCTCGGTACTCGAGAAGGCTGGCGAACCGATGACTCGTGAAGAAATCGTAAAACAAGTTTTGAAAGTGCGCAAAGTCAAAGAAACCACGATTTTGCTCAACCTCCAGAACAAGGATTATTTTAAGAAAGTAGATAAAAACTCTTATACCTTGGCTTAAGACGTGCCTACGGACGGTGCCACTATGGTAGTTTCCTACCCATAGAACTGGCGGTTAGCTGAGCAACTTGTGGTTGTTAAAACATTATATTTTTATGTTATAATAGTTTTATGGAAAGCGTCATACATTTTATTTTAATGCCGATATTTTGGATTCCAGTGGTGGGGGTGCTGGCGTTTTTAACCTATCGAAATTATCGTAAATTAAATAATTTGAAGGTGCTAAACGTCGATTCGGTGCTACTGATGCTCGAAATTCCGCGCGAAAACGACAAAAAAGAGCTGGCGGCGGAACAGATGTTCGCATCTCTTCACGGGATTTTGCGCGACAAACAGGAGCTGAAAAACTCTGGCGGAGTGCAGGAACATCTGTCGTTTGAAATTGTTTCGACGGCGGGGCAGATTCGGTTTTATGTTTGGGTGCCGAAAATTTTACAGAGTTTTGTCGAGGGGCAGATTTATGCTCAATATCCGACGGTGCAGATTTACAAGATGAACGAGGATTATGCCGACAAGCGGGGCGACTATCCGGTGACTTATATGAGCGAGCTGACTTTGACCGAAAACGAGGTGTTGCCGATTAAGACTTTTGATACGTTTGAGGTAGACCCGCTGGCGGGGATTACGGGGACGCTGGCGAAGTTGAACGCCGAAAATTCAGAGGAAATGTGGATTCAGATTTTGGCGCGCCCGATTCCGGACGATTGGCACAAAAATACCACTGATAAGTGGGTAAAACGGATTAAATCGGGGCGCAAATCCCTGTTTAACGGGGTAGGGATTGATTGGACTTGGATTGTGGAGGCGCTTGGGGCGCTGTTTCGGCCGCCAGCTGGAGGAACCGGGTCGGAGGTAAAAGTTGAACTTTCTGAGCGCGCTAAAACCCAGATTGCTAAAGCCGAGGAAAAGGCGACAAAACTGGGGTATGAGGTGAAAATTCGGCTGGTATATCTCGGCAAAGACCAGACCGACGCCAAGCTCAATATGCAGGCGCTGGTGGGGACGTTTAAGCAGTATAATTCGACGAATCTGAACGGTTTTCGGCAACTGGGCGGGACTTTTAACCCGGCTGACCTGGACGCTTATAAGATGCGCCAGTTTACCAACCGTGGGTTTATTTTGAATATTTCGGAGCTAGCTTCGGTGTATCACTTGCCTCATACTTCGGTGGAAACGCCGAATATCGTCTGGGCGACCTCAAAAACAGCCGAACCGCCGGCGAAATTACCGGTCATTACAGGGGTAGCTTCGAATGATAAGGACATTTCGGCGTTCGGGTTGACGAATTTTCGGGGAATTAATCACCAATTTGGGCTGCTAAGGCGAGACCGGTCGCGCCACGTTTATGTGATTGGGCAAACTGGGGCGGGGAAGAGTGGACTTTTGGAACTTTTGGCACTCTCGGATATTTTTTACAATCAGGGGTATTGTATCGTGGATCCGCACGGAGATTTTGCGATTGACAACTTAAGATTTGTGCCGGAATCTAGGATTAAGGATGTGGTGTATTTTAATCCGGCAGATACGGCGTTTCCGGTGGCGTTTAACCCCTTGGAAGTGACCGACCCGGCGAAAAAACCGAACGTTTGTTCGGAAGTGATTGGAGTACTAAAACGGATGTTTGGCGACTCTTGGGGGCCGCGGTTGGAGCATATTTTAAGATATACCCTGCTGGCCTTGCTCGATAGACCAGAGGCGACTTTGCTTGACATTTCAAGGCTACTAACAGATAAGGATTTTCGTAAAGAGACGCTAGATTATTGTTCGGATGTCACGGTGTTGCAGTTCTGGAAGCATGAGTTTGGGCAGTGGAATGATAAACAGGTGAATGAGTCTATTGCGCCGGTGCTAAACAAGGTGGGGGCGTTTACCGCCAACCCGATTATTCGTAATATCATCGGCCAGCCGAAATCGTCGTTTGATATTCGGAAAATTATGGACGAAGGGAAGATTTTGGTGGTAAATCTGTCTAAGGGGCTGATCGGGGAAGATAACGCGGCGATTCTTGGGGCGTTTATCGTGACCAAGGTCCAGCTTGCGGCGATGAGCCGGTCGGACATCCCGAATGTGGCCGATAGGCGACCGTTTTACCTCTACGTGGACGAGTTTCAGAACTTTGCGACGGATTCGTTTGCGGTGATTTTGTCAGAGGCGCGGAAATATGGACTGAATTTGACTGTGGCGAACCAATATGTCGCCCAGATGACCGATAATGTCCGCGATGCGGTGTTTGGCAACGTGGGGACGACGATTTCGTTCCGAGTTTCGCCAGAGGACGCACCGGTGTTGGTGAAGCAGTTTGAGCCGACCTTTAGTGAAGGCGACATTATCCAGCTCAACAATCGAAATTTCGTGATTTCGATGATTATCGGTGGGGAAAAAGTGCCGGCGTTTTCGGCGACTACTCTGTCGCTTCCCTCTTCGCCGATGGACAATTTCGACGCTATTGTGGCGCATTCGCGAGAATATTTCGCCCGGCCGCGACTAGAGGTGGAGCAAGAAATTCGTGAAACTATCGAGCAGTCAGAGAAGTATAAGAAGGAATTAGCCGATTCTGGGCGGCAGGAGCCGAAATTAGTGATCGACGAGACACCTCAGGCCGAATTCCGACGTCAAAACATAAGCCCAAACGCCGCAGAAGGCCGTGAGAGCCTAGGACTCAAAGATTTGGCTAAGTTAGTCGAGTCTAAGGCCGGCGAGGCTCCTAAGGTCGTTTTCGTGGGTTCTACGGCAAAAAATGCGGGGTCCACGACCAAAAACGCGTCCAAAAAGGGAACGAAAGCAACCAAAAAGGCCAAAAAGAACGCCAACAAAGTTGCCCCCGAGAAATCGACAGGGGAGGAAAAGAGTGCTTCTCCTGAAACCCCGAAAAAAGCGGGCGCTTCTTCCCCTGTTCGCCCAGAGGTAGAATATCAGGAAAAATCGACCGTGGAAATTCACCCGTCTCATACTGCCCTACCCCTGGAAAAACCGGTTAAAGACCCCGAGAATTACGCCGAAAAAGACAATTCGGTGGACGGATTTTTGACAATTCGGCATTAGTAGTGGCTGCTCCACGGCTGGAATTATCGGTTGTCCCACAGCCGGTGCGTGACATGAGTGATCAGAGGGTTGCTCCACTGTTGGGCGTCGGCCGGTCGGTTGTGAATAGCGAAAAGCTTTACGCAGAATAGGAAAATTGGATTTTGACGGACGTGGGGAAAGAAAAGTAAATTTTTTGGCAAGTTGGTGGATTTTTGGTGGGGTTTTGGACGATTGGTTGGGTCGGCGATTTTAGTTAGGTTTAATGTCGCACAATACATATTTTACGACATTGCGGGTAAATTCAAAAGACGGTTAAGTTTACGTGGTTATCCCTCGGCCGGCGCGTGGAGACAGAGGGAATGCGTGGTGGTGGTTGTTCCGCGGCCAGCTAGGGACTAGGCCCAGGAACGTTTCGCCAGCCTAAGAAAAATCCGAGGAGCTTAGTCAAGACGAGTACGGGAAAGTCCCCGGCGCAGTCCTGATTAAACGACGAGGATTTTTCCTAGCGCGCCAGCGAAAGAGTTCTTGGGACTAGCCTCTAGCTGGTCGCAGGTGGCCGGTTTTTCCAATTTGACTTTTTCCCCATTTTATTTCCCCACTTTGTCTTTTTCCCTTGGTGGGAGGCGCTTGGCTCTGTTTTTCCCGCTTTTTTAAAACCCTGCTTTTTCTTTCCCCGAACAAAAACCGAACTTAATTCCCTGCCTTCTAAGCCCTCTTAAAAACGGCCCCGAAGAGGATTATTTCCAGTAAGCTTTGCCGGGGAGGCGGACGTCGATATAGGTGAAGTCGGTCGTTCCCTGTCCTGCCAGATAGCGGAGCATGCGGTCGGCGTCTTCGACCGAAACGGCGGTGTCGCGGTCAATGGTGGTCTTGATAAAGCCGGCGTAGCCATCGAGGTAGAAATCGACTTCGCGGACGGAGCCGGTCGGGATGACGGCTTTTACAGGGGCGTAACCGAGGTCGCGAAAGTCTTGTTCGGCCTGCGCGATATATGAGGTCATGCGGTTGGTGATTTTGCCGCCAGCCGAGGCGTCTTCGTCGATAATTTCAATCGTGGGCTCGGTCGAGGCGGTGTCTTTGGTGACGTTAATTGGCATTGGTTCGCCGCTGCCGACAAAGAAAAAGGCTAGAAAAATCAGTAGTGCAATAAGGGCGACAAAACCCAAAATCGTTAGCCCCAAGCGACGAGCCTTACGTTTTTTGTCTTGTTTTCTGGCGAGGTTGCGCTCGTTTTTGGTTTCGAGTTTTTCGCGTTTTTCGCCGATGGTGCGCCCCATTTTGAAGGTAGAATTGCGATTTTCGCGCCGACGAGCCAGTTCGGGCGGTTTGGGGGGTTCAGGAGCGATTTTAGGGGAGTTTTTTGGGGATTTTTTCTTAAAAACCATATCAGGCTTCCTCGAGGATAATTTCGGCGAGGTGCTTTGCGGCATCGGACCTAGCTTCGCCGTGAAGGCGGTCAGCCATGTCGGCGCGCAGGCGCGGAGAACGGACTAGGTGGCGGATTTCTTCGAGAAGTTTGGTCGGGTCGGCGACCATGTCGACATCACTCACAACTACGGCGGCGTCGGCGGTTTTTAAGCGTTCGGCGTTTTTTTGCTGATGACCGCCAGGGAGACGCTCAAATGGTACTAAAATGACCGCTTTTTTGAGGGCTGCCATTTCGGCGATGGTGGTGGCGCCCGCCCGAGAGACTACCACATCGGCCGCACCCATGAGTTCATTCATGGTAGTGTTAAATTCCCAGAGGCGGAAATTGGACTCTAGCTCGGTATGTTCCCAGTTTTCGTATTTTTTGAGGTCGATCATGTCTTCGTAATGTTTGCGACCGGCAACTAGACCAACAGAGGTGAATTTTAATAATTCTGGCAGGATGGCGCGGGTGGCTTCATTTAAATTCTCGGAACCTTGAGAACCGCCGGTGATCACGACCAGCGGGCGTTCGGGATTAAATGAAAAAGCGCGTTTTAAAGAAATTTGACGAGTAGGGGTGACGGCGCGGAATTCGGGCCCGACCGGGATGCCTGTCCAGACGTAGTTAGGGTGATTTTCTCGCATGACTTCGGGGATAGGGGTGCCGAAGGCGACCTTTTTGGCTTTTTTCATCAAAATACGGTTAGCTAGCCCCGCGACGGCGTCAGATTCGTGAATAATATAAGGGATTTTGAAAAGGCGGGCGACCAGACCAACTGGCAAACAAACATAGCCACCTTTTAAGAAAATGACGTTGGGGCGGCTGTGGCGTGGGCAGAGGCGCCAAAAACTAGTGAAAAGACCGGTGAGAAAGCCCAAAAAACCGCAAATATTGCCAAAAATGAGGTCTTTTAAGGTGACGTCTAGATGAACAAAATAATCCTTGAACTGCCAGTTGGCGTAGCGATGGAATTTGCCGGCGGGCAGGCGACGGACGCGAATGTAGGTGGTTTTACGACGACGGGCTTCTTCGCCCCAGGCGACACCGATTTCGGTGGTGAGTTTGGTGACATTTTTGTAATATTTGGGGTCGGTCCAAAATTCGACCTCGGCGCGGGGTTTTTCTTTTAAGATTTCACGAACTACGGCGACGGCTGGTGTGATGTGTCCCCCTGAGCCGCCCCCGACTACTAATATTTTCATTTTTTACATTAACCTCTCTACTAGTATAACACGAAAGTTGCAAAACTAGGCCTAAAGCAAAAGCGACAAAGATCATACTGGTACCACCATAAGAGAGGAGCGGCAGCGTGACCCCTGTGACCGGCACAAGAGAGGTCATCGCCATGATATTGACCACAGCTTGAACCAAAATCCAGGAAAAAACGCCGATAGCGAGCAAGCGGTCCTCGGAATCTGGGGTGTGGTCGGCAACTTTCAGCATTCGAAGGAGCAGAGCGGCAAAAATGGCAATAATTAAGCACAAGCCGACAAAACCAAAAGTTTCGCCCATAATCGCAAAGACGGAGTCGTTGATAGATTCGGGAAGGTAACCGGTGGCTTGAACGGAATTGCCGATACCGACTCCAAAAAATCCGCCCACGCCGATGGCTAGCATGGCGTTTTCGACGTGATAGGTAGAGTCGGAACTTTCGCCGCCGGTCAGAGTGGTGAGCCAGGCGTCCACGCGTTCGGCGCGGTGGCCGGTGGTGGCCAAAACTCCGACACCACCGATGATAATGGCAAGCAGAATTAAAAATTGTTTGGTCGAAACGCCAGAGACAAATAACATGCCGAGAATAATGGCGATTAGTGAAACGCCAGAACCGAGGTCGCCCTGGGTGACGACGACGAGAAAAAGCGAAAATCCACAGACGACGGCGAGAGGTAGCCAAAATTCTCTAAAATCACCAATTTTGCCCTCTTCCCTTTTTCTGGCGAGAAAATCGGCGAGATAAATTACCATGGCAAGTTTTAAAAATTCGGCGGGCTGGAAACTGGCGAAACCAAAGTTGAACCACCGGCATTCGCCGAGTTCGCATTTGACAAGGCTGGACTGAGCGAGAGCAAGAATCCATAAAATGCCTTGCATTGCTAAAGCCACAATCATGATGATTTTGGCATATTTTTTGAGATATTTGGCAGGAATACACTTAAAAGCCAGGAAAAAAGCCACGAGCGCCAGCCCAACCGAGCGGAGTTGGCCGAGAAAAAAGAAGTTGGAGTCGTAATTCGTGCCATAGGTGCTGTTTAAGACATTGGCGCGCATCGGGCCGATAGCGTAGATGACGATGAGACCAATCGCCATCAGCACCAAGGTTGCAAATAAAATCACGAGGTCGGATTTGTGCTTGCGGATAGACATTTAGATAGCGCCTCCGGTGGTAGCAAGAAAGACACCCACAATCGCGCAAACGCCGGCAACAATCCAGAATCGCATCACGATTTTGGCTTCGCCCCAACCGATAGCCTCGAGATGATGATGTAGGGGCGCGGAAATGAAGATTTTTTTGTGAAAAACTTTTTTCCAGAAGAGCTGGAGAAGACTGGAGCCGGCTTCAATCACAAAAGGTAGGCCAATAACCGGCAAAAGTAGGAACGAGTCAGTCATCATCGAGACCACGCCCAGCCCCGCACCAAGGGCGAACGAGCCGGTGTCGCCCATCATGAACCGGGCGGGTGGCACATTGAACCAGATGTAGCTGAGGAGCCAGCCTACCACCGTGAGACAGAAGCCAAAGAGTAAAATGTTGCCCTGAAGCAGAGCGATAACGCCGTAAGCACCGTAAGCCATCATGGCGAGACCACCGGAAAGACCGTCAAGGCCGTCAGAAATGTTTACAGCATTAGAAGTGGCGACTACGGCGAAGGTAAAAATCAAAATCATGCCGACAGTGCCGACTTCGATATCGCCCAGAAACGGCACTAAAATGGCCGTCCAGCCGAGTTTAACCGCAAAAAACCAACCCAGCGCCAACCCAACCACGGTGATGAGGAAAAACTTGGTCGGGCCACGAAGTCCGGCCGCGCCTCGACCCGAGCCAAAAATGTTAATCACATCATCAATCACACCGACAAGAGCGCCGCCAAGAAAGCCTACCAGTGGCAACCAAGTTTGCCCGCGATCTAGATTAAAAATCCAGGTGACCATGGTGACAGAAACAACGCCGATGAGCCCCGCCATGGTCGGGAACACGTGTTTGAATTTGTGCGCGTGAAGCTGGCGCATAATCGGCAAATCTTTGCCGTCGACCGTGGTGGTTTTTTGTTGTTTCCAAAATTTGTATTTGTAGGCAAAATGCGTGTAAAACGGGGTTAACGCCATCGAAAAGAGGAACCCCGCGAGGGCTAGAAGAAGTCCGTGAAAGATTTCGTCGCCGATTGTTACCATGTTATGCTCCTGGTTTAATTTTTAGATAATCGATTAAGTAGTTAGATAGCTTATCGAAGAGATTCATCGCGTCGCCCGAGCCAACGCCTTGTCCCTCTCCCCACATTTTAACCATTATTACGTATTTTGGCAACTCCCCACTTGGCCCGACGAAGCCAATATAAGAGCCGACCAGGTTGGAAAAAGTGTCGTCATAAGCGCCGTCGACCACGACTTGGGCGGTGCCGGATTTACCGCCGATGGCGTAGCCGGCGCGGTCGATACCATATTTAGCTTTGTAGTCGCGGTTATAGATTAACATGTCGCGCATCGAGGCAGAAGTCTCGTCGGAGAGGATTTTGGTCTCGACTCGTTCTACCCCTGTTTTTTCGGCAATTTCGGACGCGCTGGATTCCACGATTTTGCCGTTTTCGAGAGTACCTTTGACCACGGTGGGCGTGCGCCAATAACCGCCGTTGACGACCGCGGAGAAGGCGGTAGCGGTCTGGATCATGGTGATGCCGAGGTTTTGACCGAAAGTCATGTTGGCGTAAGTGGAATTGCGCCCCCAGCCTTCGTTGGGGTCTTCGATGTAACCCACGGCTTCGATGAGTTCGATGCCGGTGGCCTGACCGAGGCGGAATTTGTTGTAATAATAATCGTAGAGTTTTTCGCGACCCTGCTGGGTGATTTCGGTCTCGCTACCACCAAGCAGGCGCAAGGCCTGGATAGAGCCGGTGTTCAAGGACCAATAGAGGGCTCTTTTCATGGTTAGGGTGCCGTAAAGCGAGCTGCGTTGCTCGGCGTTTTGGATTTTCCAACCGTCCACGACGGTATAATGTTCGTTAAAATAGGTGGTGTCGGCGGTCATGACGTTTTCGTTCAAAGCGGCGGAAAAAGTGAAAGTTTTGCAAATCGAGGCTGGCTCGTAGGGGACTTCGGTGGTGTAGTTAGTGTAGGCCGAGGCGTCGGTGACGTTGCCGTAGTTTCCGGGGTCGTAATTTGGGAGATTTGCCATAGTAATCACTTCCCCGGTGTTTGGGTCCATGATAAGCACGCTGGCGTTAGTGGCGGCGGTTTGTTCGATAGCCGCGGCGGCAAGTTCTTCGACGCCTTGTTCGAGACCGCGGTCAATAGAGAGGACGATATTGTCGCCATCCTCAGCGGGGATTTTGACGTTGTCGTCGCCAATAGAGAGCGCGACTTTGTTGACATCGGCGGTGGATTTGACCAAACCGTCCTCGCCGGCGAGTTGTTTGTTGAGCGAACCTTCGACGCCATACTGACCGAGCCCGTCGGCGTTCACAAATCCGAGCAAACCCGAGGCGAGCGTGCCTTCAGGATAGACGCGTTGGTTGGTTTTTTTGAGCCAGATGGCAGAAATGCCGGAATCGGCGATTTGTTCGGCGATGGTACGGGGGACGTTTTTGGCGACCACCGCGTAACGCAGACCCTCGATATTATAAATATTGTCGAGGTCGACCACGGTGTAATCTTTGACATAGTCTTTAACCACGGTCTCGATATCTTCTTTTTTGGTGATGGTAGGGTCGATGACAACCTGATAAGTGGTTTGGTTTAGAACCACTGGGACGGCTTCGCCGTGGTCCATCATGTAGATTTCGCCGCGCTTGGCGGTGATGGTTTCGAGCAGGGTGTGCTGGTCGTCGGCCTTGGCAACCCAGGAGTCGTGCTCAATAATTTGAATGAAAAAAAGCCGGATGACGATAATTCCGAGCAGAGCCAGAACGGCAAAATGCAAAAATTTGAGTCGCTGATGCGAATGTTCTACAGGAGTGGCGGAAAAATTATTCCGTAGCATAGCCAGATACCGTGGCATCTTCCATGGCGGCCGCGACAGTGCTGGTTTTGGCGGTAGCGACAGAGGTTAGACGCGCTTTCTCGACCGCTAAATCTTCTTTTTCGGCGGTCATTTCAGTGATTTCAGATTCAACGGAGGAAAGTTCGTAATCAAAACTGGTAGCCTTGGTGCCTTCGGCGACGTAAATCAGGCCAAATACTAAAGTAAGCATGCCGACAATGACGATTTGTGAAATCGAGCCGAGACTACGGCGGGTGTGGCGAACGGTGTTGCGATTGCGCGCGAAACTCGTGGTAATCGTGGCGCCACGCCGGGTGGTATAAGTTTGATTGAACATTTTTTTATTTTTCCTCGCTGGTTGTTTATGTTTATTTTTGATTTTTTTGACTTTTTGACTTAGTCCGGAGACCGCCGATTAGCAGAGCTATAAGTGACTAATCGGGGTCGTTCCGGGAAGGTCATACACTTCACACTCTCTGTGAAAACTCTTGTTGGTGGGCTTTAAAAGCCCATGTATTAATGTGCTGCCGAACGAACATTGCATTCTCGAGTTGGTCCTTTTGGCGAGCATTACGTTCTCGGCCTGCGCATGTGGTGCTACCGAACATTGCATTCTCGAGTTGGTTCGTTTGACGAGCGTTGCGTTCTCGACCCGCTCCCTCGCGCCCATCGTTATGGGGCTCGGTCGCTCTTTTGCTCGACGTCTGTCGCAAACGGTCTCGAACGTAACGCTCCGTCAAACTCCTTAACGGAAGTGAACTTTCACGATTTGTTTGCGGGATTTGTTCGCAACTACGATTTGTTTTGGCATTTTGCCTCCTTTTTTGTTTTATATTTTTATTTTTATCAATTCCGCTTCCGAGCGAGGCGCAATTTGGCGCTGCGCGAACGCGGGTTGATAACTAACTCCTCACTCTCCGCAACGATAGGTTTTTTGTTGATTAGCTCCAGGGGAGATTCTTCGCCGAGGCTGGTGGCCGCTTTGAAGTAGTCCTTGACTAACCGATCTTCTAGACTGTGGAAGGTGATAATTCCGAGCCGGCCGTTTTTGTTTAGCAGTTTGGGGAGCAAGGGGAGAGTCTGTTCGATTTCACCGAGCTCGTTGTTGACTGCGATGCGGACCGCTTGGAAGACCTTGGTGGCGGGATGGATGTGCGAGTAGCGAGATTTGGATTTAATTAAATCCGCGAGTTCGCTAGTAGTGTTTAGCGGGCGGTGATGAACGATTTCGCGAGCCAACATCTTGGCGCGTCCGGGGCTTTCTTCGCCGAAGTTAATGAAAATTTCGGCTAGTTCCCTTTCGCTAGCTTTGTTGATGATGTCGGCGGCGGTTCGAGTCTGCCTGCGATCCATCCGCATGTCCAGAGGGGCATCGTTTTTGAACGAAAAGCCACGCTCAGCCATGTCTAGTTGCGGAGATGAAACTCCAAAATCCGCAAGAATTAAATCAAAAGTCGTTCCACACTCGAAAAGTTGCAGCACTGCACTATAAAAATCCGTATGTTTTAGGCTGATTTCGGGCGGAAAATGCTGTTTTAGATATTCGATAGCAAATTCGTCGCGATCAACCAGGCAAGAATCTTTATAATTCTGTGTCACAGCCAAAATTTCGCTAGCGTGCCCACCGTAGCCTGCGGTTAAGTCAAGATAACTTTCGCCGGGTGTTGGGTCAAGCCCCGCTAGGACTTCTGATAATAACACTGGGATATGTAGTTTCTCCATGTGTATATTATACACTGTTTTTATTCGTTTGAGACCGTTCAACTAGAAACTGAGGCGGGTTTGTGTTTGCTTTATTTTTTGTTTAGCACAATAGAGCCACCACGATGCTTGATCGTAGCCGTTGAGAGACTTATTGTGTGATAGACCATAGAGTTTTTATTGGGAGGTGTGTTTTGAGGAAGGTGCGCGCGATTGTTTTGTCGCATCTCGCTTGAGTTTTAATGCGCGCCAAAGCTCCTAGTTGGTCGGTCTCAAACTTTGTTAAGGTGCTTTTGTTTCGCGTTTTTGTTGTTGTATTCGCTTAACATTAGTTTATGATATTTTTTTAATTTTAGCAAGAGCTTTTTTGGACTTTTTTGCACTTTTTAGTTTTCAACAATTGTGGAAAACTTCCCTGTTAATTTACCGAACAAAGCGCGTTGAAAATTGCCGAAAAATGTGTTGTAAAAACCGAACAGTCTCAGGAAAAAGCGATAGAACTGGCAAAGCAATCAGAAATGCCTTTTTCGGACTTCTCTTACAGGAGCGATTACCTGTTTTTTAATGTAGACTTGAAATTTTAAGCACGTCATACACTGGGCGTCCGGGAAAAGTTGCCCTTACGGGCAACTTTCTCGGCGCCGTCAGGAATATACGTGTTAAAATTTCAAATCACTTTTACCATTAAAAAACAGGCAATCGCTCCTAAGCAATCAAAAAATGCCTTTTGAGGACCGTAAGCTCGGCCGAACGGCCTTGAGTGTGTCCGAGAAAGGCATTTTCTGATTGCTTAAAACGTGCTATAATCGTCAAATAAAAGGAGAGGTAAAAATGGAAGAATTTGATGTGTTTCTCTGGGCGAACGAGATTGACGAGGTGAAAAATAACGTTTCCGCGGAGTTGTTTTTATTTAATAAAAACTATACACCATTTAAGATTAAGTATTCGGACAAGCTGACAGGGGCGGTGAAGGCGATGTTCATGCAAGAGGCGGCGAATTTCGTGAACGAAGAGGCGGAAAAAGGGTTGGAGTGCCGAGAATACGAGAAGGCGGACGGCGAGGAGAAGGTGATTTATAAAACTTCCCTGTCGAAAGTCGGGCGAGCGGAGACTTTGATTCATCTGATTGAAAATGAGTATAAGGACATCGATTATTTTTCGGAAAATGAGTACGATTTTAAGAAGGTGAAGGGGATAATTGCGAAGTTTACTTATCCGGGCGGCGAGGACGGGACCAAAACTTTTTACATCGCAAAACTATTGCCGGCGTCGTCGGCGCTTAAGGGTGCGACGTCTTGGGAGATTAATGGCGAGAGTTTTGAGCCGTTTTCGGCGGAAATTGCGCTGAAAATGCCGGAAGACAACCAGGTGGCAATTGTGGATAAGACAATTATCGTGTTTAACCAGGCGAAATTCGAGAATTTGTTCCAATACGACTACAAATCCCAGGTGATTGCCGAGGCGAAGGCGAAGGAATTGTGTGAAAAATACAAATTATCATTTGCGGAGGGGCTGACGCTGGACGCTTTGCTTGCGGATAAGAAGCCGATTCTGAAGAAAGTGCAAGCGATGGATATTGCTGAGGAGATGCCGCAAGAAAAACTGTTGGATTATGCGGACGAGATGCAACTGGAGTTGATGACGGATGATGATGGATCGATTATCATTATGGATGATAAAGATTTAACCATGTTTGTAAATTTGTTGAACGAAGATTATTATGTATCGCCGGTGAACGGGCGACGATATGAAATTAAGTCAAAAAAGTTGCTCGGTGAGCCGGATGGGGAGCCACCTAGGGGGTAATATTCCAAATTTTCAGCCCCTAGTTGCCTCACAAAGGCACAAAATTATAAACCTCTTTTTGGTTGCGGAGGTGAAAATTTGAAAAAATAATCTGATGGAAGCCTTCCGGTATTTCAGTACCGGCTTTCCATCACTATTTTTTCAAATTTTCAGCCTTTTTGTGCAACCAAAAAGAGGTTTATAATTCAAAGTAGGCGTCTTTGATAAAGTTGGATTCGCCAAGGGTTTCGAAAGTTTTTTCGAGGTCGGTTCTGGCTTCGACGACGGAGTCGTCTGGGCCGAGTGCGGATTCGATTTTGGCGTAATAGCCGGGGAGGGCATCGATTTTGTCGAGATGAATTTTAGTTCCCTCGCCCATGGCCAATGTTTGGCGACGGCGAGAAACCTCTTTACTCAGCTTAAACCCAAGTTGCATAATAATATTAACCAATTTTTCGTAATCTTTGACCTCGGTAGTTTCGACAATATCAACACCGGAATCTTCGATGTGGCGTTTTAAAATAAAGTAGTATTTTGCGGGTCTGTCGACGGCTTTGATTTCGGTGCGCATGACGAGACGCGGAAAATTGGCGTGCGGTTGGTAGTTTTTAGGGACGTAGACACGGTCGTGCTGCCAATAAATTGCGGAAAAATCTAGGTCGATATCGGAAAGTTTGTCCTCGAAACTGTCGCGACTTTTTAATTTGGCCTTCAAAATAACTTTTTTCATGGCTATATTATAACACAGAAAGGTCGACAATGCGAGCTTCGGCGGTTTGGATGCCGGCGTACTCGTTTTTGACTAGTTTGATGAGTGCCGAGACGTGGTCGTCAGAGGTGAGTTTGAGCCAGTTTTCGGTGGCGAAAAAGGCGATGGTTTTAATGGCTCGGCCTTTGTTATCGGCAAAATCAATGCGGAGGTGGTTTTTGTTGGCGCCGAGCAGGATAACTCGGTTAATTTTGAAGTCCTCGAGCAGAAAAATCGGCTCTTCGTTCCCCTGCCCGAAGGGTTCGAGAGTGCTAAGTTCGGCGATGAGGTCGAGGTCGATGTCGGCTAGGTCGCTAAGGGCTAAATCTGGGGTGAATTTTAGGTATTTGGTCTGATTTTTAAGATCGAGGCTGTCGTAATAGGCGTTGATTTTTTCACGAAAAGCGTAGAGGTCTTTCTCTGCGACTTTGACTCCGGCTGCGCCGGCATGACCACCACCACTGATGATGGCTTCTTTGGCATAATTCAAAGCTTCAGCAAGGTTAAAATCGCCAAAACTGCGCCCCGACCCCTTATAAATACCGTTAGAAACTTCAGTTAGGACGAATGCGGGCTTGTGGTATTTTTCGACCAAACGCCCGGCTACGATGCCAATTACGCCTTCGTGCCAAGGACCGGTTTCGATAATCACCGAGGTTTTTTCGCCAGGGGTGCGTTGTTCTATTTCTTGCATGGCCTGGTCTTGGGCGGTTTTGCGCTCACGATTTAAATCTTCAACTTTTTTGGCTAGTTTGGCCGCTTCTGCGTGAGAGTTGGTGCGAAGGAGATTTAGAGCAATTTCGGCGGTTTTGAGGCGACCGGCAGCGTTTAAGCGTGGACCGATACCAAAACCGATCGTTTCGGAGTTAATTTCTTTGATTTTGGCTATTTTGCAGATCTCGAGTAGCCCAGGACGCCGAGTTTTGACCAGAACTTTCATGCCGTAATAACAGAGAATGCGGTTTTCGCCGGTAATGGTCATACTGTCACAAATGGTGCCGATCAGGACGAGGTCGAGCAACCATTTTTCTAGACCGTTTTTGATGAGGTCTGTTTTGACGAGTGCCTCGGCGAGTTTAAACGCTACACCGACGCCAGCCAAATTGTTGAGTTTCTCACAGGGGGCGTCGCGCCGTTTGGGGTTTAAAATAGCGACAGCATCAGGGAGAGTGTCTTCGGTTTCGTGGTGATCGGTGATGATACTGTCGATTTTGAGTGTGCTTAGTTCTTCGACGATAGCGTGGTTACGTGAGCCACAGTCGACGGTGATAACGAGGGTGGTGTTGGTGTCTTTGGCGCGGGTGATGAGACGTGGACTCATGCCATAACCGTCAGCGAAACGGTCAGGGAGCATGATGTTGATATTTTCGGGTTTAACGCCGGCGAATTTTAGAGTTTGTTCCATGACGGTGCTAGCGGTAACGCCGTCCACGTCGTAATCGCCGTAGATGAGGATTTTTTCGGAGTTTTCAAGGGCGGTTTTAATGCGAGCGACGGCTTTGTCCATGTCTGGGAGAATAAAGGGGTCGGTGAGGTTTTCGTATTTTGGTTCCAAAAAGTCGTGGGTGAGACCGCGTTTTTCAATGAGCTGAGTAAAAATTTTGTTCATTTTGTTTCCCTGTTATTTACGTATTTAGCCGATAGTTTTGCTGGGTTTGTTCTTTTTTTGGCTCTTAATGACGATGCTTTGGAGTTCTTTTAAAATTGGGAATTGTTTGTTGGTTTGGTAGATTTTGGTTTTGCCTTTTTTGGTGACAAGGAGAAATTTGCCGTCCACCATGCGGTTTAATTCCCTTTGGATGTTGCCGGGGTCCTCTTTGATTAGTTTGGCCAGCCCGCGGACGTGGGTCTTGAAATCGGGATATTTGGCGAAAACGACGATAATTTTGCGACGCACCCTTGATGTAACGAAAATGTCTAGCATATTACCTCACTTAACTTCTCTTATTATAGCACGGATTGTGGGATTTGGGGTAATTTTTACAACGGTTTAGGGGCGTGGGGGTTAGGGGTTAGGGATTAGGGAGCGTTGGGGGTTTATTGTTTTGGGATTTTAGGGGACGTTGGGGCTGTTGCGACGGAGACAAAAGTGAAAACATGCTATAATGAGAGCATGTATTATGAGGTGATACCGGAGGGGAGAACGGAGGCGTTGACGTATGCCGGGATGGGAGCCGAGATATTGGCGCCGGGGACGGTGGTGTTGGTGCCGGTGGGGCGAAAAATCGTGCCGGGAGTGGTAGTAAAAAAAGTTGCTCAACCGGATTTTAAGACTAAGCCGATTGCGAAAATTTTGTATTCACAGCCGTTGTCAAGACAACTGTTGGTGGCGGTAAAATTTATTCATGAATATTATTGTGTGCCGAGTGGGGCGGGGGTGGGGTTGGTTTTGCCAAGGGGGGTTGAGAAACAGAGGCGCGGAGCAAAAACCGAACAAATGTTCGGTAGTAATGAAAGTCTCTTATCTCTGGACGGGTCCTGTCGTCGCCTCCTCCCCAAAAATTTTTGTCAAAACAAAACATTTTTGGGGTCCCCTCCGGCGACACCACCCGTCCATGAAAAGTCCCGTGCCAATGGTACTCCTGCGAGCTTCGTGGGATCCCTTCCACAGGCGTCACCCGCTCGGAATATCGACAAGCATTCTGCTCTGGTTCAGTCATCCCCTCCAGCAACACCACCCGTCCATGGCGAAATTCTGCTTAATACTGCCCAGAAAAATGCCCTGAAAGGCCTCCAGCAGGCTCGTAGTGCGACGAAACTACTGTTTGGCGTTACTGGTAGTGGTAAAACGAACATCTACCTTAAACTGGCTCTGGATGCGTTTAAACGGCAAAAGTCCACTGTCGTTTTGGTGCCAGAAATCGCGTTGACGGGGCAGTTGGTACAGGTGTTTCGGCAGGTTTTTGGGGAAAATGTGGTACTAATTCATTCGAAACAGACCGAGGCGGAGCGACATCTGATTTTTAATTCCCTGCTTTTAACCGAGGAGCCAAAAGTCGTAATTGGGCCGCGGTCGGCGCTGTTTGCGCCCCTTATGAATTTGGGGCTGATTATCATCGACGAGGAACACGAAACGAGTTATTATCAAGAAAACACCCCGAAATATTCGGCGGTGCGGGTGGCGAGCGCGATGGCGCGGGAGCTGAAAATTGACTGTATCCTCGGGTCGGCGACGCCCAGTGTCGAGGACTATTATTTGGCGTCTAGACAGGGGTCGGTGGTGGCGCTAACCCAAAAAGCCAAGCAAGAGGCGCGGGCGGCGGAAGTGAAAATTGTGGATTTTAAGAATCGGGCTGATTTTCGGAAAAATCGGTATTTTTGCGATAGTTTGCTCGATAAAATACAGCGGAATCTGGAACAGGGGCGACAAACGCTGATTTTTCATAACCGACGGGGGTCGGCGCCGCTAACGATTTGTGAAAAGTGTGGCGAGGAACTTCTTTGTCCGCATTGTTTTTTGCCGCTAACTTTGCACACGGATAGTTATACTCTGCGGTGTCACACCTGTGGGTTCGAGATGAATGTGCCGACGAGCTGTCCGAAATGTGGGCATCCAGGGATTATGCATAAGGGGTTTGGGACGAAGTTGCTCGAAACGGAGCTAAAAAAGTTATTCCCGAAGGCGCGGGTGCAACGGTTCGACGCGGACAACAAAAAAGGCGAGGGGCTGGAGGCGATGTTTACAGAGGTGAGAGAGGGTGAGGTGGACATTTTGATTGGGACGCAGGTGGTGGCAAAGGGGCTGGATTTACCGAAACTGGCGACGGTGGGGGTGGTGCAGGCGGACGCGGGGATGGCGTTGCCGGATTTTTCGGCGGAAGAGCGGACTTTTCAGCTATTAACTCAGGTAATCGGACGAGTTGGACGAGGGCATTTAGAGACGGCAGAGGTGATAATCCAGACTTTTCGACCAGAGCATCCGGTACTGAGTTTCGCGGCGCGGAATGATTATCAGGGGTTTTACCAATACGAAATTCGGTGGCGACAAAAAGCTGGCTTTCCGCCGTTTCGGTTCGTGATGAAGCTCGAAATCACGATGAAAACAGAGGCGGTGGTAGTGCGAAAAGTGCGGGAATTGGTGCGAAAATTAAGTTCGGACCCGGAGCTTAAGGTTTCCCCGCCCCAGCCGGCGTTTCACGAGCGGACGGCGCGAGGTTTTACGTGGCAACTGGTGGTGCGAGCGCGGTCGCGAGCAAAACTAACGCAGATTTGTGAGGGGCTAGATAAAAATTTTAAGGTGTCGCTGGACCCGCCGAGCTTGTTGTAGGGTAGTTTTTGGGGGTTGTAAGTTAAGTTATGCTGTTCGGTTTTTTGGAGCCGGTATCTCTTCATTGAATTTTATGGTATAATCAAGATATGAAAATCATTACCACCCCTGACCCGAGGCTACGGGAAGTGTCTGAAAAAGTGCGCGTCATTGACGAGGAGATTTTGAAGGTGATTGAAGCGATGCGAAAATTGTCGCTGGACTGGGAAAAAGAGCATCCGTTCGAGCTGTCGGCGGCGATGGCGGCGCCTCAGATTGGGGTAAATAAACGGATTATTATCATTCGCGACGACATGGAAGACAAGATAAACGGGACATTTACGGCGTTAATTAATCCAGAGGTAATTCGGGCGGACGGTAAAATTGTGCGTGATTTTGAGGGGTGTTTGTCGGTGCCGGCGATTTATGGTAAAGTGCCACGAGCTTCGAAAGTGAAGGTAAAGGCGAAACTCGAGGACGGAACAGAGGTGCGGATTAAGGCGTCGGGGGAGCTGGCGCGGACGCTGCTACACGAAATTGATCATTTGAACGGGATTTTGTTTATTGACCATATTAAGAATGAGAGAGATGCGTTTTATCGGATGGACGACAAGGGGGAGCTTTTGCCGGTGGATTTTGAGAGCGAAATTCGGGGGAATACAAAGTTGTGGGGAGAGGAATGACAAAGGTAATTTTCTTCGGAAATGGGTTGCTGGCAGAAAAAGCATTAGCAGTCCTTGAACGAGAGTGCCAAGTGATTTTTCATGCGCGAACGCGAGAGGATTTGGCACGAGCGGTGGAATTGAAGAGAGAAAACCCAGCGGCGATAGGGGTGCTGGCGTCGTTTGGGGTGTTAATTCCTAGCTCGGTTTTGGAGGTTTTTGAGCCGGAGGGGATTTTGAATATTCATCCTTCCCTGTTGCCTGAATATCGAGGGGCGTCGCCGATTGAGAGTGCGATTTTGGACGGGGCGACGGAGTTTTCGGTATCGGTGATGAAACTCACAAAGGCGATGGACGCGGGGCCGGTTTATTTTCAAACGACTTTAACAGGGGCGGAAATTGTGCAGGCGACGGGTTCGGAGCTGATTTCGGGGCTAGTGCCGGAGAAAAGTACGGTTTATACTGCTCTTGCGGAAACAGGGGCGGAGTGGGTGGTGCAGCATCTTGGTGATTTACCGGAGCCTAAGCCTCAAGATGAGACACGGGCGACATTTTGTGGAAAATTGGACAAAACGATGTCGCTTCTCGCGCCAGAAACAGATACGGCGGAGCAAACTTTGCGTAAAATTGTGGCTTTTGCTGGCTTTCCGAAAGCGAAATATGCGTTTTTTGGCGTTTCTTGCATTGTTTTAGAGGCGCATATAGCGAAGGTGGGTGAGACGGCGGTGCTCTTTTTGTCGTGCGCAGACGGGCAAAATTTGGCGATCGACAGATTACAACCGGAAGGGCGCAAGGCGATGGATGCGAAAAGTTTTGTGAACGGATACGGGAAGTAAGGCTAAATTTGCTTGCAGTTTCGCTTCGCGCCAGAAAAAATTCCCATCGCTTAAATCAGGGCTGCGCCCGGGATCTGGCCGGTACTCGACCCGACTAGCCTCCTCAGATTTTGCTCGGGCTTGTTCTATGCAGATAAATTTAACCTTGCTCCCCCGGCTTCCGGGTTACTAGTTTTTCTAAGCGCCAACGAGGCGGGCGCGGTTGGCGCGAATTTCGGCTTTCATTTCGTCAATAGTGCGAGTGACGATTTCGCGATAGTCAGGGCGGTTTTGTTCGAGCCATTTTCTAGCCTCGTTTTGGTCGGTCAGTTGGTCAAATTCGTTTAGTTGGGTCTCGGTCAAGCCCCGAGAAATACGTTCGCCGATGCGAACTTCGAGTTCTTCTTGAATATAATCTAAGAATTTCTGTTTTTCGCTCTCCGGCATCGCCGAAAGCCCCATTTCTTGTAAAAACTTGTCGTCAAAGTTCATTTTTTGATACTCCTTGTGGTTATTATAGCACATTATCCTGCGATCGGGATCGGATGTTATCGAATATGTATACTTTATGTATACTTTTTCCCTGGTGATACTAGAGTTTTTTAGCTTTGGCTTCGCGGGCGAAGAATTTGAGGCGGTCGCCGATTTGGAGCTCGATTTTGTGCTCGGTCGAGAGGGCGAGCCCGCCGGTTTCGCCAGCAGCGAGGTTATCGACAGCCATTTTCTCTTTTTGAACGCTGACGACTTTGACTTCGCCGATGTATTGTTTATCTCGCACGACGCGCGCCAAGTAATCGGCTCGGACGTCGCCCTTTAAGACTTCCCCACCAGCGATAATGCTAGTTTTTTCGGTACGGAACACGCCGAGGACCTTCATCTCGCCCTTGTCCTCTTCGATGATTTCGGCGTCTAGGAGTTGCTCCATTTCGTGTTTGACGTCGTCGATAAGTTCGTAAATTACTCGATAAATTCGCACGGGGACGCCATCGCGAGCGGCCATTTTGGAAATGTTAATCGGAACATTGACATTGAAACCATAAATCACAGTGTTGCCGCCGGCGGCCATGTAAATGTCGTTTTCGTTGATGTCGCCAACACCAGTGTGGACGATATTGAGCGTGATTTCGCCGCCCGTGTCAATCAGTTTGAGGCTATCTACAACAGAGGTAACCGAGCCCAGCACGTCGCCCTTGACGATGACGTTGAAAATCTTAGAGTTATCGGCAACATTCATCATGCGGAGGAGGTCGGTAGGAGTGACATTAGCGGATGCCGACTCATCGGCAGCGGCCTGAGCATTAAGAAGCGCCATTTTGCGAGCGGTTTTTTCGTCTTTGACTTCGATAAAGCGGTCGCCGAAGTTCGGAAGTTCTTTGAAGCCAGTCACCGTGACAGGGGTGGACGGAGTGGCTTTGCCTTTCGGGCGACCACGCCAATCGAGCATGGTGCGGACTTTGCCGTAAGTGGAGCCGGCAACGATAAATTCGCCGGTTTTAAGTTCCCCGCCAGTGACGAGCAAGTTAACAACCGAACCTTTGCCGGTTTCCATATGCGATTCGATTACGAGCCCCTCGGATGGGATGTCGATATCGGCTTTGAGTTCTTCGATGTCGGCAGTTAGTAAAATCATGTCGAGGAGTTGGTCGAGGTTTTGATTCATTTTGGCGGAAATTGGAACCATGGTGATATCGCCACCCCATTCTTCGGGCTGGAGACCGTGCTGCGACAGGTCGGCCTTGGTGCGGTCGATATCGGCGCCTTCGCGGTCGATTTTGTTAATCGCGACGATGATTTTGGCGTTGGCGGTTTTGGCGAAATTGATTGCCTCGACGGTCTGGGGCTTGACGCCATCATCAGCAGCGACCACGATAACGACAATGTCGGTTAGCATTGCGCCGTGCTGACGAATAGCAGCGAAAGCTTCGTGACCAGGAGTATCAAGAAAAGTAATCAGACGGCCGTCGTGATTTAGCTGATAGGCAGAAATGTGCTGAGTGATGCCACCAGCTTCACCCTCGACGGTCTTTTTATTGAGCAGAGTGTCGAGAAGGGTGGTTTTGCCGTGGTCGACATGCCCCATCACGGCGACCACTGGCGGACGCTCGGTGGCGTGGTCGGAAAGTTCGCGATGAAGATGCGAAGTTTTGGTCGAAGTGTTTTTGCGTTCGAGTTTGACGTTTTCTAACCCTAATTCGTCGATAATAATGCTTGCGGTTTCAAAATCTAGGCGTTGATTAATCGTCGCAACAATGCCGTTTTTGAATAGCGTGCCGATGAGCTCGGTCACCGAAAGCCCGAGCGCCTGTGAGAGCTCGTCAACAGTAATAGAACCAGCAATCTGTATAGTTTTTTCTTCCACGAAAAGCCCCTTTCTGCGCTAAAAAATAATATAACTCCTTTAATTTTATCACATTTTTTAAAAATATGCTATAATAGATACATATCGCGCGTTGGCGCGGTGGAAATTTGGTTATTCCCCTGTAGCTCAATGGTGGAGCAAGAAGCTGTTAACTTCGAGGTTGCCAGTTCGAGTCTGGCCGGGGGAGCCATTTTTTTTATGAAAAAACATCAAAAAGCGAGACGTCGGACCTGCGGTGCGAGTCTGGCCGGGGGAGCCATTTTTTGTGAAAAAAGTTAACTCTGGGCAATCCCAGCAAAAACGGTGGTAACGAGGTCGTCGTCGGTCAGGTGTGCCTGCTTGGGGTCGAGGAGACGATATTCATCCGAATGTCGTGCGCGAAGCCGTAGTCCAACATAGCTAGTGCTTGCCTGGTTAGCTGCGCAGTATTATAAACTAGTGGAAAACCTTTGTCGTATTCCCGGCGGAACTCGTCCTCGGTAAGGCTGAGGGTGTGCTTATTTTTAAGTAATAAAAACGTGCCGTGCGGGTCTAAACCGATGATTTCCTCGGAAAATTCGCGTCGCCAACCCGGAACTATTCTCGCGAAAAGTTCGTTTTCCGCCTCAGCATAAATCGGTTCACCGTCAACGATGACGCCATCAAAATCAAAAAGTATAGCTTTCATGATTCGCTATTATGGCGGGGCGGCATCATATTTTCACCCATTTCATGCCAAATGTTTGCTATCTCCAAAAATCCTTCTTTCTCGTCTGGATCGGTAATTTTATTGGCAATTTCGTCCCTTAATAGCTGATATTTATTTTCCATCGCCATTTTTTGTTGCGGATTGTCTAAATCGCCTTTATAAGCGTTATTTTTATACGCTAGACCAGAATCGATATCTAAATATGCATATGCAAAATCTTTGTTATATTTGCCGGAATTTGCATCAGTATCTGCCTCGTTTGGCTCAAAAAACATACTGTAGGTTTCTGAACTATGGATATTTGCCGTGGGCATTTTGTATTCAAAAGGGATACGATACAGAACTACATATTTAGCGTTATTGTGTTGCCAATTTTTTGCGGAGTTCAACAGCGCATCCGAATTATTGTTCGCAAGAGGCATGAAATTACTATCGATATCCGTATCCCTGCCAGGGCCACCAACATGTAGACCATCACTAAGTATGCCTTGGGTATTTTCGGCGCTAATTGTTCCGTGCCCGAGCTCCTCGTATCGCGGATCTTCGAGTTCTTTGGCTATTTCGGCAAAGGGGACAGCTTCAAATCGTGGCTGTTCTCGTTCTTGCTTTTCCGCAAAAACTCCGTCTTGAGCGGATTGCTCCGCTTTTGAAGCCTCTAAATCACGCAAATGTTCCTCGAAGGATTTAGCTTGAAGCGTGTTGCTATAGTTTCCTGCTTGATCATTGCCTGTTTCGCCGTGTTTGCTGATAAATTCACTCATATTGTGTCTATTATACCACAATGATTTTTGCCTTTTAAAAATCGGTTTCATACATCGTGAAGCTATTTTTTACGCAAGACTTGAAAAAAATGATATTATCTGGTATAATTAAGAAAGTGGTTAGATAACATGCACCTTAAAAGGAGGGGGTAGAATAATGGAATGCTACATTGAAGAAATGGGGGCAAGGTATTACAAATATTTGAAATTCGGTGAGCGTTCAGTGTCGGCGGAAGAAAAACGATGGCTCGACAGAGTGCTTTTAAGGGCTCAGCGAGACTTAATTATCAAGCCTAAACGGCTTGGCGGAAAATATTCCGCTGCCCAGCAGTCAGACGGGCCGGCAAAAAGCGCCCAAGCGGCGCTGTTGAAAGAGCTGCACCAGAGACTAGGCGACAGGAGCGATGATGCGATGTTTTTGAGCATGTTTACGCTCATGTGCATTATGGAACTGGTCGGCGCGGTGCTATTGCCAACTTATACCTGGCGAGCCGGGAACAAAAGTGTCCTGTTTACCATATTAATGGTGATGACGGGGCTAATTGGGGGCTCGATTGCGGCGATGCTTGTAGCTATGCCGGTTTGGCAATTCTACGACTTCTATCGGAGACGAAAAATTGCCCAACTGCTAGCAAAGATTGCTACAATCGAACGACTCTATGGCGTTGAGCTTATAGGGTCAGAGACGTTTCCGAACGTCGAGTAAGTAATCTTGCCACTAATGGTCGCTCCTTAGAGCGGCCATTTTCCATGTCTGGGGTTTTTGCTGTGATTTTTAAGTGAAGGATGTTAAAAAGAGCCGATAGGCGTTTAAGCGCCGAGGAGGCCGTTAAAAAGCCCAAGAGAGGCGAGGAGCATGATGAGGCCTGCCACGACGACGCCGGCGCAGATAGCGAGCACGGCTTTTTTGAAGTCGAGATTTAGGATGCTGGCTGCCAAGGCTCCGGTCCAGGCGCCGGTACCAGGGAGCGGAATAGCAACAAAGACGAACAATGCCCAGAAAACGCCACCACGGGTGTTTTTTAATAACTTTTCACCGCCTTTTTGTCCCCTTTTGAGGCAAAAATTGCAGAATTTTTGGAAAGTTTTGAGTTTGCATTTGCTTCCCCATTCGAGGATTTTGCGAGCGAACAGATAAATAAACGGTACTGGAACAATGTTACCGATGATAGCGACGAGTAAAATGAGCCATTCGGGCAGGCCGAGGTTCATGGCGACGGCGACAGGGATAGCGCCACGGAGTTCGATTAATGGCACCATGGAAATTAGAAAAACGATAAGGATTTTTATAAACATGATATGATTATAACATGGATAGCGAGCGCAAAATAGACCTTTCGATTATAATTCCGGCTTTTAATGCGGAAAAATATTTGGGCAGGTGTTTAAAATCGGTGTTTAGAGCTGTGTTTTTGGCTGGTGGTGGCTCTGAGGGGGTTAGGGAGGCTGGGAGTACTGGAGATCTCGTGAATACTCGGGGTCTCACAGGCGCTACAAGGGTGGTTTCAGAAATACTGGTCATAGACAACGGTTCGGGGGATAAGACGCTCCTGGTGGCAGACAAGTGGCAAAAAGAGGCGGAAGCCCTGAAAAAAGCTGGTGCTAACATAAAATTTAAGGTTTTTTCGTGCGAGAAAACAGGGGCGAGTGCGGCGCGGAATTTTGGTTTTTCGAAAGCTCAGGGTGAATTTGTGTGGTTTATCGATGCGGATGATGCGATTACGGAGGAGGCGATTGTAAAATTGATTGCCGAGGCTCGTGGAGCTAGGGGTCAAGTCGAAACAGGGGCGAATAAGGGCGCGGAGTCGAATGCTAGAGCGGATGTGGGCAAAAAAATAACCCCGGTAGTGGCGGATTTAGTGATGATGGGGGTGGAGCGGATTTATGCCGACGGGCACCGAGATTATCTTTCGGCAGTGCGGGTGGATGAGCCGGATTTTAAGAGTAGGTTTGTGCGTTATGGGGCGGGACCGTGGCAATTTTTGATTCGGCGAGCATGGTGGCAAGAGCACGGTTTTTCTTTTCATGAGGGTATAATTCACGAAGATATGGAGTTGATTTCTTCCCTGATTTTGTATACTGATTATTTTACGAGTGTAGATGAGCCATTGTATCTTTATTATCAAAATGCGGGGTCGGTACTGCACAAATCCGAGTTTAATCCGCATATTTTTGATATTTTTCTGGCGCTGGAGGGGCTATATCGGAGATTCGAACAAGTGCCGACAGACGCAACTGCACAAGGGATAACGCCGGAGATGTCGCGTGAAAAATCACGCGGAGTCTCAGCGGCGGATGAGTTTTGCGATGAGCTAGAGTGGTTTTTCATCTGGAATCTATTGATCGACTCGGCGAAAGATTTTGGGGCGTTTCGCGAGGGGCGAGTAGGGTTTTCGCGAGCGCGAAAAATGCTTAGGGATTACTTCCCTGAGTGGCGCAGGAACCGGTTTTTGGCAGAAAAACCGCTAAAATTACGCGTGCGAGTGATGCTAAATTATTATCGGTGGCGATAGAATTAGTTTGGTGTAATTTGATAATTTGTAAGTGAATAACTTGAAATTTAGCGGTTTTTGACTATTTATGGGGGCAAAAATCTGGATTTTAGCAGATTTTAGCTATTTTGCAGTAGTTTAGCTCTTTTTGGCTTGTTCTTCTTTTTCTAACTCGCGGAAGGCGACTTTGCCGACCTTGGTCTGAGGCAATTTGTCGCGGAATTCATAAGCGACAGGGAGAGCGTAAATTGGGACATTACGCTCGAGCAGACCGCGAATTTCGCGTTCGACTTTTTTGCTGGCTTTGTAGCCGGTTTTAAGCACGACAAACGCCTTGGGGATCTGGCCTTTATATGGGTGATCGATACCGATGACGGTCGAAGTGAGGACGCCTTCGTGAGAGTTGATGATAGATTCGAGGTGAGTAGGGTAGATATTGTAGCCACTCGAGATGATAATACGTTTGAGGCGTTGAGCGAAGTAAATCAAACCGTCGTCGCCGAGATAACCAATATCACCGGTGTGGAGCCAGAGTTTGCCGTCTTCGTGAACACGGAGAGCCTGAGCGGTTTCGGCATCATCGCCGAGATAGCCCATCATCACTAGCGGGCCAGAGATGCAAATTTCTCCGCTTGCGCCGACTGGAAGTTCTTTGAACGTGTCGTTTTTGACGATTTTGAAGTCCGTACCAGGGAGAGGTGCGCCAATAATGCCGTCCTTGAATGAGTTTTCGGGAGACAAACAGACTGCGCCAGAACCTTCGGTGAGACCATAACCGACACGGATTTTGGCCTGAGAGCCGTGTTCGGATAGAAATTCATTGACTTTGTCGCGCAAAGTTTGAGTTAGGGCGTCGCCACCGCAAATGACTGCCGTAACAGAGGAAAGGTCGCCTGGTTTTAGTTTAGTATTGATAAGGGCCTCAAACAGCGTCGGGACGCCAACGATGAAATTAGGCTCATTCTTCTTGATGATTTCGGCAAATTGCTTATGTGAAAAGGCCGGAATTAAGATGCAGCCCATACCCCGACAGAGAGGCGTATGAATGCAGACACCAAGACCAAAACAATGGAACAGGGGCAAAATCGAGAGCACGGTCGCGCCAGGGGTGATTTGGCGGATGACGGTGCCGTCGCAGACTGATTCGGCGTTAATATTAAGATTAGACAGCATCACGGCTTTAGGCGCGCCGGTGGTGCCCCCAGAGTACATAATGACCGCTGGGTCCGCACCGCCACGTTCTTCGTGATAATTCCCCTGATAAAAGAAGCTATTAGCGATAAAATCTTCCCAGAGAACTACTCGGCTATCGTTAGCTGGCAAGCGCACTTTTTTGACGTGAACCGCGGAATAGAGCTTTTTCTTAAGAAAACCGAGCCCATCCGAAGGGCGAACCACGATAATTCGCTCTAGTTGTGCGACGTCGCGAAGTTTGTAAATTTTGTCAAAAACGGCGTCGATAACCAATACATATTTGGAATCGGCGATTTTGATGTAATATTCGAGCTCTTTTTCGGAAGATAGCGGATGTACCATATTACAGATAGCACCGACCATATTGACGGCATAAACCATGGTGATGCCCTCTGGGGTGTTGGGCATACAAATCGTTACGCGGTCGCCTTCTTTGACGCCGTAATTTTTGAGGGCGCGGGCGGTTTTTTCGATTTTTTTGACGAAGTTTTTGTAGGTTACTTTGTGGCCATAATAGACATAGGCGGTGTTATCGGGCCATTTTTCAGCCGATTGCATCACCATGTCTACCATGGAACAATCTGGAAAATCTAATTGTGTAGGCAAACCTTCGCTCTCGTAGTATTCATACCACGGTTTTTCAGGGGTAGTTTTCTTTTTCATAAGCTTAATTATATCATAAAATAGCCCCGAAGGGCTATTTTTATATTATTTGGTAATAGAGAGGGAGATTTTGCGTCCTTCTTTATCGATATCTAACACCTTGAAGTTCTTACGTTCATTCAAAGTGAAGATTTTTTCAGGATTGACATCCGAACCTTCGCCAAGTTCAGAAACGTGAACTAAGGCTTCTACGGCCGGGCTGATTTGGACAAAAGCACCGAACGGGGTGATCCGAGTAATGGTGCCTTCGACTTTCGAACCTTTTTTCAAACCTTCGACTTCGGAGATCCACGGGTCTTCGACTAATTGCTTCATCGAGAGCGAGAGACGTTCCTTGTCGATAGCGATGATTTTGGCTTCGATATTATCGCCAACTTTGACGTAGTCGGATGGATTGTTGACCCGTTCCCAAGAGATTTCTGAGATATGGATTAATCCTTCGATACCGTCGACATTGACGAAAACGCCAAAATCGACCACGCCGGTAACGACGCCTTTAATGGTGTCGCCAACGTTAAGCTTTGAAAAACGCTCTGCTAGACCGTCTTTGATGGCTTCCTTTTCGGAGAAGATGAGCTTGTTTTCTTTCTTGTTAGCGTCCAAGATGCGAGCTTTGATCGGTTTACCGACGAGAGAATTTAAGCGTTGCAAAATTTCGTCTTTATCGGCGCTACCAACTCGAGGATAGTGCTCGGCGGAAAGTTGCGAAACTGGCATAAAACCGCGGATACCTTCGTATTCGACCAGTAGACCACCTCGGTTAGCGTCAGATGGTGTAACCTCGACGATTTCACTGTTGTCGAGTTTGGCTTGGATTTCATCCCAACCTTTATCTTTGACGGCTTTGCGAAGCGAAAGCAAGACATAACCGTCTTTCATCTCGGCGTCGACGACCGAAGCGGTAACTTCGTTGCCGACCTCTAGCGCGCGCGCAAAGGAAACTTCGCGTCGCGGGACCAGACCAATGCCCTGCGCCCCGAGATCCACGAGGATTTCGTGCTTTTTGACAGATAACACCGTACCTTTGATAGTGTCACCGGTGTTGATTTTTTTGGCGGCTTCCGTATTTTCGGCGAGAAGCTCGTCCATAGTATATTTTTTGGCTGTTGCCATGATTAAATTTATTCCTTCCTTCAGATCCATTCAGGAGTTCCGACGGGAGTTGTACCCTGTTTTGCTGGGTTTTAGAGAGTTTTTGCGTTTTTAGAACTCTATGCTATCGGAATTTTTGAATGGACCCGAATACTGATTATTATATCAAATTTATATGATATAATCAAGATATGTATCTCGGGATTGACATTGGAGGAACCAAAACTTTAGTCGCGCTGTTTTCTAAACGGGGGCGGATTGTGAAGCGGGTTAAATTTAAGACAGCACAGGGGGATAAAACTTTCCTGCGCGACCTTTTGGGGGTGCTGGAGGGCTTTAGAAAACGGAAAATTTTGGCGGTAGCGGTGGCAGTACCAGGAGTTGTACAAAAAAATTATACAGTCCGGCTGGGTAACCGCGCTTGGGGCGATTTTGATATTCTGACCCCAATAAAAAATTTATTCAATTGTCCGGTGTGGGTGGAAAATGATGGTAATTTAGGAGCGCTGTTTGAGGGTCATCGGTTAGCTGGGCGTACGGTGTTTTTGACTTTTTCGACCGGAATTGGGGGCGGAATCGTAGAAAGAAACCGGATTTTGCCCCAATCTAGTAGCTTTGAACCGGGGCATAAAAAATATTGGTTCAATGGCAAGGTCGCTGAATGGGAAGATATTGCGGCCGCGAGCGCGCTGGAAAAGTTTTACCACGTTGATCAGGCGACGAGTTTGCGGAAAAAGACTGTGATGCAAGACGTGGCCAAGCGGGTGGCGCTGGGACTGAATGATGTCGTTTCAGAGTGTCAGCCGGACAATATCGTGCTAGGGGGACCGCTCGGCAAAATTTTTAAGTTGTATGTAAAATATCTACCCGAGATGTCAGGGGTCAAATACCGCCGACCAAAGCGCCCGACCGAGTCGGTGATTTATGGCTGCTATCTTTTGGCGAAGCAAAAGCTCAGGGAGCAAGGGAGTAAATGATTCCCTGCCCTTTTACAGGGAGTGGACAATAAAATGCTAGAGGCGGAAGAGTTTTTGGGGCGCTTAAGAGCGGATTTTCCGGAATTTCGGTTTACTCCGGGTCGAAGATTCACTTTTCGGCCGCCAAAAACGATTGTGGTGGAGCCGTATGATAGCGCTACGGAAGTGGCTACGGGCGTGACTACGGGCGGTGTGCCACCGCAAAATGCCGAAGAGGCTTCTTGCGGGGCTACTGAGAGCCGTTTAAGCGTTGATGCTTGGAAGTTGTTACTGCTCCACGAGCTGGGGCATGCGACGCTGGGGCATCGAGATTTTAAAACTCATGTCGGGCGACTAAAGATGGAGGTGGCGGCGTGGGAGAAAGCTCGCGAGCTGGCGTCTTTATATGGGGCTCAGTTCGACGATGAGCTGATGGAGGCCGAACTGGATAGTTACCGAGATTGGGTACATCAAAAATCGCGCTGTCCGAAGTGCGGACTGACGCGCTATGAGACACCGGAAGGGGATTTGCATTGCCCGCGGTGCGAAAATATTTAGTCTGTGCTTTGTTCTGCTACGGAAATATTTTTGTTCGGAAAAACACGCCTTTTACAGCGTGTTTTTCTTTGAAACGAACTACGTTTAATTCTGTTTCGGGCGTAGATTAAGCCTTTTTCGCTGGCCCACGGCGAGAAATTCGGCCGCCTTTTGCGCCGGCGATACGTGCTAACTCTGGGTTAGCTGCGAAACCGCCGGTATGGCCATTTTGACCACCTTTTTTGCCGATTTGAGCGTAAAACTCTTTGCCGTATTTGGCCTTGTTGGTAGCAGCAGCTTTCATGCCGCCCGCTTTAGTACCTGCCATTATAACTCCTGTTCTGCCCACCAAAAATATTGTTATGCCTCAATTATAGCATACTGCTTTCGTTTTGTCAATATGCTAATTCTAAAAAATGTGTTTTAATATTTTTAATTTTCCCGAACACTTTTTGCATGAGTTTTGCACAAATTGTGGAAAAAAGCTATTGACAATATGCATATGGTGAGATAAAATAGAGGTAGTTTAAATAGTTCCAACTGCGAGGCTATTTAACCTAATGTATGACCTGAAGAAAACCGCTTAGAAATAGGCGGTTTTCTTTTTTTGGGGCCAAAATTATGATTGTTTTGTGATCTGTGCCAACGGAAATGTCAGAAAATAGGAGTAGGAGCTCTAGGTGATGAGGGTGGCTGAGGTTTTGCCATTCAAAAAAACACCCTGACGGGTGTTTTTTTATGTTCATTGGATGGTGGGGATATGTGGACTTGAACCACAGACCTCGTCATTATCAGTGACGCGCTCTAACCAGCTGAGCTATATCCCCAAGTCGTAAGGAACGGCGCAAGACTTGCTAAAACTAGGCCTTGTGCGAAGTGTTTATGGTGGAGCAACTGGGATTCAAACCCAGGACCTCTGCCTTGCAAAGGCAGCGCTCTAATCAGCTGAGCTATTGCCCCTTGTTATGTTATTTTACCAAAAAAGATGGAAAAAGTAAAGGATTTGTAACGAAAATGCGGGGGTTTGGATTTTTGGAGTTCGAGCTGTTTAAATGTTGGCAGGTATTTAGTGGCTAAAGTTTAAGCTGTTTAGATGTTAGCTGAATACTAAAACGGCTTGACGCACGTATTCGTACATAGCGATGCCGGCGGCGACTCCGACATTAACGGAGCGGGTCGAGCCGAAGCTCTCGATGAACCGGCAGTCGTGGACGCTACCAAGTAGTTCCTTGGAAAGCCCGTTCCCTTCTGAGCCAAAAATCAAGGTCGTCTGTGGCGAAAATTTTTTGTCGTGCAGAGGCTGAGTGTTTTCAACGTTGTTTTCGATGGCGACTAGTTCGCGGTTGTGCTGAGTGTTTAGAAAATCCGCGACAGTCGGGTGATGAACAATTTCGAGATATTTATCCGTACACATCGCGCCACGCCGATTATATTTTTTCTTGCCAATAATATGAACTTTTTTAACGTTGAAGGAGTTGGCGGTGCGGACAATCGAACCGATATTAAAATCGTGTTCAAGGTTTTCGATGGCGATTTCGAGCGGAATGCGAGTTCTATCCAGCGCATCAAAAACTTGTTCATTGGTGAGGCCTTTGTAGACATCAATTAAATTCCGAGAGTCTTCCATATCAGTATATTATAACATGAACCCCGAGAAAGTAGTGCGAGAGGGGCACCAAAAACATTGGGGGCTGGCACCCTGTCTTTGTCGCGATGAAATGCTCCGTTTAATTAAGCTTCATTTCGCCGTGACGGGCGTTGTATTTATTTAAGCTTCGTTCTCGCCGTGGTGGGCGTTGCGCTCGTCAGCTTGCTTGGCGAGTTCTCTTGCGACTTCGGGGTCGAAAGGACAGTCGTCGGCGATGTTTTTGAAAGATTCGAAGGTGGCTCGCTCTTCGTCGGTCAGTTCCCCGCCCCAGTCGTCGTCTTTTTCGTCAAAATTCCAACCCGTGTCGACGACGCGGCCTTTTTTGTCGACCATAGAATTAGTGTAACCGTCTGGCACTTCGTAGCCCCAAGTCGGGTTGGTGCCGGGGATGAAATTTTTGTTGTTGGTTTCTTTGTTTTTAGGCATAAATGTCTCCTTTGTCCTATTATATCAAAAAACTGCCGTTTCGGGCAGTTTTTTTGTTTGTTAACAACTTAGTTGTGCAATTCATCGACAGTTAGTTTAGCTTAAATGTTACGTCTATAAATAGAATTGTTGTATTATAAGCTTTTTAACACAACCGTAACCGACCTAGCTACTTGTTTTCTGATGAAAATCAAGCGCATCAATTCCTTCTCAAGAAAGGAGGTAATCCATCCACACGTTCTCGTACGGATGCCTTGTTACGACTTAACCCCAATCATCTTGCTCACCTTAGGCCGCCGAAGCGGACTTCGGGTGCTCACGACTCTCATGGTTTGACGGGCGGTGTGTACAAGACCCGGGAACGTATTCACCGCAACATGCTGATCTGCGATTACTAGCGATTCCGACTTCAAAGAGGCGAGTTTCAGCCTCTTATCCGAACTGGGACCGGCTTTGGTGCGATTTGCTTCACATCGCTGCTTCGCTTCGCATTGTACCGGCCATTGTAGCGCGATTCTAGCCCAAGGCGTAAGGGAAATACTGACCTGACATCATCCCCTCCTTCCTCCCCGTTACCGGGGCAGTCCTACCAGAAAAATACAACTGGTTGCAAGGGTTGCGCTCGTTGATGGACTTAACCAAACATCTCACGACACGAGCTGACGACGGCCATGCATCACCTGTCTTCGAGTTCCCAAGGGCACAGTTTCCTTTCGGAAGCCTTCTCGAGATGTCAAGCCTTGGTAAGGTTTATCGTTTACCATCGAATTAAAGATCACGCTCCACCGCTTGTGCGGGTCCCCGTCAATTCCTTTATGTTTTAATCTTGCGATCGTACTACACAGGTGGGATACTTAACGCGTTAGCTTCGCAACTCCAGGGGTCGATACCCGAAACTGCTAGTATCCATCGTTTACAGCGTGGACTACCGGGGTATCTAATCCCGTTTGCTCCCCACGCTTTCGTGCCTTAGTGTCAGAAATGTCCCAGTAGCCTGCCTACGCTATCGGTGTTCTTTCTAATATCTACGGATTTCACTCCTACACTAGAAATTCCAGCTACCCCTAACATTCTCGAGTCTACCAGTTTAGGTAATAGTCTGAATGGTTGAGCCACCAGATTTCACTACCTACTTAATAAACCACCTACGCAACTCTTTACACCCAGTCAATCCGGATAATGCTTGGACCCTACGTATGACCGCGGCTGCTGGCACGTAGTTAGCCGGTCCTTATTCATAAGTTACCATCATATTTCTCGCTTATAAAAGCAGTTTACAACCCGAAGGCCGTCATCCTGCACGCGGCGTTGCTCCATCAGGCTTTCGCCCATTGTGAAAGATTCCCTACTGCTGCCTCCCGTAGGAGTCTGGGCCGTGTCTCAGTCCCAGTCTGGATGATCATCTTCTCAAACCATCTAACGATCGTCGACTTGGTGGGCTCTTACCCCGCCAACTATCTAATCGTACGCAGGCCAGTCCCAAACCGTCCGAAGACTTTAATCCGAAGATCACATGCGGTATTAGCACACCTTTCGGTGCGTTATCCCTCAGTTTGGGGTCCGTTCCCACGCGTTACTCAGCCGTCCGCCGCTCGTCAGCAGAATTCCACTGTTCCCTCGAAGTCAACAACCTACGAATTATGCGCTAGGTGTGTCAAGGAAACGGTGGAATCCCCTGTTACCGCTCGACTTGCATGTATTAGGCACGCCGCCAGCATTCATCCTGAGCCAGGATCAAACTCTCCATTAAAGTATAAGTTTGTTCAACTCATAAAGTAAAACTGACGATGATTAATTGCACAACTAAATTGTTAAACTATTTCCAAAGACTGGTAAAATAACTCTCGCAGCTTCAGACTGTTCTCATTTTATCAAAAGCTGCGGGAGTTGTCAACAGGTTTTTAGGACTTTTTTGCGATTTTTCGAGATTTTTCGCGTTTTGGCCAGAAAAACCACATAATTAGAGCGTCACAAGCCAGCACTAGCACAATAAACCACCATGGAAAGGTGCTTCCCTGCTCGCAATCACCGCCGAGGCGAGGGAGGTCGGTCGCGATTTGCGACGGCTGAGAAACGTCGGTTGCAGGGTTTGACGATTGCGACGCGTCGGTCGCGGTGTTAGCTGCGAGAGCCGGCTCATTGGTGTCATTGGTATCGGCTAGCGAGGCTGAATACGAGGCGGTAGCCGAGACTGGGGTTGGGATTGCTGGGCTGGCGGTCGCCACACTGACAGTTGTCGCATCAGCAGTTGTATTCGCAGTCGTTACCGCGCGTTCTACCTCTGTTTTTTCGGTAATTTCGGACGCGCTGAAATTGGCATCTGCTTCGGCGCTTGGCTCGGTAAAAGACTGCTCTGGCTCAGTGTCAAGCTCCAATTTTTCCTCGGTTTCTGTTTCCGGTTCAGTCTCCGAAGTTTCAGTTTCTGCAGTTTCAGATTCAACTTCCGGTTCAAGCTCTGAACTTTCGGACTCTTCAGGTTCAACTTCGGTCTCGGGTTCAGTCTTAGTTTCGGTCTCGGGCTCAGTTTCTGGTTCCGTTTCAACTTCGATTTCGTTCTCTACTGCAAACGGCAAGTAAAAACTTCGTGAGGGGCTAAAGACAGCGCGACACTCCATGCCTGGCTGATAATCGGACGAAGTGAGACAGCTCTCGAAAGAAAATTCGATAGCGTAGGAGACATTCGAGACGGTGCGATAAAATAGCCTTAACATCGGGTCCGCGTCGGCGCCCGCAGAAAGCCCGGGTGTATCAAATTCGACTTCGGTATAGAACGGAAGCCAGTCACTATCATCGATGGATTTACGTTTGTTGAGTAAAATGGTAGTATACGGGGGCTTATCGCCACGTTCGAGAGCAAGATAGAACCCGTTCACGTAATGGTCCGCTTCGAACTGGGCAACATAGAGGTCGGACATGGTCGGATCCGAAGTTTCCCAAGCCGGAATCGATTGCAAATCGTAATACAACTTTATGGTTTGACGCTCGGGGTTAACCGCGGAGACCGTAAGATGATTGGCGCGATAATTCATTAGCGCGCTGTAAGCTGGGTCGCTACTAGCTTTCTGCCAAAGATATGAGTCAGCACACATAAAATCTTCGGTGTCGGCACAGGCGGTTTTAATTTCGGCCATAGCCTCGGCGTTTAATATTTGCATTTCTTCGAGCGTCCAATATTTGTCGCTCGAAGCGGCCAAGGCAAAATTCGGTACCAAACTCCCGATGAGCCAAAAGGCACTTAAAATTGATAAAGATAAAGGTTTTTTCATATGCTCCTTTCAAGTTAGTTTGAGGGAGTATATGCACAGGATGCAGGGTTTTTCAACCCCAAAATCGCTAAAAACCTATCTTGAGCGTTTTGACCTCTGTAATTTTTGGGAGTCGCTTATGCTTCTTTAGCGGTTTTTTCGGCTTTTGGATCGGAATTTTCTGCCTCGGCGTCGTCTTCTTCGGGCAAAACGATGCCGATAGAAGCCACGGTATCGCCGTCACTCATTTTCATAATACGGACGCCCTGGGTGGCACGGCCGAGAGTCGGGATTTCTTTCATCGCGACACGAATGGCTTGACCCTTGGTGGACATCATGATCACTTCTTTGGCAAGCGGGTCGAGCGTGTGGACGGCGACGATAGGACCGGTTTTGTCGGTGACGGTTGCGACTTTGATACCGACGCCACCACGACGGTGCGGCGGAAAGTTGGCTACAAGCGTGGCTTTGCCATAACCGTTGGCCGACACGGCGAGAAGCTTTTGTTTCGGGTCGGTAATCACGTCCATGCCGACAATTTCGTCTTTCGGGCGGAGACGCATACCGCGAACACCTATTGCCGAGCGCCCCATGACGCGCACTTCTTTTTCGTTGAAGCGGGTGGCTTGACCGGCAGAAGTACTGACTACAATATCGTTTTCGCCAGTAGTTTCTTGGACCCATTTGAGTTCGTCGCCATCAGCCAGCTTAATCGCGATGAGACCGTTGGAACGCACATTGTAAAAATCTTTGATGGCGGTTTTCTTGATCGTTCCCTTTTTGGTCGCCATGAAGAGATAACCGTCAGCGCCGGCGTCGCCTTGTTTAATGATAGCGGTGATTTTTTCCTCTGGGTGCATATTGAGCATATTTACCGCGGCGGTACCTTTGGCGGTCAGAGAAGCTTGTGGAACTTCGTAAGCTTTCATACGGAAGAGACGACCTTGGTTGGTAAAGAAGAGGAGGAAATCGTGCGAATTGGCGGTTAAAATCTGGGCGATGACGTCTTCCTCTTTGGTGGTCATGCCACGTTTGCCTTTGCCACCACGATTTTGTTTCCTAAAATCGGTTTGTGGAACGCGTTTCATGTAATTCTCGGAAGTTAGAAGAATGACACTTTCTTCTTCGGGGATTAGTTCCTCCTCGGAGAACTTGTCGGCTTCGTGATTAATAATCTTGGAGCGTCGTTCGTCGCCGTATTTTTCTTTGAGGGCGAGAAGTTCTTCTTTGATGACGCGCAAAATTTCGTTTTCGTCCGCCAAAATAGCTTCGAGTTTTTTGATCAGTTCTTGGAGTTGTTTTAATTCTTCTTCGATTTTGCTACGTTCGAGACCTTGGAGCCGGCGTAGTTGCATCTGTAAAATAGCGTTGGCTTGGATTTCGGAGAGTCCGAACCGCGCCATGAGTTGTTTGTCGGCATCGTCATAAGAGGCGCGAATGACTTTAATCACTTCGTCGATATTGTCGAGCGCGATTTTTAAACCTTCGAGGATATGAGCGCGCTCTTTGGCTTTTCGAAGGTCAAATTCAGTACGCCTACGCACGACTTTTTGGCGGTGTTTAATAAATTCGCCCAAAATTTCTTTGAGCCCCAAGATACGAGGCTGAATACCGTCGACCAAAGCCAACATATTATAATGGAAAGAAGTCTGAAGGCCGGTCATTTTGTAAAGTTGGTTTAGAATCTTCTTCGGGAAAGCGTCTTTTTTGAGCTCAACGACGATGCGGATTTTGCCTCGAGCGGATTCATCACGCGCGTCGGCGATATGGTCAAGTTTTTTATTCATGACTAGTTCGCGAACTTTTTCAATGAAGCCTTCCTTGCTCATACCATAAGGGACTTCGGTGATGACAATGCTGTAGCGACCCTTGGTACGTTCTTCGATGTTAGCAACCGCACGAATGACGACCGAGCCCTTGCCGGTGGCGTAAGCTTGTTTCATCGGCGCACCGCCGTAAACTTCGGCACCAGTCGGGAAATCGGGGCCTTTGACGTATTTCATAAGGCCATCAAGTGTGATTTCGGGGTCGTCGATCTGGGCGACAGTAGCATCGACAAGCTCGCCGAGGTTGTGTGGCGGAATGTTGGTCGCCATACCGACGGCAATACCCATCTGGCCGTTCAAGAGAATATTCGGCAGGGCAGCCGGCAAAACTACTGGTTCTTGCTCGGTACCGTCGAAGTTATCACGAAAATCAACGGTGTCTTTTTCGATGTCGGTCAAAAGTTCGGCGCCGACTTTATCCATGCGAGCCTCGGTATAACGGTAGGCCGCTGGCTCATCACCGTCCATCGAACCGAAGTTGCCCTGTCCCTCGATGAGGGTGTAGCGCATTTTCCAAGGCTGGGCGAGATTGACCATCGCCATATAAATCGAGGAATCGCCGTGCGGGTGATATTTACCCATGACGTCACCGACGATACGCGCAGATTTGACGGTGGCGTGCGGAGCCTTCCAGCCGTTTTTGTTCATAGTGTATAAGATACGGCGGTTGACCGGCTTCAGACCGTCGCGCACATCAGGGAGTGCACGGTCAACAATGACCGACATAGAATATTTGAGGAAATATTCCTCCATGGTATTTTCGACACCACGTTTTTCGATGCCTTTGACGACGGTTTCGTCGGTTGGGTTGCTCAAATTTTCGTCTTTTTCCATATTCTCTCCTTAAAAGTCCAAATCATCAAGGTTAACAGATGCGGCGCCAGCCTGGATGAAGTTTTTGCGGAGATCGACCTGGTCTCCCATTAACTTTGTGAATACTGCGTCAGCCTTTTCGGCGTCATCGATGTGAACCTGTACCAAAATGCGATTTTCGGGGTCCATAGTGGTCTCCCAGAGTTGTTTGGCGTCCATTTCGCCGAGACCTTTAAATCGCTGTTGGGCGGTGTAGCCGGCTTGCTTGAAACGTTCTTGATTTTCGTCGATTTTGGTGCCGTTTTTGCGTTTTTCGGCGATTTTTTCGGATAATTTGTTCTCGAGCGCGGCTTCGTCGTATAGATAGTCGATTTTACGGGTGTTGCCAGTGCCTTTAATGAGACCAAACAGAGGCGGTTTGGCCAGATAAACGTGGCCCTGTTCGATAACTTGAGGCATGTAGCGGAAGAAGAAGGTCATAAGCAAAGTCGCGATATGGAGACCATCGACGTCGGCATCGGTCATGAAGATGATTTTGTCGTATCTTAGACCGTCGATATTGAATTGGTCGCCGATACCAACGCCAAGACCCTTAATCAGGGAGACTAGCTCTTGATTAGCAAGCATTTTGTCGAGACGGGCGCGCTCGGTGTTTAAAACCTTACCTCTTAGGGGCAAAATAGCCTGGATTTGAGGGTTACGACCCTCTTTGGCGGAACCCGCTGCGGAATTACCCTCGACGATGAATAGTTCGCAATCTTCGCGGTTACGAGAGGAACAATCAGCGAGCTTGGACGGCAAATTCAGCCCTTCAAAAGCGCCTTTCCTGATGACGTTATCCCTAGCGGCGCGGGCGGCTTTGCGGGCGCGGGCGGCTAGAGTGGCTTTAGAGACGATTTTTTTAGCAATGGCTGGATTTTCTTCGAGATAGTAGCCGAAATATTCGGTCATGACTTTGTCGACAATGCCACGAACTTCGGGGTTGCCGAGTTTGTTTTTGGTCTGGCCTTCGAACTGAGGATTGGGGAGTTTAACCAAAATTACAGCGGTGAGACCTTCTTTGATGTCGTCACCGGTGAGGTTGTCTTCTTTTTCTTTGAGCAGGCCACTTTTGCGCGCATAATCATTAACGGTCCGAGTGAGTCCCGTACGAAAACCGACTACGTGCATCCCGCCATCAGGGGTAAGAACGTTATTAGCGAAGGGTTTTAAAGTTTCGGCGTAGCTGTCGTTATATTGCAGGGCAATTTCGACACCAGTTTCGTCGACTTGGCGATCGACATAGAAAATGTCGTCAGAGAGGACTTCTTTACCGTTATTGAGGCGCTTGACGTAGCTTTTAATACCACCTTCGAAGTAGAAAGACTCGTGCTCGCCAGTGCGTTCATCAGCGACGGCGATTAAAATCCCCTTGGTTAGATAAGCTTGGTGCCGGGCATAAGACGAGACCCAGCCAAAATCAAAGGTTGTGGTTTCTTTAAAAATCGTTGGATCAGGGTAAAAAGTGATCGACGAGCCGTGTTCGCGAGGCGCACCTTTGGTGATTTTTAGGTCCATGGTGGGCTTGCCAGTGTCGAATTCGATGTGATGAGTCTTCCCTTCTCGGTAGACCTCGGCGATCATGTGGGTAGAAAGGGCATTCACGACAGAAGAACCGACCCCGTGAAGGCCAGAGGAGACTTTGTAGCCGCCGTCGCCGAATTTACCACCAGCATGCAAAACCGTGAGCACGGTTTCGAGGGTGGATTTACCGGTTTTGGGGTGGATATCGACAGGAATACCGCGCCCGTTATCGTCGACACAGACTCCACCGTCTTTCAAAATAGTAATTTTTACCTTGTTGGCGTATCCGGCGATAGCTTCGTCGATGGCGTTGTCGGCGATTTCCTTAATCAAGTGATGCAAGCCGTCGTAACCCGTCGAGCCGATATACATCCCCGGGCGGAGACGAACCGGCTCTAGCCCCTCGAGAACGCGAATTTCGGATGAATCATATGCTTCAGCTTTTCCAGTCATTAAAATACCTCATCTTTATTTTACGTATCTATTATACACCGTAGGACGCAAAATATCAAGCCCTAAGCGCTTTTGTTTAGCCAGCCCTCTAGGAACCCACTTTCGGCCTTACGGGGCGTTTTGGGGGCTTCTACGGGTGGCTGAGACGATTTTTGGTAAGCAGACCAGCGGTCGTTGATCTCTTTTTCGACTTCGGAGCGAGTTTTGGCGAATTTGGTGGCGGAATAAACTTTGAGCGTCTCCATGAGCTCGTTATTGGGCTCGCCCATCGGAGGTGGCAAGGAGATAGTAAACGGAGCAGAGGGCATATCAAACATCATTACCTTCGCAACGGCGGCGAAATTCGGGGTCTTGGTTAAATCTTCGGCGGTAAAGGTCGGGGTAAAGGCTTTGACCATGAGGTCGGCATCGGTAACGCCAACGCGACCACAGATAATCGTACCGACGTTGCCAAGCAGGGCTTCTCGGATTTTGTCGGTGAGCTGGGTCATGAATTGGTTGGCGACGATGAGATTTAAGCGATATTTACGGGCTTCAGAGAGAATAGACTCGAAACTATCGGTGGCGAAGTTCTGGAACTCGTCCACGTAGAGACAGAAATCCTTACGGTCGTGCTCGGGAATATCCTGGCGGGACATGGCGGCTTGCTGGAATTTCATGACAAAAATCATACCGAGAAGGTTAGAGTTGATATCGCCGAGTTTACCCTTGGAGAGGTTGACGAGGAAAATCTTTTTGTTATCCATGATTTCGCGAATATTGAAGCCGGATTTGACCTGACCGAGGGTGTTTCGCATGATGGTGTTGGCGATGAACGGCCCCCATTTACTCGAGAACCAGGTGACCACATCGCCAGATTCGCTAGATTTTAAAGATTGGGGGAATTCTTTGGTCCAGTAGTCATAAACGGCTTTATCGGTGACGTATTTTAATTTCGATTTGACGAATTCGGGGTCGGTGAAACATTGAGGAATGTCGATAAAAGTGGCGCCGGCGGGGTCAGCCATGAGGAGCAAGGCAGCGTTTCTGAACATATGTTGGCCGCGAGGACCGAAAAAGCCCTGGTTATTGGGGTCGAATAGCGATTGAAGCATGCTGATTCCCTCTTGGACGATGAAATCTTTTTGGTCTTCGGAGGTGTATTCAAACATGTTCATGCCGACGGGATGCTCGATATCCGAGGGGTCAAAATAGATGACATCGTCAATACGCTCTTCGGGGACGCGTTTTAGGATCGCCTCGACAGCGTCGCCGTGAGGATCAATAAAGGCAAATCCGCGACCGTCACACATATCCTGGAAAGCGATATTCTCGAGGAAAACAGATTTACCCATACCGGTTTGCCCGATGACATACATATGTCGGCGACGGTTATTGTCGTCGAGATAGATGGCTTTTTTCGTGCCGCGGAATTCGTTGGTGCCAAGAAGAACTCCTTCGGTGGCTAGGCGGGCAGGGCCGTCAACCTGCTTGGTGAGCTGACGCTCGACGCTGGAGTTCGGGATAGCACTTTGTTCAGGCAGATGAAAAATAGAGGCGAGCTCGACGGAGTTTAAGATATTAGTGCGAGTGCGAACTGGGAACGCGCGAAAAGTGTAGTCGACGGCGAGTTTTTTCGGGTCTTTCATGGTGTTAATCTTGAAACCGTTGAGTGTAGGGGCGTTGAATTGCGAAAATGAGCTAACTACGCCCCCTAGAAGCGCCTCTGAGCGGGCATCCGTGGCAGAGCTGGCTACCACCCTAATTAGGGTCTCAAAGGCCGGAAAACGCATTTTAGCGGCCACAGCGGAGATTTCGTCTTGTTTGACACTTGAAATGATAGTTTCTTCGCTTTTTTCGTGTTCCTTGGGGACTTCCCAGGGAGCTTTTAAGATATCCATAGCGATTTCGCCAAGACCAGCCCCGACAGTTTTGGTTTTTTTGCCTTTTTGGATGTTTTCAATATGTTCTTTGGACTGGTCTGACCAATTTTTTTGTGCAGGGCGGAAAAGAATTTGAACAGCGACACCTTCGTTTTGTCCAACGTTTGCCATGGCGTTGAGTAGGGCCATCTGGGCGTCGCGTTTGGTGTCTTCGTAGGTTGCGATCGGCAGATAATAATCTTTGTTCAAGGTTAGTTCCGCACCAGCCACGGCGTTAACCCCGCCACCACCCCTAAAGATGTTGTCTTCGCGTTTTTCTTCGAGTCTAGCGGTGGGGTAGGCGGATTGGATGGCTTGTTTGACGGTTTCGACGTATTTTTCGGGGATAATGGCGTAGTATTTGGTAAAACCGTCTCTTGCGATGATTTCGAAAGATAAATGGGGTTGGCCGTAGAGTTTGGTCTTAAAGTCGTCTTTAGTTTTAATTGAGGAGAGGATAGAATACATCACCTGGGCTTTAGAGACGGCTTCCAGGGTAACGTCGCGCTTGTCTCTTGAGCCGGAGTCGATATCATCGGTGGTCGGGGGGAGATGAATGAGGAGCGACTTCATTTTGAGGCCGCTTTCGTATTTTTTGGATTTTCTGAGTTTACCGATACGGGCGCCAAAAAGTAGGGCGACAAGTAGGACAGCGGCGATAACCATAATCAAGATGACCACCCAGGTTGACATTACTGCTTCCCCTCTTTGGAACCCTTAGCACCGGTCCCGGCGTCGGCGCTAGCATAGTCGTCGGCGCGAATTTGTTCGTAAAAAGTGTCGATATTACCGCTACGCCCAAGGTCGGCAACAGCAGAGTCGATGGTTTTGACGTCGTTTGAACTGAGATTGTGGTTGGCTTGGACTTTTTGGGCGATGCCGGACAGGTTATAGGGGGAGGTTGCGGTGGCTTGAGCGGTCTGGGTGGCCTGTGGAGGCACGAGATCTTCTACGGGCGGTTGGTAGCCGGGTGGAAAATTAGGAGTAATTTGGCCAAGGGCTGGAGATTGTTCGTAAGGGGTTTGCCGATTTAGGACTTCGTGGGCTACTGGGGCGTAACTAGACGAGTGCGACACGGGCGTGTCGCCCGCTTCGGTGGGGGTAGCTGCTTCGATGGCGGTATTTGGGGTGTGGTTAATAGCACTACTGCCGAGAGCACGCCGGCTTTGCTCAGGGGTGGAAAGACCCCACTCATTAGTGTTGAGGTTAAAATTATCGAGCTCAAAATCAGAATTTAAATCCGTCGTTTGACCAGAGGATGTTTGACCATAATCCATATGCTTATTTTAGCATATTTTGGAATTTTTAGTAGATTAAATTCGCTTATAGACCAAAAATTCCGCCAAAGCGAGAAAAGCGACAATAAGCGCGCCGGTCCAGAGGTTAACTGCGCCAAAAGAGCGCGCCATCAGGAGCATAATCGGACCAAAAGCCAGCACAGCGGAGTAAAGATAATCTTTGCGCTTCAAGATTTCCTGCTTAAAAGCTAGGCGTTTGAAAGCCTGAATGAAGAGCGTCATAATGCCAAAAAAAGACACATAAAGTGTTGTAAAAAATAATAAAACACCGAACGGACCGATTTCCGTCGGGGAGGTGAAGGTAAGCATAAGAAATAAGGCTGCGAGTCCTATGCTAGTGGTAAGCAGAATGATGCGTTTTTGCTTCATGCTTATGATTATACCATGGTCTGTGGTAACCCCCAAGTTTTATCTTTCGTTTTGGTGTGAGGTTTTATATGGGAAGAGGCGGAGGAGCTATCCGGCGCTTTAAATCTAACTATTGACCAGAGCTTCGGTCCGCCTTTCCGTTTGACCGCTTCACGATTAGTGAAGCATTGTCCTTGCAACCGTTTCCTTTCATTCTGTTTTATTTTTTAAAGAAGGTGCTAATGAAAGATTTGGCTACGCGCTCGACGCTGTTTAGATATCCGGAGATTTGATATCCTTTTAGCGGAGCTTGAGGTAATTCCTATTTGTAATCTATGGCTAGAAATTACCTGTTCGCTCGCTAAATTGGTCTAGCCTGATTACTGGTTTTTGCCCTGATATTTGGTCGGGTTCGTGGCATTTTGCTCCTTTTTTGTTTAGTGTTTGTTTTAGTCATCTCGACTGTCCTAATGATAGCATATTGCTTATGAAAAAGCAATAGATTTGTTCAAGTTTATTGAGGTATTTTTTACAACAAACACGCTATTTCTTCCCTGTTCTACTTTTTTATTCATTTTGTTGTATTTTTTACAACGTTTGGCTTGAATTTGTGGTTTGGAAGGGTTTAAAAAGCCATAAAATTACGATTTCGAAGCATGTAAAATTCCCCAGAGAAAAAATCCAACTCCCCGGACTGAGAACTGGATAGTCCCAGTTCGAAGTCCGACGGGAGTTGGGTTTTTGAACATGGCGGAATTTTATCGCTGAGAAATGTAATTTTATGGTTTCAAAAGCGCTTGGTTAAAAATCCAATGTTAAATAGTTGGTGGAGCTGCCGGATACTGCCTCCGGGTCCGAAATACCACCTGGCTGTGATTCTACGTGCATAGTTTTCTGTTTCGACTTTGCAAATACTACTAGCTGCAGAAAACGAAACTAGTAGTCGCGCAGGCTAGGTTTTTGAGCCACTAAACGCCACGTTAACGGCCTTAATCCCGTAATATGATAATCCGCGCTCTACGGAATCTCAAACGCGAACCAGCCTAGAAATAATTAGGCAAATGCTGGCATGTATGCAACATGCGCAGTTTTCGTGTTTTTAGCACTTATTTAATACTTACGGTATTTAATCGGCACGCCTCATCAGCTGTTAATATCCCGTCTAAGCTTTGTCAGCCCCAACTGCCTTGATTTTACCATAAAAATATTTTTTTGACAATAGAATAAGACCGGTAACTGCGAGGAAAACCGGTCTTATTGTAGAGTGTGGAGTTATTTTGGCTAAATTTTTATGTTTGGCTTCTTGAATAATTTTTTTATTCAGAAGCTACCCCTATTATATCGTGGAAAAGTGCTTGTGTCAATATATTTTTTGAACAATTTTTGTACAATTTTTGAAAGTTTTCCACAGGCAAAAGGGTGAGTAAAAATATGTCTCATTCACGGCGATTTTGAGTCTTTCTGGCGCACCTAGGGATGCTCGGCGTGGTTTATGTTTTTAGTGCTTGGCTATGCAAAGAATGCGTTTTTTTGACGCGTGGATTGGTATTTTTTAATTGCAAAAAGCAAGGTTTAAAAGCAGAAGTTCTCGTGTATCGGTCAATCCTATGCCTTTAGGCATAAAAAACAAGGTGGGGGGTTGATTTTTTGGAACTGGCGTGCTAGATAAGGGGCATGATTTCAAAAATATATTCAATTGTGCCCTATGGATTTGAGGGTAAACTGGTCGAGGTGGAGGGAGATATGAACCGCGGTTTGCCGGCGTTTAATATCGTGGGGATGGCCAACAAAACAGTTAACGAAGCCAAAGAACGCGTGCGTAGCGCGATTGTAAACTCGGGTTTTTCGTTCCCTGATAAAAAGGTAACCATTAACCTGGCGCCGGCGGACTTACCAAAAGATGGGGCGTATCTGGACCTCGCGATAGCATTGTCTGTACTAGTGCTGTCAAAACAGGTGCTAGCTAGTGACATTAGAGGCAAGACTTTTGCAGGAGAGCTGTCACTGGACGGCGAAGTAAAGCCGGTGCGGGGGATTATCAATATCGTAGAAGCAGCGAAAAAGGCGGGGCGAGCGGAAATTTATGTGCCACTACAAAATTTACCCCAAGCGACGCTGATTTCGGGGATCGAAATTTATGGAGTTTCAACGCTCAAAGAACTGTTTTTGGCACTCAAGAAGCAAATAGACCTGCCTACTAATGCCAGTTTGGGGCTAAAACGGCCAGAAAGTAGCAAAAAAGACGTTTCTGAGACAATTCTCGACCATGTGCGGGGACAAAAGTTAGCCAAACGAGCGATGGCAATTGCAGTGGCTGGACATCATAATATTCTAATTTCTGGACCGCCAGGAGCAGGTAAAACACTACTGGCTAAAGCGGCGGCAAATTTGTTGCCGGATTTGACTCCGGACGAGATGATCGATATTACTAAACTTTATTCGATTGCGGGATTGACTACAGGGGAGGCGGTAACTCAGAGACCGTTTCGCAGCCCGCACCACACTGCTTCGGCGACTTCGATTATCGGCGGAGCGACGGGACCGGGAGAGATTTCGCTAGCGCATCGCGGAGTATTATTTTTAGATGAAATTCCGGAGTTTCCAAGGTCGGTGCTAGAGGCGCTAAGGCAACCTCTGGAGGATAAAAAAATTGCAATTTCGAGAGCAAATCGCAAAACTGTATATCCGGCGGATTTTATGCTGGTGGCGACGATGAATCCCTGTCCCTGTGGTTATCTGGGAGACCCGACGCACGAATGTAAGTGTACCGAAACACAAATTCAGAATTACCAGAAGAAATTGTCGGGGCCGTTATTCGATCGAATTGACATGAGCGTGACGGTCGAAAGAGTAGAAAATACGGATTTACTAAAAGAAGCACCAGCTGGTAGGCAAGAACATGATGTTGTAAAAAATAATATAACAGAGGCGATAGCACGGCAATGCGAAAGATATGGGAGAAATGGAGTGTTCAATAGTTCCTTATCGAGCTTTGAGATTTCTCAGAAAATTAAATTGCCCGAAAAAACCAAGGCGCTACTTGCCGACGCATCGGAGCGGTTGGGGTTGTCGGCGCGAGCGTATTTTAAAACCATCAAGGTGGCGCAGACGATAGCTGACCTCGAAAATTCCGCCGAAATCAAGCCGGAACACCTAGCGGAAGCGCTGAGCTATCGCCGAAGATAAAAGTTAGCTATCATCGAGGATAAAAGCCTTGTTTTTTTCTTTCAAATTTGGTATAATACTTTCAGGTTAATTCAAGAGAAGAAAGGACTACTATCAAAAAGCAATCACGAACTAGATTAAACGGAGAAATTCGTTATGAGCAAGTTCGCGTAATCGGTTCTAGCGGTGAGCAACTGGGCATCATGTCGAGTCGCGAAGCGCAACTTCTGGCGAAGGAACAGGGAGTAGATTTGGTGGAAATTGCCGCCAATGCTAATCCTCCGGTCGTAAAAATCATCGATTGGGGCAAATATCAATACCAAAAGATGAAGGAAGAGGCCAAAAATCGCAAGAAAGCTCGCGAAAAACAATCCGAGCTGAAGCAGATGAAAGTTGGTCTGAAGATTTCCGAAAACGACCTTAACATTAAAGTCCGTAAAATGCGAGAGTTTCTCGAAGATGGTGATCGGGTCAAGATTATGATTGTCTTTAAAGGGCGCGAAATGGCGCACAAAGAAATCGGTTTTCAGTTGCTCGATAAAATTACCGAACTACTCGGTGATAATGCTATCGTTGAGGGCAAACCGCAACTGAGCGGACGAAATTTATTAGTCCAGGTTCGGAAGAAGTAATTTCCTACTTCCACGGCCAGCTGATCGCACTTTATGGTTGTTGTAATTTTTACAAAAACAGGTTACCGACAACCAAAAATTGGGCATTTTAAACCAAATGCCTAAATGAATAACAAATTTAACGAAAGGAAAGTTTATGCCGAAAATGAAGACGCATAAAGGAACCGCGAAGCGGATTAAAATTACCGGATCGGGTAAATTAGTTCGGGAGCGGGCATTTGGCAACCATATCCTTGCCAAAAAATCTAAAGCCAGGAAACGCAACATTAAAACTGCGGCGGGAGTGAATGGTAAAATTAAGAAAAACGTTAAACGGGCTTTAGGAGTTTAGTATGAGAATTAAAAGAGGTGTAGCAGCACACGCAAAGCACAAGAAAATGCTAAATAAGACGAAAGGTATGCAACACTACCGCCGCCGGAGCTATCGGCTCGGCAAACAAGGCGTGATTAAAGCCCTTTCGTATAGCTACCGAGACCGGCGCAATAAGAAGCGCGATTTACGGTCGCTCTGGATTACGCGCATCAATAACGCTTCGCGAGAGCTTGGTCTTTCCTATTCGCAACTGATTGCGGGTATGAAGAAAAAAGGCATCACGCTAGATCGCAAGGTCTTGGCTGAACTCGCGGTAAATAATCCGGAAGCGTTTAAACAAATCGTTAATACGGTGAAGGAGAAATAAGATGGCAACTTGCGAAATCACTGGCAAAGGCAAAATGTACGGGCACAATGTTTCGTTCTCGCAACGACACACCCGCAAAGTGTTTAAACCAAATGTTTCTAAGCGAACATTGGTGATTAACGGACAGAAAATTAAGTGCAACGTTTCGACTTCGGCACTTAGGACTTTGAAGAAAAAGGGGCTGATTGAGAGTCCAAAGGCTAAAACTGCTAAAAAATAAGTCCGTTTAACCCCTATCAAAAAACCGACCAAAAGTCGGTTTTTTGATGAGCCATCTATAAGCCGGGTTCTGTGACTACCGTTCGGCAGCCGACGACCATCTATCTTGGCACTACATTGCTATAGCACTCTAGCGGTAAACGTGCATGCCCGAGCCAGGCTATCTAGCACTCCTTGCAACAGGTAGGGTTTGCCTCCGCACTGTATCGCTACCGCGCGCTGTGGGCTCTTACCCCACTCTTTTCACCCTTACCGGACGAGCCGGCGGTATTGTCTCTGTGGTACTTTCCCTATCCTTACGGACGGTCGCCGTTAGCGACTACCCTGCTCTATGTTGCCCGGACTTTCCTCTTTAAATAAAGCGGTCGTCTTTTCAGGCTCATAGCCATTATATCATTTTTGAAGAATCTTGTCGATAGCGGCGTTGGCTTCGGAGTCGGCAATCATATTCTCAGAACGCGAAACGTGGGTAAAAGAAACGGCGTCGAACTGGTCTAGTTTTTGCTCGATGTCGCGATAAATGGGCAAAATATCCTGGTTTTTGATTGAAAAAATGCCGTTGAGCTGGTTGATCACCATGAGACTATCTGAGACAAAACGCACAGTTTTGTAATTTAACTCCAGTGCGCGTTCGACGCCTTTTCGCATAGCGAGATATTCGGCTAGACGAGAAGTGGCAAAACCGATAAATTCCCCTCCCCGTTCGACCACGCGATGACCGTCCTGAATACAATAGCCGATGCCCGACGGACCGGGGTTGCCACGGGAAGCGCCATCGACGTTAATGATAACTCCGTTGGCAGCGCCCCTGGCGGAAACGCGACCGATGGGAGCTTTGCCGTTTTCGATTTCAAGCACGGTGGCGGTGGTCTCGTTGAGCCTTAAATTGCTAAAATCTTTGGTGAATTTGTAGGCGCTGTAGCGGTCGTAGGGGGTGGGTTTTGTTTCTGCGTCGATTGCGACTTCGTAAACTATATATAAATTACTGATTTGACTGGCGCCTTCGGGCGCGAGAAAAGTGATGGCATCTTTTAGCTTAATAGACTTAGCGGTGAGTCCGGTGAATTCAGTCAAAGAGCGAACCATGGCTTCTTCAGGCTGTTCGCCGAATTTGATTTTACCAGTCGGAAGTTCCCAAAAAACCGGGGCCTCGGAGCGACCACGGCTACGTTTTAAGACGAGGACTCCGTCCTCGTTTCTGACAATTGCGACTGTGCGAATTCTTTGTTTCATGCCCACCAAATCTTAAAAGCCCCGTTAGCCTGTTTTCCCCGTAATATATACAAGGTGGGTAAAATCTTATGCGATACGACCACGGTCGTAAGCCACGAAATCCCTATAACATGATTATTCAGGAAAATCATGTTGCCGACGAGGCTACTTTAATTATACCAAAAAGTTAAAGAATTGTAAAACCGCGTCCATACCGTTCGTCATGAGACTAGAGAGAACTTGCCCGAAAAGCAAAATTAAAATATAGACGACAATGACGCCGTAGCGTTCGAGATTACTTAAAATATCACGGAAAAAGTCGGGCGAAATAGCGTAAAGAATGCGGGAGCCATCAAGTGGAGGGACAGGAATGAGATTAAAAAGCATGAAACCGAGGTTGATCATGACGAGTTCGGCAAACATAAAGGCAGGAACGGAATTTGCGGCGTAATAAAGGCCGCTGCCGGGCTGATAGCCGATCAAACCAAAGGCATGACCGAGTAAAAAAGCGACCAGCGCGAGTAAAAAATTAGTAAACGGGCCGGCGAAAGCGACCAGCGCCATGCCCCACTCCTTCCCTTTCAAATTATGATAGTTAACCGGCACGGGTTTAGCGCCGCCAAAAACTGGAGCATTCAAGAGATATAAAATCACCGGAACGAGAATCGACATGTAGGGGTCGATGTGCTTTAGGGGATTTAAAGTTAGCCGACCGGCATCTTTGGCGGTATTATCTCCCAGAAAATAGGCTACCGCGCCATGAGCTAGTTCATGCAAAATGACCGAGCCGAGGATGACGAGCAGAACGATAATGGTATTAAGCAGGCTAAAGTTCATTAATTCAGTACCACTACTTCCTTAGTGGCAGGGAGGCTGTCAAGATTTTTGACTTTAAGTTTTTTCTCGGTTCTGGCGGTGAGTTTTAGGTCGGCGACCATGGCATCGACGTTGCCCATGGCGACGATAAGTTTTGGCTCGATTTCGCGAATCGCGCGAATAGAAGAAGTGCAGAGGATGTCAGCGACGAGATCGTCGAGGTTTTCCTCGATGCCGCCGATGATACCGACGTGAACTCCGCCGATTTCGACATCGTAGATGGTTTTGTTGCTTTCGGTGGCGATACCACGGATGCTAGCATCGCCAATTTCGAACTCGCCTGGGCCGGTGATTTTGCCAACAGCTAGGCCGGCGTCGATGAAAAAGTTGGCGATATTAAATTTGATCGTGGTTTTTTTGGTGGCGATAGTGATTTCGTCCTGGTTTTTGCTTTCGATTTCGAACATATTCCTCCTATTACTTTATTATATTCTCCGGATCAATAATTTCGGTGATTTCCATTTCTAAAATTTCGGCGACGAAACGGTCTTTGACGTTTTTGCGATAGGTGAAGTCGTCTGCCGACATAATAGCGTAGTTGATTGGTTTGCCAAGTTTTTTCTCGACAACTTCTGCCCAACGGGTGAGTTTTTTGGTGCGGTCGTTGCCGATAATTAGAAGGTCGAGGCCTTCTTGGCCGGGCAGGCGATTAGTGACGATAAGACCTTTAAGGTAGCTTTTGACTGGGCGGATGTATTCGTCCCAGGTGTTGGTTTTGATTTCTTCGGACTTGGTTGAACTATTCTTTTTGGAAAAAATTTCGGAAAGCGGACGGGTGAAGGGGTGTTTAATGTTGGCTGAGTAATAGATTTTGTTGTCAAAAGTTTCGTTTTTAATGATACCGATGCTTTCGAGATTTAAAAGTTCGCGACGAACGGAATTGATTTGCTCGTCGATAACGCGAGTCATTTCGCGAACGTAAAAACTTTTTTCGGGATTTTCGAAAAATAGTTGCAGGAGCTTGGCCCGAGTCTTCGAACCGAACAATTTTTCTGTAGGAGTGTTAGCAATTTTGCTCATCTTGTATATATTTTAGCACAAATGAGTAAATTTTGTCGAGAGGAAGCCAAATTATTTCCGGATTTCGCTTAAACCAGGTAAGTTGGCGTTTGGCTAGATGCCAATCTTCATAAAAACATTGTTCTTTGGCCTCACTTAAAGTCAGCTCGCCGGTTAAATATTTATACGCATAAATATAAATGTTGCTTTTCATAGCCTGAGTTTGCCAATCGTACCGCTTGGCTAGACTTTTAACTTCATCAAAAAGGGCGTCACAGAACATTTGGTCGATACGAGCTTGCAAACGAGCGCGCAGGACCTCTGGCTCAGTTTTGACGCCAATGAGCAAAAAGTTGCCTTTGACCCCTGTTCTGTCTGAACAACTTTTTTGTTCAATATCGCCGATTTTGTGGCCGGTTGGACCTTTGAAATGATAATCGTAAATTAGGGCGTCGATATAGAGCCCGGTGCCACCCACTACCATCGGCAATTTTGAACGCGCTTTAATCTCGGCGATTTTATTCTCGGCATAGGTTTTCCAGTCCGCAACGGTGAATCTTTCGCCAGGATTAACCAAATCCAGCCCGAAGTGGGGGATGCCTTGCATTTCTTCCCCAGTTGGTTTGGCAGTGCCGATGTCCATGCCTTTGAAAATGGCACGTGAATCGGCGGAGATAATTTCCCCGCCGAGAGCTTTGGCGATTTGAATTGACACGCTGGTTTTGCCCGAACCGGTTGGGCCCAAAATCACAACCGTCGGATTACGATGAGACGTTAGTTGGTTTGAACTGGTTTTGCCCGCCCCTCCAAGGGCTAGACTCATTTTAATCCCCGTAAAAAGTCGGCGAGGTCGGAAAGTTTGACTTTTTCTTCGCTATCTTTCAGACGGACGGAGACGACTTTTTCTTCGGCATCTTTTGGACCGACAATCAGCAGTACCGGAATTTTCATCGAAGTGGCGCGTTTGATTTTTTTGCCTAGCGAATCGGACGCGTCGTCGACGGTGAATCGCAATTCGTTATGCTTTAAGGGTTTTTCGAGGATAATTGAGCTTAAAATGTCGGTAATTTTGGTAACGTAATCAGAAACGGAATCGTTCACGGTAATAATGCGGACTTGTTCTGGCGCGCACCAAAATGGGAACCAACCACCAGTGTGTTCGATAAAGACCGACAGGAACCGCTCGATCGAACCCAAAGTGGCGTGATGAATCATGACCGGGCGTTCTTTTTCGCCTTTGGAGTTCGTGAATTCGAGATCAAAACGTTCTGGCTGGACAAAATCGAGCTGAATGGTGGCGAGTTGGTGCTCGCGGCCAAGCGCGTCTTCGGCCATGAAGTCGATTTTGGGACCATAGAAGGCGGCTTCGCCTTCGGCTTCGAAATATTCGAGTCCGTTGTCGATGGCGGCTTGTTTAATTTGGTTTTGCGCCATTGCCCAGAGTTCTTTGTCGCCGAGATATTTGTCTTCGTCGGAACGATAAGAAAGGCGAGCGCGCAGTTTTTGCATGCCAACAGTAGTATAAAGTTCTTTAACGATGCCAACCAGGCGCTTGACTTCGTCTTTGATTTGACTGTTCATACAGAAAACGTGCGAATCGTCTTGGGTCAAAGAACGGACACGCGAAAGCCCGCCAAGTTCGCCGGTTTTTTCGTCGCGATAGTCGGTCGTCGCTTCCATGTAGCGCACAGGCATTTCGCGGTAGGTGCGCGGACGCGAAGCGAAAATCTGGGCGTGATGCGGACAGTTCATCGGTTTCATGGCAAATTCTTCCCCGTTAACTTGGGAGTGGACCATAAACAATTCGTCGCCAAATTTGGCATAGTGACCGGAAGCTTTGTAAAGGTCGGTTTTGGTGATATGCGGAGTCCAAACTTTTTTAAAGCCTTCGCGACCACGCAAAGAAAGTGAATAATTTGCCATTAATTCGCGCAGTTCGGTGCCACGCGGAGTAAACAGGGGCAGGCCAGCGCCGACTAGGTCCGAGAAACAGAACAAATCGAGTTCTTTGCCCAGTTTGCGATGATCGCGCGCTTTGGCTTCGGCTTGGCGCTCGAGGTACGCCGTTAGTTCTTCTTCGGTAGCAAAAGCAACCCCGTAGATTCGAGTGAGCATTTCGCGTTTTTCGTCGCCTCGCCAATAGGCGCCGGCGATACGAGTAAGTTTAAACGCGCCGATTTGAGACAGGTCGTCTACGTGCGGGCCCTTGCAGAGGTCGGTAAACAAATCGCCGAGGTCGTAAAAGGAAATTTCGGAAGTTTCGGGAAGTTCTTTGATGAGTTCGATTTTGTAAGTTTGGCCGCGATCGCGCGCCCAATTCAAGGCTTCGGTTTTGTCGACGACGCGCTTTGTCATTTTAAGTTTGCGGGCGATGATACCGCGCATTTTTTTCTCGATTTTGCTCAGATCGGCGTCGGAAATTTTAACATCGCCAAAGTCGATATCGTAATAAAAACCGTTGTCGACTGCCGGTCCGATACCGAATTTAACATCTTTGTATAGTTCTTGCACCGCCGCGGCGAGGACGTGGCTCAAAGTGTGCCGCATTTTTTCTAAATCGTTCATATTGTTTCCCTTTTCTACAGTTTATTATACCACACTAGCCCAGTAATAGTAAAATCATGAGAGGCATTGTGATGACTGAAAGGACGGTGGAAATGATGACGAATTCGGAGGCCTCGGTGGGGTTGCCACCGTATTTGACGGCAAAGAGGCCGAGCGAAGTCGCAGTGGGGAGAGCTTGGATTAAAGTGCAGACTTGGACTACTTCGGACGGAAAATTGAGAAACGAGAGCGCGCCCCAAGCGATGAGCGGACCGAGGATGAGCTGGACGGCTGAGGCGAATAAAAGTTGCCATTTTTTGAGAACCTGCAGTAAATTGGCTTGGGACAACATAAAACCGATACAAATTAAAGAAAGCGGGGTGGTGGCAGAGCCGACGTAGCCGATAGCGTCGTTTAGAAAATTCGGTAAGCGGAAGTTGAGCAAAAATAACACCATGCCGATAAGGACGGCGAGAATGTTGGGATTTAAAATCACGCTACGGAGCAGTTTGGGGGTGATTTTGCGTTCGAATAGCCAGATGCCGTAGGAGAAAAGTGCGATATTGAAGGCAATAATAAAGCCACAATAAGCGAGAATTCCGCCAGCGCCGAAGGTGCTGGAAACGATGGGGTAGCCAAGAAAAGTGGCGTTGTTAAAAATCAGAGCAAACTGGGCTTCGTAAGATAAGTCGCCTTTGAAAATTTTGGGGTGGTAGATGATTTTGGCGACAATAATCAAGATAAACATTACCAAAAAGCCGGCAGCAAGACCGGCGAAAAAGAGACTTTCCAGAGCTTCGTCGTAAGTGGCGGGAAAGGCGGTAAAAAGGGCCGCGGGCATAAAAACCATTAGGAGTAGATTGGTGAGTTCGGTATTGGTTTTTTGGCTGATGAGTTTGAATTTGCCAAGAAAAAACCCTAGGATTAAAATCAGGGCGATGGCGCCAAGGCGTTCGTAAAATTGTGTGAGTTCGACTTGCATAGTTAATGGTGGGTTGTGAGGGATTCGAACCCCCGACCCCCTCGGTGTAAACGAGGTGCTCTAGCCAACTGAGCTAACAACCCATAGGAATATTATATCATACGGCGAATAATTCTGGCGGAGGAATTTTGGCGATTTTTGAAAAAACGCTGGGGCGTTAGCGGGTTTTGGGGCTGTGAGGGTAATGGGCTTCGGGGTTGTGAAGGCAGCAAGCTTTGGAATTGTGAGGATAGCGAGCTTCGGGGTCGCGAGGCTGGTGGGTTTCGGGATTTATTGCGGAATTTGAGGGTTTTTAGTAATTTTGGTGATTTTTTAACGTTTTATTTTGCAAAATTCCCCACCCCTGTTAAGAGTGCGTAAAATTGCCAAAAATGAGACAAATGTCCCATTTTTTGAAAGTCCAAAATTTGAGGACCGAAAAAACATGATACAATCTCGGCATGGAGGAGAAAGGAAAAATGAGGCAATAAAAATGCTAAAAGTTGTGGTGTTCGATGGGGGATATGGAGGCGAGTTTTTCGCCGACCGACTGCAGGAAGACCTACCGGTGCTCGAAATTATTCGAGTGATCGACTGGCGACATGCGGACGAGATTTTGAAAAATCCGCGTCGGGCGCGTAGAGTGACGGAGGCGGCGCTGAAACCGTATATTGGCAAGGCTGATTTGATAGTTTTAGCCAATCACCTGCTAACGATGACGAGCCTAAGGTATTTCCGGCGAAAATATAGGCAACAAAAATTTATTGGATTGAATTTGAAAAAGCCGGACAGTTTTATTAAGCGCGACGTGTTAGTAATGACGACGACGGCCGTGAGGCGAACAATAAATTATTGTCATTTTTTATTGCGAGTGCGACGCCGAACAAAAACTTTATGCCTAGACAGTTGGCCGAGTAAAATTGATGACGGGGAGCTGACCGAAGCTGAAATCCGAAATACTTTGGAAGATTTTTCGAAGAGACGACGGTTTTGGCCAGGGGAGATCGTGCTAGGGTGCGCGCAACTCGAGGATGTGAAGGCGGAAATAAAAAATGTACTCGGGGCGAACTTAAAGATTTATGATAGTTATGATGAGGCGGTGAGAGGAGTTTGCCAGGCGCTGAGAATTCGAGGTGGGACCGGAAAAAAGTTGAGCTAGAGCAGAATGGCATTGCGGGGATGACGTAAAATGAGGCGGTGCAAGAACGAGACGAGGCAAAAAAAGTAAGGCAGAACTACTTTTTGACGACTTTTTTGGTGACGTCGAATTTTTCCATATATTTGCCGAGCATGAGACGAGTTTGAGAATAAAAAGCAGCGACGGATTGATACAAAATCGAGGTAATTGGCATTAGAACCCACTGGATAATCATGGAGATGTTCTTCCCTTTTCTGTATTTGGCGGGGCGTTCGGGGAGGATTTTGAAAGAAACTAGCACCGAGACGATAAGTCCGATAGAGGCGAAAGTTTCTACCACGCCGACGATACTAGGTAGACTATAGGCAATCATTTCGTGAGATGAGACGTTCATAATCATCGGCACCCAACCGCCAAAAGCGACGATGGGTGCGAGAATGGCAAGCGTGATATGTCCGTCGAGCAGGCGCAAAAACTTCGGAAAAAGTTGCCAAAACGGAACGACGCGTTCGGATTTTTTGGCGAATAGCCGGACGCCGACATATGCTACGTCGGAAGCGCCGTAATACCAGCGCCGAACCTGGACGAACTGGGCTTTGATGGTTTTCCAAAAAGTTTCGTCGATGACTGCGTCCTGATAGATTGGAATGCGAATCGGCAAAACTGCGTAGTCGCCGTGGAAGAAAAATAGGCTACGCCAATATTGGTGGCCGTCCTCAACAATGGTACGCTTACTCCAAAAATGCATGGCTTCGAGCGCCTGGAGTGGTTGCGAATGCGAAGCGAAGTTGCGCAAAGAATGCGGGCGCATGGTCGAAATCACGTTGAAAAAGGAATTTGAAGTCGCGATGACGCGAGAAGGCGCGGGGGCGTCCCAAATATTATTCATGAATAGAGCGACTGGTTGATAGCTGAGACGTTGGCGATTGGGGTGAGTGATAAACTCGTAGGCGACGGAGTCGAGATATTTTGGTGCCATGCGATTGTCGCTATCTAACGAGGTGACAATGATGTTTTCGACTGGAAGATTTTGGGCTTTAACATATTCTGCGACTTGTTCGCCGGCGTAGGTTAAGTTCGGACCCTTGCCGATAACTTCATGCGGTAGATCGGCGGGGTGTTTGACTAGTAAAAAATCTCTAAACACGCCATGATATTTTTCGGCTAGAGTTTTGGCGTTGTTTTCGATAGCTTCCCCGCCCCGAGCCTCGTAGGCTAAGGCAAAAATAATTCGTTCGTTGGGAAAAGTGGTGTTTTTGACAGCTTCTACGGAGGGCCCGAGCGTTTCTAGGCCTTCGTCGTAGGCGGTCATAATGACAACATGATAAACTTCGGACGGTTTGGGATATTCGCTTTCCATGGCGGCCATCATTTTCAAGTTTTCGACATGCTCGACAAAATGGTAGCTATTATTATCGTCGTCGCGCAGACGCTCAAACGAATCGTGCGGAGTTTCTAGGTCGTTAAGACGTTTTGCCCAATCGACCCGACCAGCACGTTTGACAGTTTCGTAACCCTGGATTGTGCGGTAAGCCACAGCGACAGCTTTGACCAAAGTCGCGGCGATGAGAATGAACAAATAAATTGCACCCACCATGGGCTCGATCCAGGAGAGTAAAAAGAGCAAAATAATTGCGCCATACGAAATCGCCCCGGGCAGAATTTCGAGAAAACGGTAAAGCGGGGTGCGTTTGCCTTGTGGAATTTCGAGATTTTGGCGCGTACGCATATTAACCTTCCCCGAGCGTGCGGATTAAAACTAGAAAAGTGCCCGCAATCAACATAGTAGTGATAAGTAAAAAGAACTTAGCCATGCCTGAACCGCGTTTTTCGAAAATTTTTAGAGCGAGAAAATTATGAAACACGCCGAAAATTAAAGCCAGGAGCGGAAAAGCCAGTAAATCCTGCCAGGAGCCGTCGCGATAACCGCCGATGTCGCCGTAGCCGATTTTGACTACCGAGGCGTTGGGATTTAGACTAATAATTGAAAAAATAATTAGAGCAAGCGCAAAAACCAGGTTAAAAATCATCAACACGAACGAACTGCGTTCGGTATGAAAAATTTTAAGAAAAGTTTCTTTGAAATTACTCATAAGTTATTTTTTGTCGGTGATGAAATCCGCTACTTTGTTAACGTATTGAATAAACATCGCGTCGCCAACGATACCGATAACGCCGGTCAAAATCATCATCCAGCCGATCAGAGTAACAACTGCGCCTTGATAAAAAGTGACGAAAACGCCGAGAACCAGCATCATTAGCGCAAGAATAAGGACATAGCTCCAAGCTTTGATGCCGACCGCGTGAAGCTTGATCGAAGTATTCATACGGACGAGAGCCTCGTAAATCATCCAGATGCCCATAATGATGCGGAAAACGTCAATAATTTGTTCGCCGATAAAGAGAAAAGCGATACCGATCAAAAGCGAAATAACTCCGCCGAGCAAATTATTGTTGAAAATGTTGTTTTGACCCTTGACGACAAAATAGTTGATGATTTGATAGGCGCCTTTAATAATCAAAATTGTGCCGGCGACGTAGCCGATGACTTGGACGACAGCATCTTGCCAGGCAATCAAAAAAATACCGAGAATAATCGTTGCGAGCGATTCGATAATCGCGCTCCAAGCGTTGCGCTTTAAAACCCCGCTGGCCTCGTCGACCCCGTGTTTAATAATTTCCGCTTTTGGATTTTTTGTCATTTTCATCCTCCTTGGCTTAATTATACCACATTCTGTATGCTAGCAAGAAAAAGTGTGTTATAATAAAGGTGGTGCCGATGTAGCTCAGTTGGTAGAGCAGCTCATTCGTAACGAGCAGGTCACAGGTTCGATCCCTGCCATCGGCTCCATTTTTTTTGTTTCACAAAAAAAATGGAGACCGGAACTTCGTAAACGGCTCCAATAATTTTTTGTAAGACGAAAATGGAGCCGGAGCGTCCCAAGGGACAAACGGCTCCATTTTTACAGTAGGATTTTATTGATTTGTTCCGGCGTTATTGGACCCTCTCTTAATATTTTTATTTTATCGGTACTACAATCTATGATGGTGCTTGCTTTTGAAAAAGTCACCTTTCCTTCTAGCATGCCGTCTAGATTTGGGCATTTTTTTTCTATTTCATCTAAATTCGTGCAGGTAGGTTCCCCGCTTTGGTTAGCGCTGGTCATAAAGACTGGGCTTTTTAATTTTGTAATAATTTCTTTTATTGCTTCCGATGTTGCCATTCGGACGGCGATCGTGTCTTTGTCGTGGGTTATGTATGCTGGTAAATTTTTATTGCTTTTTAATACCAATGTAATCGGGCCCGGCATGAAGGCTTTGATTAATTTTTCTGCCACGTCACTTACTACGGCTATGCTTTTGATCTGTTCTTCGTTTGCACACATAACGGGAAATGATTTTTCTGCGGGGCGTTTTTTGATAGCCATTAATTTATCGTGTGCATTTTTTGATTTTATGCTGGCACAGATACCAAAAACTGTGTCGGTCGGGACGCTAATGACGCCGTCTGCTTTCAGAATTTCGACCAACTTTTCGATTTCGTTTTGATTATATCTTTTAATCATTTTCTGGCTCCTACTGAACAAATAATTTATTTTTTCTTTTTGCGAGGGCGTTTGCGGGGGGAGGGGTCGGTGGTTTTGTCGGTATCTTTGCCGGCATTGAGACGATGGCGAAGTTTTTGGCGGGCGTGGGGAGTAATAATTTTATCGAACCAGGAAGGTTTTGGGGTCTGGTTTTTAGAGGTGAGGATTTCGACCACGTCACCATGTTCTAATTTTTTGTTCAAGTTGGACATCTTGCCATTAATTTTGACGCCGACCACGTGGTCGCCAATTTCGGAATGAAGCCGATAAGCAAAGTCGAGTGGCAGCGCGCCTTTAGGCAGGTCGATAATATCGCCTTTGGGGGTGTAGACAAAAATTTTATCGGCAAAAAGGTTTAATTTTAACTTTTTTAGGTCGACTTTTTTTCCTTCGCGGAGTTTGGCGGCGGTCATTTGGAGTTCGGTAATCCAGAGCAAGTTAGTCGGGAGATGTTCGATTTTTCCCTGTTTGTAGTTTTCGGTCAACTTTTGTTCATTATAATAAAAACTCGCCGCCAGCCCACGCTCGGCGTATTCGTGCATTTCTTTGGTGCGGATTTGGAATTCGATAATGTGCTTGTCTTTAGTGATGACGGTAGTGTGCAGGGATTGGTAGCCGTTTTGTTTGGGCATGGCGATGTAATCTTTGATGCGGCCGTCCATGGGAGTATAAAGAGAGTGGATGATGCCGAGTACGAGATAACAGGAGGTCACATCGTCCACAATGACACGGAGAGCTGTCAGGTCATAAACTTCGCCCATGTTTTGGTTGTGTTTGGCGAGTTTTTTGTGCAAAGAGTAAACGGATTTGACCCGACCCGAAAGATTGAATTTGATTTTTTCTTTTTTGAGAGCCGCGGAGACTTCTGCGGTAACTTTGGCGAGAAACTTTTCGGCGGATTTGTTGTATTTTTTGATCAAGCCGTCTAGTTCTTCGAACCGGCGCGGGTCAACATATTTAAAAGCGAGGTCGGACATCTCGACACGCAAAAGCCCCATGTTGAGTCGGTCGGCCAGAGGCGCAAAAACTTCGAGCGATTCTTTGGCGATTTTCTTTTGTTTGTCGGGCGGAAGTGCCGAAAGAGTGCGCAAATTATGGAGACGGTCGGCGAGTTTGATAATTAGAACACGAATGTCATCGCCGAGTGCAATCATGAGGCGCAGAAAATTGTCCTTTGTGGTCGGGAGATAAGTGTCAATGTCGCGCATGCCGTCGCGAGCGGTGGAGATTTTAGTCACTCCATCGACAAGGAAGGCCACCGATTCGCCGAATTCTTTTTTGATGTCGTCGAGAGTAACGTCGGTATCCTCGACCACGTCATGAAGCACGCCGGCAATAATCGTGTCCTCGTCCATGCCCCACTCTTCGAGGATTTTTTTGACTGCAAGCGGATGAACGATGTAGGGCTCGCCAGTTTTGCGAAATTGCCCCTCGTGGGCCTTCGTGGCAACCTCAACCGCGCGTTTGACGCGTTCGGAGTCTGTCGGTTTAACAGTTTTTGGGGTCATATATTTATTATAGCACCGATTTTGACGACAGACTCCGTTTAATGTGAAGTTGTGAGGTTATAGCGACAAAATTTCACCAGTTATTCGATGGAGAGGATTTTGCCGGTACCGAGTCCTAGATGAAGCAGGCGTTGGTTTTTGGAACCACGAAAACGGAGAGATAAGTCGCGCTGTTCGAGGACAAACGGCCCGTCGATGAGTGCGTCAAGGGATTTTAAGAATTCCCAAGGTTCCCCACCGTGTTTTTTGATTAATTCGTGCTTGAAACCGGTGAAACTCCAGACGTTCCAGCCGAGTTCTTGGCGCACCCAGTCGGCAAGTTCTTTGCAAGCCTTGGCCTGGATAAAAGGTTCGCCGCCACAGAAAGTGAGACCGGTTTGACCTTTGAATTTTACTAGTTCGGCTTTGATGTCGTCGAGTTTGATTAAAAACCCGGCGCCATAATCCCAAGTTTCGGGATTTTGGCAACCTTTACAATGATTCGGGCAACCTTGAGTCCAGATAACCGCGCGGAGACCATCGCCGTTTACGATATTGTCGTGTTCGAGGGGGCCGGACAGACGAATATATCCATCCGGAACCTCGAGTGGCTTGGAAATATTGTCGAGCAAGTATTGGTCTAGGTCGAACTTGGCGGACATTTATTCCCCTTTGGTGCAGAGTTTAACTTTTTCGAACGGGAGGTCGCCTTCGAGTCGGCCACAATGCGGACAGCGGTCGCCAGTAATCACGCCGGAGAACCCGCAAACTGGGTCGCGATCGACAGGATGGTTGACCGAGCCGTAGCCGATACCAGCGTCGTGCATTTTACGAATCACGGATTCGAAGGCGGCGAGATTTTGGGACGGGTCGCCGTCGAGTTCGATATAGGTGATATGGCCAGCGTTGCAAAGGTTGTGATACGGGGCCTCGATGTCGATTTTGTCGAACGCGGAAATCGGGTAGTAGACCGGGACGTGGAAAGAGTTGGTATAGAAGTCGCGATCGGTGACGCCTTTAATCGTGCCGTATTCTTTGCGGTCGATTTTGGTAAAGCGGCCGGCGATACCTTCGGCAGGAGTGGCGAGAAGCGAGAAGTTTAATTTGTACTTTTTGGAATAACTGTCGCATTTTTCGCGCATGTGGGTGATGATGTCGAGCCCGAGTTCGCGCGCGTCTTCATCTTCGCCGTGATGTTTGCCGGTCATGGCAACAAGTGTTTCGGCGAGGCCGATAAAGCCGATGCTGAGGGTGCCATGTTTAATAACGTCGCGCAAGGTGTCGCTAGGTTTTAGCTTTTCCGAACCGAACCAGTTGCCTTGGCCCATAAGGAACGGGAAGTTGCGAACGTGTTGGTTGGCTTGGAATTCAAAGCGTTCCAAAAGTTCGTCTTTGACGAGATCCATTTTTTCGTCGAGTTCTTTGTAGAAACCGTCCCAGTCGGCTTCTTTGCGCTCACCGGTGCAGATGCCGTGATTGATACCGATGCGGACGAGGTTGACCGTGGTGAAAGACAAGTTGCCGCGGCCAGTGACGATGCCGTCGGATTCGGGGAAAATGCTGGCAAAAACGCGGGTGCGGCAGCCCATGGTCGCGATTTCGGTGCGGTAGTCGCCTTTTTTGTAATATTTTAGGTTGTAGGGCGCATCGATAAAGCAGAAATTCGGGAACAGGCGCTTGGCGGAGACTTCCATGGATTTTTGAAAGAGGTCGTAGTTCGGGTCGCCTGGGTTGTAGTTGATGCCGGATTTGACTTTGAAGATACTGATTGGGAAAATCGGAGTTTCGCCTTTGCCGAGGCCGTTTTTGGTGGCTTGGAGCAAGTATTTTGAAACCAGCCGACCCGCAGGAGTGGTATCGGTGCCGAAGTTAATGCTCGTGAATGGAACCTGGGCGCCGGCGCGGGAGTGCATGGTGTTTAAGTTGTGGATGAAGCCCTCCATGGCCTGGAGTGTTTCGCGTTCGACATCGGCGTTCGAGACTTCGACAACTTTTTTCGGCCATTTGGCTTTTTCGAGTTTTTTATCGTCGCCGAATTCGTAGTCATCTTTAACTTCGAGTTTGAGGCTTTTGTCGGCAAACTCGTTGTATTTTTCGAGATTGCGCTTTAGGGCTTTACGGAAAGACTTATTGACGCCCGGCGCCATGGCGTAATCGAAGTTCGGGATAGACTGACCGCCGTGTTGCTCGTTTTGGTTGGCTTGGAGGAGAATGGCGGCGAGAGCGGCGTAAGAACCGATGGAATTCGGGGTGCGCAGATGCCCGTGACCGGTGTTAAAACCGCCGTTTTCAAACAAGACGAAGGGGTCGGACTGGCAACAAGTCAGGGTGCCGGTGGCGTAAAAGTCGAGGTCGTGGATGTGAATGTCGCCGTTTTCGTGCGCGGCGGCGATGTCGGGGCGCAAAAGTAGAGTTTTTGCGAAAACTTTGGAGCCTTCGGCACCGAATTGGAGCATCTTCCCCATCGCAGAGTCGCCGTCGACGTTGGCGTTGGAGCGCTTGACGTCGGAATCTTCGGAGGCGTCGGCGTGAGAAATCGTGCGATAGACCATCATGAGATCGGATTTAGCGTTGCGGACGCGGGAGCGCTCTTGGCGGTAGCGAATGTAGGAACGCGCGGTCTTTTTGAAACTGGATTCCATTAAGACTTCTTCGACGATGTCTTGGATTTGCTCGACATTCGGGGTGCGAGCGGTGATTTTTTCCTCGGAGCGCTTTAAGACCTTTTCGGTCAAGGCTTTGGCGCGGTCGGCTTTGAACTCACCCGTAGCTAGACCAGCCTTGGTGATAGCTTCGGTGATTTTTTCGGGGTCGAATTTGACGATTTTGCCGTCACGTTTGACGATACGCTTAAACATTTGATACCTCCTTCAATGTTTTCTTGTTGTATTGTTTGTAGGTGCTATAGCGACCCAAACGCTATATTTAGTGTCTAATATCTAGTATACGACACTAGATATGGAAAAGCAAGTGGTTTTTGGCGTTTTTTTGGAGGATTTCGGGCAAGTTTTTTATATTATATAAAAATGTATTCAAACCCGTTAAACTTGCGACAAAAAAGAAGCTCCCGCGGTATAAAATAGCTAATGTAAAAATGGGCGCATTCATACGGCACTCAAAATGACTCCTGCTGAATGTGCGAAAAACTCTCTCCCCTGGATAACGGGGTTTTTCCGTTTGTACTCGAGAGAATAGATGAAATGTGTAATAAAATTGGAGCCTGCCGCACCTTTCTTAATTTTTCATGAATATATCATTTAAAAGCAACTCCGCTCCAGCCGTATTCACGAAGAAGTTATTTGGGTTATTGCCTAATGCCTCAATGACATCCTTCCTCTGTTCTGTTATCTTAGGCTGAGTGCTAAAAAACAGATCATTTGAATATAAAGAATCTAAGAGAATGCCGTAGTGAATTTTGTTGTTTTTTTCTGAGAATCTAATGAAATATGCGAATTCTACGGCTTGTTTGTTCTGACCGCCTCCACCGCCCTTCATCATTTTGAGTTCAAAAATATAATAATGTCCATTATGCTTAAACACTATATCTGGGACTTTGCTTTGTTCAATAGCTCTAGATTCCATTTTCAACCCAAGTTCTTTTAGCAACCGAACAAAGCATTTCTTTCCGGTTTTATCTGGTAAAAAATAATAATTGTCATCTGTAAGAACTCTATTCTCATCCTGAAGATTATAGGTCGTATATGGTTTGAGTAAGTCCTCGAACTTTACAATTGAAGTTTTAGAATTTCGCTTATGAGAATAATTGTCGCATATAACTTGAAGAATAGAATTGGTGTAGCCATGACTCTTATACATGCCATGACGTTCTTTACAATAGAGGACTAATATTTCATATAGAAACTCATATTTGTCTTCTTTCGATAATTCTTTATAAGCAGCGTAGCTTGCGTTATAAACCATAAAGAATTGACAGAAAGGAGAATAGTTTATATTTTCCGTTCTGTCGAGAACCGATTCGATAGCCTCAATAATTTCTTTGACATTATCGTTATTTTTGCTTTTGCCCATAGATACGGCCACCTCAAAAGCGGTAATAAAATCTATAAGCTTTTCATTACTTGTCGTAAGTTCATTTTTCTTTTCCGCCCTAAGCGGAATGACTACTTTATCTTTTGCATAATATGGATCAAATAAACCCTCTGGATGCTCTTTTGAATAATTAAAATAACGCTTGTTGTCTAGCATTTAGATTCCTTTCACTTAACTTATTGCCATTATACGAAATAGCTACAGCTGGTATTTCGTGCGTTTTGTATAAATCGCTATACGCTTTTTCAATAATTGCTCTACAGGTCATAAAATCTAAACGACGACGTCGCCGACCATTTTTCATATTTCCTTTAAATGGGCTCAAAATTACGTCGCTCGTTTCTTCTCTAATTTTAGATAGCATGTCATTACATTTTTGGATGAATATTTCCTTGTCTTCGTCCTTAACGTCTACATCTACAAGAGTTAATAGTCTAGAGGAGACCTTAATACGATTTTTCCAGTCATACTTGATGTTGTCCTTAAAGTCAAATTTTATCATATTCGCTGGGTTTGTTGTGTCCACACAACGAACCGCAAGCCAGCCGTTAGGCTTGTTAAACGTCATATCTAAAATGCCCATTGGTTTTATTCTTAGGTTCTCAATGTTTCCTAAGTTGTTGACAAAAATATCATTTTTATAGACTTTAACCTCTGACAGGCTTTTGAAATTCCCGTCAAAACAAGCGACAACGACTGGATTTTCCGTATCATCAAAAGGGTTTTCTTCTAGTATTGTAATACTGGATAAAAAGTTCTTTTGCTCATAATTCGAGTTAATAAAAGTTTCTGGTATTATAGCGACGACATTGTTCTGTGCTTCTATCATCTTGTCTAACGCTATCAAATAAACATCATTATACCTAGAAGTGGCAAAATACTTCTCCAGTTCCCGTGTCAACCCCTTCCTGGAGGCAGAATAATTTGAGATGTATGGCGGGTTCGTGATAATAATAGCATCGTTAATGTGTGGTATATCCAACAGAGAATCATTATGCTCCCAAGCCAGCTTATCGTCAATATCTAGTCCAGCCACTTTATTAAAGCCACACTTTTCTCTAGCTACCCGCAATAAATCTCCAGCTCCAGCGAAAGGATCATACGCAATGGACGAACCAGATTCCTTTATGAAATCCATAATCTGAGGTTTTAGCCAAAGCTCGTCTTTAGTAAAGAATTGACCCAATGTTCGCTTTTTATCCATGTTACTATTATAACAAATTTTTCGTTATAGCACGATTTTCCTACCGCGTTAAATTATATAGTGATACATAATATTAGGATGCTATAAAAAGAAGATTTCTCACTATTTTGTTGGGGGTGAGGTAGATCTATCGGCGGTTTTATTTCAAGGATAACAGGAGTTATATCGGTGATAACTTTCAGAAAATTGGCAGAAAAAAAGGCCCGGTGGGGCTGGTTGTGGTGGGGATTACAGGGCTCGAACCTGTGACCTTACGAATGTGAATCGTACGCTCTAGCCAGCTGAGCTAAATCCCCATAAGTGTGATATAATTATAGCATGGATTTGAAAAAATTTGAAGAGGAACTTGGGGAGATTGAAGATTTTTTGGCGAAGCCGGATGCTTACGCGGCTAGTGATTTTGCGGCGAAGTCGAAACGGGCGGGAGTTTTAAGAGAGATTTTGGAGTTGAACAAAAAAGTTGTTCAATTTGCGGAGAATTTAACAGAGGCGGAAAGCTTGGTGAACGATGCCGAGCTGGGGGAGCTGGCGCGCGAGGACGTGGCGAGATTAAAAACTGAAATCGCCGAGGCTAAGACGCAACTAGAAGAGTTGTTGATCCCGCGCGACCCAGAGGACGACAAACCGGCGATTATGGAAATTCGGGCAGGGGCGGGGGGCGACGAAGCTTCCCTGTTCGCGGGTGAGTTGTATCGGATGTATACGAAATATGCCGAGGGGCATGGGCTGAAAGTTGAGTTGATGTCACAAAACGAGAACGAAGCGGGCGGAATGAAAGAGGTGATTTTTAAGGTGTCGGGGGAGGATGCTTATGGGCAATTGAAGTTTGAGGGCGGAGTGCATCGGGTACAACGGGTACCGGTGACTGAATCACAGGGGCGCATTCATACTTCGACCGCGACGGTGGCGGTGCTGCCGGAGGCTTCGGAAGAGGACCTCGAGATTAAGTCTGAGGATCTAAGGATTGATATTTATCGATCCGGCGGACATGGGGGGCAGGGGGTAAATACGACCGATTCGGCGGTGAGGATTACGCATTTGCCGACCGGAATCGTGGTCGCGATGCAGGACGAACGTTCGCAGCAACAGAACCGAATTAAGGCGATGAATATCCTCCGAGCGCGACTTTTGGAGAAGAAAAAGGCGGAAGAAATTAAAAATGCAAGTGAAGCGAGAAAGTCGCTGATTGGGACGGGGGACCGGAGTGAGAAAATTCGGACTTATAATTTCCCACAGGACCGAGTGACGGACCATCGGATTCATTATTCGCGGTCGAATATTCCGGCGGTGATGGACGGCGATATCGAGGATATTATTCTAGAGCTGAAGAAGCATGAGCGAGAACTCAAAAGTTAGTCCGAACCTAGCCGAGGCTTGCCCCTCTGAAGAAAAAGTAGCAGATGAAACGATTGTTTTCTCTGGGAGGAAGACGGCTAACGATACAGCTATTTCTTCTGGGAAAAAGGTGGCTCATGATATGGTTAATTTCTACGGGCGAGAGTTTTTAGTGACGCCAGAGGTGTTAATTCCCCGCCCGGAAACGGAAATGTTGGTGGATGCGGTGCTGAATTTGGCTGGAAAAGCCTATTTGCCCGGGGTGATTCCGGCGCGTCCGAAATTGCCGAAAAAGTGCCGGATTCTAGAGGTGGGAACGGGGTCGGGGTGTATTGCGGTGTCGCTGGCGCTGGAGCTACCCGAGGTGAAAATTACGGCTAGCGATGTCTCTGGCGAAGCTTTAAGGGTTGCGCGGGAGAATGCGGCGAGGCTTGGGGCGGAAGTGGAGTTTATGCAGTCAGATTTAATGGCCGAGGTGCGTGGTGATTTTACGGTGGTGGTGGCGAATTTGCCGTATGTGGACGAAAATTGGGAGTGGATTGACAAAAAAGCGCTATCTCGTGAGCCGAGATTGGCGCTATATGCGGAAGACGGAGGTCTTAAGCTGATTAAAAAATTAGTTCAGCAAGCGGAAGCGCGGAAAATTCCGGTTTTGGTGCTAGAGGCCGACCCGTGCCAGCATGAGCGAATTGTGGAATACGCTCGCGAATATAGTTATTCCCTGCTAGAGAAACGGGGGTTTGGGTTGGTGTTTGGAATGACAATTTAATATCTTTGGTATGCTTTCATTGAGGCTAAAAATATTTTTCGGCGCGCCTTGGGGCCGAAAAAAACCGCCTCTTTTCGGGGCGGTTTTTGTGAGAGGCTAATTCGAATAGCCTTCGAGGGTGACGTTGATGGCGATTTCTTTGCCGTCGCGGATAACCGTGAGCTGAACTGTGTCGCCGGGTTTATATTCACCGATTAAGTTTGTGAGCGAGCCGGCGGCGCCGACGGAGACACCATTGACTTTGGTGACGATGTCTTTGTCTTTTAGTCCAGCCTTCGCGGCGGGGCCGCCAGAGACGATGGCGGAATAGTTCGAGGAGCTATAGATGTAGGCGCCTTCGCTGACTGGTAAATTGTAGCTTTTTGCGATAGCGGCGGTGATTTCGACGACATAGACGCCGAGGTAGGTGCGTTTGGCGGAGCCGGTTTCGGTGAGTTGGGCGAGCATGCCTTTGACGCTAGAGATCGGGATAGCAAAGCCCATGTTTTCGGCAGAGGTCGAGGTGGCGGTGTTAATGCCGATGACTTCGCCGGCGGCATTGACCAAGGGGCCACCAGAGTTGCCAGAGTTAATGGCGGCGTCGGTTTGAATCATGTCGGACAAGGATTCGGTGGTGGTGCCACTACCGTCGGACGCGACAACTGAACGACCGGTGCCAGAGACGATGCCGGAGGTGACGGTGTTTTGGTATTCGCCAAGGGCGTTGCCGATAGCGATAACTTGTTGACCGACGGCGATAGTTTTGGAATCACCGAGCGCGGCGGCGGTCAGATCGGAAACATTCTCGACCTTAAGGAAGGCGACGTCGTTTAAGGGGTCGGTAGCGACAATTTTGACGTTTTCGTAGGTCGTGCCGTCGTCTAGAACCACCGTAACTGCACTAGCGCCACTGACGACGTGCTTGTTAGTCAGAATATAGCCATCCGCGGTGACGATAATGCCGGTACCGGCAGCGGCGGAACTGTAACTTTGACCGAAAAAGTCGGTAGTTTTGGTCGAAGTGACGATAGAAACGACAGATTTGGAGACTTTTTCCGCGACGTCGGCGATGGAGCCTTCGACGAAATTGGCGGAGTTGCCATCGGCGCCGGAGCCGAGGAAAGTGAGTGGCGTGGAGGCTTTTTCGTAGCCGAGCCAGCCGAGGGCTAGCCCACCACAGCCACAAACTAAAGCGATTAAAGACATGGCGATAGCGGCTTTGTTGGTGCTGGGATGCGGTTCGGGTTGAATAGGACGGGCGACGACTTTGGGCTTGGGTTCAGATTTAGTCTCCGGTTCAGTTTTAACTTCAGGCTCGGCCTTGGTTTCTGACTCGGGTTTATTTTCGGAGTCAGTCCTAGTTTCGGGCTCAGCCTTGACCTCGGTTCTAGGCTCCGCTTCGTTGATGGCTGGCGCTGGTTCGATGGGTTCGGCCTTGGCGTCTTGAGTTAGTGGCGCGTCTTGTTCTTCTTTCATTTTACCTCCTTAGATATTAAATATTGGGTTACTAAAAAATAGGACAATAATCGCGATGAGGGCGGCGCCGAAAATGACGGGGCCGAGAATATGTTTGAAGCGGAAATCAGCTTGGTATTTGACGATAGCTTGGCGGGTGTAGTTATAGACGAAGGCGAAAATCGTGAGAATCAGAGCCAGTTGGGGAATGCGAATGCCGGTGCTGCCGAAAGTATAAACAATAGACCACGAAAAACAGAGCCAGGCGATTTCGGCGAAGACGAGGCCACAAACTAGAGTAGTCAAAGTGTAGTCGTTGTCGTTGGTTTGAGAGAGGACGTGGCGCGAGGCGGCATAGCCGATGAGGAAGGCAAGCAAGACTAGGACAATAGGCTCGAGCGAAGCGGTCATGATGACAGAGGCGGAAATGCCGAGAAAAACGGCGATGAGCGACTGGGCGAGAGTGGCGGGCTCGGACGAGAGAGGTTTAATCACAATGAGCCAGACGGAATAAAAAATCATCAAGATGAAGTCGACCGGGAGAAAGGTGGTGCCGGTATAATAAGTTAAAAGAACGACGCTGATGCCGACGATCATGTCGACGAGATTAGACTTAATGTTGAGCCAAAGATAACGAGGGCGGACGGCGAAGACTCGCCACTTGGAGGCAAAAACTAGAATCAGACCGAGCAAGGGACTGCCCGAAAGAATCGTGACCAGAACCGAACCGATGCCGAGTAAGAGATTTAAGAAAACGTGAACCATGGCGCTCATGACGTTGCGCGATTTTCTTGCTAGAATGTAATCTGCCATATCTTTATATTATAGCAGATTGTTTAAAATAAGTTAAAATTTGGTGTTATAATAGTTGTTATGCAACCAACTTTTTTCCAAAAACACCCACTGGTAAAGGACTTGTGTAGTTTGGGGTCGTTTATTTTGCTGATTGTGCTGGGGACGCTGTTTCTGAATACGTATATTTATCAATCGTATAATGTGGTGGGGAGTTCGATGGAAAATACTTTGCACGGAGACGACCGGATTGTAGTGAATCGGGCGGCGGTGTCGTGGGCGCATTTTTTGGGGCAGGAATATGTGCCGGAACGGGGGCAGATTATCGTGCTGCTGAATGAAGACAAAGAGAAAGTGGCGGAATATAAGGCGCTCGGGGTAGAAAATCCGATGACGTGCGATGTGCCGTCGAATGTGAGCGACCGGTATATTATTAAGCGGGTGGTGGCGTTCCCTGGCGAGCGGGTGGTGGTGAAAGACGGGGTGATGACGATTTACAACGATGAACATCCGGAGGGGTTTGTGTATGACGGTGAGTGGCGGACGTCGGAGACGGACGGGCCGAAAGAATACACTTCGGGCGAAGTGGACACAGTGGTGCCGGAGGGCGAGTTGTTCGTTTCGGGCGACAATCGCGAAGGTTCGAACTCGTGGGATTCGCGCAATGGCCTCGGAACGATTCCGTATTGCCGAGTGGTGGGGCCGGTAGTGATGAGATTGTTCCCGTTTGATAAGATTCGGACGTTTTGATGCCTGGGCTGGGTTTTGGTTGCTACAGAGGCGAAAATTTGGGGAAATTAGGCGAAAATTAGGCAAAAGTGGAATTTTGTCTAAAAATTATTTAAGTTTTTCGATTAAAGCCTTGAGTTCGGCTTCGGAACGGCATTTAAAGGTAAGGCTGCGACCGGAGATTTTAGCCGTGGCAGAATATTTTTCGGATAAATTATTCTCCACTTTAATATATTCGGCGCGTTTGATGGCGGCGGAGCTGGATTTTTTCTTGGTTTCGGTAAAATAGCGTTCGACTTTGCGGGCGGTCCAACCCTCGGCGATGATTTTAGGGAGGACTTTTTTGATGGTTTGTTCGTCGCGAGCAACAAGAGGGCGCATTACGCCTTCGGAGAGTTTTTCCTTGACCATGATTTTTTTGACTTCATCAGGGAGATTTAAGAGGCGCATAGTACCTTGAATAGAGGCTTCGGATTTGCCGACGCGGGCGGCAATGTCTTTGGTGGAGAGGTTGAACTGGCCAGCGAGTTTTGCGTAGGCGGTGGCAAGTTCGATAGCGTTCAAATCTTCGCGCTGGGCGTTTTCGATGATGGAAAGCTCGAGACGATTTTGGGAATCGAGAGTGCGGACGATAGCTGGGATTTTGTCGAGACCGGCAATTTTTGAGGCGCGCCAACGACGTTCACCGGCGACGATTTTATACTTCCCTTCTTCTTTGGTGACGACGATAGGCTGCAGTACACCGTGTTCTTTAATCGAGGCGGCCAGAGCATTCAAGGCTTCTTCGCTGAATTCTCGGCGGGGCTGGTCCTCGTCACGAAAAACTTCGGAGAGTTTTAACTCCTTTAGCTGGCTTTCTTTTTTGTCCTCGGCGGCGGTGGGGTCGAACTCGTCGTCGATGAGTTCCGTCGGGATTAAACTTTCAAAACCTCTTCCTAGACCTTTCATTTGGTACGTTCCTCCACTTCTTTGGCAAATTCTTTGTAGGCTTTGGCGCCTTTGCTAAATTTATCATAAACGCCGACCGGCACGCCGTGCGACGGGGCCTCGGCAACGCGCACATTGCGCGGGATAGTCGTTCTAAAGGTTAACTTTTTGAAATATTTTTCGATTTCGGCGTAGACTTGGGCGGAGAGGCTGGTGCGTTTGTCGTACATGGTCGCGAGCACGCCGAGGAGTTTTAGGTTCGGGTTGGCTTGTTTCATGACTAGTTTCATGCTTTCGAGAAGTTGGGCGACGCCTTCTAGAGCGTAGAATTCGGTTTGGACTGGGAGCAGAAGGAAATTCGAGGCGATCATGCCGTTGACAGTAAGGAGGCTGAGCGACGGAGGGGAGTCGATAATGATGTATTCGTATTGGTCGCTAACTGAGCGGAGTGCGTCGCGCAGGCGGACGAATTTGCGTGGCAGGCTAGTTAGTTCGACTTCGGCGTTGGCGAGTTCTGGAGTGGCGGGAACAAGGTCAAAATGTTTATACTTAGTCGGGCGGACAGCGTCTTTTAGTTCGGCGGTGCCAAGAATAACTTCGGTCATGGTGGCACCGAGAGCTTTTCTGTCGGACTTATCGACGCCGAGACCAGAAGTGGCGTTGCCTTGGGGATCAAAATCGACCAACAGAGTTTTGTGTTTGTCTTTTGCTAAATAGTATGACAAATTGACCGCAGTGGTGGTTTTGCCCACGCCGCCTTTTTGATTGGTCACACAAATTACCTTCGCCATATTAAAACTATTATACCATAAAAATAAGCTCTTTGACGAGCTTATTTTTAGTTAGTTTATCCGATTTTGGTGATTTCAATTTCGGAATATTTCTGGCGATGACCAGTTTCTTTGTGGACGCGTTTTTTCGCTTTGTAGCGGATAACGCGGATTTTGTCGCCTTTAACTTCGGGCGTGATCACTTTTGCTGAAACTTTTACGCCCTTTACCGTAGGAGTGCCGACAGTAGTTTTGTCGCCGTCGATTACGAGTAAAGCGTCAAGTTCGAGCTCTTTGGTGCCTTCCGGGAGGAGGTCCACCCGTAGGGTCTCTTTTTCACCGGCTAGATATTGCTTCCCGCCGACGAGAATGACTGCTTTTTTCATATAATTCCTTTATTACTCGTACTATTTTAGCATATTATCGGGTTTTTGGGAAGAGGAATCGTCGATTTTGGCAGATTTGTCTTGATTTCCGGTACCGGCTGGAGTTGTCGGAGAGGTTTCGGCGGAAGTTTTGCCGAGATCTTTGTCGAGGTCTTTGATGGTGGTTTTGCCAGCGGTTTTGCCGGAAACGCTACCTTCGACCGCCTTTAGAGTTCTTTTAGTGCGATAGAGATAGTAGCCGCCGCCGCCAATGCCGGCGATAATTACCGCCGCAAGCACGATTTCGACCGGGCCGGTGTTGGGGAGTTCTTGGCAACCTTCCATTTCGGGGTTGGTGGCACAAGTTTTTTCCGGTTGGCAACCGTCGAGATTGGGGTTGGTTTCGCAGGTTTCGGGTTCGGCGCAGTCAGTTTTTGTAGCGACAACGGTAGCCGAGTCGGTGCGAATATCGCCCGAAGTGGTGTCGCTGTCGTAAGTTAAAGTGGCGCTGTTTGCGAGTTCTGTGCCAGTACAATCAAATTCACCGTTTACCGTGGCCTTGTAAGTAATGTAAACAGTGTTGCCGGTGCCGATAGTGCCGAGATTGTAGCCCGTGCCAAGAATGTCGTCGGAGAGTTGATCGGTGGTCGTTGAATCGTTGGCGCGAAGGCTGACGCTGCCCGGAACCAAGGTTAAACCTTCTGGCAGAATGTCTTTAATCGTGGCGTTGGTAAGGGCGACGTCGCCGGTGTTGGTAATGGCGAGTTTGAAGGTGATTTCGTCGCCAGATACGGCGCTGACGCTTTCAGAGAAATTTTCGCCGTCTTTTGAAACGGTTTTGTCGATTGAACCGCCAAGTTCTTCGGCTTGGAGGACGTAGCTGACTACGCCGTGGTATTCTTCACAACCTGGGATGACGCCGTTTAAGGTGTTAAGCCCGAGCAGGGTTCCCTCTTCGGTAAAGAGACTGGACGGCATCACGCTGCCGTTGGCATTCCAGTCGTTGTAGATTTTGGCGGAGCCGGAAACGTAGTGCATGAGAACTTTTTCAGTAGTAGTGGTAAAGTAGGCTTCGTCCCAAACGGAGGCCGGGTTGGAATTGCTGGCAGTGATGGTGGCGGTAACTTTGCCCTTGCTACTTGGCGTGAGAACGGTCGAGAACGAGGTAGACATCCGAGTTTGGACGGCAACGCCGGAGTGGTTATGCGCAGAGTCGTTAAAAGTACTGGAAGCGTTGTTGTGGAAATAGACATAAACGAGATATTGACGGCCGGGGATGACTTCGACTTCGTTTTTCAAGTCGGTGACGTCAGTATTGATTTCGCCGATACGGACGAAGTCGCGCTCGTCGCCGATGGTTGGGTTGTCGGTGATGGAGTTGAAGGTCGGGTAGGTCGCTGGACTTTGCATGGTGAAAGTCGAGCGCTCGGGACCCCAAGCGGAGACCGAGGTTAGCCCGAGCAGGCTCGCGCCAATAGTCGCGACCGCGCCGAGGACACCAAAGACCCCTAGGCGTGATTTATGGTTGATGGAGTGTTTCATGTTGTTCCTTTCTGCCTACCCTTAATATATTCCTAAATCATTTAATGCGTTTTCGAGAGCTTCGCCTTCGGTGGGAGCTTGTTCGATTGGGATTTCGGCTGCGTCGGCCGCGGCTTGGGCGGCGGTGTCTTCTTGCACCGGAGCGTATTCGTTCGCGTTAGCGCCACCTAGGTCTTGGCTGTAGTTATTTTCGGGGCTGATTTGTGCCTGGACTTCTTCGGCGGGACCGGAGGCCTCGTTTTGGACGATGGTCGGTTCGGTGCCTTGGTAATCTTGGGCCGAAGGTTGCTCGGTAATGGTGGCTAGATTTTCCGTCTCTGTTGGGGTAACGTGAATTTCGCCAGTATTAATGTCTTCGGCGATATTGCGGGCAATATCTTCGTCGATGCGCTCGAGGTTTTCTGCGTCTTTGGGAGCGATAGTTTCGGGCTCAGTCTCAGGTTCAGTTTCTGGCTCAGTTTCTGGTTCAGTTTCTGGCTGAGTCTCGGGCTCAGTCTCAGGTTGGGTTTCGGGCTGGGTTTCGGGTTCAGCTTCGGGCTGGGTTTCGGGTTGAGTGGCCTCGGTATAGGTGGCGTAATTTTCTGGAGTCACTACCTTTACAACTGGTTGTTCGCAGCCTTTTGTCTTTACTATCAAGGTTCCATCTATCTCGCCGGTGTCCGGATTACGATGAGTAAATTTAGTTGCCTGAGTGCCATTTTCGTAGTTGACGCCCACATCTAGATACATATTCTCATAGCTATATCCGCCGTCTGGGTTTTGTTGAACAATACCGAGACTTACGTAGTTCCCGTCAAGCTGGACAGGCTCGGCTTCAGACTCTTTGAGCCATTGCTTCCACTGCTCCAGTGTGCTCCCGTATTCTTCGTCGGTTTGTTGTTCTAATGAATTCTCCGTATTTTTGACCAGTTCAGACAGAGCTTCTACGTCTTCTGTTTCACCGCCAATGCTAGAAAATGCGTAATATCCAGCGAAAGCTTCGCTCATGTTGTCGGCAACATATTCAACGTGGTTGTACGGGTTTTCACCCACAACTTTAGAAACTTCCGTTGCGTATGCGAAGTCGACGGGCTTTTCCTTGTATTCTGAATTATACAAACCAAATTCAGAGTAGCCACTGTTGCGGTCGCTAATTGTTTCGCTACCTTCTTCGAGAATATCATTATATTCATTCGCGGAATTTTCGGAAGCAGTTTCGGTTCGTGGCTGAGAATTATCCATGGAATTCACGCTAATATTGCCGCCACCGAACAAAGAAGCGGTGGCTGCGATAACAACCGCTGTGATTGCTGCGCCTACAGCCAATTTAAATCCTTTTTTCTTTGATATCTCTTTAGCAAACTCACCTATCCTACCAACCCATCTTAGCTCTGGCTCATCAAGCCCTCTGTCAAGTCGTGATGCAGCAGCGGCGGCGGCTCTGTCTTTTGCAATTTCATCAGCCTTATCGACATCGATCTCCGTAGCTTTATCGGTATCAATGTCGGCGGCTTTATCAGCATCAATGTCCGCGGCTTTATCGGCATCGATGTCCGGGTTATTGTCGTGGTCTAATTGTTGGAAAAAGTCCTCGAACCAACGGTCGTCTTTGTCATTGTCGGTCGCAGAAGCAGGTTCATTATCGTTCGGAGCATTTTTAGCCGTATCCGCTGCGGTAGGCTGAGTATCCTTATTGACGTCGGCTGAGGTATCGTTAGCCGCATCGTCTGGGGCATCGTTGGCGGTGCCCTCCGGAACACTGTTCGCGGCGTCATTTGGGACGCTATTCGCCGTATCGGCTGGGACAGTGTCGTGATTGTCGGCTACCGAGTTATTGCCAGTATTGCCAACTTGCTTATTAGCATAAGCATTAATAATTGCCTGTTTGATTTTGTCGGCATCTTCCTTGCTGACTGTGCCTTGCGCTTGAAGCTCATCCCACTTTGTTAATTCATTTGTCAACATGGCTGCATCAACAGTTTTTTCGCCACGCTCGGCGAGGACGACGCGGTCGCCGATGACTTCGCGACCAGTTTCCTGAATGTTGCTCAAGTTTTCGGCATCTTTACCTTCGAGCCAAGCTTGGTAGCGAGCCTGTTCCTCGGGAGTACCGACAGACTGACTGTCGACAAAATCTTGGCGAAAACCGCTACGATCAATTTTGTCAAAATCTTGTCGATTTAAAAAGTCTTCGTACCTAGAACGACGTTTGTCGGCTTGCTCGGCGGTAATCTCGCCAGCTGCTTCTGCGCGATTAGTCTCGGAAAGCATGCGCTTAGCTGTGTCTACATTCTTGGCGAATTGGGCCTCCGCCTTTAATTCCATTTTTCCCTGTTCGGAATTAAGATATTCATCCGTACGCTGGCCATTAAGATCGTAAATGCCATCTTGAATAAGGCTTTTCCATTCATCTGGGATGCTACCGCTGCGGTTAGTATTATTGGGCTCTTGGTTAGGCATGTTGACCTCCTAGAAATTCCTGAGCGTATTGCTCTGTGGCTTTGGTGAAAAGTTGCTCGAGATTAATGCCATTTCTAACAAAAAATTCCTGATACGGTTCAGCTCCGCCAGCATCAGAACTTAAAATTTGGCTTAACTCTTCTCTCTGCGCGTCAGACAATCTGTTGAAGAGTGTTTCAATAAAACGATTGTTCAGTTCGCGCATACTTTTTTTCCTGAAGTCCGCCAACTCTTCGACGCTGCTCACCGCGAGAGGCTTTCTTTTGATTAGCTCGTCAATGAATTGCCCAAGAACGCTTTCATCAACAAGATATTCGCTCGTGTCGTCCATGTTATTTTTTCTTAATGATAACCTTTCTTAGTTTAAGATTAGCATAAGCGTGCCAGGCTGTCAACGGCGAAATTGGGGGCTGGGAAGGGCGAGTTGTCTTGGCTCGGATCGGCTCGGCTGGGCTGGCTTTGGTTTGGCTGGCGCGCTTGCTCATGAAATTAAAACCCTGGGCGGCGAAGCAGAGGCGGGCAAAAAGAAGCCTCGTGGGCTTCTTTTTTTTAGGTTATAAACCGAGGATTTTGGCGCCGATGCGACGACTTTTGATGCGGTCGATGGTGGTTTCGTCGACTTCTTCGGGTGAGATGTAGGTGCCTTCGTTTTCGTAATATTCATAGGTTGGGATTTGAAAAGTTTCCATTTTTAATTTGTGTTTTACTTTCTATCTCCGTTTTATTGCTAGAATGTTTATTTTATTTTCTAACTTGTTTCCATTGTATCACACATTGGTGATTTTGTCAATAATGATTATGCTAAAAAGACTGAAAAAGTCAAATTCGACCAGGAAAAATGAGCTGAGAATTCTGAAACATGTAAAATTCCGCCAAAATAAAAGTCAAACCCACCCCTTTTGGGGACGGGTCGCTCGCGCCCGTCTTTACGGGGCTCACGCCCTCATTCCTCGGCAGCGACCTCCGGATTGCCCCAAAAGGGGCAGGTTTGGCTTATTGTGTCTTCTCTAATGAGATAGTGATGTTTTAGTTTATTTTTTCTAGTGAAATCGTGACGTTTTCGCCGCCGATTTTGGCGATTTCGTCGTGGACGAAGTTGCCATTTAGGACGAGCTCGGAGGCGAGAACTTCGGCCTGGATGAGGTCCGCAAAGCCTTCGGGCGGAGCGATTGAGAGCGAAAGTTTAATTTCGTCGCTTGGGCTGAGACCGGCGTGCTTACGAGCGGACTGGACGGCGCGAATGATTTCGCGAGCCTGACCTTCCCTTTTTAGTTCCTCGGTTAGAGTCTTATTTAGCGTGAATTTGTCGGAATTTTGGACTTTTTTCACGTTAACTTCCTCGGCGATGATTTGCTCGTAGAAATCAGGGAGTTTTTCGCCGTCGTAAGTGAGCCTCGAAAGCGGTTGGCGGATTTTAATCTGATTTTCGGTCTCGGACTTTTGCATGCGCAGAGCCAAAGCATCGGTAATAATCGCGCGGGTGCGGGACATTTTCTCGAGTACGTCGGCGTCGGGTTTGCCGGCTTCTGGCCAGTCCAAGAGGTGGACGGAGTCGTCCTTGCCGGTGATCTTTTGGTAGAGTTCTTCCGCGAGGAATGGTGTGAAGGGTGCGAGGAGTTTTGAGAGGTAGATGAGAACAAAGTAAAGGGTTGCGAAAGCTGATTTTTTGTCGTTTTCGTCGGGGTTTTTGTTGCTGAAACGACGGCGGGAGCGACGAACGAACCAGTTGGAGAGGTCTTCGACGAACGGGATGACGTCTTGGAGGGCTTTTGGTAAGTTGTATTCTTGCATACCTGTGGTAATTTCGTCCCTTAGTTCGTAGAGCCGGGAAATAATCCAAATATCTAGTGGATTTTTCAGGAATGCGTCTTTCTCGGAACGAATATTTTCAAATCCTTCGGTACTAAGGCCTTCGACTTCGGCGTAGGTGGTGAAGAAGTCGTAAACGTTCCAGATCATGGCGAGTTTGCGGTGGACGTCGGAGACGTCTTTGTCGAGAAGGGCGAAATCTTCGCCGGAGCAGACCGGGCTCGAGAGGAGCAAGAAGCGCAAAGAGTCGGCGGAGTAGGCGTCCATTAGCTCGTTCGGGTCGGTGTAATTGCCGAGGGATTTGCTCATTTTGCGACCGTCGTTACCCGCTAGTGTGCCGGTCGTGATTACATTTTTGTAGGCGTTTTTGGCGCCGTGCTTGGCTTTTTCGCCGAAAGCGCCGATGTCGGCGAGAGTGGTGTTCACGGTATGGACATAATAGAACCACGCGCGGACTTGACCGACGTATTCGACGATGAAGTCGGCGGGATAGTTTTGTTCGAATTTTTCGCGATTTTCGAAGGGGTAGTGAAGTTCTGCAAAAGGCATGGAGCCGGACTCGAACCAACAGTCGAGGACTTTTTCGATGCGTTTGAAATGCTCGGTGTGGGCGTTGCTTTCCTGTTTTAAATGTTCGGTGGAGGCATTGTTATCCTGTTCGGAATGTTCGACGTGGGCGCCGTTGGTTGGTTCGGAATGTTCGGCATGAGCGGATTTTTGAGCCGAAGTTTGCCCTAGAGGCGTGACTTGGCCATTTTCTACGCATGCGTCAAATTCAATTTCGTCGACCCAAGGACGGTGGTAGTCGTCGAGAGTTTTGCCGGAGTATTTTTCGAGTTCGGCATAGGAGCCGATGACGAGAACTGTGCCTTCCTCGGATTTCCAGACGGGCATGGCGGTCGCCCAGAAGCGGTCGCGCGAGAGGTTCCAATCGGGGGCTTGTTCGATGTTTTTGGCGAATCGGCCGTGTTTAAGGTAGGCTGGGAACCAGTTGATATTTTCGTTTTGTTCGAGAAGTAAAGGTTTTGTGCCTTCGGTATCGAAGAACCAAGACGGGAAGGCGCGGTACATAATGCGCTCGTGGCTGCGCGGATTGAAGGGGTATTCGTGCTGGATATATTCGATTTTGTAGACAAGCCCCTGCTCCAAGAGGCATTTGGCGATGATTTTGTTGGCTGCCCAGACTTGGATGCCGTCAGCGTCGGTGTCGCGAACACCGAGGGCGTGGAGTTTGTCGGCGTATTCTTTTATATAATAACCGTTTTCGTCCAGAGTGTCGACAAAAGCGATTTCGTTTTGATGCTCGAGGTAGAGCGCGTAGTCATTTTCGCCATAGGCGGGAGCGCAGTGGACGATGCCGGTGCCTTCGTCTTCGCCGACAAAATCAGCGGTGAAAACTTGACAAATCGTGCCATCTATGCTAGAATAAGATTGGCTGGCGAGGCTCCGGCCAGAGATTTTGTGTTCGATAACTTCGTAGGTTTCGCCTGCGAAGGTTTTTTCGACCTTAGACTCGGCGAGGATGAAAATCTCGTTCCCTACTTTGACTTTGGCGTAGTCAATGTCAGCGCCGACGGCAAGCATGCGGTTGGCCATTAAGGTCCAAGGAGTGGTGGTCCAGGCTAGGAAAAAGCAAGGCTCTTCTTGATGCGCTTCGTCGCCGCCGTCGCTACGAGCGTTTTTTGCACTTGCTAATTTGAATTTTACATAGACGCTTGGGTCGGTGACGGTTTGGTAGGCGTCGTTATCCATGGTGACTTCGGCTTTGGAAACAGGGGTGGCAAATTTCGTGTCATACATCAGGACTTTGCGCCCTTCGTAAATTTTGCCAGCGTCGTAAAGTTGCTTGAAAGCCCACCAGACGGACTCCATGAAATCTTTGTCCATGGTGCGGTAGCAGTGGTCAAAATCGACCCAGCGGCCGACGCGGTCGATGGTGGAGCGCCAAGTTTCGGAGTTCGCGACCATGGAGGCGCGAGCTTTTTTGATGTAATCTTCGAGCGACCATTTGGTGCCGATTTCGCGGCGGTCGGTGATGCCGAGTTGTTTTTCGACGTAGTTTTCGGCGGGGAGGCCGTGGCAGTCCCAGCCCCAGCGTCGTTCAACGCGGTAGCCGTTCATGGTCCAAAAACGGGGGACGGCGTCCTTGACGATGGAGCTAAGAAGTGTGCCGTGGTGCGGGTTACCAGTAATGAACGGAGGGCCATCATAAAAAACGTAAGATTTGTCAATCGGGCGTCCTAAGACCGATTGTTCAAAAGTTTTGTACTTTTTCCACCACTCTGCGATGGCTTTTTCGTATACGACGGCGCTGCGTCGTTCTCCCGCTCTATATTTCATAGAGATATTATACCACAAATGTATCGGGGGTAAAAGTGGAGACTATTTAGTGTGGACGTCGAGCTGGGGGTAGGGGATGGAGGTTTTGTGTTTTTCGAGGGTGGCGGCGATGATGGCAAGGCTGTCGCGCCGGTTTTGGAGCCTCTGGGCGGGGTCGCCGACGATGCGGAGGCAGTAGTCGATGGACGATTCGGAAAAGTTGGAGATTTTGCGATATTCGGCGGAGGTGATGTTGTCGATTTCGGCGATTTTGGTGGCGATTTCGGCGAGAATGGCCTCGGCTTTGGCAAGAGGAAGTTCGTAAGAAAGTGAGACATCGATGCCGATGATGCCGGACATGATTTCGGCGCCGGTGATTTCGCGGTTGGCGATAGAGACGAGGTTGCCGGTGGTGATGTCTTGGAGACGAGTGGTTTTCAGGCCGACGGCGAGGACTTTGCCTTCGAAATCGCCGATTTTAACCACGTCGCCGACGCTGTAATAACCGTCAGAGATGATATCAAACCCGCGGATGACGTCTTTTAAAGCGTCCTGAATGGCGAAGGCAACGATAACGCTGGCGATGCCGGCGGCGGCGAGCATCGAGGAGACGTCAATGCCGAAAATTTGTAAAATAATGAGGCCGGAAAGGATAATTAGGGCGTAGCGCGTGATACTGCGGAACATGCGGGTAAAAGTGCGACTTTTTTTCTGGTTGAAAAGTTTGGATTTACGTTTTTCGTGGCGAGCTAGGGCGCCGGAAATGAGATTGTAGACCAGGGTGCTCGCCAAAATGACGATGATTGACCAAAAAATGCGGATGACCCAAATGTTGCTAATGATTTCTTCGAAAATGTCCATAATTCTCCTTTAGATTATATAATATAAAACTTCGTTGATGAGGGGCAGGTCGCGGCCGCGCCACATGCCCCGGACGGCGCCGGTGTCGTCGAGAGCGAGAATGGTCGGGTATTCGACGATGTCATAGGCTTCGCAGAAGCTGGGGCTTTGGTCGGGGTCCATGGTCTCGATTTCGTGGCCGGTTTGGCGCCGAAAATTTTCGAGCCATTCGCTGGTCGCGCGCGAATAATCTTGGTTATCACGAAAAACACAAACGACGCGCATTATTTTTTCCTTCTCTGTTCTTTCAGGATGTTTTCGAAATCTTCGAGGGTTTTGAATTCGCGGAAAACTGAGGCAAACCGGACGTAGGCGACTTCGTTGACTTCGGAGAGGACATCGAGAATGGCTTCGCCGATTTGGCGAGAAGTGATTTCGTCGACACCGTAGGAATAGAGAATATCGGTGACTTTGTTGACGACTTCTTCGACTTCGAGTTCGGAGTTAAAAAACTTACCGACGCTACGACGAACAGCGAGGAGAAGTTTGTCGCGGTCGAAAAGTTCTTTGTTACCGCTACGTTTTAAGACGGTCAAGGTCGGCATTTCGATGCGCTCGTAAGTCGTGAACCGCCGACCGTCGACAGATTCGCGGCGGCGACGAATAGCGTGGCCGTCGATGGTCTCGCGGCTTTCTAGAACTTTACTATCTCCGATACGAAATTTGTGTTCCATCCGCGGGTCCTCCAATTATTTTTTCTTCTTTTTTAGGCGCTCACGGAGAGACGGCGGAATGTCCATATCGTCGTCGTTGTCGGTGGTGGGCTCGGCTTCGGGCTCGCTTTTGATAGAATCCCACATGTTGGAGCGATTTTCGAGAGCGAAATCCTTGGGCTCGGAAGACGGTTTTTCGTCTTTAGGCTCGGCGGTTTCTTCTGGGCGTTGGTAATCGCCGTTATAATAATCGGAATCAAAACCGGTAGCCACAACGGTGACGACAAGTTCGTCCTCGAGCTCGGGGCGGATAGATGCACCGAAAATGATGTTCGCGTCCGGAGAGACAGCGCCGGTGATAACTTCGGCGGCTTCTTGGACTTCGGACATCGACATATCGTAACCACCAGCGACGCTAAACAGTACGCCGCGAGCACCTTCGATTTTGACTTCGATGAGCGGAGATTCGACAGCTTGTTGAGCGGCGATAACGGCGCGGTTTTCGCCAGAGGCGCGACCGATACCCATCAGGGCCGAGCCGGCATTTTTCATGATGGCTTTGACGTCGGCAAAGTCGAGGTTGATCAGCGAGTGTTCGGTGATAAGTTCGGAGATGCCTTGGACGCCTTGGCGCAAAACATCGTCAGCGATTTTGAAAGTTTCGAGCAGAGGAGTGCGAGGGTCGATAGTTTGGAGAAGTCGGTCATTAGGAATAGTAATCAGGGCGTCGACTTGGCGCGCGAGTTTGTCGATGGCGACATCGGCGTTAGCGCGACGACGTGCACCTTCAAAAGTAAAAGGTTTAGTCGCGACACCGACGGTCAAAATGTCTTTTTTGCGCGCTTCTTCGGCGACGATAGGGCCGGCGCCAGAACCGGTGCCACCACCAGCACCTAAAGTAATAAAGACCATGTCCGCACCGTCCAAGGCTTTAGCGATAGCTTCCCTGCTTTCTTCGGCGGCTTCGCGACCTTTTTCGGGGTCGCCACCCGCACCGAGACCTTGGCCGATATGAACCTTGTTCTCGGCAGGAGAATGATGAAGCGCCTGCGCATCGGTATTAATTGCTACGAATTCCACGCCAGAAAGACCCACTTCTTTCATACGCTCAACTGCGGAACCACCGGCACCGCCTACGCCCACTACCTTAATACTAGCTTTACTTTCCACCTCTGTCGGTTTAATCTCTGGCATAATTTTACCTCGCTTTAATGTAATTAATTACAGTATATATCTTTTTCTCTCTAAAATCAAGAGTTTATTCGGCGTTCGTGAAGACGTTGACCACGTCGTCGAGGTCGTCAACAGCGGAGAGGAGCTTTTCTAGCTTCTCGGCGGTTTCACCTTCGACCGGAATGTAGCTGCTCGGCACGTATTGAAGTTCGGCGGAAGTGACGGTCAAGTTTTGTTTTTTGAGCTCGTCGCGAACTTTCATTAAATCGGAAGCACCGGTGATGATTTCGATGCCGTCCTCTTCTTCGGTGGCGTCTTCGGCGCCGGCCTCGAGTGCCGACATTAGAGCGTCTTCGCCCTGTTCGGAAATTGTGATCACGCCTTTGCGTTCAAATTGGAACATCACCGAGCCTGGATCGGCCATACGCCCGCCGTTTTTGTCGAGAGTGTGGCGAACTTCGGGCATGGTGCGGTTTTTGTTGTCGGTCGCGACCTCAATTACGATGCCGACCCCGCCCGGGCCGTAAGCTTCGTAAGTTTCTTCGATCAGCGCCGCAGCGGATTTGTCGGCAGCGCGAGCAATAGCACGTTCGATGTTGGCTTTCGGCATGTTGGCGTGACGCGCTTTTTCGAGCACCATGGCAAGCGACGGATTCATATCCGGGTCGGTGCCGGCGCGTGCCGCGATAGCGATTTGGTTGCCAATTTTAGTAAACAGGGCGCCGCGCTTGGCATCAACGACGGCTTTTTGACGTTTGGTCGTAGCCCATTTCGAATGTCCTGACATATTATTCTCCCGCTTTTGATGTTGTTTAACTTGTTTAGATTTTATCATTTTTTGATAAAAAAGTCCAATACCGAGGACAAAAACGACTAAAGTATAGAGGAAAAAGACTTTTGGGTCGTAAGGATCGATAGAAATCAGAAAACTTTGCTCCGAGGCGAAAAAATCCACAACCAAGATGTGAAAATCGAGGATTTTGGTGGCGAGAAAAGAAATTAGCGTGTTAATTAGTGGGATGTTAGCGACGACACCGGCAAGAAAAACCAGACCCATGGCAGACGAGAGTGTCGGGAGAATGAGGAGGTTGGCGATGACGGAAATTAGCGAAAGGGTACCGAAATAATAAAGGGTAATCGGGGCCGTCATCAGGGTGGCGGAAACTGAAACCAGGACGGAACTCGCGATAAATCGAGGGCGACGGTCGCCGTAGAAAAAGCGGGAGAGGTGTGGCATTAAAATCATGATGCCGAATAAGCTGGCGAAAGAAAGGAGCCAGCCGAGATCGATAATGAACATGGGGTTGATGATGAGGGTGATGGCGGCGACAAGGGTGATGAGGCGCCAGGGGGCGATTTTGCGACCGGTGAAGCCGACCACGAGCGTCAAAATCGACATGATGCCGGCGCGCATGATAGAGGGCGTGAACCCAACCATAGCCATGAAAAAGATAATGAATAAAATCGAAAAGAGGAGGCCGGAAAATTTGGAGAGTTTGCCGAATATTCGGCGGGCGATGCCGACAAGAATGGAGAGGTGGGCGCCAGAGGCGACGACGATATGGACAAGTCCGACAATGCGGAGATTTTCGCTTAAGTCGTCGGGGAGACCGGTTTTCATGCCAAGTAGATATGAGAGGCCGAGGCTAAGTTCCGGCTCGGGGATTTGGCTGGCGATGCGGTTCGAAAACCAGTCGCGAACAGTGAGAACTGGGTCGGCAGGGTCGGCGCGAGCGAGTTTTTGGACGGTGGGATGATACATGAAACCGGCGTAAGTGCCAAAACCGCCGGATAACTTCCCCTCCAAAGTGACAACGTCGGAACGACGGAAGCTTTCGTTTGATTTTAGCATAATATAAAGATTGCCGGCGGAGGGGTGGTCGGCATTTTCACCGAGTTTTAAATTGGTAAGTTTGAATTTGGTGGCGGAATCGTCTGAGCTAGGGTCGCCGGAGATGGTGCCAGTGACGGTGATAGTTTGGTCGTAAAATTGTTGGAGATAATCTTCGCCGGTTAGTTCTTCGGTGGCGCGGAAAAAGGCGAGAATCAGGCCGGCGATAAGGGCGAGGGCGATAAAAGTGAGTTTGGGTTTGAAATAGGCGAGAGTTAGGAGTGCGCCGACGAAAACTAGCCACAGGGGTGAGCCAAAAAAGTTAATGCGAAAAACTAGCGCCAAAATAGTGCCGGCGATAATCCCGACAGCGAGGGCGACGACGAAGTAGGATTGGTGAATAGGACGGGCGAGAAATTTAGGGATTAACATAGGGCGAACCTAGCACGAATTGCTGGATTTTTCAACCCACCACCTAGTTTTATGGTATAATATAGATACGTGACCAGTGGTTTTGGTCGCTAAAAAAGTGCACCGGTAGCTCAGTGGATTAGAGCATCTGTCTTCGGAACAGAGGGTCGTAGGTTCGAATCCTATCCGGTGTACCATTTTTGTTGAATTGTTTATATTAAGTGCAATGAGTTGGGGATTCGGACCTTCGGTGCGAATCCTATCCGGTGTACCATTTTTGTTTCACAAAAATCTCGAAGAATAAAAAAGTTCATTTTTTCTGCACGATATAGTATAATTAAAGTGCTAGATACTCATATTTACAATCAGTTCAAAGAACACAGATTCTTGTTTCAAAGCAAAAATGCGACCATATGTAGCAGATTGAGCTTTGAAACTTGGTTTGTGAGTGTCTAGCGACTAACATATGGTCGCTTTTTTCGACCGGAAAGGAATAACGATGAAGTAAGAAATTCCCTCAACGTTAATATTAGACAATTTTCATAAATAGCTATAAGGAGAACGCTATGAAAAAACTTACTAAAATCTTAATACCAACGGTTTCGGTTGTGCTAGTGGCCGGGATAACTACAGGAGCAATTTTATTTTTCAAACACAACGATAGCTCCCAGACGGCTACCACGGGTTCGTCTCAAACGGTTGCTACGGACGCATCCCAAACAACGTTCGACCCGGTCGGAGCTTGGTCCGCAGAATATGAGTGTCTTGCTGGCACTTGCACTAGAACAGTCGTAATCAATGAAGATGGAAGTTGTGAAGATACATATTACAAGGACTATACTTGCACGTGGACTAAAAATTCAAATTCAACATTAAAAATAAGTTACGCTTACAATGATAGAGAATCTTCTTCACTCGATAGTAGCGTAATTGCAACATATAAAAATGGCAAATTAAATATCGAGCGCATTGATTTAGAAAAACTTTAATTCTTATCTACTATAAACTCGGTACTAATATTAAGTATTTGTCGCACCGCCCGACTAAAGAAACAGACGCACTTCAGTGACATAATGGAGAAGAAAAATGACCATAAAACTAAATGATATATTAAATTTAACAGATGAAGAAATTAAACGGACCAAAATTCGTTTTATGGTGCCAAGTGGTGATTTTAACCCAAGCGAAGAAGCACTGAAGTGCGCCAAAGGCGACCCGTTAAATACTAAAGCGCTTGCATGGAATAGCAACAAAATTTCATTTCGCGAAGGTAATATTGCAATTGGCTTTTACAGAGAGCACAAAAATACTTGGATTATGAGCGGGATCATGAATGTTGTAAAAGATAACGGCAAGTGCAATGGGTCTAATGTCGAATATTATAAAGATTTTGCTAAGTTTAGCTATCGTATTGTTTGCGAGTTTAAGAAAGACTTCGAAGCTTGTATCTTGTTGGCGGAAAATTATTTAGACAAAATCAAAGTTATAGAAATTTCTGGAGAAGAGAGGACGGTCAAGAAATTTCCCGGTTTTGATAATGTTTATGTTAGCTATAACGAGTTAGAAAAATATCTAAACGCGCAAAACCCGTCGTGGCGCAATTTTTTGAGTAGCCGAAGAGGAGTTTATCTTATCTCCGACAAGTCTAATGGCAAATTGTATGTCGGGTCGGCTTATGGCGAGGATGGTATTTATGGGCGGTGGCGAACTTATATTGAAAGTGGATATGATAAGAACGGTGTTGAAACCGGTAAATACCCAAATAGAGAGTTTCAAAAGCTAGTCGACGAAGAAGGGTTAGACTACGTCAGAAAAAATTTTATGTATTCAATTTTAGAAACCTTCGAAGATAATGTTTCAGGTGAATATATTATCAACCGCGAATCTTGGTGGAAAGATTGTCTGCAAAGCCGTAAATTTGGCTATAATGCAAATTAGGATATCAAAAAAACTAGTGGTTAGTGGCTAGTGTTTTGTGAAGTTCGGTGTGGGGCCTATCCGGTGTACCATTTTTTGTGAAAATTATATGGTATAATTTAGATATGGCGAAGGCAGAGCTGTTTCAGAAAGATATTCCGGAGGAGGAGCGGGTGTTTTATTATGCGGACGAGGAGGATGACCCGATTGAGACCAAGGAGCAGGAGGCGAAAATCGAGGTGGGGCTGCCGGAGAATTATCAGTTTATTCCCAAAAATCCGCTGAAAAAGGCTTATAGTTCCCTGCTGTTTTATGTTTTTAAGCTGTTTGGGCAATATTATGAGCGCGGATATTGGCAGGCGAAGTTTTATGGGCGGGAGAAACTGAAGGAGGCGCGTGGCAAGGGGTATGTGATTTACGCGAACCACACGAACCCGTTCCATGATGTGTTTGGACCGGCGGTGATGGCGAATAGGCGGATTTTTACGATTATTAGCCCGGTTAATTTACTAATTCCGGGGATTGGGAAGTTTTTGCCGCTGATTGGCGGGTTGCCACTGGGCAAAACTAAGGCGGAAAAAATCGCGTTTAACGAAGCGGTAGACAAGCGGTTAGCGCAGAAAAATTGCTTGGTAGTCTATCCAGAGGCACACGTTTGGCCATACACGACTAAGGTGCGGAAATTTCCGGCTGGCGACCGGTCGTTTAAGTATGCGGCGCGGAATAATTTGCCGATTTTTACGATGACGACGACTTATCACCGGCGCAAAGACAGAAAACATGGCGATTTGCCACGCATGGAAGTATATCTTGACGGGCCGTTCTTCCCTGACCCGAAGAAAAGTGAGGAGGAAAATCGGGCGATGCTGGCGGAGAAAGCTTTTAAGAGTATGCGCGAGATGAGCAAGAAAAATAGTTATGAATATTTTAGATATGTGAAAAAGACTGGCGGAAAATCCGCCGATACAACTGGTAAAAAACATTAGAAAAAGCCCTGTCGACAGGCGTAAAAAGTAAAATTGAATAAATTTTTTATTCAGTGTATAAACAACTGCTGTTAGTGCAGGCGTTGTAGGTGTGACCGTCTAGGACGCTTCGGCGTTCGATTAAAATGCCTTGGTGACATTTGGGACAGACCGTGGCACCGGAGCCGGTAAGATGCGGGTCGATTTCAAAAACGAAGGGAGAGATTTTTTCCCTTTCGGAGACGATAAAAGTTTTTTCTTTGGCGCGAGTTACGGCGACGTAGAACAAGCGACGCTCTTCGGCGTAAGGATAAGGTTCTAGCTCGGTAAGCAGAGTTTTAGAGACAGGATCTTGCTCGCGGTCGGCAGGAAAACCATGGAAACCAGTGGTAGCATTTAAGATAATGATAATATCGCGAGTGATGCCCTTGGCTTTGTGGATGCTACAATAGGGGATGCGTAGGTGCCGGCTAGTGCCGTCTAGGCGCCAATCCAAAATTACACCGGCGACGTTGGTGTTGCGGAGTTTCGCGTTTTCAAACTTTTGTGCATGCTTGTAAACCAAACGATGGCAGTCGTTATTATAGCGAGAAATGATTTGGATTTGCTTGTCGAAAAGGGCGTCGCCGTAGGTTTGATAGAGTTCTTGAACAATTTTATTAACCGCGTAGTAATCTGGCGGGTCGGAATCTAGCTGGTCTGGCGGGCTGAGCCGAACTTCTAACGTCGTGCGGTAAGAAACGTGCGGTTTGACTTTTTTGTGGGATTGATAGGGGTTTTTCTGAATAAATTTATTACTCATTGAGGCTACTGGCTGACCGAAACGATAGGTGAGCTGAATGAGCCCTCGATAGGTTTCGCGAGAGAAAATTTGCTCAAAATCGTCGAGAACTTTTAGGTTGCTGCCGGCAAAACGATAGATAGACTGCCAGTCGTCGCCAACCGCAAAGAGTTTAACGCGGTGACATTTATCTAAAATAGCTTTCAAAAGCCGGTATTTGGCAGCGGAAAGGTCCTGAGCTTCGTCGACGAGGATATATTGGTAATTGAAAGAATCCGCGGGCATTTTTTCGACTAGGTCAGTCGCGATGTTGAGCATGTCGGCGAAATCGTAAAACTGATGAGAATCTAGAAATTCCTGGTAAGCCTTGGCGATAGGTTTGTAAATGTGGAAAAATTGCAGGGCGTTTTTGCGTTCGTCGGCGAATTTAATCTGTTTTAGGCGCCGTTCAAACTCTTTTAGGCTGATCCGTTCGGCTTTTTGAAGTCCGATAATCGTTTCGATGAGATGACCGTAATTGTCCGGATCATCGTCGCCGACACTACGAAACTCGCGTAAGTGTTTGAGTTGTTTTTTGGTCAGCCCTGCGACTTGTTTTAGGAAAAAAGCAGAGGTGCCACGCTCGGTGAGAACGTGGTGGGTGCTGAGCTTTTTTCTGATGATTTTGTTGCCGAGGGAGTGAAAAGTGCGAATTTCGACGCCCGGGCGATTCAGACGATGGCGCAGTTCGGAAACGACTTTGTTGGTGAAGGCGATAACGAGAATGTCTTTGGGTGGAATTTTGAGCTCGTCCATTAGATAGCTTAGTTTAGCAAGTAGGCTAGCCGTTTTGCCGGATCCGGCAGGAGCAAGGATGAGTTCGGCATCTTCGCAGGCGACGACGGCAGCGATTTGCTCGGGGTCGAGCGGGTTGCCCTCGATTTGATAGGGCTTTTGTTGTTCCCTTTTGACAAATTCGCGGTTGAGTTTGTCACGGTTTTCGAGCAAATTGTAGAGTTGGCTAGTTTGAGTAAGGTGATGAAAATTAAAATGAAAGAAGGCGCGGAATTTTTCGTGCTTTAAATTGCGCGCGGAGGGCAAAAAATCTGCATATTTTTGTTTAAAATCCTCGAGATCAGTCAACGACACATAGCGAGTCGCGTAAAGCGTCTGGAGTTCTTTTAAAACACTAGCCTTTTGTCGTCGTGCCATGACGTGCATTATATCATATTTTGTGGTATAATTAAACCAGAATCAGCTTAACAACCTAATTAGAACCTTAGAAAGGAGGACTAATATGGAAAAACACTTCGCGGTGAGTGGATTTGTGTTGAATCCCGAGAAAACTAAATTGCTCATGGTTTTTCACAAAAAGCTGAACACTTGGGTTATTCCTGGTGGCCACTTAGAGCCGAATGAATATCCTCACGAAGGGGCTCTGAGGGAGATCGAGGAAGAAACTGGAATTCAGGCGACGATAGTAGATTGCGAAACGCTAAGCTTTGTCGGTAGCAAAAAAGAATCTCTGTTGCCGGCGCCTTTCGTGATGTTGAACGAATTTATTCCCGCTAAAGGTGATAAACCAGCACATATCCATATGGACATTATCTATCTGTGTACTGCTGAAGAAAAATTGCCGACCAAGCGAGAAGCCGAAGTGAACGAAGTAAAATGGATGACGTGGAACGAAGTTTTGGAATGTAAAACATTTGATTCTATTAAAGCATTTGCCGAACATATGAAGGGGGGTGAAGAGCAATGCGAGAATTCAGAATTGTCATAACGCCGTTTTGTAATTATAACTGTTTCTTTTGCCATAATGAGGGCGCGGAAGAATGTAATGATTTTCTCCTACGCCCGAACGATTACGGATTTATGTGTCGCGTAGCAAAAGAACGGCTAGGATGGAGCACCGCAACAATTACGGGAGGAGAACCGCTTATCTCTCCAATATTTTCTGTTGTTTGCGAAAAATTGAAGGCCCTAGGGATTTCAATCACTGTGGTAAGCAATGTTTCCCTGCTCGCTAGACCGCAAGAACAGCTAAAAAATGTAAGCCAGCTTAACGTATCACTTCATACAATGGATCCTTCCGTTTACCAGCAAATTACACAAGTGCGATATCCGTTAAAAAGTGTATTAGATACCATTGTTGCCACGAGAGTTTGCCTGCCGAAATTAGTTATTCACATTAATTGTACTGTCGTAAAAGGCATAAACGATTCGGGTGGCGATTTAGAAGCTCTCTTGCGCTTTGGGCGACGCGTCGGAGCTGAAGTGAAATTTATCGATCTTTCAAGCAAAGACGAAACGTTAGCTACGAACGCCGAAAACATTGTCCGACAATTAGAAAACTTAGGATTTACTGTCACTTCTGTCAACGATTGGCAATATTTTCTCGAGAAGAGTACGACGAAAACAGTTGTGGTAAAATGTCCGTTCAATAACAGATATCTCAATACACCCGCAAGAGATATTTTCGTCAATTCTAGTGGAACTATGTATACGAGTTATGGTGGTAATTTTAGCATTAACGCTCTCAATGATATCAAATCACGAGACGAAGACAAGCTTATCCAGAAAATTAAAGTTCTCCTACCTGAGCAGGGATAATTTCCCTGCTCTTTTATTGTCGGAACAAAATAAGTTTTCCATTCTGGGCCATCCTTGTTTGATTGATTAATATATTTCGCTCCTACGAAAATTATCTGTCCTGTGGTATAATTAAACTGTGCACCTATGGAGTCGTCCCAATAGCTTTGCTATGTTCTCCGCGGGTGCATGCACCGAAAAAGTTCTAGATACAGGTGTTTTAGAGGTTTATTCCCTTGCGCCCGTAGCGTCGCTACGCTCTCTACGGTATGCTCGTCGAAAAACCTCTGAAATACAAGTGTTTTAGTGGTTTTTCTCCTCGCACCCGTAGCTCAGCTGGATAGAGCGTCAGTTTCCGGAACTGAAGGTCACACGTTCGAATCGTGCCGGGTGTACCATAAATATTTTATTGTTCCATTAAAACAACTCGAGCTGGCGATTCGGACCTTCGGTGCGAATCGTGCCGGGTGTACCATAAATATTTTATTGTTCTATAAAATCTTTTCTGACTCTCCATTGAAAAATAAAACGTCGTCATCCGTCAGCGAATAGACTCTATATCCTTTGGCCTCTAGTTTTTTGGCGGCTTTTTTTATTCGTTCGAAATATTTTTCCTTGTGCGCATGCGGAATAATAACTCCACTGAATATGTCCATACCGTTAAAATTTTCTAGTTTTGGAGCAAGGCTCGGATTATCAAACTCTTCTGTGCCTTCAATGGTCGGGCAGCAAACAATGGAGCCAGCACTGGACCCAATATAAATACCTCCTTTTTCTATAAAATTTTTAATAGCCTTGTCCGCGCCGCTCTCCTTCAATTTTTCCATCAGATAAAATGTATCGCCGCCAGCAACCAAAATTATATTAGCATCATTGATATTTTTTTGAATTTCGATTTCGTCTTTGCCTTTTATATCCATTTCTACGACATTTAGGCCGTATTGTTCAAGTGCAATTTTATCCGCCTCTACAAAGTCTTTGTTCTCGTATGGGTCGCTGGCGGTAGGAATAAAAATTGCTTTTTGTCCCGAAAAGTTCTCGTTTGCGTGTTCTAGAATTTTTTTCATAGTAACCATAGCATATGATGCAAGATATAATTTCATATTTACTCCTTATTTTTAAATATCCACGTCATGATTTCTGTTCTAGGATTTTGTTCAGTATTATATCATATTTTTAGTTGCAATTATCGTCTGTTTTTGTTTGGAGATTTTTTTGCATAAAAAATGGTGGTACTGGGTGGGATCGAACCACCGACCTCGGGCTTATGAGTCCCACGCTCTAACCGGCTGAGCTACAGTACCACTTTTTCTATTATAGCATATTCTGTGCTATAATAAAAGAATGAAAACGAAAAGTGGGTTTACGATTCTAGAAATTATCATTGTGGGGGTGTTTGCGGGGCTACTTTTAATCCTGTTTTTTGTGCAAAAGAGCAATATTGACGCGATGGAGCGCGACGAAGACCGCAAAACGGCGATTAATGCGATGTATTATGCCCTGGAGGAGGGTTTTTATAAGGAAAATGGTTATTATCCGGAGACGATTTCGGAAGACAATATTAAGACCATTGACCCGGCACTCTGGACGGACCCGAATGGCAATAACCTTGGCGACATTGGGAGTTCGTATTCTTACGAGCCGGCGGATTGTCATGACGGGGAGTGTAAGGAATATATTTTAAAAGCGAACCTCGAAAAAGAGGATGCATATATTAAATATAATCGGAATTAGAAACTGCGCTAAAGGTTTTGACAGGTTTTGGAGTGAGAATAACGGGGAGGCGTCGGCGGTATTGAGTTTTTGGTTAAGCCGTTGGCTGAGTTTCTGTTTGTGCTACTGGTTGGGTTTCTGACTGGGTCGTTGGCTCTGGTTGAGTTGTCGACTGGGGCTCTTCAGGTCGTGGTTCACGTGGTTTGTGGGGCTTTTTGGCAGAAGTGACAAGCTTAGTGACGGCTTTTAAATCTTCGGGGGAGATGTCGGAATATTTGAAAGTGTAGGTAGTTTCGTCGCCAACGGTGGAAAGACGGAGGGTGCCGTAGCGGAAGAGACTAGGCAGAATGCCTTTTTGTTGAAAACTGACGTCTTCGATAGAAGCGAGGTCGATAGTGTTGATGGATTTCGAAACGGGAGAGTCCATAACGCGCTGGATGACGTGCTTATTAGTGATAAAAAGTTGGTTGCCGTAATAAATCATGATGGTGAAAGCCGCGATTAAAATCGCCGCAACAAGTAAGGCCGAGAGAATAATAAAGAGAAAATTGCGACCCATTTCGTCTAGGAGCGAGGCGCCCATCAGCGACAACAGAAAAGCCAGCAAAATAATCACCAGAGAGACGAAAAGTGCACCGAAAATCAAGATGAGACACGCGCGGGAGCGACGAAAAGCGAATTCGACATACTCGCCGTCGTCTAAATTTAGTCCCGGGAAATCTTTTTTGCTACGCTCGTGGCGGATTTTGGCTAAAGATTCGTCCATAATAACTCCTTTTTGTTATTATAGCTTATTTTCGGGGTTTTGTAAATGGTGCTTCCCTTTTTCGGTGACCACGCGCCCCTTAGGAGTGCGGGCGAGCAGGCCGAGTTGTAAAAGATAAGGCTCATAAAAGTCTTCGATAGTGGTAGCCTCGTCGCCGGTTAGGGCGGCGATGGTGGTGAGCCCGACTGGGCGGTCGCCGTAGTTGTCGTACATGAGTTTTAGCATGTTGCGGTCGGCGGGGTCGAGACCGAGATGGTCGATTTCCATGAGTTTTAAGGCGCTTTCGGCGATGGGTTGGTCGATAATGCCGTCTCCGTTGACGTCAGCATAATCGCGGACACGCTTAAAGAGGCGGTTGGCGATACGCGGAGTGAGGCGGGAGCGAGTGGCGAGGAGTTCGGTGGCCGACGGAGCAATGTCAGTATGTAAAATCTTGGCGGTGCGAGTGATAATTTGTTCGATTTCGGGCTCTTTGTAATATTCCAAGCGATGGATAATGCCAAAACGGTCGCGCAAGGGGCCGGCAAGCGAGCCGGTGCGCGTGGTGGCGCCGATGACGGTAAAATGCGGAAGATCGAGACGGACCGAACGAGCGGCGGGACCTTTGCCGATGACGATGTCGAGCTTGTAATCTTCCATGGCGGAATATAGAACTTCTTCGACGGCTCGGCGCAGACGATGAATTTCGTCAATAAACAACACGTCGCCGTCTTTTAGGTTCGTCAAAATACTGGCTAAATCACCGGCGCGCTCGATGGCGGGGCCAGAAGTAACGCGCAGATTGGTGCCGAGCTCGTGCGCGATGACACCAGCCATGGTGGTTTTGCCTAGCCCTGGCGGGCCATAGAGTAAAACGTGGTCGAGAGTGCAACCGTCACTACGTTTTTTGACGGCGTCGATGGCGAGTTTTAAGTTGTTTTTGAGATGTTGTTGGCCGATGTATTCAGCAAACGTCGTGGGGCGAAGCGAAATTTCGATTTTCGCCTCGTCTTGATCGTTATTAGCCGCGGTCGGCTCGACTAACCTCTCTATTGCCATATCTAATATTATAACACAAGAGAGAAAATTATTTTACTTTGACGTTTTCTTTGCCCACCACAGCGGCGAGTTTAGCGAGTAAATCTTGGCAGATTTCGACGCGGAAAGGCATTCTGAGGGCACGTTTGGCGCCTTCGTCGTGGATAACTAAAACGACTTCTTGGCTACCGAGGAAAATGTCGGCCAGACGGCGAATGTCGGACAACACATCAACGTCGCCGATATGCTCGATATTAATATAAAGGCGCTCTTTGCGGCGGTCCTTCGGAGGGTCTTTGATAATGCGCCGTTCCTCGGGGAGCGCGTTCGATGGAGCGCCGGCATGAACCCGCTCGGCAGAGGTGCGAGAACGACGGTAACCGTTAGAAGCAGGCGCGGCGACTGGGGCGGCGAGTTTGGTGCCGGTGGAATGGTAATTATTAAGCACGTCGTCGGAAATAAGTTCTACGCCTTCGGCGAGAAGTTTGACATCGGTGGTAATCCGCCCGTCACGGTCGGTGGCGTTGACTTTGCCCCTTACGCGCACGACGTTGTCGACCACGAGTTTGGCGCCGTGCTCGGCAAAAACGCTCGGAAAAACGACAAATTCGATTTCGTCGGACTTGTTTTCGAGTTTAACGAACGCCATTTTGTCGCCTTTTTTGGTCAAAATACTACGGATAGAAGTGATGATTCCGCCGACGGTGACGATTTTATTGTCATAATCGGCGCTAATGTAAGTCATCGGGTGCGTTTGTTCCTCGAAATAAGTGTCGTATTTGTCGAGCGGGTGGGCGGAAAGGTAGAGACCCATTAAGTCGCGCTCCCAGAACAGTTGTTCTTTTTCGGGATATTGCGACGGGGCGGGCTTGATTTCTGCCTCGGGAATGGCGCCGGCCGTGCCCATCATGCCGAATAAATCGGTCTGGCCGGAGCCGACGTCTTTTTGGACTTTGGAGCCGTAGGCTTGGATGGCTTCGAGATTGTATAATAAATCCGAACGCGAGGCACCAAAACTGTCGAAAACTCCGGTTTTGATCGCCGCTTCCCAGGACTTTTTGTTGAATTTGGTACTATCGACACGTTTGGCAAAATCGCAAACGGATTTGAAGGGGCCGTTTCGGTCGCGTTCGGGGATAACAAATTCTTCGACTAGGGCTTTGCCCATGTTTTTGATGCCGGAAAGTCCGAAACGAATGGTTTTTTCGCCGCCGACGATGCCAAAATCACCGTAAGACTCGTTAATATCGGGGCCGAGAACTTTGAGGCCCATTTTTTTACATTCGGCGATTTCGATGGCAAGCCGGTCGGTCCAACGCATGTCGGCAGTCATTAGTGCCGCCATGAAAGCGTCGGGATAATGAGCCTTTAAATACGCCGTCCAGTAGGCGATCAGGGCGTAGCACGCGGCGTGAGACTTATTGAAACAATAGTTGGCAAAGTCGAGCAATTGGCTCCAGAACTTTTCGGCGATTTCTTCGGTCGCGCCACCGACTTTGACCGCGCCTTCGATGAATTCGGGCTTAACTTTTTTCATTAATTCGACTTTTTTCTTCCCTACGGCTTTGCGCAAGGTATCTGCCTGACCGCCGGTAAAACCACACCAAGAACGCGAAATCTGCATGAATTGTTCCTGATAGATCAAAATGCCGTAAGTGTTTTTGAGTGCTGGCTCGAGACCGGGATGCAAGTAGGTAATTTCTTCTTGGCCGTGTTTGCGACGAATGAAGGAATCGATAAACTGCATTGGGCCGGGACGGTAGAGCGCGACCATAGCGATGATGTCCTCAAAAGTCGAGGCTTTCAAATCGCGCAGGTAGCGTTTCATGCCGGCAGATTCCAGCTGGAAGACGCCCGTGGTTTCGGCGCGCTGAAGCAGTTGATAAGTTTCGGGGTCGTCGAGCGGGAGATTGGTCAAATTAATGTCATTTTTGTAGACTTTGCGGATCATGCGCAGGGCGTTGTTGATGACCGACAAGTTAGAAAGACCGAGAAAGTCCATTTTAAGCAGCCCGAGCTCTTCGACTTGGCCCATCGGGAACTGGGCGGCGATGGGGCCTTTGGCGGAAACTTCGAGCGGGAGAAATTTAACCAAATCGTCGGGGGCGATAATGACACCACAAGCGTGAACGCCGTGATTTCTAATCGTGCCTTCGAGGCGCGAAGCAAAGTCGATAACTTCTTTTGAAGTCGGATTAGTTTCGTATTCCTGTTTTAAGTCCGGAACTTCTTTGATGGCATCTTTTAGGTGAACGTGGTGACCCATGACCGGGTCGGGGACCATTTTGGCGAGCCGGTCGGCTTCGGCATAGGGGACTTCGAGCACGCGCGCAACGTCGCGCACGGCGTTTTTGGCCATCATTTTACCAAAAGTGGCGATGTTTGAAACGCGCTGGTCGCCGTATTTTCGGGTACAATATTCAATCACTTCGTCGCGGCGAGTATCCTGGATGTCGGTATCGATATCTGGCATTGAGATGCGGTCGGGGTTTAAGAAACGCTCAAACAGAAGGTCGTATTTTAAGGGGTCGAGCTCGGTAATGCGCAGGGCGTAGGCCAAAATCGAGCCGGCGGCCGAGCCACGACCGGGGCCATAAACGATACGCTGGGACTTGCCCCAGTTGATGAAGTCCTGGACGATTAAGAAGTAGCCGTTGTAACCCATTTTATCAACTACAGACAACTCGTAATCGATACGGGGGAGGACTTTGTGGGTTTCGTCACGAGTTTTGTCGACTTCTTCGAGTAATTTGCGACACTCCGTAACCGGTAATTTTTCGACTTCTTCGAGAGTTTTGCCGGCATAACGGTGGACTAAGCCCTGGAAAACCAGTTTGTCGAGATAAGTTTTTTCGTCTTCGCCGTCGGGGACTGGAAATTTCGGGATTAAAATCCGGCCGAGCTGGAGGTCGACATCACAACGGTCGGCGATAGCCTTGGTATTTAAAACCGCTTCGGGGCAAGTGTCTTGCCAGTGGTCGATAATTTCCTGCGCGGGGATGACGTGCAAGTCGTAATCTTTCAAAGTCATGCGCTTCGGGTCGGAGAGATTCGAAGCGGTGCCGATACAAAGCAGGACTTCGTGGGCGTCTTGGTCGGCTTTGTTAAGATAGTGGGCGTCGCACGTGACGACCAGGGGCAGCCCGAGTTCTTTGGCATGCGCCATGTGCCAATCGTTGACTTTTTTCTGTTCGGCGGAATGAGTGGAAGATTTGGGGTGGCCGTGGTCCTGCATTTCGAGGTAGAAACGGTCTTTAAAAACGTTGCGATACCAGTCGATCAGTTCGAACGCGCGTGCATCGTCGCCGGCGCGAATAGCCTCGGAAATTTCGGAGCCCATACAGCCAGAAAGGCAAATGATACCCTCGTTGTATTTTTCGAGTTCGGCGTGATCGGTGCGCGGTTTATAATATTTACCGTGTTCTTCGGCGTTGCTCATAATCCGACAAAGATTTTCGAAACCTTTGTTGTTCATGGCGATGAGGGTAATATGAAAACGCTGTTTGTCGTGCGCGGGGTCTTTGTCGGTTAATTTACGCGCAGCGACGTAGGATTCGAGGCCGAGCAAAGGCTTAATCCCGGCGGAATTGCACTCCTTGTAGAGCTCGACGAGACCGGACATGGTGCCGTGGTCGGTCACCGCCACAGCTTCCATGCCGTCATTTTTGACGAATTCCACCAATTCGGGGATTTTGGTCAGGCCGTCAAGAAGCGAGTAGTGCGTGTGATTGTGCAGATGGACAAAATCACTGGGTTTTAACTTCACTACTTCTCGGCTTTCTTGGATTCAGAGTTGTCTTTCTTGGCTTTAGATTTTTCTTTCTCGGCAATTTTGCTGCGGAGTTTAGGGTTGACGTATTTGTCGACAAACATTTCGACCGTGCCACCGATAGAGGTCATGCCTTTGACGTTAGCGACGATACCGCTAGTGTTTTTGGCGATGTCTTTAGACTCGGCAACAACTTCTTTGGCTTCTTTGGTGAGATCGATTAATTTGAAAATTAATACGATGCCGGCTAATAGGAAAACCAACAAAGTTAGACTTAAAATTGCGACGATAATCCATTCAGCTGTGTTCATATTCCTCCTTTTGTATTATTGTAGCATTTTTTTGATATCTTCGCCATAATTGGTTTCGGACAGGACGTATTCGAGGTGTGCCATGAAGTAGTTTTTGGGGTCGCCGGTGGTGATCCATTTGCCTTGACTTCTCGCCACGACAACGTCGCCAGTTTCGGCGAGTTTGGTAATGGCATCCACGGTCCAAAGTTCGCCATCTAGGCCGGTGTTTTTCGGCAGAAGATAGTCGAAAACTTCGGGAGTGAGCAAATAGCGACCGTAGCTGGTTAAGTTGCTCGGAGAAAGTTCTGGAGCTTGGGGCTTTTCGACGATGTGACTTAGAGTACCGTCGTTTTTCAAGGCGATCATGCCGTATTTGCACCAAGTTTCTTCTGGCATTTCTTGGGCGGTGATGACGGCCTTGGCTTCGGGATGATTATTGTATTCGTCAATCAAAGTTTTGACGTCGCTCGCGCCGAGAATTAGATCGTCGCTATAAAGCACGACAAAAGCGTCTTCGTTCTCGACGAAACTTTTCGCGGAAACGATTGGCGAGCCGTTGCCGTAAGGCAGATTCGGGTCTTGTTCGATAACGGTGATTTTGGGAAAGTTCAAAATTTCTTCAACCGGCGCAAAACGTTCGCTTTTTCCCTGCTTGTCCAAAAGTGTTTTGACATTAGTCGCGGGATTATGGAAATAATCTTCGTAGATTTCTTTGGATTTGGTGTTCGGGGTAGCAACGATGATAATTTCTTCGATGCCGGCCGCGGCACATTCTTCAACGCAAAATTGCATGACAGGCTTCGCGCCGATCGGAATCATAGCTTTGGGAATGGTTTTAGTGATAGGTAAGTACCGGCTAGCAAAACCAGCGTCGGTGATAATAGCTTTTTTAACTGATTTCATTTGAAGTCTCCTTGAGATTTCATTATAACATACTTTAATGAGTTTTGGTGGTTTTAGGTGATTTTTAGGGCGCTAGAGTTCGGATTGGAGGTCTTGGATTTCGTGGAGGAGGCGGTCGTAGTTGTCGTCGTCTTCGGAGAGGGTTTCGAGCTCAGCGGAGAGAGTTTTGATTTTGTATTGGTTTAACTCTTTGTTGTAGCGAGCGAGCAGTTCTTTGGCTTCCTGTTCGAGATTAATGTTGTCGAGTTCGTGTTCGCGATTGAAAATTAGTTCGAGCTCGGCGAGACGGGCGTCGTCTTCGGGCAGGTCGAGAGGGATTTTGGTCTCGGTGATACCGCCGAACAGTTTAAGTGCGAGCAAAGAATTTTCGAGTTTGCCAAGTTTGTCGGGTTTGGGAGCTTCGGTTTTTGGTTTTTTCAAAAACCGCTTGGGTTTTTCGGCGAGTTTTTGTTCGAGACGATCGCCTTTTTCGAGCAAAATTTCGACATCGATGTTTAGCTTTTTGGCAATTTTTGTCTCGTAGGTGGCGCGTTCGACTTCATCTTTGACGTAGCTCAACAACTTAAGCGCGACGTCAGAATATTTGCGTTTGTCTGGAGCGGAATTTAAATTCAAGTTTTCTTCGTATTTTTTGAGCAACCAATCGACGGCCGGAACTTTGTGTTCGACGGCTTGTTGCCAGAGTTCGGGGTCTTTTTGGATGAGTTCGTCGGGGTCTTTGGCGCCGTGATAATCGGAAATGACCGAAAGTTCGATGCCGAGGTCGCCGGCCAGCATGATGGCGCGCTCGGTGGCTTTGACGCCAGCGGAATCGCCGTCGTAGGCTAGGCGAATGTCGCTAGTAAGGCCCGAGAGACGTTTTAAGTGTTGTTCGGTCATGGCGGTACCACTAGTGGCGACAGCTTCCTGGACGCCGGCTTGGTGAGACGAAATGACGTCCATATTTCCTTCAACAATCACGACAAAACCGCTCCGGCGAATGGCCTCTTTGGCTTGGAAGAGGCCAAAAATGAATTTGGACTTGTTAAAAAGCAGAGTTTCGGGCGTGTTGAGGTATTTGGGCTCGGACTTATCGAGCACGCGAGCGGTAAAACCGATGACTTGACCGGAAGTGTCAATAAACGGCACGGTCATGCGGCCACGGAATAAGTCGCCTTGGAAACGATTTAAAAGACCGGCGGCGTCAAGTTCTGGCAGAGAAAACCCGCGCTTCGTCATAACTTTGACCATGTCTTTGCCGTTAGGCGGGGCGTAGCCGATTTTGAAAGTTTCGACAGTTTTGCGATTTAAGTTGCGGTTATAAAAAACGTATTCGCAAACTTTTTTGCTGTGAGCAAGACAGGCTTGGTAGTAGCGTGTGACGAGAGTGAGGGCTTCGCGAGCGCGAGCTTTTTTCTCGGCGACTTGTTTGTCGCCGCCGCTGTATTTGGTGAGTTCCACGCCAGCCTGAGCCGCGAGTTTTTCGAGAGCTTCCCGAAAGCCGATGCCTTCGACCTCCATAATAAACGTAAAAATGTCGCCACCTTTGTTGGCGGAAAAATCGTGCCAAATTCCCTTTTCGGGAGAAACCATAAAACTCGGAGTTTTGTCAACGCCCCACGGCGAATGACCTTTGAGATTGCGACCGGCGCGTTTTAGTTCGATATACTGCCCAACTACATCCTCTATTGCGAGCCGCGACTTAATTTCTTCTTTTGCGTCTTGCATATGATATAATTATAGCATATGGACGGGCAACAATATCTGGATCAGATTTCAAAAACTAACTTACCGAAAAGGGCGACGGTGAGTAAACCAAAATTTTGGCAAAATAAGTTCTTTATTGTTGGTATGATTGGGGTGGTGGGGGTGATTGTGCTGGCGCTGATTGGGGCGATTATTAAAGCCAACACCGTGAGTGAAAAAAGTTTAGTCGAGAAATTTAGCCTGCACCTTGCGGGGACGGTGAGCGCGATTGATGAGTATCAAAATTATGTGAAGTCGTCGGATTTAAGGTCGAGCAGCGCGTCGCTTAAAGGAGTTTTGTCGGATACGAATAGCTCGGTAGAGAGTTATATTACGGAAAAATATGGGCTAAAAAGCACCAGCAATTACGACAAGGCGCTGCGCGAGGAGACGGAGGCGAATAGCACGGAACTAAAAAACGATTTGTTTGAGGCGAAAATTAACGGAATTTTGGACCGTGTGTATGCGCACAAAATGGCGTATGAGATTTCGGTTTTAAAGTCGGAAGAGTCGCGGATTTATGATATCACGAACAACGATAGTTTTAAGGAGACGCTGGACACGTCTTATAATAGTTTAGAGAATTTGTATAGTAGTTTTAATGATTTTTCGGAAGCGAAGAATTAGTTGGGTTGGTGGGATTGGTTTGTAGGATTTCTGATGCAGGCAATGTCTCGGCACTAGGCGTGGGGCTAGCTAAGATTGGGGCGGGGCTAGCTGAGGTTGAAACTAAGGCGGATTAAATCGTCGAGCTCGGCTTTGGAGAGTTGAGAGGAGGGGACGATTTCGATGCCGGCGCGACCAAAATAGCGCGACTGCATGACGGATTCGTATTTTTCTTGCAAAAGTTTCGCAAGTTTGGGGTCGCAACGAACTTCGATGGTGCTGAAATTGACGACGAGAAAAGTGTTGTCGTTTTTTAAGCAACGAGTGCGAGGCTTGCCGTCTTTGTCTTTTTCGACAAGAGTTTCGTACTCGCCGCCTGGATTTATTTCAGAAAGGTCAAATACCATTTGAGCTCCTCGATTGAACCGTTAATGTCGTCCAGCGCACGATGATGCTCGGGCTTCACAAACTTTTGACGTTTGGCGTTTTCAAAATAGATTTTCCAAGCGGAAACGTCGAGCATGCGATAGTGAAGCCGTTGGTTAAGTGTGGGCATTTCTCGTTCGATAAATTTGCGGTCTTGGTGGATGGAATTGCCGGCGAGATAAATAGTTTTGCCGAAATTGGTGTTAATAAAATCGAGTAGTTCCCCTTCGACCTCGGCGACTGGTTTGCCGGTGGTATTTTGAGCGATGAGCGCGTCGCGACTTTTGGCATTTTTCTCCCAAAAATCGCCGACCATACGGGTTTTGATTAGTTCATCATCAACTTTGACTACGGCCTCGTAGGTCGCGATTTGGTTTAAGTTCATATCGGTCGCGATAGCGGCAACTTCGAGAATTTTGTCTTTCTCGGGGTCGAGCCCGGTCATTTCTAAATCAATCCAGAGTAGAGTGGCTTTTTTCATAGGTATATTATACCATATTTTTCGCTATCTGGGTGAGGGCTAGGTTATATTATATGAGTTCTCACATTGGCTTCAGCCCGTTTCGCCCGCTCGGGTCAATCTGCACGTCAAATCCGCTTTGATCCGTATGTCGCCCGTCTTGCGTGCGCCGCACCTCATACACGTTCCCCTGTGCATCCCGATAATTCCGTACTGTTTCATGCACATCTAACACGTCATTAGTTATATTTGCATTTGTATTTATTACATCATTAGTTATATTTGCATTTGTATTTATTACATCATTAGTTACATTCACATTTTGCGTCTGTGGAGTATAACCAGTTTCTGCCAAAAGCTCTTCTAGCTTTTGCCGCCGTTCGGTCTTGATGTTCGCGTTTTGATCATTAAGAGCAGTATAAATTGTCGCGCCGAGTGCATCACTCTGTCCAGCATCCAAGCCCGCTGGTATTCCGCCATTAAAGACTTCGTCAAATGCTTCGTCGTCCATATTTGCCAACGTACTAGACGTAGCCTTTGTTGCCAACTTTGCTCGTCCACTCATGCCTTCATCGTTAACTTGATTCAAGAAATCACCCGTTGTTTGTGCCGCGCCCCCAGCGTTAATGTTCTTTACTACTTCGAACATCGCCCGATTATTATTTTTGTATTCAGCCGCATGATTTGCCATAATATTATCAGAGAACGTCTTTGCCGACACACTAGACATTCCATGTCCAACCGCACCATTATACGCTTGCTTCACTGCATTACGTCCATCTTCACCTTTAGCCGTCAGTGCGTCTGTGTAAGCCCGGATCCGCGCCCTATCACCGCTCACCAATGATTGGCTAAGCCCTGTTCTTAAATCATTCATATTATTTATTTCACCACTCGCCGCTAGCTCCTTTGCTACATTCGCCGTTTGCGTCGCCAACATAAATTCCGGTCCGTCCGCTGCATCCAGCGATCCTTCTTTTGCCAGCATACTCTGGTAAGCCAAAGCATTTTTACGCCTCATCCGGTTGCCACCACTCATTAAGTTCGCAAGTCCCCTGCGCTTGCCAGTTACTGGATTTCCGTCTTTATCAATACCACCCTTAATTCGCATCGACCGCATTTTCCCCATCTCCTGTATATTTTTATTAAAGTCGGAATTCGTAGCCTTTTTCGTCGCCCAACCGCTTGCTTTCGCCCCCATGCCAGACAACTTCGTTCCCAGCGTCCCCATCGCCGCTAGTGAATTCTTTAGCACCGTCGGAATAAAGAACACCGGTACAATCCCCGCGATCATCGCCGTCGCTGCCTCAAACACGCCCTTGTCCCCCAACCCGCTTGAAAGCAACAACCTAGACACATAATTTCCGCCCCCGACTAGCAACCCCGTAATCGGATATACCAGTAGCAAACTCTTAAACAGCTTCCACCATTTATCAAATAATGTCTTCGTATTTGGCAATGCATACGCCACCACCACCAGCGGCGACAATACCACCAAAACCACAATTGCCGCTTGTCGCACCGACAACAATACAAATAGAAACAGCAGTGAAATCACTACTCCTAACGCACTAATAAGTAGCGTCAGGATAATTGCTGGATTAGCCCAAATTGCTACGCTGGTTGCCCCCACCAAGACCCCAATAATCACTACGCTCGCGAGCGTCGAACCAACCTTCTCCGCCGCCGCGCTAGTAATCACAGTTGAATCCACCGTTAATCCTTCCCCCAAACTATTGAACATCGTCTGCAAAGAATTTCCCAAAATATTCGAAACATCCACCAGCGCTACACAAATCAAATACGACAAATTAATCAAAATCGCCGCAATAATTAGCTTCGGCAAAATCTTTTTAATTCCATAATTATTGATCCCTACACCAGTCAGTTGCGAGAAAATCACCACCAAAAACAGAATAATAAATAGTGTGTTAGCAAGCGTCCTAAACGTTTCCCAACCCCGCTTCGTACCGCCATTCCCGCCGGTAAACAACTCCGGCTCTATCTGCAACTGATTTTTAATCTGCCCGTCATAAAATTGTTCCGCCGCTCCCCCCAAGGACTCCAATATCGGACACACAATCCACCCCAGTGTTCCAGCCCCGCCAGAGTTCAAACACGTCGCTTCTTTTTCATCGCCATTTTCATCCGCACTATCCTCTGGAACCAGATCCCCATTTTCATCCACTGCAGCGTTAGCATAAGTATCTTTCGAAACACCATTGTAATTATTTTCATTATTAAACCACCCCAAAACATTTTGAAAGGTCCCCTGCGTTAATCCGCTCCCGTCAAAGACCGACAATGTCTCGTTCGTTGCATTTTGCGATGAAGTTGGAATATTAATAATGCACCACGAAGTTGGAGAATTTTTAAATGCATAGCCAGAACTTGGCTTTTCTGTACTACACTGATTAATATTAATATCTGGGTACGTTTTTTGGATGTTCAATAAATATTGATAATATAATGAATATTTGTCGTTTGCAGTCCAGCTGGTCAGCGCAGAAGCCCCTAAATTTCTAATTAGCGCGTTCGCCGCCGCAGTTTTACTACCGTCTTTTGGTCTATAAATTGAATTCGGGTTGGTCTTGTCCGTATTTTTTGGGGTGGAGATTGTGCTCTCGACAGTCGCAGACGGCGAACTATAATATTTATTTGCTGCCGTCTCGGCGTCCGTTTTTAGCATATTTAAGAAATTTGTCTTATCAAATTCACTTTTAAGCGACACTTTCTCCGAAGTGTGTGAAAAAGTATAATATTTAAGTTGGCTAAAATGATCTCCATTATATGGGAATGTTTCAGCACCAGTGCCAGTTACCAAAAAACCGTCATTTATATCGGCATCTAAAACAAATAGTTCTTCGCCATTGTAACTAATCCCAGTTTTTCCGGAACACCCAGTAATTTGCCAATAATAATATTTAAAAATCCAACCATTATGATATTTTTGCTCGGCGTTGCACGAAATGCCACTTCCAACAACTTGCATTTTATTACTATTACTATTACTACTGTCCTTAACGCTGTCTATCTGGAGCGTAATTTGATCCGTATCCGCCGCAGCCGTACCACTTGTGGCGTCTTGAGCTCCATCAACATGAGAAAACTCATAACCAAGCTTGGCTAGGTCTGCGGGAATGGTATAATAATCTTTCAAGCCCTTAGCTTGAGACTTGTAGCCGGCAAAAACTTGTGCACAGCTCAAATTACTATCTTGATAGTTGCCACTATTTAAATTGTTGCCTACATGTGTTGTAATCCAGACATCGCCGCTGGAGGTTTTGCTAAATCCGCTGCCTTCGAATATACTTGTATAGTCCGAAAAATCTTTATACGCAATGGAGTTCTTTGCATACGAATTATAGCAGGTCTTAATCCCCATCACTAACGATTTTTTATAAAGATCGTCATTCGAAGTTCTCGCTGCCGAGACATTATTAAATGAAATCACGGCAAAGAATAGCGGAAGTATAAAAATTAAATATTTTTTTATTCTCTTAAACATTCCCGTCTTCCTCTAATAACTTTTGGTTTAAAGTCTTAATCTGATTACTTAGAACTTTTAATGTTGCCGGACTAGACATTTTAGCGCGAGCCTCGTCCGGAGATTCAATGGAACTTTCTAAATCTTCGCTAATATTATTCAAACATTCCAAATCATAAGAACCATCAGTCTGATAACAACCATTATCAGCATATAAAAAATATTCGCCAATTACGTCTTCGTAATACCTCGCCTCTGTTTGGCAGAGTGAAGCTAGCCCTTCCGCCGCATCAGTACAGTCAAAGTTTTCTTCAAAATAAGTTTTAGCATTATTTAAGCCAGTTTTAGCTATTTCTATTGCTTTTTCGCTAACTGCCTTGTAGTTTATCGCGTATTCCAAAATTCTGAGTGCCGAGCGGTATTCCATGGCGGTTCCGTCTGACAATTCGCTTAGCGCATCATCGGCTTTTTTATTTAATTCATTATAATAAGCCTCGATCACGCTTCTAGGATTATCCTTAACCCTAATCGCGTAAATTACGTCCGCAAGTTCCGTGTCCGTCTCGCCATCCGCTTCGTCGCTCGTCTCAGAGCTTGTTTTAGAACTCTCGCCAGTGTTTTCGATTGCCCCGTCTGGACCGTTTTCAATATAATTAACTAGCCCCGCGAGATCCGCACTGGATGTTTTTGAGGTTAAGTTTTTTGTATTCAAAATCACTATGATGATGGCTACGGCGGCTACAAGGACGACGCCGAGGATGAGGAAGATGAGCCACTTGTGGGATTTCCTAGAGTCTTTTCCGCCGAGGATGATGTCGCCACCGCTGGGCGCTACGACGGGAGATTGAGGGGTGAAATTAGGTTGGCTGGTGGCGATATTGCTAGGCGGAAGACCGGGGTTAGGCTGACCGCCAGCGGTGTTGCTGGTCTGGGGGTGAAATTAGGTTGGCTGGTGGCAGGGTTGTTGGTTTGGAGACCAAAATTAGACTGGTTGCTAGCGTCGCTGTTGGCTAGTCCCGAAAAAATCCCGTTTTGGCCTTCGTTCATGGTTTTATTATAACATAAGTTTTTTGAAATGAACAAATATTTTATGGTTTGTTTTTTGGTGGGCTACATCTCGGCGGGGATTTCGATACCGAGGAGGCTTAGGCCGTGGGTCATGACGGCGAGGTAGACTTGAACAAGTTTTTTACGCTCAGATTCCTGCTCGGAGCCGGCGACGGGGCAATTTTCGTAAAAACGCGAGAATTCTTGCGCGAGTTCGAATAAGAAATTCGCGAGTTTGTGTGGCGCCATGTCGTGGACGGCTTCTTGTAAAACTGTTTTGTATTCGAGCAATTTTTTGGCGAGGTTTTTTTCGGGTTGATTGTAAATGTAATCCGTGACCGGCTGTGAGTTTTGGGACTTTTCGAGAATTTTTTTCGCGCGAACGGCGGAATATAATAGATATGGCCCGGAATTGCCGGTCATTTTGACGGATTCTTTGGGGTCGAAAATGATGTTGCCGCCCATTTTGTATTTTAAAAATGCGTATTTCGTTGCGGCGAGGGAGACTTTTTCGTCGGTGGAATTGTAGGCGGTTTTTAATTCGTCGCGAACGAGGTTCAGCACGTCGACAGCTTTTAAGAAATTGCCTTTGCGCGAAGACATTTTGACGTTGCCGGGGAGTTTGACTAGGCCGTGAGTTAAATGCGAGGTTTTCGCGACGAGGTCGGGAGCGTATTGTTCGATGGATTTTAGGACGACTTTCATGTATTCGAGTTGTTCATTCCCTGTGATGATGACGGATTTGTCGAAATGGTAATCTTGCCATTTGGTAAAAATTAGACCGACGTCTTTGGCTTCGTAGGTCGGGACGCCTTCGTTGTTAATGAAAACGCGGGTGTGGAGGCCGTACTTGTCGCCGTCAAAAACAACCGCGCCGTTTGATTTTTCGTAGACCCCGGCTTGTAATTGTTCCTCGACGGTTTTTAGCCCCAGCGCAGCAACGGTGGATTCGGGGTAATACTTGTCGAACTTGATGCCGATGCTGGCGTAGAAATCGTTGAAATAGGCGTAGGAGAGTTCGCGGCCGCGCCAGTAGAGGTCGGCTAGGAAAAAGCCGTGTTCGTCGTTTGCGTTAATTTGATAAATTTTTTTGTTCAACTGGGTGATTTCGGCTTTGGCTGCGGGGTCGTCTTCGTAGCTGGCGGTGCCTGCGATGTAGCAATTCGCGATGTCTTCGATAGTTAAATTGTCCAGGTCGTTTTCGGCGGATTTTTGCAAAAGCGCATACATGGTTTTCGCAACATGCAGACCGACGTCGCCACCGAAATTAGCACGGACGACTTTGGCGCCGGCGTATTCGAACAGCCGGCTAATCGCATCGCCGACGATAGAGGTGTATAAATGCCCGACGTGAAGGACTTTGAAAGGGTTCGGATCGGAGAATTCGCAGATGATGGTTTTGTTTTGATATTCGTCCCATGATATATTTTTACCGAAGTTATCGGCAAAATCGGCGATTTTTGCGGGAAAATATGCGTCTGGCAGATTAAAATTGAGGAAGCCGGGAGGGGTGATGATGACGGTGGTGGCGAGGGTGGGGTCGTTCTTAGTTGTTGATTGGGTTTTGGTGGGTGCGGGGGAGTTTTCGGTCGTTGATTGGGTTTTGGACGAGAGATTGTTATCTAGGCCGGTCTTTAGCGCCTCGGCGATTTGTATCGGGCTTTGGTGAAGTTCCTTAGCGAGTTTTAGGGGCGCGTTGGTAGAATAGTCGGCGTTGATATTTTCGGGCGCGAGGGTAATTTCGGGGTCAAAATCCAAATTGTAGAGCTTTTGAATAACTTTTTTAAGCTGTTGTCTGATGTCTTGCATAAAAATATTATACCATATAGGGGCGAAAATGAGAAATCTGGAGATTTTAGCTAATATTATTTAAGCTTAAGCGTCTAAGATGTTTGGGAGGTGGCACCAAGATGTTTGGGGGAGTAGATAAAAATCTGGAATTTTGCTCTTGAAAACTGGGGGAGTTTGTGGCATAATGGGGGTAGTAGCGGGTATCGTATAACGGCTATTATGTATCCTTCCCAAGGATGAGATTGGAGTCCGACTCTCCATACCCGCACCAGAATTTGACAGTTAGCCTCTTTAGAGGCGTTTTTTATGATGTTTTGACCTTTTATTCCCTAATATTGGTCGCCCGCACAAGCGTGGGCAAAAGTTTTATTCGTCTTGGGTGTCGCTAGAGAGGGTGATGTATTCGGAAATTTTGTTTTCGGCGGAGAGGGCGTCGAAACGGCTGGAGAATTCGGAAAATGGGACGAAAATAGAGACGAAATTGACTTCGGAGTCGGTTTTGCTGACGAGCTTGACGAAATAATAGCCGTCGCCATTTGTGGAGACGAACCGGCCGGAGGAGGCGCCGGGTTCGAGCTTCATAGCTTCGGTGGCGCGGCCGCCGTCGATGTTTTTGCTATCGACAAGACCGCCGGTCTCTTGGTAGCTAACCGCGTCTCCCATGGTTTCGGCTACGGCTTGGAAGTTATTGTCGTTTGCAGCGAGGAGGTTTTCGACTTTGGTAGCGACTTGATTGGCGTTTTCGTCGATAGCTGCCGCGACTTCGGATTTTATCAGTGACAGATAGAGCATGCGCTCATATTCACTTTTACTGAGGCCGAAATTGTCGTTGATAATTTTGATGAAGCTTTCTTCACTGCGTTCGATGCCGCCGAGTTTTAGGTGTCGTTCAAAACCAGAGGCGACTTCGTCGTCCGAGACGGTGATGTTTTGCTCGGAGGCGAGTTTGAGGGCGTAGGTGTATTTTTCGGCTTCGGTCAAGGCGGAACGTTTGTACTCTTGGCGGAGTTGGTCGAGAGATTGATCGTCGAATTGACTGCCGGATTGGCGTTCGATAGAGATAATACCGCTACGATACAGCATCAAGTAATCCGAAAATTGGACGTCCTGACCATCCACGGTGGCGACGGAAACAGGAACTACACGGGTGATGCGGAACAGGATTTCGTCGGTCATGTTGAAACGGTAAAGCGCGAGCCAGATACTAACAATAATCATAGCGACGACAACTAGGGTGATCAGAATAGTATTAATAATGATGCGGTGACGCGACCATTGGAGGGGGTATTTAAATTTGCGCCCTTGGCTCAGAACTTCTTCGCGGCGCTCAGCGACCTTTTCTTTTTCGGTTTTTTTGGCATCTTTATTCTTGAACACACCCATGATATAATTATTATATCAAATTTGGCCCGGTAGCTCAATGGATAGAGCAATTCCGTCCTAAGGAAGAGGTTGTGCGTTCGACTCGCACCCGGGTCACCAATACACTTCTCGCCTCCAGGGGGCGTTTTTTAGTTGGGAGTCGGACCTTCGGTGCGACTCGCACCCGGGTCACCAAAATGGAATACAAGCTCATAAAAAAGACGCGTCTGGTTCAATCCAGTACCGCGCGCATCTTTTATATTTTTTATTATATCAGAGATCTTATTTTAATGCAATCACTTTTTTATTCTTTTGAATCACTAGTAGGTGTGAAATTTTGTTTGCCCGAGATAACTCAAACTTTATTCTATTCATTGACTGAGAAGAGTGCATTTTGCAACGCCTTAGATCAATAATAATATTGGTCGATTACTGATCCGCCCTTCTCAGGTTGTTTTGTATTGTTCTCTTGCTATTGCCAATAGGACTTTTCAGTTCCCAAACTACACCTTTAATTTTGAAATCGGCCGTTTTACTATTTGGTGATCTTTTAATAAAGATTACGTCGTTTTCAAAATAATCAGCGATAATTATCGCGGCCGAAATCTCGTATTCGGACGGATACGGTTTAATTTCTCCTGAAATATGTATTTGATATTTTTTCATTAACATTTTTTTATTATTTGCGGCCGGTGTTGGGGGCGAGTGGGAGGACGAAAGTTTGGGCACCTAAGTCTAGGGGCTGGGTTTGATTTTGGGTTTGGTCGGTGGAGTTTTGCCAATTTTGCTCGTTTAAGTTGACGGTGACGGACTCGCCGCGACGAGAGTCGGTGAGCGGGACGAGAGTGAGGGTGTTTGCGACAGAGGGGTCTAGATCGGCAAGAGTGATTTCCGTGTCGACGGTGATGCCGAGAATGGCGTCGTTTAAAATTACCGTGGTTTTGACGCCGTCGGTAGTGAAACTGATTTTCGACGAGGCATCGGAGAGTTTTTTGACGGAATTGATTTTGAGCGTTGGCAATAGTGCTTGTTCGTCCTCATCTTCTTCCTCGACCTGCGGGAGGCTGTCGAAACGTTCGAGAATGGTGTCGGTCGAAGCTTCGAGTTCGATTTCGTCGGTGGCGGAAATGACCGCGCCGCCGGTGGCCTCGGCAAGAGGCTGGTATTCCTCGAAATTATATTCTGGAGTGAGAATGTAAAAGTTGACGGGGTCGATTTGCTGGCTGAGTTTTTTGACATTGTAAAAAGTCGTGCCGTCGAGATCGGGGGAATGAAAACCGGCATCGGTCAGAATAACCAGCGATTTAGTCGTACCAAAACGCCAGTTTAACTTTTTCATTACTTGGAACGAGGCCGAGAGGAGCGATTCGGGATCGTCGCCGCCGCCTTCGATCGTAATGGCGTCGAGAGCAGCGGTGAAAGTTTCGAGCGTGCAGGTTTCAAAATTACAACCTTCGACCGGCTCGTAAGGGTCGGCAAGGTCGCGATAATCGTAAAGTGCGACTCGCCCGCCAGCGTTCAAAGTTTTTTCGGCGAGGCGCAAGGCTTCGTTGCGGTATTTTGAAATCAGCGAGGACATCGAACCGGTGGAATCAATGAGAATTGCTGTATCGTGAGGAGAAGTATATTCGTTTTTGAAATTAAACGCTTGGGCGATTTTGCTGAAAATGAGTTTAGAAGCGTCTTCGTAAATGCCGTCAGTGGCGTAAGCGGTGTGGCTACTGACGCTATAATGGGAGCTGCAAAAAATGTCGTATTTGTTACACCAAGTACCGATTTTGCCATCGTATCCAGCCGAGATGTATGGAGTGCGCGCGCCAAGTAGCCCAATAAAAGCCCGGCAATCTGGAACATAAATGCGGTAGGACGAAAGATTTTTGCCGCTACAGGCAGTAGGGATTGGGCCGAAACCTTCGGGCAAGTAGATTTTTGGGTCGCCGAAAAGGGCGGAATAGATAACTTTGTCCGAGTTAATCTGTGGCAGAGCCATGGGGACGACTAGGGCGCCTTGGGAATAGCCGGCGAACACGTATTTGGTGCTTTTGCAGGTGTCGGTTTTGACGGCGCTGACGAGATTTTTGACGCCGGTTTTGACACTGTCGCCAAAAGCATAGGCATCTCCGCCGCCGAAGAAGGCGCCGAGGGTGACGTCGAGGTTGTCCACGCCGACACCGATGGCGGGATAATCGAGGTCGTCGATTTCGTATTTTAAGGAGCTGGTGTTTAGTTTATTTTCCATGGCGGATTTGAAGGCGAGATAATGATCGGTATTGTATCGTTCCCCGCCGGAGCCACGGACAAAAATGATTTTAATGTCGGGGCAACCTTCGGCGTGAGCGAGTTCGGTCGGGGAGGAGTTCGCAAGCAGAATTCCGCCGGCGGTAAGCGCGAGTGCGAAAATTAGGTAGCGGATTTTGATTTTATGAGCGCGCGCTCTATATTTTAATTTAATTCTTTGCCAATATTTTTTTGCCATAAATAACTCCTTTAAGATTTGGGGCTATTTATGCACAGGACGCACAAAAAATCAACCGTTAAGTTCGATTTTCCCGAGCTTGAGCGTTTTGACCGATGAGGATTTTGGGTTAGTGGTTGTGGTTAAAGGTTGCCTTTTAACTCAGCTTGTTTAATGACAGTATCGACGGCCGTTTGGCTTTTGTTGGGTGGGTAATTGTATTTTATTAATAATCTTTTAATTTCCATGCGCATATGCGCCTTGGCGCTACGTTTAATATCCCAATCCACGGTCATATTATCATTCACGACATCGACCAGCTCTTTGGCGATTTGCACTAGCGTTTCGTCTTTCATCAATTCGCGCACTTCCGGGTCGTCGCCGAGCGCATCAAAGAATGCACTTTCTTCCTGAGACAAACCAAAGTCGCTTGAACGAATTAATTCTTTATCAACCTCCTGCTTTAGTTTTATCATGTCTTCGATAATTTTTTCGATATCCGTCACCATAGTGCGATTATTATAAGCATTCACTATTTTCTTAAATTGCTCTGAGAATTTTTGTGATTTCACATAATTCGTTTTCGCAACCTCTTCAATATATTGTTTGAGTGATTTTCTCAAAACTTCGGCTGCGATATTTTTATTGTCCATGGACGCCAAACGTTGCATCATTTGGGTGCTTAACATATTAAGTTCACGGCCGTGTTTTACTTCGCCAATTTGAATAAGCTCATCATCCTGAATGGCTTGTTGCAACATCTCCGCAACGTCGCGATTGATTTCGGAAACGTCCAGTTCTCCGCCCGATGAAGCGAGTTTATTAATGAATGACCGAACCGAAATAATAAAAACTGCCTCCCACTTGTCGTCATAAGTAATCGAACCAGTAGAAATTGAATATAAATTTTTAATATCGCGACTATGTCGCATGAAATGGTTTTTTGTTTTTTCGTCTTTTAGAATAAAATCAGCCGCCCGGTTTAGCATTTGATATTTGCCAAAATTATCTAAACTATCGTAGTCCGAATAGTCAAAACCATAAAACAAGTTGCGCACAAGCTCAATTTTATCGCGTAGAACTTTTACGACTTGGCTAGCGTCCACAATTTTGCCTTGGTCGCGTTTGGTGTAAGTGCTAAGCGCTTCCATGAGCCATTTTTTCAGCCCAATATAATCGACAATTAGCCCGCCGGTTTTGTCTTTATAAACTCGGTTGGTGCGAGCAATTGCTTGCATGAGATTATGTGCCTTCATCGGCTTGTCTACATACATAGTGCCAAGACACGGCACGTCAAAACCAGTAAGCCACATATCCACGACAATCACAATTTTAAAATCTGAGTTCGGATCTTTGAAAAGTCTTTCGCGTTCCTGTTTGTCGTTCTTACTGCCGATAGCTTGCGCCATCTCTTCGGTATCTTTATTGCTCGGCGTCATGACAATTTGAACTTTGTCTTTAAAATCTGGGCGGAGTTCTAAAATTTTTTGATACATTGTGTAACCGCTATTTCGCGAATACGCTACAATCATAGCTTTATTCGCCACTAAATCTTTGCGACTTTCGTAATGATTTAAAATATCTTTTACAATCATTTCTATCCGGCTCGGATCTTCAATAACTTGCGAAATACGCGTCATCATCTGCTTGGAACGAGAGATTTTTTCTGTGTCTGCCAGGCCCTCGTCTTCGATTGTATTATAATAAGTATCGATTTCTTGAAGAATTTTATCATTAAGCCCGACCTTCGCCATGCGTGCTTCGTAAGTGATCGGAACTGTGGCGCCGTCGTCGATAGCCTGAGTCATATCATAAATATCAATAACCTCGCCGAACACATTCGAAGTGGAATGATCTTTATTCTCAATCGGCGTGCCAGTAAACCCAACATATTTAGCATTAGGTAAAGCATCGTGCAGATATTTAGCGGTGCCATATTTCTCGACCGTAATCATTTTTTCCATATCGAGTTTGGTCGTGGCGTCTATGCCGTAATGGCTACGGTGCGCTTCGTCGGCAATAACAATAATATCATCACGGTTAGACAAAAGTCCGGTTTCTTCTTCGAACTTTTGAAGTGTAGTGAAAATAATACCGCCGGCTCGTTTATCTTCTAGACGTTCCACCAAGTCTTTGCGACTTTCTACATGTTCTGGTTTTTGACGTAAATATCCTGAACATTTAGCAAAAGTCTCGTAAAGCTGGTCGTCCAAATCATTACGGTCTGTAACCACGACGATAGTCGGATTGTCTAATAGCTTGATCATGTTTCCAGCGTAAAATACCATAGAAAAACTTTTACCAGAGCCTTGCGTGTGCCAAAAAATTCCGATGCGCCCGTCGCTAGTCATCATAGTGCGTTCGATCGCCTTTTTGACACCGTAATATTGATGGTAGGCTGGAGTGATTTTAATATCGCCTTGGTACAAAATAAAGTTGCCGATTAAGTCCAGCAAAATTTCGCGGCCAAGCATGCCGTTTAACATTGGTTCTAGTGTGTTCAAATTTTTTATTTCGTCGCTAACTCCCGCTTTTTTCCATTCAGAAAAACGTTCCCACTTACTCGTAATCGTGCCGACGCGGGCCGAAACGCCGTCCGAGGCTATGAGTAACTGGTTATAATAAAACAGGCTCGGGATGTGTGTCGAGAGATACCCGCGGAGTTGTCTATAAGCGTCTTTTAGCTCTACGTCCTCGCGGGTCATACTTTTGAGTTCGAACACAACCAGCGGAAGACCGTTTACAAAAATAATTAAATCTGGGCGCTTTTCGCTATGTTCGATAATAGTAAATTGGTTTACGACGAGGAATTCGTTGTTGTCGGGGTTAGTCCAGTCGATAAGATTAATTGTGTGATATTCTACACCATGTTCGCCATATGTCGGAACCGAAACTCCGGCGCGAAGCATTCTGGTGAATTCCTGATTGTTTTTGACAACATTGTTTTGATCGAGATTTTTGATAATGCGGATTGCTTCAATGATTAGATTTTCGGTGGCGGAAGGGTTAAGTTTAGCCAGCACTTGTTTTAAGTTTGGAGTTAAAATTACCTCGTGATAATCCCGTTCGATTTCTTCGCCAGGAGAATAATCGTAGCCATTGTGTTTTAAAATTTCGATAATTGTTTGTTCGAGGGCGGTTTCGTTAAAGTTCATGTTTTCTTTCCTATAATTTTATCTTGTTTTTTATTTTTTTCAGAGATTGACTAATGTCGATTTTTTGAGTAAAACTGCTCATATCGTTTAGTGCTTGGTTCAGCTCTCGCCATTCTTTTACGTCTTTGAACTTTTTTGGCAGTTTCGCTCGCGCCCACTGATATTCGTATAGGCACGTCATGAGTTTTTCGTATTTTTTCAGGAAATTGTAAACATTTTTTGCGTCGTTCTCTTTAAACAGCAAGCTACATTTTTCTGTTAAATCTTTCGTATTCTGCATAGCCATTAGATAAACGCTTCTCATTTCGTAATCATCTTGCTTTGGGAACTTTGTGATTTGTAACCCCAAATTAGAAAAATCGCATAACACATATAGTTCAATTAAACATGTTACTGGGGCGATCGATGTTTGCATTTTCGTGAGATGGTCACGACATCTGTTGTAGGCTTCATAACATGTTTTACACCTCATATAGGTTGCCACGCGTTTTTCAAATAAGCTTTGCTTGTTTTGCATGCTTATTGTTTTTGCATTCATGTAAATAGCTGTACCGGCGATTATTGTGCTAACGATGCCCGATGCAATTTCCCAACCGTCTGGTGCAGACATTATCTCGACCATGCTCTGTAGACTTTCTTCTATTGTCATAATTGAACTCCGTTTAAATTAATTTCACTATTTATAAGCTTTGAGAGAAGCGTGTCGCGAATTTTTGCTAATGTATTATTCTGACGCTTTATGAATAGCTGTTTGCCAAAAATTTCATTTAGCCTTTTTGATATGATGATAATCGTTTCGTCGTATGGCAAGGTGAGATGTTCTATCGCTTTTCCAGCGTGCAATATTGTAGTTCCAGTCGCATTTTCCGCAAGGACTTTTTGGACATCGTCAGAAATTAAATAATAATAGATAAAGGCATTTGATATTTTTCCATCTTTACTTTTTATTTTTCTTATCCCGGAAGAATAACCGCCAGAAATTCCAAACGAAACTCTCCCGATAGTGGCGTCGAAAGACATAGCTACGTCGGGCTCCAAAAGCATAGCCCCGGCACATAATTGTTTATCAACATAGTTTTCTGAAGTATCACTAAGCATGTCACCTACACGTATAAACCTTACATCATCACTGCCCTTTTCTTTTTTATATGTTTCTGACCCCGGTTCAATACCTCTTATGAATTCAAACTTGTCGATAGCTTTTATATTATTAGTGGCGTTTTTCGCATAGTTATCATACACTTGTTTACCGGTCTCTGTTAAACATATCAGTTGCTGAGTATTGAGTTCGATTTTGTTGTCGAGGGCGGAGAGGATGCGGACGATTTTTTGTTGGGTCGCGAGGTCGGGGAGGTCTATTTCGATTTCGGGCAAAATTTTTGTCGGTAGATGAACAACCGTACTGCCATCACTTACGCCAACCATAATCCCGCGCATGTACGGCGTTTTTAAATAATAGTAAAGAAAGTCGGAGCTGACTATCTCTGGATCTGTAGTGATTTTAGCAAGGTCCATAGAAAAACAAGCCTCCCTATTAATTTTTGGAACTTTTATAGAATTTCCAATAATTTCTCGGTTGCGAGTTAAGTCTGTGCAGGCTATTAATAAATCGCCTTCTTTTGCTCCTTGCCCTGGTTTAAAATCTCCTTTATAATATTTTATCCCCTCGTTTCTGAAACCGTTTGATGAAGCACATTTTAGATTAATAAAAATTTTGCTGTTCAAATCTTTGTCGGATGCGTAGTCTGAACTTCTATAAGACACCCCGCGCGTAATCTTTGCAACATCACCAAGTTTATATTTCATATCCAATCTCGCTTAAAACTGTTTTGATTTCTTGGTCCAGCTCGGCGGACTTTTGCATTTGTGCGGAAAGCTCGGCAGTCAAGGTTTTCATTTTTTCTTCAAAGGGGACGCCGTCGCCCTCGTCTTCTTTGATGCCGACGTATCGGCCCGGAGTTAGAACGCAGTCGTTGTCCTTGATCTCTGCGAGCGTGGCGGATTTACAGAAACCGGCAACATCTTCGTAATTTTCGCCAGTTTCGAAAGCATGATAAGTATTCGCGATTTTCATGATGTCGTCTTCGGAGAGTTCGCGAAGTTTGCGCGTAACCATGGTGCCGAGCTCGTTCGCGTTGATAAAGAGAGTTTTGCCACGAGTTTTGCGGTCAGTATTGCGATTTAAAATCCAAATTGAACATGGAACGGTGACAGTGTAAAAAAGATTAGTCGGCATAGACAAAATACAATCCACCAGCCCAGCCTCGAGAAGTTTCTTTCTAATTTCGGCTTCTTGACCACTAGCGGAAAGCGAGCCGTTGGCTAAAATAATCGCTGCCTTGCCAGTTACGGAAAGTTTCGAGACCATGTGCTCGATCCAAGCATAATTTGCATTACCTTTGGGCGGAATGCCAAATTGCCAGCGATAATCATTGGTTAGCTTTTCCTGGCCCCAGTCACTAAGATTAAACGGCGGATTTGCCATGACAAAATCGGCTTTTAGGTTTTTATGCAAATCTTCGGTGAAAGTATCCGCCGCGAATTTACCGAGATCGCCATCGATCGAGCGGATGGCGAGGTTCATTTTGGCGAGTTTCCAAGTGGTCGGATTTTTCTCTTGACCGTAGATAGAAATGTCGCGAGCATTACCTTGATGACGCTGAATGAATTTAAGCGATTGAACAAACATACCGCCGGAACCACAGGCCGGATCGTAAACGCGACCTTTATATGGTTTCAAAATTTCGACCATGGTGCGAACGAGACAAGCCGGGGTATAAAACTCACCGCCTTTTTGGAGTTCCTTACTGGCAAACTCGCCGAGAAAATATTCATAAATCCGTCCGAGTAAATCTTTTTCAGTGGCTTCTTTGGTGCCGATTTTGAGATTAGTGAAAAGATCAATAATCTCGCCAAGGTTGACATTACGATTATCTGGGTCGTTATAAACTTTGAACAAAACGCCTTTTAAGGTCGGGTTCTCTTTTTCGATAGCGTCGAGGGCCTTGTCCAAAATCTCGCCGATATTATAATCCTTGGCGTGTTTTACGAGATAACTCCAGCGGGCGTTTTCTGGCACGAAAAAGATGTTGTCCTGAATGTAGGCGTCGCGATCTTCTTCGAACCCAAGCCCTTCGTCTTTGAGTTTGTTATATTGTTCTTCGAAAGAGTCAGAAATATATTTTAGAAAAATTAAGCCTAAAATTAAAAATTTATAGTTTGCGACTGAGACCCCGCCGCGCATTTTGTCGGCAGCTGCCCAAAGGGTCTTTTCTAGATCTTTGATATTGCTCATAGTTGTAGGTTCCAATTACTCTTATGATTTAGTTTTTTAAGAAGCCAGTTTTGCATTTACAAAAATGCAGCCTTCTGGTGTGTCGGCTGGAACCTACAATTTTTCGCTTTACATCGCAAACAAACTATAAGACCGACGCCTTTAAGGCTGCAGTCATGCTTGTTTGAGATATAAATAAAAACCTCAAATAGCGTTTTCAAAATTGTAAGTTCCACTATAATTATATCATATTTTCGATTTTAGTGGCGGAGAGGAACACTAAAAAGCTTGCATTTTTACCGCGTTCGTGCTATAATGAAAGTATATTCCGATGCGGGCGAATCAAACGGAGAAATACCAAAGATGGACCCGCTTTTTTGATTATTTTCTGTTTTTCCGATACTCGATTTTGTTTTTCACGCCTATATTATCTAGAAAATCAACATATTTTGGCGTAAAAATACGATATAATGACGATGTGGAATGACGATTTGGAGAAAGCAGTTTGCAAAACCTTTTCTTCCCCACTAGATATCTCACCATTTTAAAATAATCGCCATCGCCAGAAACGAGAACGATATTATCAAATTTTTCTTTCTCTGCAATTTTTGCCATGATGGTGAAGACTATGTCTGTATCAACATTTCCTTTTTTCTTTCCTATCATTGCCTGGCTATGTTCTCGGAAAATAAGGATAAAGCCAGCCTCTTGAATTAATTCATAGATCCCTTGGTTATTTTCATCAACAGCGCCTAGAAAATAATATGCTTTTTCGACATTATATTGATTCTTTAAGTAGATTCTAAATCTTTTCAAATCAATTTTCCAGCCATTAGCAGTAGTATTCATGTAGAGATTTTGCCCATCTATAAAAGCCTGATTACTCATATTGCTATTTTATCATCTTTTTGATTATTTTTCGACCCCTTAAATATACTATGTGGTATTGGAGGTTGTATGGTATAATGTAAGTAAACAAGGAGAAAAAATGAAAGTATTGTGTGTCAATGCGGGGTCGTCGTCGTTAAAGTTTCAGCTTTATGATATGCCGGCGGAAATTTCAATTATTAGCGGTTACGTGGAGAAGATTGGGGCGAAAGACAGTTTTTACACCATCAAGCACGAGGGCAAGAAAAACGAGGTTAAGCGCGAGATCAAAGACCACACCGAAGCGGTGAAAGTGATGCTCGAAGAGCTGGTGAACTACGGAGCGGTGAAAGACCTCGAGGAAATTCGGGGCGTGGGGCACCGCGTGGTGCATGGGGGCGAAAAATACGCGAAGTCGGTGGTGATTACTCCGGAAGTGGTCAAAGATATTGAGGAATTTACGAAGTTTGCACCGCTGCATCACCCAGGAAATCTTGCGGGGATTCATGCGATGCAAAAAGCTTTGCCGGAAGCGACGCAAGTGGCGGTGTTTGATACGGCGTTTCACCAGACGATTCCGAAGGTGCAATATATGTATCCGGTGCCGATGGAATGGTATGAGAAATACGGGGTGCGAAAATACGGTTTTCATGGGACAAGCCACAAATATATCACCGAGGTGATGCAGAAAAAATTAGGCAAAGAAGATGTGAATTTGATTGTGTGCCACGTGGGGTCGGGGGCGTCGATTACGGCGGTGAAAGACGGCAAAAGTTATGATACGACCATGGGACTGACGCCGCTGGACGGGCTGATGATGGGGACGCGATCGGGTTCGATTGACCCGTCGATTATTAAATATATGATTGACGAAGCCGGAATGACTTATAACAAAATCGATGACGCACTGAATAAAAAGTCGGGGCTACTCGGGGTGTGCGGGTTTAATGACAACCGCGACGTGGAAAATGCGATCACTGAGGGCGACGAAAACGCACGGCTGGCGCTCGATATGTACGTTGACCGGATTGTGCGCTATATTGCGGAGTATTATTTGGAGCTGGGCGGCGAAGTGGATGCGATTGTGTTCACGGCCGGGGTGCTCGAAAACGGGGCAGAAACTCGCGAGTCGATTATCGAAGGGTTAGCGCCGTTTGGGGTGAAACTCAATGCCGACGTGAACAACGCGATTGCGAGCTTTAAGGAAATTACCAGCGGAATTATTACGACCGAGGATTCGACAATTCCGGTGTATGTAGAGCCGACCAACGAAGAAGTGATGATTATTCGCGACGCGTATAAGTTGTGTAAATAATTCTCGGGGGGCAAACACTCTGGTCTTGAGTTTTTGCTTTAAGATCAGAGTTTTTTGGTGGGTTGGGGTTTTGGGGATAGGGTTTTGGAGTCAGGGCTCGGGGGCTAGAAGGCTGAGGCGTGCTATAATAATATTATGGATGTTAATGAGTTAATCGGCGATTTTTTGGAACATCTCGAGGTTGAGAGCGGGCGCAGTAAGAAGACGATTGAGAATTATGAATTGTATTTGGTGCGGTTTTATGAACTGGCGGAGGAGATTTTGGGCAAAAGTGGGGTGAAGCCTTCCGAAATCACACAAGAGTTGTTGCGTAAATATCGGTTAAAGTTAAATCGGTACGGGTCGGAAAACGGAAGCGATGATTTGAAAACGATTACGCAGGCATATCATTTGATTGCGCTGCGCGGATTTTTGAAGTATTTGGCGCGGCGAGGGATAAAGTCGCTCGACCCTTCGCTGGTGGATTTGCCACACGTGATTCGGAAGCAGGTGACGTTTTTACATTACGACGAAGTGGAAGATATGTTAAATGAAATTGACACCTCGACCGAGTCGGGGCTCCGCGACCGGGCGATTATTGAACTGCTGTATTCGGGGGGCTTAAGAGTTTCGGAACTGGTGGGGCTGAATCGGGATTCAATAAACTTGGAGCGCCGGGAGTTTATGGTGCGGGGGAAAGGTTCGAAAGATCGGCCGATTTTTATTTCAGAAGCGTGTGCAGACCGGGTGCGGGATTATTTGGACGCGAGGACTGATTCCCTGCCGGCGCTGTTTTTGAACAATTCGCGGAATTTGCAGGCGGTAGATACTTCGGGAAATTATCGGCGGATGACGGCGCGGTCGGTGGAGCGGATTGTGGAAAAATATGCTAGGCTCGCGGGAATTACGAAGCACGTGTCGCCACACACGCTAAGGCATTCGTTCGCGACGGACCTGTTGATGAACGGGGCGGACCTACGGTCGGTACAGTCGATGCTCGGGCATGCGGATATTTCGACCACGCAGATTTATACGCACGTCACTGATGCGCACTTGAAAGAAATTCACGACAAGTTTCATACGGAGACGAAGGAGGAATAGTCTGTTTGTGGTTGGAGGAGAGGTAGTGAGTTATTGCTTCTAGACAGGAGCGGCAGTTGTTTTGGGACGGCGTTAGCGACGGTGGGTTAATAACCTCGTTCGGCGGTCCTAGAGCAAGTATCGCGTTCGATAAGCTGACCGTCCTCGTAGGCAAAGACGTTCCAAAACAAACAATTCGTTTTATTAGTAGAATGATAGACCTTGGTGCCGAGTTCGGGACCCGAGACGGTAATCGTGATGTCGTCGTAGATATAATAATTTCTAGAATAGTTCTTGATTGAGAAGTAATAGGCGCGACCGCCAAGGGTGTTGATGGTGAAAGTCTCGTCAAAATGTCGGTTAAGGTTGCCTCGCCCATCGTGGTCTAGAGTGGCGAGAGTGCGAGTAATACCATTGACGGTTTCGGTAGGAGTTTTGGTGCCAAAATAACAGCTGAAGGTAAGACCGCGAAAAGTGGTGCCGTAGATATAGGAGTCGTAGTCGGTGTTGGTGGTCCAAGTGGTTTTAATAGTGATAGTTTCGCCGTGTTCGCCCCAGACGGCATAGAGATTAAGGGTGCGACCGCTGTCTGAAAAAACGCTGGTTGGAAAATTAGTGCCGGTTGGGAAGCTGTAGTCCAGGGCGTAGAATTTACCACTAGGGCAAGTGTCGTCAGGTCTAGTGGCTACGGTGCACCAACCTCGGAGAGTATAGCCCGAAGCGGTGGGGCGAGCGGACCGGTCTTTGGTGACGAGTTGGCAACCCGTGTCCTGATAGCAGTCCTGGTCATTTGGAGTGGCTACGCCACTACTGCTAGAATAAGGATAGTTTAGGTGGTATTTAATGGTATATTTGCGATGTTCCCAGGCGGGATAGAGCTGATAATATTTGGACTCGCTGGAGTCGGTGTTAGTAATAGTGGTGCCAGGCGAGAAAGTTTCGCCGGTGGTTTTGTCTTTCCATTTGAAGTCCCAGCCGAGAATGTCATCCACGTCGCGGACGGTGACTTTGCGGGCGGGACCCTGGGAAGCGAAGGTTTTGGTGAGGTTCGGGTCGGTATTGCCGTAGTCGGCGGGCCAAGCGCTGGAGGTTTTAGAGTAATTGTAGTCGACCTTAATTGTGCCGCCGTTTTGGAGGACGTCTGGGTCGTAGAGGCGGATGACGGTCGAGATGGCGGAGGGTTGGTTGGAATTGGTGCTATACCAACAAGTGCGAATGTAGAAATCGTAGTAGGCTGACTCCTGCGAGGCGAGGCCGTCGGTGACGTCGACGATATTAGTGGTTCTGGCATCTTTCACTGCGATGACATAGATACCTTCGGCGCGGTAGAGATTAGTGTAGCTGTCGTCGACAAGTAAATCTTGGCTGGAGCTGGTGTCGGCATTGTTCGCGCCGACATAGATAAGGCGCGGGTTGACGGAGGCGGGTTTTAATTTGTCGCTGCCGCTAATGAAGACGTCGTCGACGGTGGCGGTAGTGAGGTCGCCGAGTTTTTTAGTGTTTAGAATAAACATGTGGTCTTTGACAACGGAGTCGTCGCTGTAGAGGTCGGAGCAGGAGGAGGGGGTGTAGTTTAGGATTTCGTCGGCTTTGGTGCCGACGGTGTTTAGGTCGATAGCTTTGCTGGTGATTTTGCGCCAAAGGGCGGAGTAGGCGTTGTTTTCGGTGGCGTTGCGGTTGGTCGAGTAGGCGGTTTGGATGAAACGGAGGGCTTCGGCCTGGGTGTCGATTTCTTCGCGAGCGAGGGTGGTTTCGAGGGCGGACTGGGCACCGGAGGAACTGCTGGTCAGTACCGCGGTGACGGCAATGGCGACCATGGAAAAAATGCCGATGGCGAGGGCGACCTCGACTAGGGTGTCGCCAGATTTGTGTGCGTGCCGGCGGTTATTCGCGAGCCGACAAAAACGATGCTTTAGTGAGGATTTGACCTCGGAGTGTTGTTCCCTACCCGCGCATTTATGCATAAGCTTATTATAACATGTTTACAGTAGGTTTTGGAAAAAATCGGCGAAGGCGAAAACGAGAATAAAGGCGGCGACGAGAAAGGGGCCGAAGTGGAGTTTGAGGGTGAGGGGGTTTTTGGTTTTGGAGGCGGTCAGGCTGGTGGTAGTGGATTTTGGGATAGATTTTAGAACAGTTTTAGGGGTGGTTTTGGAGGCTGATTTTTGAGCAGATTTGGCGGTAGTTTTAGGGGTGGATTTAGTGGTGGGTTTAGGGGCGTGGTTTTTGGAGGTTCGGAAAAAGTAGGGGAGGGCGTAAAGGCAGGCGAGGAAGTTGGCGAAAAAGAGCGTGAGGAGAGCGAAAAAAGGGTCGGCAAGGGCAAGCGCGATGGCGAGGGCGAGAAGCCAATCGCCGTCACCAACCCATTTGCCGCGGCCAAGTTTGTAGAGCACAAAATAAAGGCCGGGGAGAACGAGAAGTGATAATAACAGAGATAGGATAAAGCTAGTGAGAGAAAGGGTACCAACGGAAAAGCTGGCCCATGCTCTCAGGGTTAAGAACATTATAGCACAGATTATCGAAATTGTCAAGGCTACCGTCGGGAGTTCGCCGTAGAGACCGTCGTAGATTGCGAGAAAGAGGAGGTTGAGCGTGAGAAAAAATAGCGCGATGAGGAGCGGGGCGGTGAAAGCGGGGGCGGAGGCGCGGAGATTGGGGAGGGTGAGGAGAGCGGAGGCTGAAGTGGAGGTGGTTAAGGTAGTGAGAGGGGTTGTTGTGGTAGTGGTGAGCGGGCTAGAGGCGAGGGGCGTGGCGGACAGAATGGGGAGCAAACTAAGGCCGAGGAGAAGAAAAGCGAGGGCGGAAAGGAGTTCGGAAAAGAATTCGGCGGGACCGATTTTGGCGTGGCAGTGGCGGCAGCGGCCTTTTAGGATAGCCCAAGAGATGAGCGGGAGGTTGTCGTACCAGGCGAGCTGGTGTTTGCAATGGAGGCAGACCGAGCGGGAGCCGAGGGGTTTCTTGCCCTGCTCTTTGTGGTGTAGGCGGCGAGCAGTGCAACACAAGAAAGAACCGAAACAAGCGCCAAGGATAAACAGAAAAATTAAAAACACAACCGACATATTGTTATTTTAGCATAAATCCTTTATAATGAGGATATGAAAAAGGGTGTTTTGGGAGTTGGTACAAATGAAATGAGCGGGGCGGAGAGACGAGATTTAGGGGTGGGCGAACAAGTCTTGAAAAGGGCGCGCGGGGCTGACGTGGCGAGGGGACGAGGCTTAGGCAGGCGGGGGTTTACGATTATTGAGGTGTCGCTGGTGGTGGCGATTGCAGGGCTGATTTTCTTGATGGTGATGATTGGACTACCGGCGGTGCAGAGGACACAGAGGGATTCACAGCGGAAGGAAAATATTTCGGAGATGTTGACGGAGCTGAAAAATTTTCAGACTAATAATCGCGGGGCGGTGCCGACTGGGACGGGGACGGCGAGTTATAGCGCGGACGCGAGCGGGACGAGTTGGGCGGGGTTTTATCATGATTATTTGGGGGAGAATTTTCGGGACCCGAACGGGTCGCAGTATGTGCTGAGGGTGGTGAGGTGCGATAATACGAACGGGACGCAGTGCACGAGCGAGGCGGGGCTTACTAACATCGCGTCGGCGACATTCCCGAATGAGTACAAGATTTATATGGTGGTGGGGGCGAAGTGCGACGGGACGACGGCGGTGGGGGCGGAAAATCCGCGCAAGGTCGCGGCGGTGTATAAGCT
>CAVEVN010000005.1:0-31466 GCA_963619155.1 bacterium
CCGCAACATGATTTATTAAATTCTGATTTTCCATACCCCCATTATAACACCCAGTTGTTTAATTCAAGCTGAAAAAATTTCGCACCGTAAAATCCTTCCCCGTCACTTCCGCCACCGCCAAAGTCGGATGATAATCTATAAACATTGGGCTAGTCATTTTCAAAAAGCCCTTCGCCGCAAAAGTCATCTGCTCCAACTTTTCGCCCGTAATCGCCCCTAGTCCCCCACCGTAATCATCAGTTTTGCGGTATTTCACCTCTGTAAAATAAAGTTTCTTCCCCCGTATCGACACAATATCAATTTCAAACAGCTTCGTTTTATAATTTTGATACACAATCTCGTGTCCTAAACTTTCCAAATACTCCGCTACTTTCGCCTCAGCTTTTTGCCCAATCTCTGTTGTATTTTTCCTTTTCCTCACCTCATTTTTCGGCAACCACCCCACCATACTTTTAATCGGCTCAAAACTTTTCCGGTGCTCTGAACAAACCCCATAATCAAAAATCGCCTTGCGATGAAATTCCGTCCCATACCCCTTATGCCGTTCAAATCCATACACCGGATATTCCTCCGCGAGCTTCATCATATAATGGTCCCGCGCCACCTTCGCGATAATCGACGCCGCCGAAACTTCCTTAATCAAATCATCCGCCTTTGGCATCGTCGAAACATAACTCTCAAGCGCCGTCCCCTCCAAAAAATTCCCCAGCCCGTCGATCATAATCTGTGAAAACGCCACGTGTGCTTTTTGCACCTCCTCCACCGCCCGCCGCGTCGCAAGCCTCAAAGCGTCCGACATTCCCAGCTCATCTATCTCTTCATTCGTCACCCAGCCCAACCCCGTCGCCGGCGCTTCCGCCAAAATTATTGCGCTTAAGGTTTCGCGCTTCTTCTCTGGCAATTTTTTAGAATCCCGAAGTGCCGCCACCCACTCCGGCTTTTCCTCTGGCAAAATCACCGCTCCCACAACAAGCGGACCCGCTAGGGGTCCGCGTCCAACTTCATCGATTCCCAGAATCGCCACTAAGCTTCAGCCTTCGTTTCAGCCTTCGCTTCGGTTTGCTCTTCGGCTTTCGCCTCTTCAGCTGGTGCTTCCGCTGTTTCAACAGCCTCTTCCTCGACCGGCTCTGCCACCGTCACATCATTCACTTCCGCCCGGTTAAAATCTTTACCAGTAAGCCGTGCCGACTTACCCGACCGCTCTCTTAGGAACGACAAATTATTTCGGCGCACCTTCGCCCGCTTCGTAATCTCAATTTTCTCCACCAGCGGCGAATGCACCAAGTATGACTTCTCTACGCCCACGCCCGAAGTCACCTTGCGTACTACAATCCGCTCCGTGTGCGAATTCTTGCGCTCCGCCCGAATCACCACGCCTTCAAACGTCTGTAACCGGAACTTATCGCCTTCTTTAATTTTTTGGGTTACTTTCACCGTGTCCCCTGAACGCACATCCACCACCGCCTTCTTTTTCTGCGCGTCGCCAATCTCTTTCAAAATCGAAAAACTCATATTTTACCTTTTTTATTAGACAATTACCTACTATTTTATCACACTTTCTCTAAAAATCAACACTTTTAATGTCAAATGTTGTTATTACGTGATAATGTCGTAGTAGATTGTTACGAGAAAATGTCGCAATCATCATTCATAATTTAATATATGAAGGAAATAACATTATCAATGAAAGAACAAGAAAAATTAGCAATTATCATTCGCTATGCGGATGGTATAATCACTGGAGCGGAAGCCGCCAAACAATTAGGACTCACAGTTAGGCAAGTACAGAGAAAGAAGAGGGCTTACCTTGCTGAAGGAATGACATCTATTATCCAGAAAACGTCATCAACCCAAAAGTCATCCCCCCAGAAGTAGAAAAGAAAACGCTGGAGAGCTAGTTCAAGTAGATGCTTCCAAGCACCAATGGCTATACGGTACAGACGAATACTTTTACTTACACGGAGCTATAGACGATGCTACTGGTATAGTGACCGTCATCTCCACCACTAATCCGCGCGCTAAAGGCCGCATAGAGCGATTGTGGCGTACATTTCAGGATAGATTACTAAAAGAACTGGAGAAAAGAAAAATCAGTACCATAGAGGAGGCTAATCGTTACATTAATGATATCTTTTTACCTAGATATAATGCTAGATTCGCCTCCCCTATTAATTGTAACAGAAATTATTTCATTCCAGTACCAGAAGATTTTGATTTTAATAGTAAGTTGGCCATATGGGATGAGAGAAAGATCTTAAATGGTTGTTATGTAAGTGTAAATGGTAAATATTACGTGGTAAAAAAGAGACGGCAAGGCAATTTATACTAATTCGCAAGAAAAGTTCCCTATCTATCTTTATTTGGATGGTACGAGACATTTATATTATGAGGACAGAGTGTATGATTTAGAGTTAGTCCCACAGAAATTGGCCAAACCAAAAATCATAAAGGTAGCAAAGCCAAAACCACTACTTACTCCCACTGCAATAAGCCAAAAAAACAGTGACAATGCAAAGAAAAACATAAATTCACCATGGCGACAGTTCAATCCGAACTTTATCAATCGCGACCGTGCTAAATGGGATAGTGAAAACTTGGCGAAGTGGGTTAATCTGAAGTAAACAGGACGACCGTCTGGTGCAAATAACATAAATATGGGTCTTGCCAAAGCGACATTTTCACATAATAAACTATGCGACATTTTTACATAATATTGACACACTTTTAACGTCAAATGTTGTTATTACGTGATAATGTCGTAGTAGATTGTTCTGAGAAAATGTCGCAATCTGTCAAGCTCCAATTTTACCACGCACTTTGTCTATTCTTTTAAACACAAGCGAGAAGCTCCGCTGTTTAGGGCAGAGATTAAAGAGGCTCTTTCTATCAAGCCAGTCAAACCCTAAACTCACAACGTATACCCCATTACGCATTTTTGCAAAAATTGCAATTTTGCGTAATGGGTAGTATAATAGAGAAAAGGATAATTATGGCAAGAATTAAGCGAAAATACCTAGACGGAATCATCGGCGCGATGGGAACGGAAGATATAAAAGTAATCACAGGCGTACGCCGAAGTGGTAAATCCGTTCTGCTCGATGACCTCAAAAAATACGTTCAGAAAAATATAGCGGACGCAAACATTATTAGTTTTGACCTTTCCTCTCTAAAATACGAAAAATTGCGGGAATATCACGCTCTGAACGACTATGTTGAGGAACGCTATATCAAAGACAAAAAGAACTTTCTACTTATCGACGAAGTCCAAATGTGCAAGGGATTTGAACTGGTTTTGAACAGCCTCCACGCTTCTCATAAATACGACATCTACATCACGGGTTCGAACGCCTTCCTTGCAGGGAGCGATCTTGCCACGCTCTTTGTCGGGCGGACATACACCATTGAAGTCTATCCGTTCTCTTTTGCCGAATTTGTTGAGTATTTTGATCACAAAGATAAATATGAAGCCCTAGAAAAATATATAAACGAGGGCGGCATCGCAGGTTCTTATGAGTATGATACTATCCAGAAAAAATACAATTATCTTGGCGAAGTTTACGATACGATGATTGTAAGAGATATCGAAGAGAAACACGGCGTAAAAAATCCTGCCGTGATGGATGGCGTTTCGGATTTTCTAATGGACAATATCTCGAAGCCAACCTCTGCCCGCAATATCGCTAACACTCTAAAATCTAACCGCCTCGAAGCGACAGATAAAACCATCGGAGCGTATATAAAGTATCTTTGTGAAGCGTACGCTTTCTACAAGGTACGGCGTTACGATATTAAAGGCAAACGCCACCTTGCCTCGACAGATAAATACTATCTTTCCGACCACGCTTTTCGCTATGCTAAACTGGGAACGAAAAGACCAGATTTTGGCGATATATACGAAAATATCGTAGCGATTGAATTGATGCGGAGAGGATATGAAGTCTACGTCGGAGCAATGAGAAACAGTGAAATTGATTTTGTTGCTATTAAAAATGGCGAAAAGTTATATATCCAAGTTTCTTATCTCATTACGGATGAGGAAACGATGAAGCGAGAAGTTGCTCCGCTCATTGACATTCCTGGTGGATATCAAAAACTTCTCATTGCGGGGACAAGACGCTCAGAAATGCAATATGAAGGCATTCGCATCGTCGATATTGCGGATTGGCTTCTTCTGGTGTAACTATTCAAAAATTCTTGATATAAAGAGGCCAATTCTCTCTGTAAAATATACAGCGCCTGGACGATGTAAATATTTCTTTACTTGACGGCATGAATGGCGAAATTGGAGCTTGACATATACAGTAGAATAGCTTCTTTCGTTACAGGAGGCTAGATTGTTGATTTGCTATAAAATTCTTTATCGAGGATATTATTTTTTGTAGGTATTGTTTTGTTGCGACAGAAGTTCTTTTCGTCGAACCATCCGGCTGCAATTCGCTTATTTTTGCTTCAGCAATATCGGAGAACATTAAGTTTGACGGAGCGCTTAGCGCGTAATCTAGTATTCTATTATTTTTATCGTTTTGATTATTTTTTAAATAGTCTTTAAATTGTTCCATTAATATATCTTTAGAATCAGCGTTCTTGGAGAATGAATAAATTTCAATTAAAATATCGTCCAAATCGCATAAATATTTTTTCATAATATCTAAAGCAACATCAGGTTTGATTTTCCCATTATTTGCTCCAAGTAAAGGAAAAGCAATGGAGTTAACTCCATATTCTTTGTAGTGATCCCTAAAATATTGCAACCCTAATTCAAGATATTCTTGTTTAGATGGATATTTATAATCATTCTTTGTCGGAAAATTCAATATTTTCTGACCACGGGCGTGGTCTTCGCAATAAAGCCAAAGCTCGCCTATTTTTATTTCTTGATTTTGACATTTTGTCTTGTACTCTTTTTCTAAATCTGGATACCGTATGCTCATTTCCAATGCTATGCCCCTCCCCATAAAACCAACACAATTTACGGTATTAACTATACAGTCACAAGTAGTGCAAAAGATATTCCCGGTTTTGTATTTAATCATAGTGGATAGATACCCTTCCGCTAGAACTAATATTATCTAGCTTAGATATCGGCTCATGCGAGTCATCATCGCAATAAATTTCATAAATATATTTTGCTGGTATTTCTGGATAAACCAATAATTCGGCCGATCTTTTGGCGAGGATATCCTTTTTATTGTCGCTTTCAAGTATTCGACCACTTTTCCAAAAAATTTTTGTTAAATCGTGTACGATTATTTTTTCAACATCCCACCTATTCCAAGTTACACCCTCGCTAAGTGCGACAGAATTATTTTTGGCTCCATCGATCTCCAAATTGAAACATTCATATTTTTTACCATCTATATTTTTTTCAGATATCGTAAATGGAATTCTTAACTCTATAATACATAAATCATTGTCATCTTTGCGATTATGGTACATTGGCGGTAATGGATTAAAGAAACATCTAGCATAAGAATCAATAGGATGACCTTTGATAATAACTTTTCTATGATTATCTTCTACTTCACGATTTGCTATATCCTTAAAATTCGATTCCGATTCTACTGCATTTCGCGATTTTATTCCGTATTGCTTTATAGATTCCAAATTTTGTTTATCGGTTATATGAAATACTTTTATGTATGAAAATACACTTTTTTCTTTTTCTTGATTATTATCAAATAGCGACAGAGTAATATCATCTTCTTCATAAAAATTTTCGTTATAATGTGATAAATCTTCTTCTTGTTCTTTTTGCTCTTCTTCTTTTTTCTTATTTTTTGCAATTTCTTTCTTGTATCTCTTGTATTTTTCTTCATTTCCGGTATAGGCGATATCAATGAGTTTTCTTTTTTCATCATCAGTGAGCGCTATCTGCCAACTATGTTCATATTCTTCTATAAATTTATGCAGAAATTCTTTATCGCCGCGCAATAAATAAGTGGCTATTTCGTTAATTTCGTTTTCATCATAAGGCTTGTTGTCTAGAAAATTGATATCTTTTTCGATTTGATAAGATTTTGGCCAGTCAATGTATCGATACCTAATTTTTTTATCCCTATATGACGATGTTCTTACTTTGTAATGATAAGTTGAATCTTTTTTGAATTTTTCAGCGGCTATTTCGAATGCATGTTCTTCATTATATTTACGTTCCTCTTCCATTTTTTCTTTAAAGTTTTTATCGGATACTTCTCCATAAATATTTCCAATAACTAAGCCACCAATAAATCCGCCGATACAAATTATGGCGGCAGTACCCCAATCACCTGATGTGTTTCCGATAATAAAAGCTATTGCAAAACAAATAAATTGAATGCCAAATATCAAAGTATTTCCATCCATGAGTATATTATACAACAAGATGACATGTTTTTCTAATGACTACGCAAGTTCACCTCTCAATCGCAACATAACCTCTTTAGAAATAAGCCAAGAAAGATATCGTCCTAGTTTCCGTGTGCAATAGGTTCTTCAACAAAAAAATAATACAGGAAGAGAATAATGCCTCAATTAAATTTTGTAAACTATAATTACCCCTTCAGCGCCAACCTCACCCGCTCTTCAACCGGCAAGTCCCGCGAAACTTCCGCGAGCGCCGCCGTGGCCTCCTTCAACGGAAAACCTAGCGCAATCAGCGCTTCGAGTGCCTCGTCCTGTCCCGTCGCTGCCGAAAAGTCCAAATCCGAACCCCCCGCCACAGCCCCATACCGCGACGGAATTCCAACCTTATCACGTAAATCCACAATCACCCGCTCCGCTGACTTTTTCCCCACACCCGACGCCTTCGCGATAAATCCCGCGTCCGCATTCGCAATCGCATTGCGCACCTCTTCCGCCTCCGCGAGCGACAAAATCGCAATCGCCGCCTTCGGTCCAATCCCCTGTACCGAAATCAAAAGCTCAAAAATCCTCTTCGCCGCGAGGCTCGAAAACCCATACAGCTCCTCCGCATTTTCTCGCACTTGATGATAAGTATAAAACTTCCGTTCCTCGTTCAGCCTCGCTCCCTCAAAATCCGACTTCGCCACCGCCACCTCATACCCCACCCCATTCACATCCAGCACCAAAAAATTCCCGTATTTTTCCTCCACTTTTCCCTTCAAATGCGCAATCATATCTCTATTATATCACGCCTTGTTCGAAAACTTATATTCACCATTCGTCCCCTGCCGATACAAAAAACTACACGTAATTGCCACCGCCAGCGCATCCGCCGCGTCGTCCGGCTTCGGCTTTTTTTCGAGACCGAGATGCAGCCGCACCATTTCTTGAATTTGCGTTTTTGTCGCCGCGCCATATCCCGTCAAACTTTTCTTGATCTCATTTGGCGTATATTCATACACCGACACGCCTCGTTGCTCCGATATTAACAGCACAATCCCCCGCGCCTCTGCCACCGCAATCCCCGTCGTAATATTTTTGGAAAAAAACAATTTTTCCACCGCCACCACTTCCGGCTTAGTTTGTTCAAAAACTTCCGCAAGAGAATTATATAATTCCAAAAGTCTCGCCGGCAGCGGCGCCCCGACTTCCGTCGTCACCGCCCCAAAGTCTAGCGCCCGCGCCCCCGCTCGCCCCGTCGTTTCAATCAGCCCAAACCCGCAAATCCCAATCCCCGGATCGATTCCTAAAATTCTCATATTATTATTATACAACAATTGTAATTGAATATTAGCTTCAGGACACACTCAAGGCCGTTCGGCCGAGCCTACGGTCCTGAAACTAATATTCAATTACTATCCGATGCAGAAACAACTAAATGGTAGTTTTGGGACCGTAAGCTTGGGCGAGCGCCCTTGAGCGTGTCCCAAAGCTACCATTTAGTTGTTATTTAACATATCGTATGAGCGTTTCCCGCAAATCTTTCGCTGGAACAACAAAATCATCACGAATATTTTGCGGCGCAATCGCGTGTTTGAAACCAAGTTTTTTGGCCTCAGCAATCCGCTGATCCGCCCGAAACGCCGACCGAATCTCGCCCCCGAGCCCCACTTCCCCAAACACCACATATTCTTCCCCCAACTTTCGCCCCGCCACCGCCGATGCAATCGCCATACACACCGCAAGATCCGCCGCCGAATCCGCGAGTTTCATTCCGCCAACCACATTAATAAAAATATCCTGATCCGCAAGTTTTAGTTTCGTCCGCCGCTCGAGTACCGCAATCAATAAATTTAGACGATTAAGATCAAACCCGCTCGCCGTCCGTTTCGGATAGCCGAAGTTCGACTTATTCGCCAGCGCCTGAATTTCCACCAAAATCGGCCGATTTCCATTCATTGTCGCAAGAATAATCGAACCGTCCGTGTTCGTCCGCTCCGCCAGCAGCGCCGCCGACGGATTTTGCACTTCTTTTAGTCCCTGCTCCGCCATTTCAAAAATTGCCACTTCATTTGTCGAGCCAAACCGATTTTTCACCGCCCGCACCGTTTTGAATCCGCCATATCGATCGCCCTCAAAATTCAGCACCACATCCACCAAATGCTCCAACACTTTCGGCCCCGCCAGCGTCCCCTCTTTCGTCACGTGCCCCACAATCACCACCGCCGTATCCGTCGCCTTCGCCGCCCGAATAATCAAATTTCCACAATTCGTCACTTGCGACACCGTCCCCGGCGCACTCGAAATCTCGTCCATCGCCAGCGTCTGAATCGAATCAATAATCACGAGGTCAAACTCCCCACTCTCAATCGTTTTCGCAATATCATTCCCGCTTGTCGACGCTGCAAACGCCAACTTTTCCGAATCCGCGCCGAGCCTCAGCGCCCGGAGTTTCACCTGCCCCGCACTTTCCTCACCTGAAACATACAAAACTTGATGCTTTTTCGCCACTTCCGCCGAAATTTGCATCAAAAGCGTCGATTTTCCAATCCCCGGCTGCCCCGCAAGCAGCGACACCGACCCCATCAAAATCCCGCCGCCGAGCACCTTATTAAGATCTGAAAATTCGGTTAGTAGCCTTGCCTTCGCATCGGACGGCACCACGCTCGAAAGCTTCACAAAATCCAACTTTTTCCCAGATACTTTGCCTTTCGCTAGCGCCGATTTCCCGCCAGCGCCCGCACCAGCGCTTCCCGCCGTAATTTCCTGTTCCACAAACGAATTCCAACTCCCGCAATTCAGGCACTGCCCCATCCACTTCGCGCTCACATTCCCGCACTGCTGACAAACAAACTGGCTCCTGCTCTTCATAATTTGATTATATCAAAAATCTCCATTTTTCTCTATCGTCAAAACTAGTTGCCTCAATGGTTTATTTTACGTCCTTAAAACACATCCTCAAGCTAGGTTTCCTAACCCGTGTTTCGGCGCGCACAATATTTACGCTCTCGGCGCTAGCTCTTTTTGGTAAACTGTGTCTAGATTAGTCGTCGTCTCAAAACTCTCGCCCGCATCTTCGTTAGATGATTGTATTTCGCCAAAGCGATACAGAGTCGGGTCGAAGTTCAAGATCTCAGCCGGCACACCAGAATTCACGCCCGGACCGGCGCCATAAGTCCGCTTGGCTTCCAGTTTCGCCGCCACTACCGCGCCGTTAATCATAAGTTGCCGGGACCGCTCTGCCGAGTTTACCTCTGGCGAATCCCCATTTTCATCCGCACAGGTATTCACCGTTCCACCCGCAATCAAAATCGCGTCAATTCTGGACACATTACAGGCAATATTGATATTTTTCTCAGTATAGATAATCAACTTCGGTACATCTGCCAGTTTCGTATAACCGTCTTGGTATTCCAAATTACCATTAATATAAATCCCTTCCGTACCGTGCACAAATTGAATGGAACCTCTTTGCACCGGATTCCCGCCGGCATTAGTTTGGCCGCCCAAAGTCAACTTAGTGCCATAATAATAGTAAGTTTCTTTCTGGATTTTATTGCCGTCGTTCAAAGCCGTCACCCCGTCCGAATTCATCGTCCCACCATAATCAAACTTCATCAAGATATTGCTCTGGTCGCCTTTAATGCTAGAACTTGTAATCGCGCTCCCGAGTTGCCCAGTATAATTACTAGTGCATTTACTATTGGCAAACGACAACGGCACTTGTTTACAATAATCCGTCTTCGTAGAGCCCCCAGCCGAAACTGTACTGCTTAGCCCCACTATTCCCTCAAGCGGTGGCGATAGCGTCCCATTATCATTCGCCCCGTACCCCACACTCGCCCCCGAAGCCAGCCCAGAAACCAAGCCGTTAGAAATTACGCCGAGCTCGCTCCACGAACCAAATGCAGTCTTTGTCGTAGTGCTGTTATTTTCAATCGTATACCCTCGGTCATTGTATCCCGCCAAATTATTCTTAATCGCTCTCGCTGTATTAATAATTCCGTTAGAGTAAATATTCCCGCCCCACACCTGCAACGACGGTTTCTTTGCCACGACAAAACATTTTTTCGCAGACCACGCCCACTGTCCGTCTCCATCTATATTCTCGTAATTCGTGTCCGCCCCACTGCTCGCCGGGTACACCCCAGACCTGACACACACTTCCGTCCCCGCCGGCACGTCCGGAATATTTAGCGTCATCTGTTTATTTACAGTTTCTCCCGCCAAATTTCCATTTGCATTCAAAGCCCCCTGCGCCAAAGCTTGGTTTTCATCGGTGTCATAACAAATTTCCTTCCCATCACTGTAATAACAAAGCTTCATCCGCCACTTCGCCCTCGGCACTATCGTCGCATAAGTTCCCTCCGTCGTTCTATTTTCTCGCGTACCCACTTTTATCTCAAACTCAAACGTCTTGCTCTCCCCCGCATAAACTATCGCATTCTCATTTGTCGTCACCGTCGTCGTGTTAGTAAAATTATATGGCACCAAAATCTTCGCGCTATCATAAATCGCCGCAATCTCCATCGTCGCTGCAAATTTCTCCGTATTTTTATCAAACACAAACGTTACACTTCGTGGCGCCGTTTTCGTTTCATTCATATGATTCGTACCAGCCTGCGCCACAATGGCCCGCCCCGGATCCGACCGCCCCACCGTATAACTATTGTCCAATTTTTTAGTTATATTATCATACGCACCAGTCGCCCCAATCGTATTCGAAACTGCAAATTCGTTAAAAGTCGCCGTATTTTGCTCAAGGTAAATCGAAAATGCGTTTTTCCACACTCGCCCACAACTCGCACTCGCTAGCATTGCCCGCACACTACTCGTCCCCACATTCGTCACTTTACATTTCCAAGTCCCATCTTCATAAACCGTCAATGTTTTTTGTGATGTGATGTTATATGCTTGCTGCACTTTCGGCGTATAAGTTCCCTTAAAATGCGCCACGTCGCCGGGCTTCACATAAATATCACTCTCTGTCCAGCCTCCATTATTTTTTCGCACTTCAAGATTAATCGCAGAACTATCATTCTCGCCATAAGTCCCAGTCGCATACACACATGCTCGCGTATATGCCGTTGCAGTCGATTTTCCATTCTCTATTCTACTATCGAATTTCAAAGTACTACACACGGACTGTCCTGTATAAATCTTCGCCATACTAGTAGTTAGCGGATCTTTTCCATTTGAACTTCCCGAGCCACTACCATTTCCGCTCACGCTCCAATTCGACTCATCTTGTCCTTGTGTCCTCTTTAAGCCATGCGTAAAAGTTACGTTACAACCGTCATTGCATTGATCTTTTAATTCTAGCCACGCCGTATTATCTTTTGCCGTCCCACTACTTTGCCAATTCGTATTTGCTCCTTGCCCGCCATTATAAATCACCTCTGAATATCCCTCAAAAGTCGAATCACCTCGCACAGAAACTATCAAAGGTGAAGTATCAGAATAACAACTATCATTTCCTACATATGGCCACGCCCCTACAAAACAACGAAATGCCTGCAGATTTATAGTATATTTTTTTCGCCCATTCTCTTCTTGATAGCTATTACCTTCTTCTTCAACCATTTTATTTATATCTAAATACACCGGATACACGCTAGAAACAAAAGTTTTTCCCGACCGGCTATTATAGGGACGAGATAATGCAAACGGCACACCACTAAGCGGCGCATAACTCTCGTACCCAGCAGTTGTTCCGATAATGGTTTGATCACTTTTTACAAATTTAATATATGTAGCTGCGCCTTCCCCCTCAAATACCGCCCCATGAAGGTAAACCTTTACTCTGCCATCTCCATCCATCCAATTGTCGACTCGAATTTCCGAGGAAATATCATACGGATCGCTACTACTGCTAATCCACATAATTCCCCGTGTCCCTTCATAGCCACAAGCCCGCTTGATTGACGGGTTATTGTCCCAAGTTCCATCATAACAACTAGCATAAGTTTTTTGGCACAAAAATTGCCCGCCCAAGCACATCAAAGCAAGACCTAAGCAAAATTTCAGAATTTTAATATTCTTCTTCACTTTTCCCGCTCCATTACTATTTTGATTATAGCACAACCGCGTTCAATTTTGGCAAAATTTTTCCCTCAACCACCCATCCGCCGGACCGGCAGTCATCAACAGCACCAAAAACCCCTCTTTCACATATTCTCGTAACTTTTCTGCGAACTCATCAGAAAGCTCCGCCACCTCCGCCACTTCCCGATTTTCTAGTCCCGAAATTAACTCCTCTGGCGTCAAAACCGCAAGCTCCGGATTTTCCCGCGTCAAATACGTCGGCAACCAAAACACCTTATCGGCCGCCAAAAACGCCTGTCGATACCCCGCTCGCACTTCGTGTTGCCGAGTATTTTGGTGTGGTTGATACACTGCCACCACCCCCTTCTTCCCGGTCAGCCGCGCCTCCTCCCGCGCCATCTCGAGCGTCGCCGCGATCTCCTCCGGGTGATGCGCATAATCCGTATACACCCCCTCAGCAATTCTCTCAAACCTCCGCCCCACCCCCGGAAATTCATCTAGCACCTGTACAATTTTTTCTCGCGCCGTATCAAACTCACCACCTCTGTTATCGGCAATTTCGGACGCGCTTACTTCGCGCTCAATCACGGCCCCATTACCAGTTTCGCAACCGCTCGCATTATTAGCCTCATCGTCAGTTTCATAACCAATCACGCTACCAGCCCCACAATCAACCCGAAGTCCGCCCCCATTACCATCTTTCACCATCTTCATCACCGCTTCTGCCGCTAGCGCCGCGTCTTTCCTTCGCACTTCCCCCGCCAGCTTAAACTCCTCCGGCACAAACGCTAATTCCTCCGGTAAAAACACCCCCTCCTCTGGCAAAACCGCCGTCGCCCCCTCACGAATAACCGCCGAACTCTGCCGTTCAAACTGCGAAAACGCCTCCCGATAATCCTCCTCGGTCGGATAAATATCCGGATGATCATAAGATACACAAGTAATCACCGCCGTCCATGGCGAAAATTTCAAAAAATTCCGGTCATATTCGTCCGCCTCATAAATAAAATACTTATCACCCGCATGATACGCCCCCGCCGGCGCAAACCCCAGCGTCGTCCCAACAATATACGAAACCGGTAGCCGGAGTTTCAGCGCCCCCCACACAATCATCGCCGTCGTCGTCGTCTTGCCGTGCGTCCCCGCGACCGCCACCATTTTTAGCCCCAATTCTTTCACTAGCCACGCCGTCAATTCATCTCTTTTTGAAACTTTCACCCCCGTTTTTCGCGCCATTTTTAGTTCAGGATGATTTTCCGGCAGCGCCGACGTATGCACAAACCAATCCACCCCAGTTTCTAACTTTTCCCGCAAAAACTCCCCGTCTTGCTCACCAATTTTCACCTCAATCCCCGCCTGCACTAGCTCATCATACACCGCCCCTTTCGCCAAATCCGAACCTTGCACCGTGCATCCCGCCTGTTTCGCCATTAACGCCAGCGGGCCCATCCCCGTCCCTGAAATTCCCGAAATATAGATATTCATGATATAATTATATAATGAATATCAAATCTGAGCAAGAAATGCTAGACTTTGGCGAAAATTTTGCTAAGACCCTCAAATTCCCCGCCGTTATCGAACTTCTTGGTGATGTCGGCGCCGGCAAAACCACTTTTACTCGCGGTCTCGCCAAAGGTCTCGGTATCAAAGAGCCGATTACCAGCCCCAGTTTCACCATTTCTAAAGTTTATGCCTTACCCTCTGGCGGCAATCTCGTCCATTACGACTTTTATCGTCTCCCCGACCCCGGCCTCATGGCCGACGACCTCAGCGAAAATCTCGCAAACCAAAACAACGTCGTCGTCATCGAATGGGGTGAATCCGTTGCCGAACTTTTACCCGAAAATCACTACAAAATCGAAATCCGCTACGCCGGAGACGGTCGGGAGGTCATCCTATGAATATACATCTGGACACTTCCACCCCTGAAGTTATCTTAAAATTAGACGACCACGAATATCGCGAAACCCTCGGCCACGACATGGCCGAAAAACTCCTCGGCTTTTTACAAGGTAAACTCGCCGAGAATGGCAAAACTTTTCACGACATCACCAAAATCACTTTTATGAGCGGCCCCGGCTCTTTCACGGGCCTTCGCATCGGCGCCACTATCGTTAACACTCTAGCCCACGAGTTAAATATCCCATTATACGACCACCACGGCAAAAAACACCCCCTCATTCTCCCCGATTACGGCCACCCTGCCAACATCACCACCCCTAAAAAATAATCTTATGATATAATTAAAAATATGAAACACGAAATGAATTTGCAACCAAAATACTTTGATTTTATGAAAAATGGTACCAAACGCATTGAGCTCCGTCTTTACGATGAAAAAAGAAGCAAGATCCAGCTTGGCGATATTATCGAATTTTCAAAATCAGAAACCGACAAGTTAAATACAGAAGTCATTGGACTTTTGAGATATAAAAATTTCACAGATTTATTTGAAGATTTTGACATTTCTATTTTGGCTGACGCCTCAATGACGAAACAAGAACTGCTTGATGTGCTAAGCGAATTTTACACACCAGAAAAACAAGCTAAATACGGAGTTATCGGCATCCGCTTGCGCGTGCTATAAAATTAAAAGCACCCCTGAGGGGGTGCTTTTTTATGTCGGCAGTTGATATCACATTGATATGTCAACACTTTTTGCAACAACTTTTTAAGGACATTAGTCATTTTCACGAAACAGCCATGCTGTTTCGTATTCCGCTCGTATTTTTGCAAAATACAAGCGGCCGTATGTTTGCGGTGAATTTGTCATGAGTTTTTCTGCACTCAATTGGCGATATATAGCCAATTGAGCTATGGATTCGTTTATAGTTATACCAATGAACATAATCTGTAAGTAAAAGTTGTAATTCTGGTAAAAAATTAAATTTGCATCGGTAAATGAATTCTGTTTTTAAGATATGATTAGTAGATTCAATTACTGCGTTATCTAGCGGCGTTCCTTTACTGGATAATGAGCGCCTCAGATTGTATTTTTCTATTACATCATCAATAATCTGGTTTTTAAATTCGCTGCCGCGATCAGTATGAAAAATATTGATTTTATCTAATGGATAGCCGATACTCTCAAAAGCCTCGTAAACTAATTCGGCATTTTTGTTTTTTCCGGCTGCAAAACCAATAATCTCCCTGTTCCATAAATCCACGATTAAACAAACGTAACACCAAACTCCAGCAACTTTCACATAAGTTAAATCGCTAACAACCACATCAAGTGATTTATCCCTATTAAATTCACGATTCAAAATGTTTGGGTAATTATCATTATTGCATTTTGTGGGCTTTGTCTTGGGGCGATTCCTAATATAAACGCTTCGCAGATTGTATTTTTGCATGATTTGGCTGATTTTACGCCTAGATGTAATGATGCCCACCTTTTTTAATTCTTCATTTATTTTTCTTGTACCATAAATATTGTGGCTCTCTCTAAAAATACGTATTATTTCAGATTCTAATCTAATCTCTGATTTTTTCTCTCTGTTCTTATAATAAATAGCGCTTCTAGGTATCTCCAGCACTTTTAAGATGGCACTGATACTGTACTTGTAGCTGAAGCTATTTACAAATGCAATTAACGCTGGTTTTCCTTTCTTCCGAATATCAGTGCCGCCTGTTTTAAAATGTCATTCTCCATTCGTAATTGTTTTATTTCTTTGTTGAGACGAATTAACTCATTTTCTTCTGGCGTACGGTTATCCTTTTCCTTAAATGAGCCACTATTTCTGGATTGCCTTATCCATCTGGACAGTGCAGTTTCCGTGAGATCATATTCACGGAGTAATTGTTCGCGTGTATAACCTCCAGTTTCGTAGAGAGCTACTATTTGTTGTTTAAACTCACTAGTATAGCTTCTCCTTGCCCGCCTTTTAACACCATTTTTATCAATGATGTAATTTTCTGATGTCTCTGACATACAATAATCCTTTCTCTGGACATATTATATCAAACAATATGTCCTAATTTAATTGTTTCAATTATTGTAGCCGATACAAGGTTTCTAAAACATATAGATGTGATCATTATAGTTGAAGCCCCACAAGTTTTGCTTTCCTGAATAACCTTTTTTACCGCACATTTTTCCTTTACTGTCCGCACTTACTTCTAATAAATTTAATGATTCAGTATTGCCCCACTATAATTCATGTCAGACAAGATTATTTTCCTTCTCTAATTCTAATATATATTCAACATCCTTATCCCCCCTACCAGAAATATTACAAATAATTATTTCGTCTGGCTTCATATCCTTAGCAAGTTTCATCGTATAAGCAACCGCATGAGAACTTTCTAGGGCTGGAATTATGCCTTCGACGCGAGCCAATGTCCTATAGGCATTAAGTGTTTCTTTGTCGGTTATTGGCACATACTTCACCCTACCAATTTCCGCCAAATAAGCATGCTGTGGTCCAACACTTGGATGGTCGAGCCCACTGGCAATTGAATGAACTGGGGCGGGATTACCATTTTCGTCCATTATAATTAATGTTTTATTACCTTGCATGACCCCCACTTTTCCGTATGTCATCGTAGCGGCATGTTGTCCTAATTTAGTACCATATCCGCTAGCTTCAGCGCCATACATCTTGATATTTTCATCATCAATAAAGTCCGAGAATAAACCAATAGCATTGCTTCCGCCACTAACGCAAGCAACCAGGGCATCTGGCAATTTTTTTTCGAGTTCTAATATCTGTTGCCTAACCTCTTTTCCAACTACGCTTTGCAATTCTTCGACTATCTCCGGATATGGATGAGGCCCGACAATGCTACCAATACAAAATAACGTGTTATGATAACACTTAGAATAAGATTCAAGTGCACTATCGACTGCGGCGCTCAGTCCGCCATCTTTAACCGGAACAATCTTCGCACCGTGCAGGCGCATTTTTGCTACATTTGACGTCTGTCTCTTCATCGAATTGGTTCCCATATGTATTTCGCATTCAAGCCCAAACTTTGCAGAAACCGCAGCAAGAGCAAGCCCGTGTTGGCCAGCGCCAGTTTCACACATAACCCTAGTCTTACCCATTTTCTTAGCTAATAAGCATTCTCCAATAACGTGATTAATTTTATGCGCGCCAGTGTAATTCAAATCCTCTCGCTTTAAATAAATTTTTGCACCACCAATTTTTTCCGTTAAATTCTTTGCAAAAGTCAACGGCGTAGGGCGACCTTGGAAATTTTTGCGCAAACCATCGAGTTCTTTGTGGAAGTTCGGATCATCATTTAACTCTCTCCATGCAGCCTCAATCCTATCCATTTCTTTTTGAATCTCAGGGGATACAAAACTTCCCCCAAATTCACCATAAAAACCATTGATTGACTTCATATTATTCTCCTTTCCGTAATTGAACTTTATATTTTTCATTATATAACGACGCAGAAAATATTTCTAAATTTAATTCACTTAAAGCTTTTTCGCATTCAGCTATCTGCTCTTTATTTTTATTCAAAATTATGAACAAAGCAGGACCAACGGACGACATCGACAATAGCTCACAATAGGATTTTTCATATAAATATTTCATATTATCGGCAATACTGATAATTTCTGGATATACAAAAGAACAATTACGAATACTGCCCATCTCAAATCTATGACGATATATTATTTTACATATTCCCGATATGTCGTCATTTTTTAACAACGGCATCCCTTCATGTATTAGATTGTATGCGATTTCGTAAGCATATTTTTTACCATGAGATACAAAATTATTTAAATTATTTTCTTCAAGTTCCATCATTTCCTTAGCAGATTTCGGATAAAAATCTTTAGGTGTAGCTATTAATATCTTAGCGTCATATTTTTTCGACATAATTGGAGTAGCATTACCAGCTATAATTATTATTCCACCGTCAGTTAACCCATTACCAACGCTACCGCCAACACATTGAACTAATTTGAGATTGTCTTCATCACTCTCGCTCACCTCTTCCCCGTAATTATTCGCCATATACTTCATTAAATCCAAGTCTTTTATTGGTTTTCCGTACAATTCATTAATTGCGACACAAACAGCACTAATAATGGCGCCACTAGACCCAAATCCAGAATGCTTCTTTATTTCATCGTCTAGAGTAACTAAAATATTGAAGTCTGGACGAATCTTAAGAATCTTACTCATAATAAGACAGGCGTGTTTTACGATTGATTTACGCTCGGTAGTTTCATCAATAATGAGACCAAGATCATTAGTTGCACTCACTTTAGCATGAACAAATTTATCAATAGAAAAACAAATTTCACCAGCAGGAAAAGATGTTTTTTCCTCAAGAGCTATCTCTGCCGAATCAATAGTTATCCCATTCAATCTACATGGATAGTCGACTTCAACTATGACGCCCGTAGGATTGGAAAGTTTGCCAATCTTTCCATCAAACGCCTTAAATAAAGTACCTACTGGAAAGACTGGAAAATTTTTACTCATTATTAATCCTTTAGCTTATTTTTCTTATACCACTCAGCAAATTGCTCAATGGCGTTACCCCAAAATTTAGCCTCATTATCATAATCTTCTTCTTGAAGTTCGGAAAGAGTCTTAACCTCGCCATCTGGAATATAAAAGAATGAATGCCAACGCCCAAGCTTACCGTGTGACTCCATGGCAATCGTCCCGGTTCCACCGCTACTAAAAACAATTGGTTCCCTACCAGGTTCGCAGTAAGCAAAACAATGCTCGATCCTAGCCTTACGATTTTTTTCATTTTTAAACATCTCAAGGAATTTTTCAACGCCAATTTGTTTATCGAAATAAGCGTTATACGGTCCCGGCAAACCACCAAGCGCATCGATATATAAACCAGTATCGGATTTTAAGACGGGGCATTTTAATTTTTCGGCAGCATACTTTACGCTATAGGCGGCAACTTCAGCGCAAGTTTTAGCTTGAATTTCAATTATTTCAAAATCAGGTTTTACGATCTCTATGCCAAAACTATATTTCTCATTAAAAAAGTGGTTGGCCTCATTAACCTTATGTGAATTCGTAGTTAAATAAATTAATTTTTGCATATATCCTCCTTTTTTGTAACAATCGCAGGGCTCACCATCAAAGCCCCGCGATCTTTGCTAAAATTTCCGAAGGCGAAAGAAGAGTTGTATCAAAAATCATTACGTTCGATGGTAGTCCATACTGATCTTTTGATGTCTTTAATCTTGCCTCGATCTCGGCTTCAGAAATGCCGCGCGTAGCTAATCGTTCTCTGCGCACATCATCATCGCATATTAAGGCAACCCACAATACATCCGTTGCTAAACATATTTTTTTAGCGATTAACGGCGTAATTGGTGTAGCACAGTAGTTATCGCGAGACAAATACTTTAACCACTCAAATGGAGTTCCATAATACACGCCAATATTTTCGGCATACTTTAAATCTGGCTCAAGGTAAAACCCATTAAGAAAGTTTCTCTCAAAATTCGGACGATCAAGAAAAATATTGTGTACTCCATCAATTTCGCCTGGACGTTGCTCACGAGTTGTATGTGTTGGCAAATGGATGTACCCATACTTCATTGCCTCATTAATAAGAGTGGTTTTTCCACACGCCGATGCGCCAGTAACTATGAAAGATCTCATCTTTACCACCTCCTAAAGTGCTTCGAGATATCACATAGATAAAACAACATCTTAATTATATCATAAATTTTACTGATATGTCAACACTTATGCTCTAAATCACTACATCGTGTACACTTTGTGCTCGTAAAATAGTTATTCCTATTGTAGCCGATGCACATTGTACCGTTAAACACGTGTTCTTTAGAATGATCGTTATAATATCCAGTCTCAAGAACCTGTGTTTCAACCCAACCATAATTACGGATAATATTCGCGAACTGGTCAAGTTTATAATCCGCGATTGTAATAAGCGGTTTAGTAGTCCCTAGCCACTCAAAACATTTCTCGAACGGTTTCGTCGCAATACCACGTCTCTGATATTCCGGCTTGACGTAAAATGTACTTATCTTACGCTCCTTTTCGTCCTTTTTTAGAAAGGCAGTAGCGGCAATCTTTCCGTCAATATAGCAAGAAATAATTTCGCGCTCGCCATCGAAAATACCAGGCACGTATTTACTGTAAAAATGATCGGTATGATCAGGATAATCTTTACAAATCCAATCCGTAATCAGATAACTTTCGCAAACAATTTTAGAAAATTTCTTATTCCGACCAGTTTTAAGTAAATCCGACACCCTAAAGAATTCACGCACAGATTTTTCTCCTTTAGTTTTGAGCTTGAGTTCAAACACATAAACACCAAGCGTCTCCCTATCTCTAGGATAAATCCTTTGAAGCGTCCTTAATGCCCCATCAAAAGTCATCCCCGGCAACACGTGATTGACATTTTCAATCTCTAACATCCTCTTGAAACTATCGTAAACACCAACACGTTTTACGTCAAATTCATTTGGACCGTAATTTTCAAAGACAATCGTGTCGCCTTCGTGAACTTTCTTAATTTGTGGATAGCCTACGCGTATCTCAAGACTTTTTTCTCCGTTCTTGAGCTGACGGAAGTATTCTTTCTTGATTCTCCAGACGTGCTTTTTCGTCATCGTTAATCAACTCCCTTCAATGTACTATAGCAGGCGCATTATTACGCCTCACTTATCTTGCATAATATACCACAAAAACATAGGCTTGGCAATATTATATCCCTATTTTTCCCGAAAACCGACCGCTGGTCTAGCAAGAAGTCGCTTCAGGCTCATCGCCATTAGCACCGCTGACGTCACCACTACCACCCCTAAAATCGTCGCCATAATCACATACCCACGAGTGTTATCCGGCGAAAATATCGCGCTCTCTCCCAACGGCCCCACATACGACGGGTCAGCTTCGTTATATGCCACGCTCACCCCAGTTTTGCCCGCCAGCTGCGTCCGCTCCACATTAAGTTTCATATCGGTAAGCTCCAAACCAAAAACCGAGCTCTTAGCGTCTCGGTCTGCATGGAAAATTCTCAATACTTTCCCCTCATTAGCGCTCAACCTTACCCCCGAAAACGCCAAATCCCCGTTCCCCACCCCAGTATAAACTTCTCCAGTTTCTTTGATCGCTAGTCGCCCCGTCGTCGCTCCGTGAATTCCCCCCATATCAATCATCAATTTTTCTCCCAAATACACAAAAGTATCATCATCCGCCGTAATTTCAAACCGCTCTTTGCCGTCCGCCGCCACCGTAAACGGAATATTTAGCGCCATCGTAAACAAATGATTTTTACCGTCCTGATTCACCGCGTCCCCCGCGCTTAGCTCCGTCATCTCTAACGGATAAAAATCCTCGTCAGAAAACGTAAACTTCGCCGCCCCGTCCGCCGTATATTTTAGCGCCAGCGTTCCCGCAAATTTTTTATTCACTCCGTCCACCGCTGTCCACCACCGCGCAAAATCCGTCACGCCTCGGTTCGCAAGTAGTCTCCCCGCCCCTGTCGCCACCGGCAAATAATCCTCCGCCAGCTCATAGCTCGCCAGCCCCTCCTCAATCGTCGTATATTCATAACCACAACTCGCCCACTCAAATTGCCGATTTTTGATCGCCTTTTCCGCCCCAAAATCATACAAATTCACACATTCATCCGCTTTTTGATCAAAATAAGTTACTGCCAAACTCACGTCCGCCCCATTTTCCACCCCTGCCGACGCCAGCACCGCCTCTGCCGTTTTTGAAACCGCCGTCTCGGAAATCCTTTTTACAGAGGTCGCCATGCCAATTGTCGAGAGAGCCATCACCACCCCCAAAGTCATTACTGCCCCCACAGTAATCATTTGCGATTTTGCTCGCTTTTTCATGATTTAAGTATAAGTCTTTTTGAAAAAATAGTCAACTACCTTGCACTACCTGCACTAAATCACTGCTCTACGCCTACCCTGCGTCAAATCACCGCCCCACACCTGCGCTAAATCACTACCCCACACCTGCGTTAATCACCACCCCCACTACTTTTCTAAGCCCCTAGCCAAATCCAAAAAATATGGTATAATATACCCATGCAAGTTCGCAACGATTACCACGAATGTCTCACCAACCTGGCTTGTTCGATTAGAAAATATTTCGGTCTGCCAGTCAAGCACAACACTCTCAATTTTGTTGACGAATATCTCAAAATCTATCGCCCCAAAAACGTCGTCGTCATCCTGTTTGACGGCATGGGCACCAACATTCTCGAACGCTCCCTATCTCCAGATGCTTTTCTCCGCCGCAATCTCAAAAAATCCATCACCACCGTTTTTCCCGCCACCACTACCGCCGTTACTACCTCTCTACGCACCGGTCTCAACCCGGTCGAACACGGCTGGCTCGGCTGGACTATGTATATCGAACCCATCCAAAAAATTATCACCCTGTTTACCAACTCTGAAAAGTGTAGTCTCGACGGCACTTGCGAAGATTTTCTCAAAATCAAAGACCGTTTCACTCCTAAAACCATCGTCGAAGAAATCAACGCCCGCGGCAAATTTAGCGCGGTCGAACTCATGCCTTTTGGCTCCGCTGCTTATCTCGACCTCGACGACATGCTTGACGAAATCCAGCTCGAAACCAAAAAACCCGGTCGGCGCTACATCTACGCCTACGATTCTGAACCCGACGGCACCATGCATCGCACTGGCCCCGACGACGACGCGGTCAAACGCGCCCTCCTCGAACGCAACGAAAAAATCGAAAAGCTCGCCGCAAAACTAGACGACACTCTCCTTATCGTCCTCGCCGACCATGGTCACGTCAAAGTTCGCAATCTGTTTCTCGCCGACTACCCCGACTTTCTCGCCCTACTCGCTGGTCGCACCTCTATCGACCAACGCGCCGTCGTTTTCAAAGTCAAATCCGGCAAAAAACGCGAATTTCGCCGTCTTTTCAACCAATATTTCGGCGAATTTTACGATTTACACTCCGCCAAAGAAGTTATCGACGCTCAACTTTTCGGCGACGGCCCCGAGCACAAATTCTATCGCCCCGCCCTCGGCGATTTTCTCGCCATCGCAAAAAGCGACGTCTGTCTCGTCGCCCCAGATGACGAAGTCTTAACTTCCCAACACGCCGGCTACACCGACGACGAAATTTTCGTCCCCATCATCATCAAGCCGTGCTAAGCCTTACTACTCCCCCGCCGGAATCCCTAGCCTCTCATCACTCAGCGCCTCGCCCGAAAACGGATTTTCATACGCGTCAATCGCCTTCACCTCCATGTCCAAATTCTCCAAATACTCCGTCAGTATCTCTTCGCTCATTTTGCCACTCTTATCCATCTCATAATCCGCCTCTGCTTCTTCCTTTTCCAGCTCCTCTTCCTCTGGCAAAAATCCCGGCCGCGACCGATCAATATAAATATCTCCCGAATTATGATAAATCATGAGCGAAATGCTCGTTGTTATAATCGCGATCACCGTCGCCCCCACCCCAAGTAGCACCAAATTCCTCGCCCCGCTCGACATTTTCGGCTTTTTCCCCACCGCCTCCGACGTTTTCGTCTCGTCTTTTACCCCCACGCCCTCAGCCTCGACCACCATTCCGCCCTTTTTCGCCCGAACTCCACTTTTGAATTTTTCCATCATATTTTACCCCTTAGCTCCCCCGCCAGTTTCACGTGTTCCGAAATCAAATTCCGCACCTTTAGCACATCTTGCTCCACAATTTTTCGCTTTTGCCGCACCTTCACCAGTTGCTGATAAAACTCCCCCTCCTTTTCCTCGCAACTCATCGCCACCAAACTCTCGAGCTCCTTTTGATAATTCACATAATCATTTATAAACAGCGTCCGCGCATCCGCCATTTTGGTCTGATTTTCTACCAAATCCGCCGCCGACAAATTATTTTCCACCAGCCTTAAATTCAGCGGTGTCACAAACTTCGTCAAAATCGTCTCATAATACCGCCCCAAATACACCCGCGCCCGCGCATCTGTCTTTTGCACCTTCGCTAGATTTTCCTTAATCGTCGTGCAATTTTCCCGAATTCCCGCCTGCAAAGTCTCCGAAATTTCAACTTTTTCCGTCCCCACCGCATCCGTCTCCGCAGTTTCCGTCGCAACCTCCGTTTCCGACACCCCCAAAGCCTCCTCTGCCACCGCCAGCTTCCCTGTTAAAATCCCTCCCCCTTGACAAAGCATAAGAAGTGTGATACAATAGAAGATTAGCCTCTTTTTTCTCATATTTCTATTATAACACACCAATTCTAAAAGCCTCCGCCTCGTTTTTCGGCATTCTTAAACCATTTCTCCAGCACGCCTATTTATCGCACGTAACCGTTTTCAACACATCCATCTGTCGCAGATAACCGTCCCTGACACGCCCCCACTAATCCCTCTTGAGAAGCACCGTAAACGCCTCCGCCGGAATATCCACTTTTCCAAACCGCTTCAGCCGCGCCTTGCCTTTTTTCTGTTTCGCTAGCAACTTCGCCTTCCGGTCTCGATCCCCCGTATGAATTTTCACCGTCACATCTTTCCGATACGCCCCAATCGTCTCGCGCGCAATAATCCGCGCCCCAATCGCCGCCTGCAGCGCCACCTCAAAATTCTGCCGCGGAATCACTTCCTTCAATTTCTTCGTCACTTCTCGCCCGATCGCCTCCGCCTCGCTCCGGTGCGCCATCACCGACAACGCGTCCATTTTCTCCCCCGCCACCAAAAAGTCCACTCTTACCAAATCCTCCGCCCGGTAATCATCCAGCTCATAATTAAACGACGCATACCCCGAAGTCGCCGACTTCAGCTGGTCATAAAAATCCGTCAGCAAATTCGCCATCGGCGCCTCAAAATCAATCACCGCCCGCTCCTCGATATACGACAAATTCGTCTGGCGCCCCCGTTTTTCATTAATCAAATTCAACACCCCACCAATCATCTCCCGCGGCACAATAATTTCGCCCTTCACCCACGGCTCCCGGATTTCCAAAATCTCGCTCGCATCCGGCAAATCCGCCGCCGACTTAATTTCGATCACCTCTCCGCTCGCCATTACCACCTCGTAATTTGTCGACGGATTCGTAATAATCAGCTCCAGCCCAAACTCCCGCTCCAGCCGCTCCCGAATAATATCCATGTGTAGAAGCCCCAAAAACCCAATCCGAAGTCCAAATCCTAAAACCGGCGAATTCTCCGGCTCAAATTTTAGCGCCGAATCACTTAGCGCCAACTTCTCCACCGCCTCGCGCAAATCCTTATACTGGTCATTACTTACCGGGAAAAATCCCGCATACACAAACGGCAACACGTTTTTATACCCCGGCAGCGGCTTCAAAACCTCACCCTTCGTATTCAAAATCTCGTGCGTTTTCGTCTCTTCATTTTCGCGCACAGTAAGCCCCTTCGCGAGCGTCACCGTATCCCCAACTTTCGCCTCCCGCGTAGTTTTCAAATTCGTCACAATATAACCAATTTCCCCAGCCGAAAGTTTTTCTTTCGGCGTCATTTTTGGCGTCAAAATCCCAATTTCAAGCGCCAGTCCCTTTTTCCCCGCCGCCATCATCAAAATCTCCGCATTTTTCCGAATTTCCCCCTCCACCACCCTCACATACAGCACCACCCCCCGATAATCATCAAAATATGAGTCAAAAATCAGCGCCCGAGTTATACTCGAACCAAACATTAGTTCGGGGGACGGGTCGCTCGCGCCCGAGGATGTTGCTGAGGAACCAGCTACCGTTGTTTCGGCGCATTCCGGAGGCCGCTGCCGAGGATTAGGGTCCGAGCCCCGTGAAGACGGGCGCGAGGAACCCGGCGACGAAACAATCGTTAGCTGGTTCCCCACCTCAACCACTCGATCGAGGATTTTATCCACCCCCACCCCAGTCTTCCCCGACGCCTCAATAATCTCCTCGCGTTTGCACCCCAGCAAACTAATAATTTCTCCGGCCGTTTTCTCAACGTCCGCCGCTGGCAAATCAATCTTATTAATCACCGGAATTATCGCAAGATCCTGCTCGAGCGCCAAATACACATTCGCCAGCGTCTGCGCCTGAATTCCTTGCGTCGCATCAACGACCAAAACCGCTATCTCCACCGCTTGCAAAGACCGCGACACCTCATACGAAAAATCCACATGCCCCGGCGTGTCAATCAAATTCAGCGTGTACCCCTTCCACTGCATCGTCACCGGCGCGAGCTTTATCGTAATCCCTTTCTCACGCTCCAGCTCCATCGAATCCAAAAGCTGCGACTGCATCTCCCGCTTCGCCACCGTCCCGGTAATTTCCATCATCCGGTCCGCAATCGTCGATTTCCCATGGTCAATGTGCGCTATAATACAGAAATTTCGAATTTTATCCATAAACACCTTAGCTCTCCATTATAGCACACTTTTTACTTTTTGTCAACCGAGCCCAGTAATTCATCTCTTTACACTTTCTCTCGGCTTTCATCGCTACCCCTCTCGGCTCCTGTTTTACTGCTCCACTCCGATCATCGACAGCGACAACTTCCCCCGATCGTCAATCGCCACCAGTCTCACCTTAATCTCATCGCCTTCATGCAACACTTCCGTCACCTTCGCCAGCCGTTTTTTATCGGTAATTTGCGAAATATGAAGCATCCCGTCAATTCCTGGCAAAATCGTCACAAACGCGCCGAAATCCTTTATCGTCGCCACTTTCCCCTTGTAAATTTTACCAACTTCCGGCTCTTCCACCAGCGATTTCACCCATTCCAGAGCCTTCTCGATCGCTTCCGCATTCACCCCCGAAATCGTCACCAGCCCCGAATCCTCAATATTCACTTCCGCCCCAGTTTCCGAAGTAATTTTATTAATCGTCTCCCCGCCTTTACCGATCACCGCCCCGATTTTCTCCGGCTTGATCATCAACTTTTCAATCCTCGGTGCGTATTCACTCATCTTCGCCGGCTCGCTAATTACACTTTTAATATGTTCCAAAATAAACATCCGCCCAGCGTGCGACTGCTTCAGCGCCTTTTCCATAATTTCCACCGGCAAACCATGCACCTTCATATCCATCTGGAGCGCCGTGATCCCCTCTTCAGTCCCCGTCACCTTAAAGTCCATATCGCCCGCAAAATCCTCCGCATCCATCAAATCCGTCAGCACATAAGCCTTATCAATATCATCCGCAGTAATCTCCGTCCCCTTCGGTACATCCACCATCAGCCCCATTGCCACCCCCGAAACCGGGCGTTTCAACGGCACACCAGCATCCAGCAAAGCCATACATGACGAACAAGTCGCCGCCATCGAGGTCGAACCATTTTGCGACATAATTTCGGTCACCGAACGAATCGCATACGGAAAATCTTCTTCCGAAGGTAGCACCGGAATCAGCGCCCGCTCCGCGAGGTACCCATGCCCAATTTCCCGTCGTCCTGGCGAGCCCAACCGCCCCGGCTCCCCCACCGTATATTTCGGCGCATTGTAATGGTGCATATATCGCCGTTTACCCTCAGTAATTTCCATCGTGTCCACCTCTTGCGCATAAGATAACGGCGCTAAGGTTACAATATTCATCGCCTGCGTCACCCCGCGCGTAAACAGGGAAGAACCATGTGTTCGCGGCAAAATCGACACCTGCGACGACAATGGTCGCACTTCGTCCAATTTCCGCCCATCCGGCCGCACCCCCTCCTCGATAATTCCCCGGCGCACTTCTTTATGCACCGCCAGCTCAAACGCCTGGTCATAAACATCGCGCAAATTCGCATCGTACCACTCGACTTTTTCATTATCCGTCTCACCCTGACCTTTCGAGAGTGCAAACTCGTCGTGCATTTTGTATTTCAACTCATCCAAAATCTGCGCTCGCTCCATCACGTTCCCCCGCACTTTCGAGCCAAACTTCCCTTCTGTCCAATCCGCCACTTCTTGCAAAACTTCCTCAGACGGCAAAATCAGTTCATATTCCTGCTTCGCCGCCGCGACTTGCTCTGCCAATTTTCTCTGTAAATCCAGCGCCGGTTGCACATTCTTCACCGCCCAGTGCATCGCCTCAATAATCATATCCTCTGGCACTTCGTTCGCCCCCGCCTCGACCATCATCACCTTGCCGTCTTTACACGCCACCACAAGGTCGAGCGGCGACTTTTCCCGCTCTTCCGGCGACAAAAAGGCCTTAAATTCACCATTAATTCGCCCAATTCTTACCCCCGCCACTGGTCCGTCAAACGGCACCCCCGCGTTCATCAGCGCTGCACTCGCCGCCACCATCGCCACACAGTCCGGTCGAAAATTCGGATCCATCGACAGCACCGTACAAACCACTTGCACCTCTTGGCGATAGCCCTTCGGGAACAACGGTCGAATCGGCCGGTCGATCAGCCGCCCCACCAGCACCGCCTCGTCCGCCGGCTTGCCTTCGCGCTTAATAAACCGCGACCCAGAAATCTTCCCCGCCGCGTAAAATTTCTCTTCGTAATCAATCGATAGCGGGAAAAAATCCTGCACCACCGGTTTCGTCCCCACCACCACCGAGCCGAGCACTACCGTATCCCCATACGTCACCAGCACCGACGATGTCGACCGAAAACCAACCCGGTTCACCTCTAGCGTCAGCTCCCGCCCCAGCCACTCGGTAGACATCCGCACCGTCTTTTTACCGTTAGGATTAATAATTTCCATAAAAATACCCTTTCTCGGGAAAACTTCAGGTAATTGTTTATTAATACTGCTCACCGAAGCTGTATTCGCTAAGGCCGTATCTACCGAAGTGCAGTAGCTATTTTCGGCGCATTCCGGAGGCCGCTGCCGAGGATTAGGGTCCGAGCCCCGTGAAGACGGGCGCGAGGAACCCGGCGACGAAAATACGCTACTGCGCTTCAAAACCAGACGTCTTTAATAACCAATTATCTGCCGTCTTCCCAATGTTAATTTACTATCTCCATTATACCAAAACTTGCATTTTTTCGCAAAGTGTGATATAATAGAAAGGTTGAGGCAGTTTCGCTTCAAAGTAGCAAGGGGCTATAAGCCTCAAAATTTTTCAGTTCAAGGGGAGGTCACTAAATGGACACTGAAAACAATGAATTACAAGCAGACTACGAAGAATATCGCGTTGAATGCGAGGGAGTTTTGGAAAAATCACTGAGCGAAATTAATGCTCTTAGGAGAAGTATTCTTCTACGTTCGTCTTACGCTCCATTCGAGCAACCACGTGGCAGAATTAAAACTCTTGAGTCTTGCCTCGACAAGTGTGAACGAAAAAATTTTCCTCAGACCATTAACTCTATCAGGAGAAATCTCGCCGACGTCGTCGGAATTAGACTAATCACTCTTTTTCCTGACGAGGTATACGAAACCTTCGATCTCTTGCAGAGTTTGCCAGGTTTCAATATCGAGGAGGTTGAGGATTATATTAAAACTCCTAAGCCGAACGGCTATCGTTCACTTCATGTAACTGTGCGAAGAGAGATCTTTTCACCATTTATTGGCGCGACGAGGCTTATCCCGATAGAAATCCAGATTCGCTGCAAGAGTATGGACTATTGGGCTACTATCGAGCATCGCCTTAAATACAAGGGCACCCTCGATGATTCTTCGTCGAAAGCGAAGAAAATCTTTGAAAACGCAGCTAATGCGCTCGCCAAAATCGATGAAAGCTTTACTAATCTACGCAACGAAGAAGAAAAAGAAGAAACCGATACAACAAAACAGTCTAAAAAAACTAAGACTGAATTTGTAGAATAGTCTAGCTAGCACATTAATCAAAAATCCGCCTTTTCATTCGGCGGATTTTCTCTTGCTATTATTTTCTCAACCCAAGTTTCGAAATTGTCTTCTTATACAGCTCAAAATCGGTATTTTCGAGGTATTTCAGCAGTTTTTTCCGCTTCCCTACCATCTGAATTAACCCTCTTTTGGCCATAAAGTCATGTTTATTGTTCTTCACGTGCTCAGTCACTTCTTTAATCCGAGCCGTCAAGATCGCAACTTGAACTTCAGGAGAACCAACGTCTTGCTTGCTCCGCGCGACACTGGCAATAGCCTTGTTCTTATTCTCTTTTGTTATCATTGCCTCATTATATCACATCTGTTATAATATTGCAATAATGAACGAAGATAAAATCATTTTAATTGACAAGCCCGCCGGCATCTCCAGCTTCGGCGTGGTCGCCAAAGTCCGCGGCAAACTAAAGGCCGAGTTCGGGCATAAAGTTAAGGTCGGCCACACCGGCACTCTCGACCCCTTCGCCACCGGACTTTTAATCTTGCTCTCCGGCAAAATGACCAAAAAATCCGCCGAATTTCTAAAACTCGACAAAGTCTACGAAGCGACCTTAAGGCTCGGCTTCACCTCCACCACCGGCGATCCAGAAGGGGAGATTACCAAATATGTCGGTTCTCGGGCGTCAGAAAATACTCTTTCGAGGAGCATATTTGGCGACGGGCCAAATACGGAGCGACCGAGCCCCGTAACGACGGGCGCGAGGGAGCGTTCCGAGAAAGATGTATTTCTGACGCCTAACATCAACGATATCAAATCGGCATTATCAAAGTTCACGGGCGAAATTGAACAAACCCCGCCCAAATTCTCCGCCATCAAAATCAACGGTCGACGCGCTTATAAACTAGCTCGCGAAGGCAAAGATTTCGAAATCCCCTCTCGCGAAGTCACGATTTATAGTATCGAAATTCTAGACTATAATTATCCCAGCCTCAAAATCCGCGTCCACTGTAGCTCCGGCACCTACATCCGCACCCTCGCCGAAGACATCGGCGAAGCCCTCGGCACCGGCGCCTACCTCACCGCCCTCCGCCGCCTCAAAATCGGCAACTACGATATCGCAAACGCCGAAAAACTTGAACAATTTCTAAAATAAGCCTTTATCCGGAAAAATTATCATCGGTAAATTATATCTCATAATCTCTCGCAATTATTCATCTCTCACCTCGGGCATTTTGGCGCCAAAAGCAACGTGCTTTAATTGCGGCACGTTTTGTTCTTCGCAAAGTTCCCGATATTTGTCGTCCCACGACAGCCGAAAAGCCTGCCCTAATTCTAACCCAAGTTTTTTCACCCAAACCGCCACGATTTTCTCCGGTTCCTTGGCCGATTTTTTAGCTTCAATCTCTAGCGCCACCCCAAATGGATACTCATCTACCGCAATTTCCACTTCCGCATTTTCAAAAATCG
>CAVEVN010000006.1:0-60726 GCA_963619155.1 bacterium
CATCGACCGATTTTTGATAAAAACTAAACTCTGGGCACGGATGTTCATATTGAATGGTCTTTTCAAAAGTCCACCCCGGGGAACTTAGCTCCGCAAAAGACCGCAATTCTTGTAAGATACTTTTTAATTTTTTATTCGAAAAATAAAATCGCACTTCGTATTCCATCATTTTATTCCATCCGGTCACTAACTACTCAAACCATTTCTAGCTCAACTATGCTAATAAATCAATGGATTTAACTGGTTTCAAACCGTATTTGCCAATTATTTCCTTTTTAATTGAAAACCTAGGTCTCCTACCCTGCGCTTGTTGATCTGCGAACGTTTCTCTTTTCCCAGCATTCAAAACGATATCTTTAATGTCTACATCTATTTTATAAAAATCAATTTTGCCATCGACGACACCGTTTGGCGCAAAATCTATAAAGTATAGTTCGTCCCAAGTCGAAGTAGGCCCAAACGACGTTAAATCATTTTCTATAGATGTAGACTTCACTTGCACGCCATGATGATTACCGATATTAATTGCGTCATATGAGCCAGCCCCAGAAACAGCATTTGTCCTAGCTGCATTAAAGAAATAACAGTACAAAGCTTCACTAACCACATCAGGAACATTCATCGCCCTCCCGCCCAAACTCGTCAAATCAACATTTAGTCTCTGCCATCTCCTAAAAATGTCTTTTATTTTTTCGTAATCATTCTCATCAAAATAATCGCCCTCGACAATAGTATTATTACCTAACTGTATCTGAATTTTTCTCATACTTTTATTATAGCACAAGAAATCGCGTAGCTTTTACAAGACTTTTGCCATCTGCTCGGCAATTCTTTTTATTACTGGAACGGAAACCGAATTTCCAGCTTGTTTATACAGGGCACTATCTGCAATCATCGGCAATTCATAATTGTCCGGAAAGCCCTGGATCCTGAAACATTCTCTCGGCGTTAATTTTCTAATCCCTTTTTCATCACATATAATTGGAACATTATGTCCGCCTGTACCCATATTTGCCGTCAACGTCGGACAAACACCACTTTTATTTGCCCTTACATACTGCCTCCGCCATTGATAAACAGTGTCTCTGTCAACTACCTCGCCTTTCAATTTTTCATATAAAGGCTTTCCGTTATAATAGTATTTTTCAGGGACATCATTTTCCAAAATATCTCTAATTTTCGTAGTCAATTGTATCGGCTTTGGGAACTCGAACGCATCAATTTTTTCTTTATCTTTAAACCCTACGATATAAATACGTTCACGATTTTGAGGAACGTTTCCATATTCCATAGAATTTAGCACCTTCGCTTTTATGTGATAACCCAAATTTTCTAAAGTTTCTTTTATAACCGCAAAAGTTTTACCATTGTCATGATTTTTTAGATTTTTTACATTCTCCAAGAAAAAACCCGTTGGCTGTTTTGCTTCAATAATTCGCGCTACATCAAAGAATAAGTTCCCTCTACCTTTTTTATCGTCAAACCCTTGCCTATATCCAGCAATTGAAAATGCCTGACAAGGAAAACCACCCAAAATAAAATCACAATCCGGGATATCGGCAGTGGATATTTTTGTAATGTCCTCTACCGTGAGCTTTGCTGTTTTAAAGTTTCTATTGTACGTGTCTGCGCATTTAGGCTCAAAATCATTAGCGAATACGGTCGTAAATCCCGCTTTTTCAAATCCTAAACGTATGCCCCCAACGCCGGCAAACAAATCCACTGTTCGCCATTGTTTTGCCATTGTTTTATTGATGTTTTCAATATCTGAAAATTTTCGCATCACTGACCAGACCACGCCACGAACTTCAACCTCATCTCTAAATAGCGGTAACATAGTTTGATTAGCCGGTTGCAACCGAAAACCTTTTTTCTCTCTATAAATTTTCTTTAGCGTTGCCTTATTATCATCAATAATTGCAACCACTGTCTGACCATTTTCTGCCGAAGCTTGTTTTTTAATAACCACAATATCGCCGTCAAAAATCCCCTCCTCCACCATACTATCGCCGACGACTTTTAATGCGTAAAAATTTCCGTTTTTCGGCAAATTATTGAGTTCAACATATTCAGTAGGATTTTCTATTGCCTCAATCGGCTGCCCAGCAGCAATAGCGCCAATAACCATAATTTTTCGAATTTCATCATTCATAGAAACAATCTTGTAAGATATTTTATCATCTATAATAATGCCTTCATTTATCAAATCTTTTATATGTTTATGAACGGTAGATGCCGAACTAAGCCCAACACCCTCCTTGATTACCTCCAAAGTCGGGAAACCACCATTTTCTTTTATGTATTCTTTTATAAAATCTACAATTTGTTGCTTACGGTTATTGCTCATATAGTATATTATAAACGAAAAAAAACGAAAATGGAAGCACTTTTTTATTCTTCGTATTCCCATCAAAAACATATTAACATTGAGCGCGATTTTTTATGTTATAATATAGTTATGTTAGTCTACCATTCTCGTCTCATCGGCACGCCGGTGCTCAGCGTTCAAGCTGGCGGGGCGATCGCCAAACTTGCCGACCCTATCGTCAATCCCGACAATCTCAAAATTCTCGGGTTTTTTCTCACCGGCCCGATGGTGGATATGACCAGCAACATTCTCGACATTTCTTCCATTCGCGAATATTCGAGCTACGGCGTCGTTATCGACAATGCCGACGAATTTGTCGGTCGCGAAGACGTCATTAAAATCAAACAAGTCCTAGATTTAAATTTTAGCCTCCTTGGTCTCAAGGTCGAGACCAAAAAGGGCACCAACCTCGGCAAAATTATCGATTTCACCGCCACTTCTGACGACTTCACTATCCAGCAAATCATCGTCAAACGCCCAACTTTCAAAAGTTTTATCGATCCCGAACTCACCATTCACCGTCGCGAAATCGTCGAAATTACCGACGACAAAGTTATCGTCAAAGACGAAGAAAAAGTCTTAAAAGCTCGCGCCGAAAAAGAAGATTTTGTGCCGAATTTCGTCAATCCTTTTCGTAATCCCGAACAAGATTTTGCACCAGCTCAAACGAAAAACCCTGACGGCAAAGATAACTAATTAACTTTTCATCATCATATCGCGCACGTTTTTTCGCAATCATTTTCAGAATTTCCTCCTCGTCATTCCGCCCGTCCAAAACTTCCGCTATAATTTCCTTCGCTACCCCTTTTTTTATAAGCTCGAGCGACAACCTTCGCCGCGAAATCCCTTTTTTCACAAACCGATTCTCAACATAATATTTCGCAAATACTGTGTCATCTAAATATTTTTTCTCTTTCAGCCTCGCAACAATTAAATCAATATAACTTTTATCTAATTTCCTCTCAAATACTTTTTTATACAAATAATCCCGCACTTCTTTTTCAGACCGCGGCCGAACCAACGCCCATTCTAGCGCCCGCTGATACAGCTTTCCAAATTCCGATGCTCTTTTCAGTTCCTCCAATTTTTCCGCCGATAGCGCAAGCCCCACTTTCACCCCCAAATCCACCACTTGCGCAATATCGAGCGAAAAACTAAACTTTCCGTCCACGAACACATTTACTCGGTTCGGATTTTTCACCCCCTGTTTTAAATCCGTAATCACTAGCCCTCTATTTTTTTCACCTGACTCACAGCCATTAGTCTCGTATTCTTTAGCCCCATAACTATCCGCTTCGCGCCCATCAAATCCATAGCCACTAGCCTCACGACTATCAGCTTCGCACCCCCGAGCCTCATCCCCCAACCTAATTATATCCATGCATTCTCGCCCATTCGCGCAGCGCCGCAAACGTCAATTGGTCATTCTTAAGCGGTTCTTTGGCGAATTTCTCCCGAAATTCTCTCATTTTCTCGCCTTCCACCCATCTTACTTCCGAAACTTCCCTGTCATTAAATGAAAACGCCTCTTCGCGCCCAGTCCAGTCCACCGCAAACACCCACGCAAACCGATTTTTATTAAACGGCCGCATCGTCACAAAGCTCAAATCTTCCGCCGTAATTTTTACGCCAATTTCTTCATAAGTTTCCCGAATCGCACCCTCTATCACCGTTTCGCCAAAATTAATGTGCCCACCTGCCGAAATATCATAATCCCCAGGATACCGGCTGACCAGTTCCGACCGCCGTTGCCACAAAAACTCCAGCCCCTTCTCGCCTCGCCGATACAAGAAAATCACCGCCACCCCAACAATTTCCTTCGCATCCGCACTAGCGGTTTCCGGATTATCTTTTGCCGAATCCCAACCGTGGTCTTTGATCGGCTCGCCATTCGGATGATATAGCTGCCAAAACTCGTCCGTGTGCATTACGCCGCAGCTTTCTCGCGTACCTTCGCCTCAATTTCCGCCATCAGTTCCGGTTTTTCTTTAAACAACTTTTTTACCGCTTCGCGCCCTTGCCCCAAAGTCTCGCCATTATACTTAATAAACGCACCAGCCTTGTCCAAAATTCCATACGACACGCCCAGGTCCAACACATCGCCCGCTTTCGAAATCCCTTCGTTATACATCACATCAAATTCCGCAGTCCTAAACGGCGCCGCAATTTTGTTTTTCACCACTTTCACCTTAGTGCGATTACCAGCAATGTTTTCACCGTCTTTAATCTGGCCAATTCGCCGAATATCCACCCGCACCGAAGCATAAAACTTCAACGCGTTTCCGCCCGTCGTCGTTTCTGGATTGCCAAACATCACGCCAATTTTCATCCGAATTTGGTTGATAAAAATCACCGTCGCGCGCGATTTCGAAATAATCCCAGTCAGTTTACGCATGGCTTGCGACATTAATCTCGCCTGCAATCCCATCTGCGCATCGCCCATATCACCGTCAATTTCTGCCTGTGGCACGAGCGCCGCCACCGAATCCACCACAATCAAATCCACCGCGTTCGATCGCACCAAAGTTTCACAAATCTCGAGCGCTTGCTCGCCATTATCCGGCTGTGAAATTAGTAGATTCGCCGTATCCACACCAATTTTTTTCGCATAAGCCGGGTCCAAAGCATGCTCCGCATCAATAAACGCCGCCTGCCCGCCTTGTTTTTGTAGCTCCGCAATCGCGTGCAACGCCAAAGTCGTCTTGCCCGAAGATTCCGGCCCATAAATCTCAATAATTCGCCCTTTTGGCCAGCCCCCGCCCAGCGCCAAATCCAGCGACAACGATCCTGATGGCAAAAGTTCCACATCCATTTTTGGCGTATCGCCTAGTTTCATAATCGAACCGTCGCCAAATTGTTTTGTAATCTGCGCCATCGCGAGTTTCAGCGCCTCACTTCGCCCGTCGCCAGCGCTTCCCGCCGTCGTTTCTGTTTTCTTATCCACCGCATCTTTTTTTGCCATAATAATATACCTTTCTGTATATATTATACATTATTTTAATTATTTGGCATCCTCTTCTTTTTCTCTTATATCACACCCTAAAAAAATTTTCAACTTTGTGATACAATTTTAGTATGAGAATGAACGAAAATATTTTGATTTCCAGTTTAACCACTATGCGCCTGGGTGGCCCGGCTCGCTATGTTCTCGAGGTCGAATCCACGCGCGACATCAAAGACGCCTACGGTTTTGCTCGCACCATGAAACTCCCGACTTTCATTCTCGGTTTTGGCGCCAACACCATCGGTCATGACGAAGGTTTTAACGGTGTCATTGTCATTAACCGCATGCGTGGCATGTTCGAAGAGCCAATCGTAAACGGTCTCCGCCTCAAAGTTATGGGCGGCGAATATTGGGACCACGTCGTCGAATACGCCGTCTCCAAAGGTCTCACTGGCATCGAAGATCTTTCTAAAATCCCCGGTCTCGCCGGCGCTGCCCCCGTTCAAAACATCGGTGCCTACGGCCAGCAAATTTCCGACGTCTTAACCGAAATCGAAGTCTACGACATCGAAGCCGACGAATTCAAAATTCTCACTCGCGACGAACTGAACTTTTCTTACCGTCACAGTATTTTAAACACCACCATGGTCGGGCGCTATTTCGTAGTTTCCATCACTCTCGAACTTCACGTCGGCGTCATGCCTCGCCCATTTTATACTTCTATCGAAAACTACATGGCCGACCACAATTTAACCGACTTTAGTCCCGCTGGCATCCGCGCCGTCGTTTCCGCCATCCGCGCAGACAAACTTCCCGACCCCTCCGAAAAAGCCTCGTCCGGTTCTTTCTTTAAAAACATTTATCTCTCCGAACCCGAATCCGAAGTTGCCAGTAACCGTGGCATTCCGATTCGCAAAGGCCTAGATGGCATCAAAATCAATTCCGCCTGGCTACTCGAACAATGCAACTTGCCCGGCAAATCTTTCTACGGTTTCCGCGTCAACAAAAAAGCCCCCCTCGTCTTAATCAACGAGTCGTCCGAGTCCTACGCCGACCTCGACCGCGCCCGCGCCGAAATCGTCAGCAAAGTCTACGACAAATTCGGCTACTGGCTCGAACAAGAACCCGTCGAAATCCCCACCGGCAAAAGTCAAAGTAGCCTTAGCTTCACCAACAATGGCCAAACCAACCCCAATTTCGGAAGCCATAATCAACCTAGCTCTAACCCCGCCGGAGCCCGCTAATGAAAATCTTAAACGGCAGCGAACTCGCTGGCTTTATTAAGGAGCGCCAAGCCCACGAAGTTCGAGGGCTAAAATCCACGCCCAAACTTCTCATTTTGCGCGATTCCAATAACCCCGTCATCCAAAAATACGTCCAACTCAAAATCAAATACGGCGCCGACATCGGTATCACGGTCGAAGATTTTAAAGCCGAAACTTCCGACGCTCTCGCCGCCAAAATCCGCGAAGCCAACGCCGATCCGCAAATTCACGGTATCATTATTCAGCTTCCATTAACCGACAAGTCTAAAACCGACGCACTCTGCAACCTCATTGCCCCGGCAAAAGACGTCGACGGCCTCGGCGACAACGCCCAGTTCGATTCCGCCACCGCCACCGCGATTTTATGGCTCCTCGCCGGCTACGACATTAATCTAAAAACTGCAAGTATCGCTCTTGTCGGCCGCGGCAAACTGGTCGGCGCGCCTCTGTTTAAGATGTTCAAAAACTCAAATTATTCCGTCGAACTCTTTCATCGTGGCGACGACTTGACAAAACTTAAGAACTTTGATATAATTATAAGTGCGACTGGCGTTCCCGGTCTGATTTCTGATGATTTAATCAAACCAGGCGCCGTTATCGTCGACGCTGGCACCGCCAGCGAAGACGGAGTCTTAAAAGGCGATGTCGCCGACGCAGTTCGCGACCGCTCCGACCTCACCGCCATCACCCCCAAAATCGGCGGCGTCGGCCCCCTCACCATCACCTGCCTCTTCGACCACGTCCTCCAGTCCACCAAAAGGTAAACCCTGCCCTCACCAAAAAATCTCCCCCGCACACTGCGAGGGAGATTTTCGAAGTTCCCGCCCTTATGAAGCGGTCAACTTACACTAATTTTTTTCGGCTAGCAATATAGTAACCCAGCATGGTCACCACCGAACCTGCCCCCACTGCCCCAGTCACAATCGTCCCAGGACCAGTGTCGATAATTCGATCCGGCGTGTTATTATCAGGTGTAGGTGTCGGTTCCGGCGTCGGCGTCGGATCATCTTTACATTCCTTAGTCACCATCACCGAAGCGTCGTCTTTGTAAACGTTCCCGTTCACTGTCGCGCTCGCCCAGTTCACCAGTTGGTTACTCCCACAAGCCATGGTTTTATCCACAACTTTACCAGTAAACCGCACATACGCGTTCCCCTTCGCCGTATAACTACCGATGTTTAGCCCGGTCGTCGTCACGGTGTTATCTTTTAACAGCACCCCGTTCTGATATTGTGAGTTAAACAGATAGGTCGAATTTTCCACGTATTTCACGTTCGTCGGCAAAACGTCCCGAATCATCACGTTGTTCACTTGGTCTGCAAGCAAGTTTTTGTACTTGATTTGGTACTCAACTTCATCGCCAACCTTCGCGTCCACCGATTCGCTCCATTCCGTCGTGCCTTTAATTCGCACCTTCTTCGTCACTTCCGCCGCAACCGATTTATGTACTTTTACATTAATCGTTACTACGCCAGCGTATTGATAACAACCCGGAATTTCACCATTCATCGTGGTGTAACCAAGCGTTGCACCGTTGATGATGATGTCGTTCGAAAGGCTAAATTGCCCGATATTGTTTTTATACACTGCCGAACCCGCCACGTATTCAAGATAGAAATCGTCGCTAGAAGTTAGCGTCACTTCGTCCCAATACCGAGTCGGGGTCGCGTTTGACGAGTCGAGATACCCGACAATCGTCTGCGATTTTGCCACGTTCGTCGGCAAGCTAAACGTCGCTTTCACGTTTTTCGCCACCGCGTCCGTGCCTTTCGGGCTGTTGTTGTGGACATACAACCGAATCGTGTACGTCTCACCATCTTTCACTTGGATACTATCCGCATTCCAAGTGCTTACCGTTGCTCCCGCAACTTTCGCCCCCACGAAATTCTTTTCATCCCCGATCGAAACTTCTTGGTTCGAGATCGAGTTGAAAGTAATTTTGTCGCCGAGCGCCCCACTATTGATTTGGTCAAGAGTGTAGCTCGGCCGACCGCCCCCATTGTCACCCCAAGCGTTTACTACCGCCGGGGTCAGCGTCGCCGCTACGATCGAAATCGCAGCTGTCACGCCCATTAAGCTTTTATAAACTTGTTTCATAACATCTCCTTTACAAAACTAAAATTATTAATTATGAATATTACTAGCCAAATTGTTAACTTAACAGTCAAATCATCTCAGAATTCAACTATGGGATGAGCCCGGCGAACCATGTCACCGGGACACTAATAATGTACTAGGCTCGAATCTTCGCCCCCCTAGCCTCATCCACTTGCGCTACCTTAGCAATCATTTCGGATCTTCGTCGTCTCCCCAGGCGCCGGCCGGATTGCTTTCTGTATTGGAAATACTCTCACCATTACTGGTTTGAGCATGGGTTTGTGTCGGCGTTGCCGTATCGATACCGCCATTTCCGGTACCAGCATTGCCGTTGTTGTCGACATTCACCGCAGGAACTGTTGGTGTCACAGACGGAGTATTGGAGTCTCCTCCAACTTTTTGACTATCATTAATCTTTTGTAGATTATTGATTGTCTCCTTATACTCCTCGTAGGAATTATAAGAATTACTTCCGTCTGTTGTGTCCTTTGCTGAATGCTCCGAGTCGCTTGGATTGATTGTCTTCTCTCCAGCGCCCGAATTGTCGTTCCGTTCCGTATCAGTACTCGGCAACTCCGCCGGGTTTTTGGTTGGCAGCTCCGTTTCTGGCTCTGTCGTTGGAGGCTCCGTTGTCGGCTCCTCAGTCGTTGGTTCTGGCGTAGGAGTCGGCTCCGTTTCCGGCTCTGTCGTCGGTTCTGGAACCGGACTCAAGGGATTATCCTGCGCCGGAATCCCCATCACCTTTTCGACATTTGTCGGCTGGAAGCCACAGTTAATTCTGTAAGCTACTTCATATACATTCCCTTTTATTGAAAATGTATATACCAACTCCTGTCCAGAATGATCAGTCGTTTTAAAAACGACAACTTCCGGAATTCCAGAAGCCGTATGCGGGTTCGCATACATCTGATCTACGACCGCCTGGCAGTCCCTTACGTTAACCTGCACCGCCGAATCTAAGAACGCGAAGAACGGGTCCAAAGTTTCGTAATATAAGCCTTGGTCTGTCGAGAATTTATAGACCGCGTTATTAATCGCGCGTGCCCAATCGTTCTCTTCAGCGTAAAAACTGCCCAAATATTGCGTGCCAAGCTTAGCATCCAGCCACGCAATATCCGCCGCGCCAAGCATCGGATCTTCCGCCAACCTGTTGCGAAAATCTTGTTCAATTTCCGCAACCGTTATTCCGTCCGCACTAGGACCAAAATTATAATCATCTCCAGAATCTTCATTATTCTGCAGGTCGAGATTATAATAATGTATCCAACCGGCCTTAAAGGCCGGTTTAGTAAAATTTCCGAGTGACCCCCACGAGATGCCAAAAATGGCACTCAGAAGCAACGCTATGGCAGTTAAAACTACCACCGCGCGGAACCATGCGCAGTTCCGACTTCTCGAGTCGCTCGAAAGTCCCGGTCTCTCCTCGTAACGGTATTTTGCGGTGCCGGCAATCATAATACCACACGCCGCAAACAACGCCATTAACGGGAGAATTTTGATGACAGAATACCAAAATCGGTTTTCTGCCACCGCCACAGCCCCGGCTAGTGAAGCTTGTTTTGTCACTATAAATAGCAACAAAACCAAAAGCATGAATGGACAAATTTCTCTCCATTCACTACCTTCTCGCAGCCAATAAATGACTACGCCCACAATTGCCGCCATCATTATGAACATGGTGATAAGCGACAACACCGGGAGCCCCTTGTGCATACAAAACTGGCTGAAAAAATTAATCAGTCCAGTCAATGCACCAAGAGCTATCGCCCCGGTCCAGCCATCGGTGCTGACGTCTTTGAATCCAACAAATTTACGTCTGCCAGATTCGTTAGCCACTCTTAAATGTCCGTTTGTTTCTAGACATTCAAGCGCTATTGCGGCAATAATAATTACGGCAATAGCTAACAACGAGCTACTAATAATAGAAATAGTTGTACTCATAACAACTACCCCCTTTCTTCTATTGATAGTTTGGGGAACAACAGATAGCGCTCAGGTCTCATTGAAACCTGAGATGATTTGGCTATTAATGGTCTTCGTCGTTTAACACACCGGCAAACTCAGACTATCCTCATTGTATCACACTTTAGCTTTTTTGTCAATACTCTTACGATGTTTTCGTGCTTATGTCTAGTTTACGCTGTGAGCATAAGCGTTTTAGGATAGTTTTTAGAGCAGTTATTTTATGATGATTTTTGGGCAATTCTTAAGCAATTTTTGAACCATTTTTAGACTTTTCCTGCCAAAACCACCCCTTAAAATAAATTTTGCCTGTTAAAAAGGACCAACCAAAGTTGATCCTTTTTTAAAAGTGCGTGTAGCTTGGAAGATATCCTACTGGATGTATTCCATTTCCTCTGGCGTCAGCGGATCGCCAATAGGACCGGTAACTCCACCCCAGCAGAGGCGTTTTTCTACCTTTCCCATTGGGCTAGCCTGTTCAGCCAAAAACGGGCTCGCATACGGACGACCAAGCGTCCCATCCGCCATTACCGGCAAATACGCCATGCGATATTTGCCGGCAGCCTTCGCTTTCGCGATGACTTTGGCCTTTTCGGCAGCGGCCGCCTCTTTGGCCTTTTCGGCCTCGGCTTCCGCAGCTTTTGCTGCCTCTTCAGCGGCCTTTGTAGCCTCTTCAGCAACCTTAGTTGCTTCTTCAGCTGCCGCTTTGGCTGCCGCTGCCGCCGCCAACAGTTCTTCTAAGGTTTTCGCCTTATCGTTCTGCTGTGACTGAGTCTGCGCCTGTGGCTGACCCTGTACCTGTGTCTGTGCCTGCATCTCGTTACTAATAATATTTCTCTTTGACATATCTATTCCTCCATGTGATTGCGGGGACACAGCCCCCCTCTTTTGTCGTGTTGTCAATGTGCTACAATACCCCAATTATAGCACACTTACCCGAAAATGTCAATAGTAAAGCCACATTCCATCGTCTAGCACAAAAAACAAGCCCTCCGAAGCAAGTTTTTATCGAGGAAGCACTTGTCGAAGGTACTCTCTTTTATACCTCCAAACTCTTCGAGCTTGGTAATTACATTATAGCTCACCCATAAGCATATGTCAATGGAAAATCATAAATTTGTAAAGATTTTTAACATAAGCAGTTGTATTTTGACGCAATGTGCGTTATAATATACTTAACATAAGCGAAAGGAATATGGTTATGAGTGGGCAAACATTAAATAATATTACCAAGGCACGACAAGCTCGGGGATATTCTCAAGGGCAAATTGCGCGCGCTATTGGTGTTAGTCGCCCTACATATATCAACATTGAAGCTGGAAAAAAGGAGTTAACCGTCAGTCAAGCAGAGGCATTGTCTTCTATACTACGTGTAGGAATTGATGACATACTCGGTGTTTCCGACGGCTCTTCTGCTTTTTCTGATGTGATAGCATCTACCGATAAGTACAAACAGATTATTCTTAACGCCATTCGATATGGGGCTGATAAAAGCGACGGCAAAATCACAAAAACCAAACTTGCTAAGCTCGTCTATCTTGCAGATTTCATTTGGTATTATGAGAATTCGAAGCCAATGTCCGGAATGACCTATCGGAAACTTCCGCGCGGTCCAGTATCTGACGTTTATTTCCGTGCCCTAGACGAAATGGAAGAAGACGGAACAATCAAACGCGAACCAAGTGGCAAAGCCATTATGTTTTCGTTAGTTGAAAAAGAAGCTCCTACCGGCAAATTATCAGATAAAGAAACTGATTTAATCAAAAGAATAGGCGAAGCGTGGCAAGGAAAATCCACAGACGATATAGTTAATTTTACGCATGAGCAATTGCCATGGCAAATTTGTTTAGATGGCGAAGCAATTCCATATAGTTTAATTTTCCAAGAAGAACCGGAGAAAATATATGGACCAGTACAAATATAAAGTTGTTTTTGAGAATTTTACGAAGCGACATTTTATTAAAAATTTTGAAAAGAAATATAAGTCACAATGGAATAAAACTCAAGATGACATTATAATTGTATGTGAACGCATTGAAAATATGCTCTTAACCAAGCGCGCCGATTTAATATCGGTCGCGGACAGTTATCGTTTAGTAAAATTAGATTTCGCAATCTTTGGACTAAAAATATCTCCTAAATCTTCTGGAAATAGATGTATTTTATTGCTAGACGACGATATGAAAATCGTCAAAGTATTGTTAGTTTATTCCAAAAACGACATTTCCGCCCGCAATGAAACGCAGGAGTGGAAGAATATTATAAAAAACCAATATCCAAGCGTAGGAGAGATATTTAATTTATAGGAAGACAAAAAATGAAAACAGATATGGAAACCGAAAATGTGGAATCCGACAAGAAAAACCAATACGACCCTAAAAAAGTTTTTTCGCTTTTCGCAAAATGACTCCTGATAAATATGCGAAAAAGCTCTCTGTTCCAAACAATAAAGCTTTCCTGTTTGCGCTTAAAAGAATAGACAAAGTGCGTGGTAGAATTGGAGCTTGACAGACCATCGAAACCAAAAAATCAGATTTTATGCGATTTGCGTTGAAGTTCATTGATAATTTGGGAAACAATTTTATCCACCCTCCCCCTAGAGCCGGACGGATTTTGGGTTAATGATGATAAAAATGTTTACACCCGTGCTATTAGCCCAATTTACGGATACAGAAATCAAAAAATCCGACAATTGTTGTCGAATTTCCCATATGGTGCGGGTAGAGAGAATCGAACTCTCATCTCGAGTTTGGAAAACTCGCATACTAACCACTGTACTATACCCGCATATTGTAATATGCTTGCCATTTACGTGATAAAATCTTTCAGATCGGTGTTTTCTCCGAGCGAAGCGCGATTTGTCATCGAGCGAGCGAGGAAAAACGCCGAGATGGGAGATTTTAGCCGTAAATGGGGTGGGATAGCGGGGTCGAACCGCCGTTTGCCCCTTGGGACGCTCCGGCGGTTCCAACCACGATGCACCCGTGCTGGAACCTTCGCATGGGGTGGGATAGCGGGATCGAACCGCCGACCTTCGGGACCACAATCCGACGCTCTAACCATCTGAGCTAATCCCACCAGAAAGTCACAACACAATTATAACACATCTTATCGCGAAATACCAGGATTTCGTCTTGCCGGTGCCGACCCCTCCGTCCGCGACGCCCCGCCAAACCGATCCATCGGAGTCCTCTTTCCGTCCACCCCTAAAGAATTCACCCCATTTTCTCGCCCCTCACCACCAAGGCCACCAGCCTCATTCCGCTGTCCCCCATATTTTTCCCGAACCGCTGCCCTCTGTTCTGCGTCCTTTTTTTTACATCATAGCCCCAAGCTTTTACCACGCTATTATCATACGCCTCGCTCACCCCCTGCGAGTTCTTATATTTTTGAATTGCCTGCCGACTCGCTTCCATCGCCTGTCTAGTTGCAAAACTCTCCGCCGAAGCCGTCCCCATCTTGTCCGCATTTTGCACCTTGCCATATGCCGAAGAGTGCAAAAAATCCTGTTTTTCGCCGTTCATCATCCTACTGAGTAATGGGTTGTTGGTCATTTTAGCGCCCTCGTTCTGGCTCTCCACTTCTGTTTCATCGGTCATCTCTGACTTCAAATTTTTAGCATCTCCGCCCAAGCCACTTCCCCCTGTTCCATCTGTTATTTCCAAATTCCAATCATCCATTTTATTCTATTTCGGCAACAACAAAAATGCCACCGTCCCGGCCGCCGCACCGAGAATTATTGTTAAAATTATTGTCACAATCAGCCCCACATGCGCCTGCGACTCCGGCTTACTAATAATCGTCACCGGTCCCTTTGGCTCCTCTGTTGCCACTGCGATTTTTTTCGCATAGACGTTCTTAGACAGGGGTCGTTTCTCTACCTTCCCTTGGTTGATAAACGGCGTTTTTGGCATCTGATAAGTCTCTGATTTCTCTTTTACGGTAGCCTGCTCTTTTGGTTTTTCCACCGACTTTTTCGCAGGGTTTTCCACAGGTTTTTCCACAACCTTGCGGGCCTTGATTTTGGCAATTTCACTCTGTTCCACTCTAAAATGTGGTTTATCACTCAGTGGTCTTTTTGGCACGTCCGTTTTGACAGACTTCGGGTTCAGCTCTTCTATCACCCCCATTTTCCCCTCGTTCACAAAACCTACTCGCTCCGTCGCTCGTACTTGCGCGATTTCTCTAGCTCGCGCCGGCTCTTTTGTTGCCACTTTCGCCACCGGTTTCACCGCCTCAACCCGCGTCACTCTCGTCACTGACCGCACCTTTGCTGACTTCACCCCCGAAACAGTCCTCGTCGCCGGTCTCGCTGCCGCCTTCCGCCCAGAAGCAACCGTCACTTTCCGTTCAGGAGTAACTACCGCCTTCGCCACCGCCTTCCCTGCCGGCACAAAATCCATATATTGTTTTTTCATGACCTCACTCGCTTAGCCACCTCTATAATGCTCATAAACTCGTCCAAAATCAAGCTCGCCCCGCCGACCAGCAGTCCATTCACCCCTGGCACGGTCAAATACGCCCCCGCGTTCGTCGGTTTGACGCTCCCGCCGAACAAAATCGGCACTTTTTCCGCCATTTCTACCCCATAAACTTCGGTCAAATTCTTGCGCACTAGGCTCACCACCTCGGCAATCTCGTCCGGCGTCGCCGCCTTAGCCGCCTTGGTCGATGAAATCGCCCACACCGGCTCATACGCAATAATCACTTTCTCCAAATCTTCCGCCGATGCATCTACTAGCCCCGCCGACAGTTGATCCGAAATCACATCCGCCGTCTCGCCGAACGACCGTTCGCTCTCTGTCTCCCCGATACATAAAATCGGCGTAATCCGGTTTCGAAGCGCTGCCGCGACCTTTTTGCCGATCATTTTGTCGTCTTCGCCAAAAATATGTCGCCGTTCTGAATGCCCAATGATACAATAATCCGCCACCCCACGCAACTGGCTAAACGCCGTCTCCCCTGTAAACGCCCCCATATCTCGATAAAACGCATTCTGGGCCGCAAGCTTCATCTTGTGCCGGTCAATCTGCAGCGATAATGGCTGCAACGCAATCGTCGAAGGCGCCACCACAACCTCCAAATCCCGGTAATTCGGAATTTTCTTTTGTAATTTATGAAGATAAATCGAAGCTTCCCCGACCGTAAAGTTCAGCTTCCAGTTGCCCATTATATACGTTTTCATATCTTTATTATATCACGCCAAGAATACCACGCAAGGCAAAAGCCGTATCTTCGTGATTTCTCACCGTAATCGTCTCAATTCCCATTTTTACCACCGGATAATCATTCCCGCCAGGTTGCGTCATATCACCAAAATACAGCACATCCGACTTCTCCGCCCCGAGTTCCTCAAGCAAATGCGTCATCCCAAACTCCTTATTCATCCCAGGAGTGATGGCATTAATCGACGTCGTCCCGCCAATTTCATAATCAAACTCCGGCGCATATTCTTTGCATTTTTTCACAATCTGTTCACGTTTTTTGCAATCCGGGTCCCAAGCATATTTCGCCTCTGTTCCCGCCTTTTGCCCCAACGCCGAAAACGTCACTTGCGACAGCCGATTTTCGATAATTTCGTCCCCCTCCGCCAACTTGTCCTCTTCCCAAAAACCTAATTCTCGCGCCGCCTTCTCGATTGTCGCTGAAATTTTTGCCACTTGCTCCTCTGTCAAAGGATAATTATACACCCGCGTCCAGTCCTTTTTAGCGGTGTCAAATTTGTAATATTGCGTTCCTTGGGCCACAAACAGGTGCAGGTGGCTTAGCTGCTCCGGAGTAGGGTTAGGAAGCCGGTCGACAATTTGCACCAAAAATTGGTCAAATTTTTGCCCCGAAATTGGACAAATCTCAAAATGGTCCAAACATTTTACCAATAGCTCCCCAATTTCGTCCGTAATCGGCGTCTTCGCCACATTTAAAGTTTGATCTATGTCAAATGCCAAAACTCTTTTCATACTTTTAGTATACCATAAAATCCACGTTTTATGATATGATATAAACATGAGCATTCTGGTTGTGGGCAATATCTTAAAAGACGTTTATTTAAATCTCGATTTTCGCACCGAAAAACTCGAAACCGACCGCCGTGGCGCCGAGTGGCTCGACCTCTGTTTCGACGCTTCTAGCCACCACTTTTTTCATCGCGAATCTTCTTTTGGTGGCGCCGCCGTCTCCCTGGAAGTCCTCCAACAATTAGGTCTCGACGTCAAAATTTCCGATTCTCGCCTTGATTTTTCAGACGACGACCGCTCCGTTCCCGCCTCTAATTATCGCTACGTCCTCGTTTCCGAAACCGGCGTTTCTTATCTCACTCCAACCGACCCCGCCCTAACCGTTTTTAAATCCCCCGCCGAGGCTGTCGACTATCTTTTTATCGACCGCTCCGCTGTGCTTTCCGCCCCTGTAATTAACCAAATTCTCGCCTATCTCGACCTCTCCCCCGAAACCAAACTGGTTCTCTACTTAAAAGACCCCGAAAATCGCGAGCTAAAGCCTCTAATTCAGCGCGCTTCGCTTATTTTTGCCGAACGTGAGCCTAAAACCACGATGATTAACCCGACCGCGGGTTCCCGCCTCGTCCCCACGGGCTCCTCCGCTGGCTCTACCCCTGTAATTTCGGCAACTTCCGACGCGCCAGAATTGTCAGCTCCCAACACATCAAAATCACCAACTTCCGACGCGCCAAAATCACCCACACTAGATCCCGCAAAAACCATTTTCTTGTCTGAGCAGTTTTTAACCTATCAAAACCTCTCTGAACCCCTCCACCCCGACCGCATCGACATCCAAACTCACCTGTCTTTCTATTCCATCCTTTCCGCCACCATCCTCGGCTGTTTCTTGCTCGGCTTTTCGGTCGAAGATAGCCTCAAGTTTGCCCACTTAAACGCCGAAAATTCACGTCTAAATGCCGTTTGTCCTCTCGAAAAACTTCGCCAGCTCGCTTCCGAACCTACCGAAGACGAAAATCTCGAATTAATTGCTAAAAATCTGGTTTTAAATCCTCGTGGCATCCTCGCCGCCGACGAATCTGGTGGTTCTATTCATAAAAAATTCGAAAAATTAGGCATTCCCGACACCTACGACAACCGTCGCGACTACCGCAATCTGTTTTTTACCACCGACGGGCTCGAAAATTACGTCAACAGCGTCATTCTTTTCGATGAAACCGCTCGCCAACTCGCCGACAACGGCCAAAATTTCGTGGATTTTCTCACCACAAAGCGCATTATCCCTGGCATCAAAGTCGACCAGGGCCTCGAAAAGTTTGCCGATGCTCTGCCGCTGGAACTTACCGAACTCGGCCTCTCCGAAGCTTCGGTTAACCCCGACGAAACCTGGACCAAAGGCCTCTCTGGCCTGGATACTCGTCTCGCCGAATATTACCAGATGGGGCTGCGTTTTGCCAAATGGCGCGCCGCTTTCAATGTCCGCACTACCCGATCTAACGACACCTCCGCCCAGGGCGGCACCAATGCCACCGACAGCTCCGACTTAACCGCCACCCCCGCCACAGCCGACCAAATCCTCACCCCCAGCCCTTCCGCCATCGCCATAAATTGCCAAATCCTGGCCAAATACGCCAAAAAATGCCAAAACCACGGCATCGTCCCCATTGTCGAGCCAGAACTTGTCTACGACGGTAACTATTCCCTAGAACAATCCACCGAGCTGACCGGTCAAATCCTTGATTGCCTCTTTGAAAAACTGTCCGCAAACCAAGTCAATCTCCGCGCCTGTATCTTAAAAGTCAATATGTGCCTCGCCGGCAAACAATGGTCCGAGCCATCCGCCCCCGAAGCAGTCGGCCGAGCCACCGCCGAAGTTCTTAAAAACCACGTCCCGACCGAGCTCGCCGGCGTCGTATTCCTCTCTGGTGGACAAACCGTCGAGCAAGCCACCGACAACCTCGCCGCCGTGGAACAAAACGGCCCTTTCCCTTGGCCTGTTACCTTTTCCTTTGCCCGCGCCCTCCAGGACCCCGCACTCTACGCCTGGGCTGGCAACAACACCAACTCCAACGCCGCCCGCGCCGCCTTCAAAGCCCGCCTCGAAGCCAACTGCCAGGCGCTCATCCAAAAATAGCCTTAAACTACCCCCTTAAAGCTCCAAACCCCACCAAAAAAACAGCAGTCCCACCCCTGCTGTTTTTTTTCAAAAGACTATTCTTTAGTTTCTTCCGCCGGAGCTGCTTCTTCTGCTGGAGCCTCCGCCTCGGTTTCACGTTTTTCCGCTTCCGCCGCCGGGTCATATAGCGACGCCACAATCTGTTCTGGAGCTAATTCCTTATCAGCAATTTCCACCCCTTCCGGCAATTTAATATCCGCCAAAGTGATTTTATCTTCCAAGGTCTTCATCTCGGACGCATCTACGGTCAATTCCTCTGGCAAATCCGCCGGTTTAGCCTTAATTTCAATCTCTTCCATCACCTGCGTCATCGCCAATTTTAGAGTTTTCGACGCTTCCGACCCCTCAAAATTCACAATCACCACCGGGGTCGTCGCCGTCACCGTCTCTTTCGCCGAAATCGCTTGGAACTCGATATTAATAATCCGTCGCGACACCGCATCCGAATAAATTTCCTTCACAATCGCCAATTTCTTTTTCCCGTCGATTTCTAGGTCAATCGGGGAATGATAGCCCGCTTTTGCCAACACTTTTTCCGTTTCTACATATGCCGAAGCGGTCAAGATCGGCTCTTTCCCACCATATACCACCGACGGAATCAGCCCCGCCTTGCGCAGTTCCGCCGTTTTTTTACCAGTTATCTCTCGTTTTTCTAATTTCAGCTTATATTCAGCCATAATAATTACACTCCTTTTCTTAATTTTATCACGTTTTCTTGATCTTGACCATCGCTGGACGCACAACCTCCCCCTCATAACGATATCCCGCCCTCAAAGTCGCCTCAATCACCTCTTTTTCGCCGTCCCCCTCTACCATCACGGCATCTTGCTCGTCCGGATTAAATTCCTGTCCCGCTCTAGAGGCGATTTTTTCTAGCCCCAGTTCTTTCAAGGTTTTTGCCAAAGTTTTCTCTAAAGGTTTCAGCTCAGCATAACTCGCCACCGCCCGCTCCATATCGTCTAGCGCCGGCAAAATCTTCATCACCGTAGTATATTTTGCCGTTTTTTTCGCAATTTCCTTCTGCGCATCCACTTGTTTGCGAAAATTTTCAAAATCCGCCCGCGTCCGTTGTAAATCCGCTGTTAATTCCTCCACTTTTGACTTCAGCGCGTCCATTTTTACCGCCTCAGCGCCCGTTTTTGCCACAAAATCATCCATTTTTGACGCCGCGCCACCCCGTTTTAGCATCTCCTCGCCTTCATTTTCTAGCTCGCACCCCTGTTTTTCATTCTTTTTCACCTTTAAAACTCCTTTACAATATTTTTTCTAGCATACTGCCCGCCTGCTTCACCAGTGCCATCACTCGCGCATAATTTTGCCGTGTCGGCCCTAGCACCCCAATATAACTGTGATCTGAATACGGCGATTTAAACCGCGAAATAATCAACGACACCTCGGAATTTTTGCCAATCGGGTTCTCTTGACCAATAAAAATGCTCAGCGCTTCCCCAGGCGCAGCTTCTCTTAGCCACGGCTCCAAATTATCTAATAATTTCGCCACCGCCTGCACCCGTTCTGTACTGCCAAATTCCGGTTGCATAAACAGTCGCGACAATCCCGACAGATATAGTTGGTGGTCAATTGTTGCAAGACCCAAATTCCCAGTCAGCTCCACCAATACATCCACCGCTCGCCGAATTGCCATATCCGCCTGCGACTGCGAAGACACCCGCACTTCTAGCGCATGCGTCCCCCGTTCTAGCATTTTTTGTTTTTCCGGCGTCCGTTCAGGCTCGTCCGCCCCGTCCAGATGGTTCACATAAAACCGATAGCCCGCGTCCGTCGGCACTCGCCCCGCCGAAGTGTGCGGTTGCATAATCAGTCCCAAAAGCTCCAACTTCGCCATTTCCGCCCGAATTGTCGCCGATGACACCCCAAACAACTTCGCCAGCGTCACGCTCCCCACCGGCGACGCCGTCTCCGCGTATTCTTCTACTATCTGATAGAGAATTTCTCTCTGCCGTGCCGTTATTTCCATGTCTTAATTATATAAAATTAGCACTCTCATGTCAATAGTGCTAATTAGCCTTCTCTTTTTTGGCTTTAGGCCGTTTCAAGTTCAAAATCCTCGCTCATTCTAACCCCTTCTCTCATCTTATTATGGTATAATAAAGCCATGGACGACAAAATTTCTACGATCAAAACTTGGCTGGATACCGGCTCTATCAACATTTTTGGTTTGCCCATGTCTGGCAAAGATACCCAGGGTCTGCGCCTCGCCGAAGCTTTAGGGGCTAAATTTCTCTCTTCCGGCCTGATTATCCGCGCCATGGAAAAAGAAACTCGCCAAAATCTAACCTCTGGTGGCAATCTAGCTCCGACCAATCTCTTTTTTGAATGGGTCTTGCCCTATTTTGAACGGAGCGACCTGCGCGATTTTCCCCTAATCCTCTCTAGCATCGGTCGTTGGTCCGGCGAAGAAAATCAAGTCATGTCTGTTGCCGCCGGCGCCGGTCACGAAATCAAAGCCGCTATTCTGCTTAACATCTCCGAAGCCGATGTTGAAAACCGTTTTAACACCGCCCAGGCTCTGGACGACCGTGGCGAGCGCGAAGACGACAAAAGTCTCGAGATTTTCAAAAACCGCCTGCAAGAATTCCGCACCAAAACTCTCCCTGTTCTCCAACATTACAAGGCCCTTGGTCTCCTTGTCGAAGTAAACGGCGACCAGCTCCGCGACGATGTTTTTGCCGAAATTATCGACAAACTCTACACTAGAGCCACCTCTTAAGCTCACTAAAACGCCAAAAAACCCAAAAATTGCCATTGGCTCTCTAGGACATTTTTAAAAATCGCTGAAAATCACCAAATCCACCAGGTTTTCGTTCGGGGAACCTACTTTTTCAGCATTTTTCGCCACATTTTCCCAATTTCCTCCCGAAATTCCCAGATTAGATAGACAAGTCCTACCGCCACCACTCCTCCTACCGCAACAATCGCCACAAACGCCGAACTTTCCTCATATTCTTCCGCCACCACCCCATAATCCGCCCCTGTATTCTCCTGAATTTTTCGACACCGGTTCGTCTCAGGGTTCAAATAGTACCCATCTTTACAAGTTTTTTCCTCCATCTCCTCATCCTTATTGCATCTTCCCGTCAAAATATTTAGATGATACCCGTCCTTACACACTTTTTCCGCCAAACTCACCACTTTTACGCAATTCCCTGTCGCTTCATTAATCACTTTCCCCTCGACACAAGTCCTAAATCGCTGATAATTATTCGCTGCTCCAGGGGTCGGATCATAAGTCGTCGCCCAAATCTCCGCCCCGCCCTCATTATGCCCGACTAGCGCATACGCCGTCCCTTTTTTCTGCCCATTCGGGTATTCCAAAACATCCACCACGCTCTCATCTGTGTCAATCAACTCCACCGTATTCGTATTTACCGGATTTTTAGTTAACTTAAACCCCTCTGGATAGTGGGCGAAATACCCTTCCGCCTCCACCGTCCCCGCCAGCACATATTCTTTATTTTTATACCTTATCTTACATCCATCTAACTCTATCTCCTCCGCATTCGGATTGTAAAGTTCAATAAATTGTTCCGCCGGGTCCGCCTCATAATAACTCAAAATTTCCGAAAACTCTAGCCCCGCGCATTGCGGTATTTTGACCTCCTCCACCTCTGTTTCCTCGGTTTTTAGCTCATAATTTTCCTCTGCAAACTCTGGTTCATATTCACTTTCATGTTTAAATTCTCCAGTTTCTAGATCTCTTACCAGCGTCGTCGGCGTCGCCGAGCTAAAACTCTGGTAGCATCCCGTTTTTCCTGTATAACACACCTCGTCAATCACCTCGCCATCCAAAATCAATTCAATTTTTGCGCTCATCGCCAGCGTTTTCTTATACGTGGCGTTGGCTAGCTCTGACCCAGGCAAACTAGCCAACCGAAGGAGGATGCTCTCGCCGGTCATCCAGCTGTTCTCGGGAAATTCGAACAAAATCGAAAAATTCCCGCTTGTATTAGTATAGCCTACAGCGGCCCCAGCGAGCAAAATCGGTGTGTCGGAGCTCCCCCCACGGGCAATTTCAATCATCTCCCCGACATTATTTACCTTATCAACCTTATATCCAGGATTTATCGCCTTTATCAAAAGTTCCGGTCGCCCCCACTCCGCCTCGTCATCTTCATCATCATTTTCATCATCATTTTTGGTATCACTTTCTATAATTTCACCACTTTCTTCATCATTCTCTACGGTTTTCCCACTTTTTTCGTCATTTTCCGCAACTTTTTCACTTTTTTCATCAGTATTATCATCTCGCGCTTCTTCTTTTATGTCATTCCCCATAGCCTCATCACCCTCAGCCACGTCGTCAACAGCCTCGCTCATCACCCCTGCCGCAAAAGCCATTCTCGTCTCGCCCAAACTACCGCCCGTATAATCCGTTAAAATTCCATCAAACCACCCACCAATCATTCCACTAATTATCGCAAGACCAAGCACCAAATTCCAAATTCGTTTCTTCATGCGCCCAACCTAACACGTCCAAACTAGAATTGCAACCTTTTTCATGCTATAATTTAAGCATGAGTGATTTGACCCCCGTGGGAATTTTGTTATTGGCTATGCTTATCATGGCCTCGCTGCAACTTGTTCCGGGCATTTTTATCCTTTTTTCACACTCCAAACTCGGCCAATTTTCCAAAACCAAGGCCTCAGATCTTTGCACTTTTTTCATTCTCGGCGCCGAAACCGCCGTCATTTTATTTTCTCTCGCTATTTATGCCATTTTGAACATTTCCCCACTCGTCGCAAGCTTCCTAAACACCCCTTGTTTTAGCTGGCTCCTCGCTGGTATTTTTCTTGCCCTCGGCATCCTTTTTTGCTCTATCTACTATCGCAAATCCTCTGGTACCGAACTTTTCATTTCCCGCCGGTTCGCCACCCGTTGCCAAGAAAAAATCAGTCTCGCCAAAACTCGCTCCGACGCTTTTCTGCTCGGTCTTTTTGCCGGTCTGCCCGAACTCATCTTTACTTTTCCTCTCTATTTTCTCACCAACCTGACAATTATGAATTTCGCCACCACCGCCCCCGAGCGCTCCATTTTTACCCTTCTCTTTGCCTTTTCCGCCATCCTCCCGCTCCTAATTTGTCATTTCCTGTTCTCCACCCACCACACCCTCGCCGATATTCTCCGCTTTCGCTTCAAAAATAAAACCTTTTTTCGCTTTTTCATCACTTTTTGCTATTTTCTCATCGCAGTTTTAATTGTTTTAGGAGTTTTATTATGACCCGCGAATTTTTGTCCGAACCTTTCGTCGAGGCCGACCTCAAAAAATCTCTCACTCTTCACGCCAAAGCCTTAGACATTCCAACCGGCGCCGCCGAAATTTTCATCGACCGCGCCCTTTCCGCCGCCAAAACCAAATTAAAAACCAAAGATACCATCACCAAATCCGATTTAACTCGCATTATCGTTAGAGAACTTAAAAAATATCACAAAGATTTTGCTTATGTTTATGAAAATCGTGATAAAATAATATAAAGATGGGCAAAAAATTTGATTTTGAATATATTATTATTGGCAGCGGTCCGGCTGGTTCCGCCGCAGCTTTAACTCTCGCCAAGGCCAAAAAATCCGTCGCTTTGGTCGAAGGTCGATTTTTCGGTGGCACCAATCTAAACACTTACGACCTCCCCTATGCCGTCGCGCTCAATTTTTCTCACGCGTATTCCAGGATTCAGACTTTTCCCGCGCTCAAACACCAAGATTTCCATTTTAACCTTCCTACTCTGCCCGCTTATGAGCTCAAAACCGTCATCGAAGCTGGTGGCAATAACAAAAAAATCTACGAAGATGCCGGCATCACCTGTCTCAAAGGTTTTGCCAATTTTCTCGACCCTCACACTATCGCTATCGCCGAAAAACGTTTTACCGCCACGAACTTCATTCTCGCTACTGGCGCCAAACCCAAAACTCCTGCCGTCGCCAATCTCGCTTTCGTCAAACACTTAACTCCTGAGACCGCCATCAAAATCGCCCGTCCGCCCAAAGTCGCAGCCATTATCGGCGGCGGCGCCACCGGTTGCGAAATCGCTTCCTACTACGCCGAACTTGGCATCAAAGTCATGCTTTTTGAAGCCGGAAACCACCTCCTCCCCAAAGAAGACCCCGAAGCCGGCAACACTTTAGCCGAATATTTCTCCCAAAAACTCGGCGTCACTGTCCTGACCGGCACCAAAGTTGTCGCGCTCGAAGAAGACGAATTTTCTAAACGCGTCATATTCAAAGACGGCAAAGACGAAAAAATGGTCCGTGTCGACTGCGTTGTCCTCGCCACCGGCAGCCAGCCCGCCCTCGATTACGGCCTCGAAAACGCCAAAGTCAAATACAAATCCTCCGGCATTATCGTCAACAAATATTTCGAAACTTCCGCCAAGCATATTTTTGCTGTCGGCGATTGCCTCGGCCAGACTTCCTCTACCGACCGCGCCGAAGCCGAAGGCCTCACTCTGGCTAACAACCTAATCAACAAAGTCAAAAATTCCGTCAACTACCAAGGTCTCGTCCGCACCGTCAAAACTTTCCCCGAAATTACCGCCCTCGGCCTCACCGAACGAGAACTTATTCGCAAAAATCGCAAATATCGCAAAGTTCTTATCAAACTTTCCGACACCAAAATCTCCAAAATCGCGAATTTCGACTACGGCTTCGTTAAACTGCTCGCTGACCGCTCCGGCCATCTCCTCGGCGCCACCATTGTCGCCCCGAACGCCGAACTGCTATCCGCCGAGCTCGCTCTCGCCCTGCGCCACAACTTGACCGCTCTTGAGCTCGCCAGTACTCCCCACCCTGCCAACAACTATAATCACCTCTTAAAACTCGCCGCCCGCCAGCTTCTCACCAAAAAAGCTTGACTTTTTCGCCAGTCCTTGATATAATAGAAAGATATCGTGGGGTAGAGCAGCCTGGTAGCTCGTTTGGCTCATAACCAAAAGGTCGCTGGTTCAAATCCAGCCCCCACAACCATTTTACGAACACTTTACGAGCCTGGTAGCTCCTTTTTTGTTGCGTCTCATAACGTTTTCCAGTTTTATGCCATTTTGCGTTTGGGACGGTTATGAAACCCCTTACAAGACGGAATAGAACATACACGATTAAAGGTTATTATTCACTCTAAACGCCCAGCAATCCATATAGGCTCGCTCTATAAAAGAGTTAAAATTCATGAATAAGCTTTGGCATATTTTATATTGTTCTTTATCCAAGCTTGTTTTTAGTAACGGATTTATCATGTCAAAGCTTCTATTTATTAAATCTGCGTTTGCCACTAAATCCAGAAATCTATCGCGATTTTGTTCTGAAAGTTTTTTTGTTCTTTCTTCTTTTAACATTTGGAGTATCCAATTTGTGGCCTTATTATTATTCACAGTTGTTTTTGCTATATCCGCATTTAAGTCTTTATGGCTATAAAGACTGTTGTATGTGTAGGATAAATCTTCTATTTCGTCGTCATTATCTGTTTTAGTATTGAGCCCTATTATGGCAGCCTGCCCATCATCGTTGTAATAATAAAATTGTTCTCCAGCTATTTCTTTTCTAACTCTATCTAACTCGTTAAAACGATTATTAACATATATGGTAAAGCCTTTAATAACGTATAATATTGCAGATGCATCGGTAATTTCGCTTCTACAATTTTGCAGAATATTCAAAGCATCTTCTCCAAACCATAAAACATCTTCCACCAACTTTGCATATTTCTCATTAGCGGCAATAACTTTTTGCTCATCTTCATTTGGGGCTATGATGCTTGCATTTTCGCCTCTGATATCTCTAATATTATTTCTGACTTCATCAAGAACGCCCGGAAATAAACCTACGATGATTTTATTATTCTTTTCTTCTAGCTTCAGTTTCAAGCTACCATCCTTTCGTTTCCATACAATCGTTATAAACTCGATGAAATATCACGTCGCCCTGCATCCCATATTCCGCAGCTAAGCTTCGACAATAGTTTGCGTCGTTGGCTGCATTTCTCACAGTATCCTCTAGCTCTTTATCTCTCTGTTTTTCTTGGATAAAACCAATTAGGAAAATAGCCCCAGATACAACCAGAACCCATACCCACCAGTTATCATTTTTCTTTTTGTTGTCGTTCATCTCTCATCTCCTAGTATTATCATTTCTAATTCATGAATATAGATGTCTTTTTCATTTTGGCTGTCAGCAAAATTATTAGCCAACTTATTTTTAAACCATTCAAGCTCGGATTTCTTTTGAGCTTTATTATACTTTTTAAATTGCTCCTTATACTCAAGCCACTTCTGATTTTTTTCAGTTTTTTCTCGATTGGCAATTCTTTCTTTTTCGGCCTCTATTTTTCTTTTTGCTTTGATCCTTTCATTCGCTTCCATAGAGGCTTGTTCTTCTTCGTATTTCTTCCGCGCTTTTGCATTCAAATAATCTTTATGCCAAGAATATAGTTGTTCTTTATCTATGGCGTAGGGCCCAATATTCGTAATTTTTCCATACCTAGCAAAATCTTGTCTGACTACTTCTAACCTTCTGGGGGGCATATCTAAGAGTATCGGGTTAATCTTATTATCTGCAATCCATTTAGTTTCTTCATCGTTTTTTATAAATAGGGATAGTGTAGAAATGGCAAATTTATAGACATCTAAATAGGTTTCCAGCTCTTTTTCGTCTTGCTCAGCCTGCTTCTTCAACTGTTTTGCTTTCTGCTCCTGCTCTGCTTTTTGCTTTTTGGCTAGCTTCTTTTGGGCTCGTTCTTCCCGTGCTGTTTTTATAAGAAAACCAATTAAGCCCCACACAACCATATGTGCCACTACGACGAGTAGGGGTTTATAAAAAACTTCATTCATTTTACCTCCTGAAAACAATAAGGGACACCATGACGGTGTCTAATATCGTTTTCCCACATCCAGCTGATTAGCTAAATGCTCGCATGGTGCCCCATTTTTGCAGCTAACCATGCTCGCAACTGCGAACTCTAGATGTGGTTTATTAAATTGATATTAGACATCCCTATTATATCATAAACTAAGCCTCAATGATAGAAAATCGCTTGTGGTACTTGTGGTTTTAGCTTTCAAAATTTTTAAGAAAAAGAAGGGCCTTTTTGTTATATTTGGATCTTTTGGGTTCATCCCGGAAAATCATCTAATATATTACGGCGCATAACTAAAAAGCGGCTGATCCAAACCCAGCCGCCTGAGCCATATTTCTAAAACCCGAAAATCTTATTTCATATACCAATTATTCGTAAAATTCCACTCTTTCGTCACCGCCTCAGTTTTTTGCAATACATAATTTCCGCTACCGTTCCCCGAGCCACTAGTTCCCGCCGTCAGCTCCAGCGGTCCCATCACCGACAAATTCGCATCATTCGCCGCCGATTCCAACCTCGTCTCCACCCGCCGATACAAATCATTCGCCCGCCCCGTCGAGTCCACCTTCACCTGCACCCCAGACAAATTCACTCGGTTCGTTTTTCGCGTCGTCTCTTTCCCAGTCTCATCCGTATAAACTTCCGTCGCGCACTCAGTGTCGCAATAAAATTCCAGCGCAAAATCCGTCGTCGGCTTCCCATACGGCAAAGACACCACAAACATAAAGGTATCATCATTACGCGCCCCGCCCACCGGTTCCGGAATATCAATCAAAGTCGAACACGCAAACGCCCCCGCAAAATCACAATACACCGTGTACGGCAAATTCGTCGCCGTTTTGTCGTTGGAGCTCAGGAACGCGCTCGTCCCAATATGATTTTGATTTTCCGTCGTATTCCAGGCCCCCTTTCGATTATCCGCCGCATCGCTCGTCGCTTGCGTCGTCGTCGAAGCCGGCACCAGATAAACCATTCCTCGGTTGGTCGTATTCCCCTGCGTCATCGTAAATTGGTCCAGCGTAAACGATTGCGCCGTCTGTACCAACGCTACCGAAATCGTCGGCGGTACCGCCGGCAAACTTACTCCCGTTGTCAGCCCCGGAAACTTCACCGTTCCGTTCGTCCCGCTCACATTCTGCCATCGCCTCGTCGCCGCATCGTCATCCGTATACCAACTAATTTTCATTTTTTTAATCTGCGACGCATTCACCCCCTCTTGAAACTTCAGCTTCACCACTTTATACTGCACCGAACTCGACAACGTCGACCGATAATCCTCTAGTTCCGTCTCGACTTTTACGCAAGTATACGCCTGTTGCATATTATTTTTCACCGTCGTCGTCTCTTGAATCGCCACTTCCTCGTTGTCGCTCGCATCAATCCGCCCCAAAATATGCCCCACCATATCACAGTCTGCATTTTTCATATAATTCACAATTTCTTGACATTTCGCATTCATCGAATCCTGCGCCAAACAGTTTTGGTAGTTATAAAACGCCAATTTCGCATCTTCCACCCCAGCTAGCGCCGAATCATACGCCGACTGCGACAAATCGTCATTTGACGCCCGCTCAATTTCCGAAATAATAATCGTTGCAAAACTCGTCGCCACAATCAAAAGCACCAGCGTCGAAAACACTACGATATAAAACGATGCCGCCCCTTGTTTAAACTTATTTTTCATCTTTTTCATTCTAGCCTCCACTTGCCTGCGCAGCAAAATTAAATTTATTAACGGCACAATAATCAAAATTCTCCACCGCCGAATTATTATAATCTCCCGGCGTCACGCAATAATTTCCACTCGCCATCACATTAATCCCGCCTTGCAATGTCCCGAGAATAAACGACGCCGAATAGAATAAATTATTCGTCCCCGCGCTACTCGCCGACGCCTGCACCGACAAATCATACAGCGCCAAACCTCCGTAACCCAAATTCTCGCCAATCAGCTCCGTATCTAGAGTGCTTTCGTCCATCGCTCCACAAATCTCCGCTGACGGATTTTTCGCATTTTTGCACGCTGTCTCAAAATTAAACACCGTGTCGCTATTTAGCGTCGTCTCGGTCTGCAAATCACTCCGGTAAATCGGCGTCGCTTCCCCCGCGCCCGCCCCGAGCTTACACATCGCCCGGTTTTCATCCTTAATTTTCAGCAACTTAAAATCGCTCACGGTTTGATATTTTCCACTCGAATTTTTAAACACCAGTTTCGTTTTACCCCGAATCGACGACGAAGTCTGCACCGCAAAATCTTCGGTATTAAAGAAATACCCCGAATTCCAAATGTACGAATATTCGCCCGTACAAAACGCCCCAAACACCGGCGCATCCTCATTTAGTTTCGTCCCTCCGCGCCACACCGTCGCGTATCTCCTTAGCAACATGAACTTCCGCCCCTTGTCGTTCAAACAACTGTTTAGCGCTGTCTCGTTCCCCGTCCCCTCATACGCCGACTGACATTCACTTTCGTAATCAAACCGCCCCGGCGAGCTCTGCACCGCCGACCGCATATCGTCCACTAGCCCCATTCCTACCGTGTTCACCTGATTTAGCACTAGCCCCCGATGATACGCCGACACCGCATTATTAATCATCGAAATCACAACAATCGACAGCACCGCAATCAGCACGATCGATAGCGACAACTCCACCAACGTAAACCCAGCCGCCACTTTTCTAGGCCGCCTAGCCTCCTTAAACCGTCCAGCTTTCTGAGACCGCTCCGCTTTTTCCAAACAACTCATTATCTTTTTCATTTCCTACCTCGTCGCCCCACAATTCGCTTCCGTTTCCGCCACTTGCATAATCCCCGACGCATTTCGCGCCCCCGTCACCCGAATATCCGTCCGGTTAGTCGCCATATTTGTCGCCGTCGGATTCACGCAGAAATCCACACCATTCGCGAGTTCCCCCGTCCCGACCAACTTAAAACTTCCGTCCGTAAGTGCGCTCGAAAACGGATTATTCGTCCCCCAACTCGTTTTTCGAGTTTGATTCACCTCAATCGTACTACTCCGATAAAATGTATACACCACCCCCGAATCCGGATTTCTGACTACTAGCAGCGCCGCCGAAAGTGGCGTCACGTTTTGCAATCCTCCCGCTTTTTCAATCACCGCCCCCCATTTCGGACTATACGTTTCCAGATATCCCGCCAAATTCCCATCCGCCCCCACCACATTCGCCTTCAACTTCGATAGTAGCGTCAGCGTGCTATCCGACCCACTCCCTACATTTCCCACCACCGTATACACAAAAATCTTTTTCTTGTCCGTTGCCTCCCCCGCCAAATCATATGACTCCCCAAACGTCACCAATTTTCCATAAATCGCCTGCTCGCTCCGCCCTTCCGGCGTGGCATTTTGCACATTTTCCACCCCCGAATACACACTTCTCAAAAATTCCACAAAGTTTTGCACCGAATCGCTCCGTTGTTGCTGATACACCGAATTTTGCACCCCCACCACTACGCCAATAAACAACAACCCAGTCAGCGCCAAAAAGATCGACACTTCGATCAAAGTAAACCCACGCTTCAGCCTAGTCATACCTTTTATTATACCATAAGCTCAATTTTTCATTAATATTTTGGAAACAAATATAACATCCATTTTTCAAAATTCGAATATTCCCGACTCACACTCGCCTGTCCCTGTGTTTTCTCCGTCTCCGCATGCTTATTTTTTGCCGCTTCCGAATTTTCGGGCATCACCACCATGTTTTCCCCCGGCAACTTTTTGTCTAACAGTTGCCTCGCCATCAGTTCTTGATATTCATCAGTCTTATAATACTCATTTGCGAGCTCCGCCGTTTCCACCTCAATCGTCAACAGTTCCAACTTTTTTCGCTCAGTCGTCAGTTTTTCCGACAACTCCCAATTCCGATTCATCGCCACAATAGACTGATACGTCCACACCAAACACAGAATAATCGCCAGCGCCAGCACCACATTTTCCACCGTCAGCAGATCGTGCCGGGTTTTATACCTTAGTCGTCTCAAACTATTTTTTATCTTCATGTTCCACCTTGGTAGGGATGCTAGGATTCGAACCTAGGACCCTGCGTGTATAAGACGCATGCTCTAACCAGCTGAGCTACATCCCCATGTCCTTATTATAACACAAAAAGGTGTTGTATTTTTTACAACACCTTTTTTTAATTTTTTATTATTGCTTCTTGCGTAAAGTCAAGAACCCGTTGCGTGGGTTTTCGCAAACTTCGCGATCTTCCGGCAAATCACAAGGCGTACCCTTGCCACCTTCCGCATTTTTCGTGAAGAAGTAAATCGTTTGAGCTTTGCCACCGCGGAGCGTCACTTCAGATTTGTGTAGATAGTATTTCACACCCTTACCGTTGGTATGTTCGTAAGCCATTTAGCTTTCCTCCTTAATTAGTATACTTCTATCTTATGACCCCAAGCTCAAAAAGTCAAGAGGTTTTATACAAACATTAAGGATATTCTTAAAAATATCCAGATAATACCCCTGATAAGCAGCACTATTATAATTACCGCCGCCACCACAATCATCCACCCCGCCGCCGTCGGTGCCCAAATCGGCGACGCATAATTATGCCGATACAGTTCCGTCGACGGCAAACTCGCCGCGATTTGACTTTCAATATTATCCGCCGCCGGATATTTCTGAATTTCGCTCACCATACAATTAATATAGTTCGCATTATCCCACGTCCAACCATTCTGAATCGCCTGCACCTTGCACGTTGCGCTCGCCGCCGCATAAATATTTCCATTTGGGTTGCTATCATCTGCAAATTTTTCTTCCGCCGCCGCGAGCGCCCGATTTGCCGCCCGAATATAAGTATGTTCAAGATAAAACGGCCCCGTTCCAAACGTAATTTTTTGCGCGCCGTTATCATCCACCACATTAATCACAATATTATTAAACGTAAAACTTTTAAGCGCCGCCAACTTTTCCGCAATCACGCTGTCGTCTTCCTCCGCTTCGTCCGCCTCAAGCACCGCAGCCCTGAGTTCCGTCATTTTAATATGGTCAACTCGGAGCAAAGTCGCGTCAATAAAAAGTAGCGGAATTAATATAATCAGCAGTTGCCACGTTTTAATCTTGTGGAATTTTAGTCGCCCACGCTTTTTCATATTTTCATTATAACACGAAACTCCGCCACTAAAATACCCTTAAAAACTAGCAATCTTGCCCCAAACTTTGTTTCAAACCCGCGCGTAGCATTTAAAAACCATTCCTAATCCACTCCTGCTCCGCCTCTGTTCCATTCCTTTTATGCTTGCGCAAAATTACGACCTTTGCTAAAATGGTTTCTATCGCTCTTCATTTCCCAAGCGAGTGGGCTTAAAGGTCGTCTGAGCGAAAAACATTAAGGAGAAAATCGGATACATGCGTATCAAACGGCTTCGTCGCTCTCCGGAGCACAAGCAAAAGATTGCCCCTGCCTCTTGGCAAGAGTATATCGAGATCTAAAAATCCCCCTAAAGGGGGATTTTTTTGACCAATTTTGCTGTTTTGTTATTCACCTCGCGTTTTTACCGCTTTGCCACCCCTTTTCGTAATTTTATTCCCCCAGTTTCGCCGCCACAATTTCTTTCAGCAGTTCCGCAAATTCATCTCCCGACCGCGCCGACGACCACGAAATCGTCTGTCCGTTGATCGTAATACTTCCAGCTTCACCCCAGTTAATCAATTGTCCATCAATATAAAACGCCGGCGTCCCGCTCACCTCCACTCGCGTCCCGACCCCCATGTCAAATTTAATCTTTTTCGACACCGCCTCGCTCGCGATATCCGAATTAAACTTTTCCAAATCGCCTTTGCCATCCGTCACTTCTTCAAAATACTGATTAAAATATGTCGTCCTTTCCGACGCCGTCGCGTATTCCCACTCCGACTGCTCCGAGAACAACTTATCCGCGTATTCTTTCCAATATCCCTGCAGGCCCGCCGCTTCTGCCGCCGACGCCGCTGCCGTTCCATTTTGATGATACGACAACAAGAAACTTCGATACACCACCGCCAATTTTCCCTTCAACTGCTCCACGACTTTATTTACCCGTGGATTAATCGAGGCGCACCCCGGGCATTGATAATCCGCATACTCAAAAATCAGCACCGGCGCGTCCGCCGAACCTTTCACGTGGTCGCCAATATACCCATTATCCGCCGTCGGCTCAATCACCGCATAAAAATCATAATTATCATAATTCGTTGCTTTATTATTGCCGTCGATCACCGCATAAGTCGCAATCCCCAAAATTGCTACTACCAGCACCCCAATAATTATTCCCGCAACCGAAAAACCTTTTAACTTTTTCATATAACTCCTTTAGTGATATAATAAATATATCATGTTCGAAAATTTTATGCAAAATTTCGTCCTCTGGCTCGATTCCAAACTCGAAAAATACCGTCCCAAAAAGCCAGCCGTAAAACCCCCGAAATATACCCCCACCACTCTGCAAGATTTTATCGACGTCTTAAAACGCACGCCCAAAAGCATTTTAAACGACACCGCTCGCGCCCGCATTTCTGCCGTCATGAGTTTTGACGACCGCCTTGTCGCAGATTTGATGATCAAACGTTCCGATATGGTTTTTGTCAAATCTTCCGAAATTCTCGGTCCTCTCACTCTTGACAAACTCTATAAATCTGGTTTCACCGTTTTTCCCGTGGTCGACAGCCATAACAAAGTCAAAGGTATCATTCACACCGAAGCCTTAAACACGCTCGAAATCAAAAAAACCGACCGCGCCGACAAATATCTCGACAAAAACTTCAATTTTATTCACGCCACCGACTCCCTCTCGGTCGTCACTCAAGAAATCGCAGCCAAAAACAGCTCTTATTTTCTCGTTCTTGACGACGCCGATACCCTAGTCGGCTTTTTCACCGTCGAAATCCTCCTCGACTATTTACTCGGAAAATGATATAATATACTCCATGAGAGTTTTAATCGAAAAATCTGACAGTTTTTTAGGCAAATCTATCACCGTAGCCGGCTGGGTTAATTCCCGTCGCGACCATGGCGGTTTAATTTTTATCGACCTGCGCGACCACACTGGCATTCTGCAACTCGTCGTCACTCCCGAAACTGCCGAAACTTTTAAACTCGCCGAATCCGTCCGTGACGAATTCGTCTTACGTGCCACCGGCAAAATTCGCGAACGCGAACCTGACCTAGTTAACCCTCATCTCGCCACCGGCAAAATCGAACTCGTCGTCGAAAATCTCGAACTTTTGAATAAATCCGCGCCTCTGCCAGTCAATACCCACGACGACGGCGAAAAATCTTCCGAAGAACAACGTTTAAGGTATCGTTATCTCGACCTGCGCCGTCCCAGCATGCAAAAAATCTTAAAACGCCGTTCCGAATATTATCGTTTCATTCGTAATTTCATGTACGACCACGATTTCACCGAAATCACCACCCCGATTCTCGCCAATTCCTCGCCCGAAGGCGCGCGCGATTTTCTTGTTCCCTCTCGGCTTCATCCTGGCAAATTCTACGCTCTGCCCCAAGCTCCACAACAATTCAAACAGCTCTTAATGGTTGGTGGCGTCAACAAATATTTTCAAATCGCGCCTTGTTTCCGCGATGAAGACCCTCGCGCCGACCGGCTTTATGGCGACTTTTACCAACTCGACTGCGAAATGTCATTTGTCGACGACGGCGAAGTTGTCCGGGGCGAAATCGAACCTTTATTCGTTTCGCTCGCGACCGAATTTTCCGATAAAAAACTTGTCTTAAAATCCGAACCCGCCAAACAATATCTGCCTAAAAATTCCAAAATTCCCCGCCTACCTTTTGACTTCGCCATCGAAACTTACGGCGTCGACAAACCAGATCTCCGTTATGGCATGGAACTTATCGAACTGACCGACGCCTTCAAAAATACCGAATTCAAAGTTTTCAAAACCGACTGCGTCAAAGCCCTGTGCGTCAAAAACGGCGCAACTCTGACTCGCCGCGAAATCGACGAATTCACCGACAAAGCCCGCAAACTCGGCGCCGGCGGTTTGGCATATATATTATATACAGCCGAAGGCCCGAAATCCCCTATCCTTAAGTTCATGTCCGACATCGAGATCGCATCAGTCCAAAAACTCACCGGTGCCACCACGGGCGACGCCGTCTTCTTCGGTGCTGACGACCGTGCCAAAGTCAACAAAGTCCTCGGCGAACTCCGCATCGCTTTTGCTGACCATTTCAATCTCAAAAACCCCGCCGAAGTGGCTTATTGTTGGATTACCGATTTTCCATTCTACGAATGGGACGAAAAAAATCACAAACTCGATTTTGGTCACAACCCCTTCAGTATGCCCAAAGGCGGTCTCGCCGCTCTCGAAAGCGCCACCACTAACGCCGAGAAATTAGCCCTCAAAGCCGACCAATACGACATGGTCATGAATGGCTACGAAGTTTGCTCCGGCGCCGTCCGTAATTATAACCCCGACATCATGTACAAAGTTTTCAACATTCTCGGTTATAACAACGAATATGTCGAGGCCCGTTTCGGTGGCATGCTAAACGCCTTCAGATTCGGCGCACCTCCGCACGCTGGCTGCGCCCCTGGGCTTGATCGCATTTTCATGGTTCTCGAAAACACCGACAACATCCGCGATATCGTCGCCTTCCCCAAAAACGGTTCCGGTGTTGATTTAATGATGAACTCTCCTTCCGTCGTCGACCCCGAACAACTTTCCGAGGCGCACCTTGCAATTTTGCCGGAAGAAGACTAACATGTCCAAAACCTCGCTCACTAGAACCGCTATCGAACAAAAGTTCCTAGAACTCCTCAGCGAGAAAGCCCTCAACCAAATCTCCGTCAAAAACCTCACCGCCGCCGTTGGCATCAATCGCAATACTTTTTATTATCATTATAAAAGCATTCCCGACCTACTCGAAACCGTGGTTAAAAACCTCGTCGACGAACTTTTTGAAAATTATCCCCCTGCCAAATCGCTCGATGACTGCCTTACCGCCGCCACCGATTTCGTCAAACAAAACGAAGCCGGCATCCGCCACATTTACGAGTCCACTTCTCGCCCAATTTTTGAGCGCTACCTCTGGCGAATTTGCGACTACGCCGTCAATGCCTATCTCGACAACAATCCCGAACACCGTCCCGCCGCCCAAGAATTTTTAAGCTGTGTCTGTTTTGGCCTCGCCATGAATTACATCCGCCGCGGCATGTCTTTTGATTTTGACCCTCTCCACCAATTTTTAGACATTTCAAGCAATTTGCCCAAAAATTAGGCATTTGCTCAAAAAAGCCCATTTAATTACTGCTAAAATCCACTATAATATCCCTTATAAGAAGGTTTTATATGGAAAAAATTATTGTCAAACATCATAAATTGATTGTCGTGTTGGCGTTTGTGCTGATTATCCCCGCCCTCATCGGCTTTTATAACACGCGTGTCAACTACGACATGCTTAATTACCTCCCGGACAGCATGGATACCGTCAAGGGTCAAGACGAACTTCTTAAAGATTTCGGCAAAGGCGCTTTTTCGATGGTTATCACCGACGGTCTGTCCGATTCCCAAATTGGCAATCTCGAAACCGCCATTAAAAACGTCGACCACGTCGACACCGTGATGAGCCTCGGTACCCTCGAAAACGCCGGTCTGCCCGCTTCGATTATTCCCGACAGTCTTTACGATACTTTCAGAAACGGCAACGAATCCATCATGGCGGTCTTTTTCGACACTTCGACTTCTGCCGACGAAACCATCGACGCTATCAACGAAATCCGCGACATCGTCGACGGCAAGGCCTACGTTTCCGGCATGTCCGCGCTCGTTACCGACATGCGCAACCTCGCCGAATCTGAGGAATTCATCTATATTATTATCGCCGTAGTCCTTACCTTCGCCGTCATGCTCATCTGTCTCGACAACTGGGCCATTCCCTTTATTTTCCTCGTCAGCATCGGCGTGATGATTTTAATCAACATGGGCACCAACCTCTTCCTCGGCGAAATTTCCTACATCACCAAGGCTCTCGCCGCTATTCTTCAGCTCGCCGTCACCATGGACTACTCGATTTTCCTCTGGCACTCCTATCGCGAACATCTTGAAAAAGACAACAATCGTTCCCGCGCCATGGAAAACGCGATTAAATCCACTTTCTCTTCGGTCATGGGGTCGTCCGCTACCACCATCGCCGGCTTTATCGCTCTCTGCTTCATGTCCTTCACTCTCGGCCTCGACCTTGGCATCGTCATGGCCAAAGGCGTCCTCCTCGGTGTTATCGGCTCCGTCACCGTTTTGCCGTCGCTCATCTTAATTTTTGGCGACAAGCTCGAAAAGTTCGACCACAAACCTCTTTTCCCTGGCTTCCGTTGGCTCGCTCGCAATATTGTTAAATTCTTCCCGGTTTTTCTAGTCATCTTTGTCGCCATTATCCCGCCTGCTTTCTACGGATATCAAAAAACTAACGACAGCGTCTATTACACCATCGGCGACAGTCTGCCCAACACCATGGACTTCGCCATCGCAAACCGCAAACTTTCCGAAGATTTCGGCTTGTCCAATGTCCACATGATTTTAACCAAATCTACTCTTAGCGAAGCTGACGCTCGCGCCATGACGGCTGAGCTCGAAAACGTCGCCGGCGTCAAATCCGTCTTAAATCTCGAGGCGCTCGTCCCCGACACCGTGCCGCTCGAAGCTCTGCCCGAGTCTGTGGTCGACGTCTTAAAAAGTGACAACTGGGAACTCACCCTCGTCATCTCCGAATACGCCACCGCGACCGACGAAATCGGCGTCCAAATCGACGATATTAACAATATTATCAAGTCCTACGACGACACCGCACTCCTGGTTGGCGAGGCTAGCACTACCCAGGACATGATTAAACTTACTTCCGTCGATTTCCAGGTCGTCAACACCGTTTCGATCATCGCGATTTTCGTCATCATTATGATCGTCACCAAAAGTTTCTCACTTCCGTTTATCCTTATCGCCGTTATCGAATCCGCCGTGTTTGTTAACCTCGGCTTGCCGTTCTACGCCGGCGACCAACTTTCCTTCATCACGCCGATTTGTATCAGCACCATTCAGCTCGGTGCCACGGTCGACTACGCCATTTTGCTCACCACTCGTTATACTCGCGAACGGCTAGATGGCAAAGACAAAAAGGAGGCCGCCATCATCGCCATTCGCACCTCCGTCCCGTCCATTCTCGTTTCCGGCCTCGGCCTCTTTGCTGCTACCTTCGGCGTCGCCCTTTACTCCAATGTCGACATGATCGGCTCGATGTGTATGCTCATGGCTCGCGGCGCTATCATCAGCATGGCCGCCGTCATCTTCGCCCTGCCGTCTCTACTTATCTTTGCTGACCCCCTGGTCATTCGCACCACAATTGGTATGAAAAAATTAACGAAAGGAACTAACAAATGAAAAAATCATTAATCTATACTTCAGTTTGCGGACTTGCGCTATTTGCTGGCAGTTTAACTACCGTTCTTGTGAACAACGTTTCCGCCGAAACTTCACGCGACAACTCCCTTGTTGCTCTCGAACAAACTTTAACCACCACGAACAAAATCGCGTCTAAAAACGAAACCATTTATGCCATCACCGACTCTGCCGGCAGCGTAAAAAACGTTTTCATCAGCAACACGCTCGATGCCGACAGCGCCGAGCTTCCGCTTGAGTTAAATATTACTTATACTTTGGACGGCTCTGCCATTTCCGCCGAAGATTTAATCGGCAAATCCGGCCACGTCAAAATCAACTACACTTTCGCTTCTACCAAAACTTTCAGTGGCGCCAAAGTTCCGTTTCTAGTCGTTACCGGCACGATTTTAGACGGCACTAAATTCCAAAACGTCACTATCAAAAACGGTAAAATCATTTCCGAAACTGACAATAATATCACCCTCGCAGGCTACGCCGTAGTGGGCTTAAACGAAAACCTCGGCACCGATGTTTTGCCAGCCGACTTCACTATCGAAGCCGACGTCACCGACTTTGCCATGAGCGAAACTTATTCCCTCGCGATCAACGAACTGTTCGCCGATATTGACACTTCAAAACTCACTTCGCTCGACAGCTTAATCAGCTCCATGAACGAACTTTCCTCCGGTCTCGATCAGCTAATCGCCGGCGCCGGTTCTTTGTCCAGCGGTCTAGATTCCGCAACTTCCGGCATTGCCAAACTCCAAACTGGTGCCGATAAATTAAATTCCGGTGCTGCCGAACTTTCCAACGGTCTTGAGCAACTTTCTGCTAGCAATGACACATTAAATACTGGTGCAGAAAGTATTTTCTCTAGCCTGCTCGCATCGGCCGAAAGCACTTTGAATCCCAACACTACTTTAACTACCCTCATTCAAGCTTACGGCCAAGCCTACGGCATCACCACTCCAATTAAACTTACTTCCGAAAATTACAAAACTACTTTCGAAAGCTTAATTAAGTTCTTAACCGCCGTGCAATCTATGGTCCAAGACGAAACCCAAAAACAAGTTATCGCCTCCGCGATCGACACCATGAAAGCTAGCCTTACCTCCCTTTCTCAGGTCGAAGCCTTCGTCTCCGGTCTTGAAACTTACACCACCGGCGTCGCTTCCGCTGCCGCCGGTGCGTCCGAGCTCTCCGCCGGTACCGCCGAGCTCAAAGCCGGTCTCGATTCTCTCGCTTCCGGCATGACTGAACTCAGTGAAGGCTCCAAAACTCTTGAAAGCGGTCTCACCACCCTCAAAACTTCCGGTATCGACAAGCTAGTCAGCTTTGCAAATAACGACCTAAACGGCGCCTTGAAAAATCTCCGCGCCTCCGTCTCCGCTGCGAAAAACTACCACTCTTACAAAAATTCTTCCGCCGAATCTGTCAAATTCATCTTCAAAACCCCATCTTTGAAGAAATAACTTGTAGTCCCATCAAAAAAGTCCTGCCTTCTCTCGCGGGACTTTTTAATTATTCAATATATGGTAGGCCCGGCTGGAATCGAACCAGCATTGTATCCTTAGAGGGGATATGTCCTATCCGTTGAACGACGAGCCCATATCCCCTATATTATACCTTAATCCTCAGGTTTTCGCAACTTGTAGTAAATCGACGGCGCAAACCGAATTCCAGCGAGCATTTGCTGCGCCTTAGTCTCCATTTTCACCAAATTATCCGTCCCTAGAATCTTCTTCAAAGCTTGGCTCCGGAAATTTGACACCGACAACACTTTTTCACACACAAATCCCGCCCGTTCAAAAATCTCTTCCGCATATTTCGGGTGATAATTATAAAACCCATTTTTCGAAATTTCTTTATAGTTCGCCACCGTCCGGTCAAACGGATTTACTTTCGACCGCCCCGTCACAAACCGCGCCATTTTCGGCAATGTCCGCTTATTCGCGACTTCAATCACCGCCACCCCGCCCGGCTTCAACACGCGATACAGCTCCGCCACCGCCTTGTCCAGATGCTCTAAATGATGCGTCACTCTTACCATCATCAACCCATCCAGCTCATTATCCCGAAACGGCAACTCATAAATGTCCCCCGCCTTCGTCTCGATTTTGTCACCATAGACTTCTTTCGCTTGTTCCAGCTCGGTTTTCGAATAGTCAAACAAATAAACTTTTCGCGCTCGCTTCAAATATTCATTCGCCAGCCGCCCGTATCCCCCGCCGATATCCGCAAACTTTTCCATTCGTTTCGGCAACAACTTCCGAATCGCCATCCGGTCGGCCTGGTCTTCGTATTCGCGCCCAGTCCCTTCCCAGAAATCTTTTTTATAGTCATATCCGTTATAATCCGAAACTATTTTTTCACTCATACCCTATATTATACCACACTTAAACTACTCTTGAAATTTCTTCCAGCGTTGTCTCGCCTTTGAGCACCGCGAGAATCCCCTTTTGCTCCAAAGTCAGCATTCCGTTTCGCTTCGCCGTTTTTTCAATTTCGTCTGTGTTAATATTCGCCACTTCCCCGCGAATAAACGCCTGAATTTCTTCCGTCACAACTAATTGTTCCATCAACACCGTCCGCCCACTATATCCAAACGGGTCCGTCTCTGACGGCACCGGGTCGTATAAAGTAATATTTTCCAAATTCACTCCCCCCAATTTTTCTGACGGCACCCCTTCCAGCACTTTTCGAATATATTTCGCTTCTGCCTCGGTCGCCGGTCGCGCTTTTTTCGTGGCCGACAACTTCCGCACCAATCGCTGCGCCACCACCAACCGAATCGAAGACGAAAAAATCGGATTCACGCCAATCAAATCAATCATTCGCGAAAACGCCGCCGCGGTCGAATTCGCGTGAAACGACGACAATACCAAATGCCCCGTAATCGAAGCTTGAATCGCAGTTTTCGCCGTGTCCGCATCCCGAATTTCCCCCACCATCACCACATCCGGATCTAGCCGCAAAACCGACCTTAAACCTTCCGCAAACGACCCGCCGTTATTCGTCTGAATCGGAATCTGCGAAATTCCCGTAATTCCATACTCAATCGGGTCTTCCAAAGTAATAATTTTCCGCTCCGACGTATTCAGCGCATTCAAAATCGAATACAAAGTCGTCGATTTCCCCGAACCCGTCGGCCCCACCATCAGCACCAGCCCCCGCGGATGCGAGATCACTTCATTAATTTCTTTACGTTCTTCTTCTGAGAGCCCCAGTAAATCCAAATTCAGCAAACTTTCATCAAAATTAAATAACCTTAGCACCGCATCCTGCCCGTACATCGTCGGAATCGTCTCCACGCGAATATTCAAAAGGTGCGTCGCGCCACTACGTGTAATTTCTTTTTGCATATGCCCCGACTGCGGTTTATTCGACGCAATCGACACGTTCGCCCGCGACGACAACTCACCCATAAAAATCCGATATTTATCCCGATCAATATTCGCCACCGGATGCAAAATCCCGTCCACCCGCATCCGAATCCGAATTTCATTCCGCAAATTTTCAATATGGATATCGCTCGCACCAAGTTTATCCGCCTGATCTATCAAAAAATCAAACACTTTGTCCGTCGAAACCGAATTGAGCGTCCTTGACACGCTCGCAATCGTCTCCGAATCCCCCTCGCCCGCAATTTTAATATCATCATAATGAATTTGTCGCGGCGGGTCGTATCTTAGCATAAACACCTTAAACGCCGAACCCGAAATCAAGAAAAAGTCCGCCTTTTCGCCCTCGTCCGTATATTCTTGCCGAGTTTTTTCAATCACCGACCGCGGCGTCTGCGAAGTCACCATAAACTGATAATGTTCCTCGCCACCTCCGCGTTGCAACGGCACCATAAAATTCCGATACATTTCTGGCACTTCGATAAGGTGTGGCACCAACGCAATTTCTCGCTCGAACTTCCGCGTGTCTAAATACGGCAAGCCCAAAATTCGCGCCCGATCCGCCGTCGCCCGCTCCTCATTGTCGCGTCGCCTAAACTGAATTTCAGCCTCATCCATACTTTTATTATACCACAAGCATTAAAAAACGTCTTCATAACCAAACGAGCGTGGGCAAAAAGCTCACAAACACAGATTATAAACTTATACTATTTCAAACTTTTTACAAATTCATAGAACAACGGATGCACTGCGAGCGGCCGGGATTTGAACTCCGGGTGAGCTTGCGTCGCGACAAAAAACTTTTTCTCCGGCGCTTCGATAAATTCCACCAGCTTCCCGTCCGGCGACGTCCCTGCCACTTCGATTCCGCCTTTTTCCATTTCCGGCAAAAACTTTTGATTCACTTCATAACGATGCCGATGCCGTTCCACGACTTTCACCTTGCCACTTTTCTCAAGTTTCGTTCCATCAATATAATCCCCGTCACGAAACGCCCGCGCATACATCTCCGCCGTTTTTGTCCCCTTGTCGAGCACCGCCTCATAATCACCAAGCCTCATCGTCCCACCCGTTGATTCCTTACCTTTTTGCCCTTCCATAATATAAATCACATTATTCCCAGCTTTTTCACTCGCACCAAATTCTTCCGAACTCGCACTTTTCACTCCGCCTTTTCGCGCCGCCGCAATGCACGCCACCTGCATCCCAAGGCACAGCCCGAGATACGGCATATCGTGATCCAGCGCATATCCCGCCGCCATGATTTTCCCCTCAACGCCGCGCTCGCCAAATCCCCCCGGCACCACAATTCCGTCCACTTTCGCCAGTTGCTCCTCGGTCACTTTTTCCGCATTCAGCCATTTCAAATCCAAATTCACTTCATTATACGCCGCCGCCGCCTTCAGTGCCTCCGTCACACAAATATACGTATCATCATTGCCCACGTATTTCGCCACCAGCCCGACTTTCACCGTTTTAGTATGCTCCGTTCCGCGTAGTTTCGAAAACTTTTCCCATTTCGACATGTCCGGCTCACGCTCATCATTCACAAATTTATTCAAAATATTCAGCACCCCGCTTTTTAGCACATTAAACGGCACGTCATACACACTTTTAATGTCCGGCAAATTCAGCACCGCCTCCCCCGGAATTCCCGAAAACGCCGCAATCTTTTCACAAATCGCCCGCTCGCACGGCTCCTCCGTCCGCACGCACACGATATCCGGGATAATCCCAAATCCCCTTAAATCTTTCAGCGCATTCTGCGCCGGCTTTGTTTTTAATTCATTCGACGTATGGATAAACGGCACATACACCACCGAAACATACAAACAATTTTCTCGCCCGACTTTATTCGCAAACAACCGAATCGCCTCAATAAACGGCAGCCCTTCGTAATCCCCCACCGTCCCCCCGATTTCCACGATATGGACATCCGATTCCGCCGAAGCCTTCTCGATTTTCTCGCACACCAGCCCCGTAAAGTGGGGAACTAGTTGCACCGTTTTGCCATGAAATCCCCCCGCTCGTTCCCGCTCAATTAGCTCCTTATAAATCGAACCAGACAGCGTAATCGAATACTTCGAAGTTTCAAAATCCAAAAACCGTTCATAATGCCCGAGGTCGAGATCCGTTTCTACCCCGTCATGCGTCACAAAACATTCCCCATGCTCCACCGGATTTAACAGCCCCGCATCCACATTCAAATACGGATCGCACTTTTGCATCGTCACCTTAAAACCCTTCGCCTTCAAAATCGCCCCCATGCTCGCCGCGGTAATTCCCTTACCTACGCCCGAAAGCACTCCCCCAGTCACGAAAATATATTTACAATTTTTATTTTTCATCTCGGGCAACCTCCTCCCACCCGTTAAATTTAATGACCTTATGTTTACACCCATTATAGCACAAAAAATGTCGCCGTCGCGACTTTTTCAAAATATTTTTACTTTTTGGCGGAAAGGAGGAGATTCGCATCGAGCGATAGCGAGATCCGATATCCTGCTTTTTTGTGCGTTCCGTCAGGAACGTGGCGAGAGGCAGGATAATTATCCTCGCCCTTTCCTTAAAAATAGCCCCGCGATAGCAAGCTATCTCGGGGACTATTTTTGGCGGAAAGGACAGGATTCGAACCTGCGGAGGTTTCCCTCTCTGGTTTTCAAGACCAGTGCCTTCAACCACTCGGCCACCTTTCCGCTTTTTATTATATCACAAAATCACTTCAAAAACCAACCCTCTATTTTCATTCTATCACACTTCCCCTATTTTGTCAAGCTTAAGCCTTTCTCCGCGAGCCTCACAACTCTCACAACATCTAACTTCTTCCCTAAATCCCCCAAATATGCTATAATTACCCCATGGCAAGAAAAATCACATTAAAACCGGTCAGCAAACAAAACCGGAATAATAATCACAAACACAGCGACAAGCGCCGTCATCCGCGCCTGAAAAACGGTCGCTAAATTCTAAAACCCCAGTCGGGGTTTTATTTTTTATTCGCTAATTTCACGACCTAACAATCTAAAGTCCAAAAAAATCCGACGACCTAAACCCCCTAAAACTTCCCCAAAATCTTTTTCAACCACCCCGCTTTCGGCTGAGCCCCCTTATTTTTCACAATTTTCTTAAAACTCTTTTTCTCCGCCCCTGCGCCATAATCCACATCTTCCGCCGCCAGCATCGCAAGTCCCACCGCCGTCGCAAATTCCGGCCGACAGACCTCTTCCGAAACCCCATTCAGCCCCGCCGGCACGCCAATTTTCACCGACGCTTCTAGTACTTGCTTGGCAAACAAATCAATGTCTCGCATCTTCGCCCCACCGCCAACCAATACCACCCCCTCTGGCAACCGCTGATCATACTTCGCCATTTTCAATTTCTTACGCACCTCGCCAAAAATCTCTTCGAGCCGCGCCTTTACCACTTCCTCCACTTCCCGCCGATCAAACGTCCGCTCCCCATTTTTGCCGATCTTAATCGCCGGACTTTTCTCCGTCTCAAAATCCCCCGTCACAAACCGCGTTTTAATCTCCTCCGCAAGCTCCGGGTCAATCGCGAGCACAATCGCGAGGTCATTCGTAATATTGTTCGACCCCGCCGGCACCACGCCAACATACTGCAAATCCCCCTCCTCATACACCGCCACCGCAGTCGTCGCCGCGCCCATATCTACCACTGCCACGCCATTTTCGCGTTGCCGGTCCGTAAGCACCGCTTTCGCCGCCGCCACCACCGACGGCACCAATCGCTCGGCTTTCACATCCGCCGTCATCGTCGCCCGTTTCAAATTCTCACAATTTGGCGCTAGCGCCGACACCACGCACGCCCGCATCTCAAGCCGCGCCCCCGCCATCCCGAGTGGGTCTTTTATCCCACCTTGCCCGTCTAAGGCATACTCCAGCGGCACCACGTCCAAAACTTCCCGATTTGCCGGCAATCTCCCCGACACCGCCACGTCTTCTACTCGCTCCAAATCCCCCAAATCAATCTCGTGCTCGACCGTCCCCACCGCAATCATCCCCTCAGTCATCGTCGACATCACCGTCGAACCGTTAATCGAAACATAAGCATTTCGCACATCCACGCCCCCCATCCGCTCCGCGTCTCCAAGCATTTTATCAATCGCTTCCGCCGGCCCAGCCAAATTCGCCGGAATCCCTTTGCGCATCCCCAGCGACTTCCCCTCATTATACCCCACAATCGCCAGCTCGCCACTTTTCGCCACCGTCGCAATCACCGCGCGCACGTTCTCCGTCCCCACATCAAGCCCAGTTACGAACCGCTTATTTTCATCCATAAGCTTATTATAACACAATTATCACAAATTATAAAAGTTATATGAGTTATGCCCACTTATTACATCAAAACTCACGCGACCCAATTCGCAATGAAACCCATAGGGTCCAATTCGCAGTACGCCTATTCCTCGTCTGGTAGCGTCAAAACTTCATACCCGTCCGCCGTCACCAAAATCGTATGCTCCACATGACACCCAATAGACCCGTCTTTCATCTTCACGCTCCAGCCGTCGTCTTTATCCACATAATTTGCCGGCTTACCCAGGCACGACATCGGTTCAATACAAATCGTATCCCCCTCAACCAACTTATACCCCGTCCCTTTCCGACCATAATTCGGCACCTCCGGCTCCTCGTGCATCGTTGTATCAATCCCATGCCCAATATAATTTTCAATCACCCCCAGGTGCCCGCTTTTTAGCACTTTTTCCACCGCGTGTCCAATATCACCAATTTTTGCCCCCGGTTTCACCTGTTCAATTCCCTCCCACAAAGAACTTTCCGTCACCGAAATCATCTTTTTCACCGCCGGCGACCCCGTCCCCCCGACCAGCATCGTAAACGCCGCGTCCACATAATACCCCTTATATTTAATCACCTCGTCAAACGAAACTTTGTCCCCCGCCTCCAAAACCTCGTCCGTCGGCGCGCCGTGCACCAGCTGATCATTCACCGAAATACAAATCGCCCCCGGGAACTTTTCCTCCAGCTCATCATACGCTACCCCCGCCCCACGCTTCACAATCTCCGCTCTCACCCAAGCATCAATTTCTCGCCCCGTCATCCCTGGCTGGACATAATTTTTAAGATCTCTCAGCAAATTCCCCAAAATCCGCCCCCCTTCGCGCATCGCCGTGATTTTCTCCGCCAGCACCTTCGCCGAACTATTTTCTTTATTCACCATAACTGCGCTCGATTTCTCCGCCGTTCACATCATCTGTCTGCTCCGTCGCGTCCGGATTTAATTCTTTCACCACCGCGACTAGCCTTTCCGTCACTTCCTCAATTTTTCCCGTACCGTCCACTTTCTTCACTTTAATCCCCGCCTGCTCAAATAGCGCCACGATCGGCGTAATATTTTGTTCAAAAATCCCAAATCGCCGCTCAATGCTCTCGATTTCTTTATCGTCATCCCGCCCCCTCAACGCTAACCGAGCCAGGAGCTCTTCTTTCGGCACCTCCAAAATAATCGCCCCATCAATTTTCCCCTGATAGTGCTCGACAATATATTTCGCCTGCGTCAAATCCCGCGGATAACCGTCTAAAATCACCTCAAACCCTTCGTCCTCTGCACGGTCAATTTGCGCCCCCATCAACTTAATCACTTCCTCGTCCGGCACCAGTCCGCCCCTGTCGGTCAATTCCTTATATTTCCCAGTCTGCCGAATCACCTCCCCCACCGACATCCACCGCCAGCCAAAAATCTCCGACAGCGCCTTGCCTTGCGTTCCTTTGCCAGACCCCGCCAGCCCAAAAAGTATAATCATATTTCTCCTTTGCTTGTATTATATCATAAAAAATCCCCCGCTCGGGGGATTTTCCTATCTGAGACCTAATTTAATTCGCTCAGTTTTTTCCGCCTTGCGTTGCTCGCGGATAATCGCCTTCAAGCGTCGCTCCCGCTTCGAAATTGGTTTCGAAAACCGCATTTGCGACTTCTTCAGCGGCATCATCCCACTCTGCAAAACCTTTCGGTTGAAGCGCCGAATGATATTTTCATTCGCCTCACCCTGATCTTTTCGTGTAACTTTAATAGCCATATTGACCTCATTATATCACACTCTGTATTTCTTTTCAAGCCTTCTGTCCTCATAAAAGTGGCAAACCGTAGGTTCGGTGGAGTCACGAAAAAAAGCCGCCAGGCTTTTTAAGTGGCGGAACCGACGAGACTCGAACTCGCGACCTCTGCCGTGACAGGGCAGCGCTCTAACCAACTGAGCTACGATTCCGTATTTTTATTATACCGCACTTCTTAAAAAAGTGCAACTAAAAAACGGCCCCTCTCTCCATTATATCACGCTTATGTTAAAAAGTCAATTCTCACCCCTGTAAACTAGCCCCTAAAACCTACATCCCCGGCAACTTAAACGCGCTCGGGTCCGCCACTTGCGGACGATAGACCTGATCCTGCATTGACGGTTGCGCACCCAAAGACTCCGGCGCAGGTTGTTCCACCGGCGCCGCCGGCGTAATCGGCGCCGTTGTCGCGTCCACATTCATCGCCGGCGCCGTTTCCGCACTCATATCAATCGGCGGAGTTGGCGGAGGTGGCAGCACCTCTTCTCCTGGCATAGGCATATAATTAATCTCCGGCACTCCATTAATCTCCGGCATTGTCGCCACCGTCGGCGCAGACGTCACCGCCGGATTAAAGCCCCCTGTTAAACCGTCCGTATTTTGAATTCCGCTGACCGCTCCCCCTGTCTCCATATTCGCCCCTGCTGTCGCATTAGAATTCTCCAATGCGTCCTCTAGCATCTGTCCATATTTATCTGCGCCGCCATCCTCAAAGGCACCCAAACCATCCATTCCCGACAACGGTTGCACGACCTTTTCAGGTTGCGAAAACATCCCCACTGTCGACTCCGCCGGTTCAATCGATCCAGTTGTCTCTGTTGCCCCCATCGGCCCCACCGTTTCTGGCGTTTCATCGGCCGGCATTCCTGGCGCGCTAACTTCCGGCCTCGGCATCTCTACTTCGGGCATCTCTACCGCCGGCGTTTCAGTCCCCGGCATCTCTACCGCCGATGTATTCGTCTCCGCTGACACCACCGCTTCTGGCGCGCTCGTCTCGGTCATCATCTCCGGTGCGCTTACCGCCGGCGCCACTTCAGGCATATTGACTTCTGGCATACTCGCTTCCGGCGCATTCGCCACCGGCATCGCCTCAGATGCGCTCACTTCTGGAGTACTCACCTCCGGCGTACTCGCCCCTTCACTACTAATTTCTAACGGTTTTTCCGCCTCTTCTTGCACGGTCTCCGTCCCAGCCCCCGCGAGGCTCGCTTCCGCCGCCTTCAAATCATCCAGCAAAGTCGACTTTTTCTCTGTTATCGTATCGCTCACCTCTTTAGCCGGTTCAGCACCAGCCTCGTCTTCATGCACCACATCCAGCTTCGTCGGGTCCGTGTCTACTATCTGCTCATGTCCAGATAGCCCCTGAAAACCCGCCATCTCATTTTCCACATCTGGCGTAATATTTTTCGACACCAACTGCTGATTCGCTCCCGAATCAATCAACCGCGACGCCAATTTCATCGTCTCCGAAGTCGTTTTCGCATTCGCAAACCGATTTGTCGCCGCCACAATCCCCGTCAAAAACGCCGTCGCTTCCTCTTTTTCAATTTTCGTGTCGCCACCAGTCTTATATAATAACTGCGCAATCATTTCCGACACCGAGCTCGCATTTTTGTCGCTCCACTCGACTTCTCCCAACTTCCCAGGATTCCCCGTCGTAATATTCACAATCACCGCATCATGCATAATCCGCCCGTGTTCTCGAAGAGCCGAATCTAGGTCCACCCCGTTCGCCACATCCAGCGCCAGCACCAAATCCACATTATAGTCCCCATACGAAAAGTCCAAATCCTCCTCTCCAATCCGCGACTTGTATGGCGTAATGTAAATTTTCACAAAATCGCCATCCAACTTATACCGCAAATGGTCGGCCTTTTCCTTATTCAGCGCCACCACAAAATCTTGCAATGTGTCCACCGACGGCTCAAAAGTCTCTTCCGGTTTCAAAAACTTCAACGCATTCGGCGTTGAACCAGAATAAATCGCCGTCGCTCGCTTCCCAGTTTTTTCCAAAAATAACGACAAACCAATCGCCGCCGCCATCTCATCCACCGACGGGTCCGACGACAACGCAATCAAAACATTATGCGCCTGATTAATTTTTTGCGCCACTTCCGCCTGAATTTCTGTATTATCCGCCACTTTCACCTCTGGCGCAGCCGCCACTGCCGGATTGCTCGGCACTACCGGCTCCACAATCGGGCTCGTCGCCGAGTCAGTCGCTGTTACTGGGTTTGTTGCATTTTTTTCTTCAGGCATCAAATTCCTTTCTGTCTAAATCTTAGCATAAGCGTCGAAAAAATACAAGTATTTACCTCTTTACTTTTTTAAGAAAAAGGGGTATAATAGCTAAAAGTAAATAATTTTTAATCTATATAGGAAGAAAATGCCGATTATCAAATCTGCCAAAAAGGCTGCCCGACAAGCGTTGAAACGCACCGAGCATAATAAAGAAATCAAGAAAGATATTAAAACCGCCGTCAAGGCTTTCAAAGCCAACCCTACGGTTCAGGCTCTCAGCAAAGCTCAGTCCGAGCTCGACAAAGCCGTCAAAAAGAACCTCCTCAAGAAAAACACCGCCGCTCGACGCAAAGCTGCTTTGCACAAATTCGCTAAAGAAGCCGGTCTAAAACTCGAGGCCGTCGAGAAAAAGACCGCCAAGGCCGTTTCCGAAACCGTCGAAACTGTCAAAAAAGCTACAGCGAAGACATCCACAGCAAAAAAGACTGCACCAGCAAAGAAGGCGACAAAGTAGTTTTTCCCTTCAAATCCATGTCTAATTTAGAGAGTTCGCGAAGAACTCTCTTTTCTTTTGCTCCCGGCCGCGCTATATAATCCCGAATCGCTTGCCCCGCCAACAGCCCCACCAGCACCATCGGCGCCGTCGTTTCTTCAATTTCTCGGTACATTTTTGCCGCCCGCGCCCCATCTCGCTTCGCCACGTTATAAATATCAAATATTTTTTTCGCATTCGCGTCTGCTGGCATCACAAATTCCCGAAATTTTATCTTATCTTTTAACTCCTTATACCAACTCGCTCGCTTGTCCACTTTTGTTTCTAGAAAAATAATCTCATGCGGCGAATTCAAATATTTCGCCATTGCCTCGGCCACTTCCACTTTTTTTAGTCCATCACGAATCAAAATCCGACGTTTTTCCGCAAATAGCGACTGTCCCAAACATAAATTCGGCAAATCATTAATTTCCAAATTCTCCCCCTCCAGCGATTCATAATCCTCCCCCAAAATTTTTCGGATTTCTTCCATCGCTGCCACCCGATTTTCACCATAAAACACACTGATCATTTTTGGCACCTCGGACAATAATGCGTCCCTCTCCCGTTTACTTTAGTTTTTAAAATCGTCTCGCCACATCTGACACAACTTTTTCCCGCGCGATTATAAATTTTGGCAAACAAATCCAAATAATCCCCTCGCGTTCCGTCCGCTTTCACATAGTTTTTAAGAGTTGAACCGCCCGCCGCAAGTGATTTTTCCATCACTTCCCGCATCGCCACCAACAATTTTTCAGTTTCCGCAAAGTTCAAACTCCCCGCCTTTCGCATCGGCAAAATCCCCGCCAGAAACAGCGACTCATCCGCATAAATATTCCCTAGCCCCGCAACCACTTTTTGATCCAAAATCACCGTTTTTACCGCCGAGTTTTTCCGCCGCTGTAATTTTTCCAACAATTCTTCCGCGCTCATTTTCCACGGCTCTTTGCCAAGTTTTTTAATAAACGGCTCTTTTTCCACCTCCGCCGTCTTTAAAACTTTAATAAATCCAAATTTTCGCTGATCATTAAAATACAGCACCCCACGGTCAAACTCTAACATCACCCGCGTTTGTTTATTCGGCAACTTCGCCACAAAATTTTCATTCGGATGCCCCGCTGCAAACCGCTCATTTTCGTTCTGCTTTGCCTCGTCTCCCGCCTTGTCAAAAATCAACTGCCCCGTCATCCTAAGATGTATCATTAGCGAAAACCCATTATCAAAATCCACAATCAACGCTTTTCCAAACCTCCTCAAACCCGCCGCTCTCGCGCCCACGACTTTTACAAAATCTCCCTCCGCCGACTTATCACAAATCACCTCCACTTTTTGTAATTTTGCACCCAAAATAAACCCCTCAAGCCCCCTTCGCACCGTCTCCACTTCCGGCAATTCTGGCATACTCCTATTTTACCACACTTCCCCCTTTCTAAAAAGTTTTCCACAACAAAACACCATATATAGCGTATTTTTGGGCTTGACACCCCCACATATAGCGTCTATAATCAAAATAGGTAATACTTATAATTCATAAAACCGAAAGGAATGCTATGAAAAAAATCATTTACAGAAGCCAGGACGACGCCGAAAATTTCGATTTAAAGCGCTTCACTGACTCGCTCAAAAAATACGCTAAAATTTCCGAAAAAGACGCCGAAGAGGCGCTCGCCGAATTCAAAAATTATGACGTTTTGCACGTTTCCTGCCTTGTCGAGGCCGGTACCAAACTTATCGCCAAAAAAGCCGACGAAAAGTCCGCCGAGGAGTACTTCAACGCCCACGCCGAACATTTTGACGAAGGCAAATTCGAACGCTTGCGCCGTATTACCGGCTACCTCGTCGGTACTCTAGACCGCTGGAATGACGCCAAAAAAGCCGAGGAATCCGCTCGTGTCAAACATTCCGTCAATTCCGCCGTCGACGACGCCACTCGCCTAGTCATGCTTGAAACCCAGGCCATGGAACAAAACCTCGCCTACAACCGCTAATTATAGCTCTCCCCAGTTATTGCCCACGGTTACTTCTACGGCTAGCTTAATTTTCAGCTCCGGTGCGACGGTTTCCATTGCTTGACGCAAAATTTCAGTCACTTCCGTCGCTAGACTTTCGTCACATTCCACAATCAACGAATCATGCACCTGCATTATCAGCTCTGCCCCTTTCGGCAATTTTTGGTCTACGGCAATCATCGCCCGCTTCATCAAATCTGCTTCTGTTCCCTGAATCGGCATATTCATCGCTGCCCGTTCCGCCGCTTGCCGAATCACGAAATTCGTCGATTTCACGTCCGGACACGGTCGCCGGCGCCCAAAATAAGTCTCTACATATCCTTCTTCCCGCGCCTGCCGCAAAATTTTTTCCAAATACATTTTAATCGGCGCCCTAAGCTTAAAATAATTTTCAATAAATTGTTTCGCCTCGAAAAACGACATTTTTGCCGCCGCTGCGAGACCATTCACGCTCATTCCATACAAAATCCCAAAATTAATCACCTTCGCCGCCCGCCGTTGTTCTTTCGACACCTCACCAAACGGCACCCCAAACGCCTCCGCCGCCGTTTTTGTATGAATATCAATCCCCGCATTAAAATCCGCAATCAATTTTTCATCGCCTGCCAGCACCGCCGCCAGTCTCAGCTCAAACTGCGAATAATCCGCCGACACCAACACCTTCCCCTCCGGCGCCACAAACCCCGTCCGAATCCGCTTGCCTTCCTCGGTCCGCACCGGAATATTTTGCAAATTCGGGTCTTTCGAACTCAGCCGCCCCGTCGCCGTCACATTTTGCGTAAAAGTCGTATGAATTCGCCCCTCCGCGTCCGCCCAATCCGCCATCGGCACAATATAAGTCGTCAAAAGTTTCGTCGCCTCGCGGTATTCTTTAATTTTTGGCACTATTTCGTGTTGGTCCATCAACTTTTCTAATTCTTTCGCGCCCGTCGAATAACCCCGCTGCGTTTTTTTAATCCCCTTCGTCGGCATTCTGAGGTCCACAAACAACACTTCCGCCAGTTGCACCGGGGAATTAATATTAAACTCTTTCCCCGCAAGCTCCCAAATTTCTCGCTCCCGCGTTTTCACTTCCTGCGCGTATTCCGTTTTGAGCTTCGCAAAATATTCCCGATCAATCAACATTCCCTTCTTTTCCATTTTGTACAAAATCGGTACTAGTGGTAAATCTAGTTCCGTCAACACTCGGTATACCTTCGGCAATTTCTTTAGTTCTTGCCTTTGCTCAACGTATTTTTCCTTTTCATCCGCCACATCAAACAACGTTTTTTGTTCTCGTCTTAACGGATTTAACAAAAACTCCGCCTGATCCAAATCCCAAAACTTTTTCCCCGCCAAAATCTCCGCCGCTTTTTCTGCATCCGCATGCATCAAAGCTTTCACATCCCAACTCAAAATCAAATCATCCGGCAATTCTTTCACAACATTTTCCGCTTCGTCATCACTAGTCACCGCCTGCGCTTTTTCCATATCACTCGTCACCAGCATCTCATTCGTATTTTTCTCGCCACCAACATCCTCTCGCAAACTCTCGCCAGCACTTCCACCATTTTCCTCCAACTTAAACTTCCGAATCAGCGAATTAAATTCTAACTTTTTCAGCCCCGCCACCGCTCGCTCCGCATCAAACTCAAAATCCGGAATTTTATCCAGTTCCACCGGCGCATCAAACATAATCCGCGCCAGTTCCCGCGACATAAACGCCTCGTCTCGCCCCTCCTTCAACTTTTTTCGCGTCCCCGCCGACGAAATCTTCTCCAAATTCTGATAAATTCCATCCAAAGTCCCAAACTGACCGAGCAGTCCCGCCGCCGTTTTTTCACCAATTCCCGGCACTCCCGGAATATTGTCCGACGCATCCCCCTTCAATGCCTTAAAATCCAAATATTGCGACTTATGAATTTGATATTTCGCCTCCACTTCCGCCACGTCAATCTCTTCAATTTCCGAAAATCCTTTCAAAATCCGAAGCATTCGCGTGTTTTCATCCACAATCTGCAGCATATCGAGATCCGACGAAATAATAAACGTCTCCCACGCACATTTTCCGTCCGCCCCAAATTCATTGTCCGCTTCAAGCGACAACGTCCCGATAATATCATCCGCCTCATAATTTTCAACTTCCACAAATGCCCAACCCAGCGCCGCTACCAGCTCCTTAAGTAACGGAATTTGCGCATAAAAATCCTCCCCCGGCTTCACCCGCCCGGCCTTATATTCCGGATAAATTTCCCGCCGCCGGCTCACAGAAGTCCGCGAATCCCAAGCCACCACCACTTTAGTCGGTTTTAATTTCGAAACAATCTCCATCGCAATCGCCGCGAACCCATACACGCCCCCCGTCGGCGTCCCGTCCGCCAGCCCCAGCGCCCCCATAGCATAATATCCCCGATAAAAAACCGATTTTCCGTCAATTAAAACCAGTCGTTTCATCAAAATTCAATTTCCTTCAAAATTTCCGCCACTCGCTCCGTCGTCTCCTCAATCGAACCGTTATTTAACACATAATAATCTGCCGCCGCAATCGGCCCGCCTTTTTCCAAATTCTCAATTTCTGACCGGTCGCGCTCCCGAATCGCATTCGCATCAAATGCTCGCCCAGGTCGTTTCGCCACACGTGCATAACGCAAATTCTTATCCACCACCACCGCAACAAAAGTCAAACATCCCGGAAATTCATGTTTCAAAGTCCGATATTCCGTCCACGAATACACCCCGTCCAAAATAATCCGCTTTTGCCCCGCCGCAATTAAATCTTTCGTTTCGCCAATCACTTGTCGCACTACCCAATCTTTCCCCTCCGTCTCCCGAATCATTTCCCGAAACTTTTTCTCACTCTCGCCGTCCTCCGTTCGCTCAATTCCCCGTTTTTCCATTTCTTTATAAATCATCCCCCCAAAATAAACTTTCGGATAGCCCTTCGCGGTCAGATAATCCACCACCACCGACTTACCGCTTCCACTCATTCCCACCACCGCTAAAATCTTCACATTTTCCATATATCTAGTATATCATGTTATAATAAGGTATGGCTAAGTTTTTTACTACCAACGACAATCTGGACCAAATCATCAAAGAAACTCTTTCGGATTGCGAAGTCAAACACACCGAGCATATCCTAACCGGCTGGACCAACATCGTCATCGAAGTCACCACCGACGAAAAAAGTTATTTTTTCCGTTTTCCACGCAACCCGTTTTGGTCTAAAATGATCGTCAAAGACGCCGCCGTTTGTAATTTCGTCGACGGCAAAACCAGTTTTTACACGCCACAAATGAAATTATGTTACGACGCTGCCAAGCGTCCTTTTTCGGTCCACGAAAAAATCGAAGGCTATACCCTCGGCGACCGCATTTACCATTTATCTCACACCGCTCTCACCGGCGCAGCTTACGACGTCGCCAAATTCATCAAAGAACTTTCCCGCATCGACCTCAAAAACGCTCCCGCCAAAGTCAAATATCCGCTCTCGGACTTCTTAAAAGAACTCGACTACAAACATTACAAAACCCACATCGACGCCGACCATAATTTTATCAAACAGACCGAAAAACAAAATCTCGTCCACGGCGATTTAAACCTTGGCAACATTTTACTCGACGAAAACGACAAAGTTATCGGTGTCATTGACTTTTGTTTTGCCGGCACCGGCAACCCCAACATGGACGTCGCCCGCATCATCTCCCGCCCCGCGCCCGAGGAATTCCAAACCGCTTTCCTCGCCGAATTTACCGACCAACCCGAAATCGCCCGCATGAAAAAGGCTTGGCAAAATATCGACAACGGCTACGCCGAACACATCCGCACCAATTTCCCAGAAATCAACTTAAACCAGTTATAAAATCTAAATTTTATTTCTCGGGCCGCGTCCGGTCAGCCCGTCGCCACGGGTGACCGGCGCTTCTCCTCGCGCTGCCGCGCTCCGGACTCCCTCGAAATTAAAATTTAGATTTTTTGAACTTCCGTAAGGTATTTAATTTTTGCATCTCTGCGCGCATCATCATCTTTTTTCGGCATTTTTTCGTCGTTTGAATATTTTTCAAAGACGGCCAAACAATTTTTCACCGCACCATCATAAACCGGCAACAAATCATACACACTCCAAATCACCGCCCGCATTTCCGGCATCGCCTCCGCATAAAATTCCAAAGCTTTTTTAGTCGCCCGAATAAATTCTTGCTCCGTTTCTTTGGTATGTCGCCACGCTCGCCCCGCCAAAAACTGTTCCGTCACCACCGGCGACACCGCAATCATCAACAGTAGCGCCTGGTAATTGCCCTGGGTCAACATTTTTGCCAAAATCCCCTCCATTTCCGGGTCCAGCAAAGTAACGTCCAGCACAATATCATATCCCCCGCTAACCAACGCCGACAAAGTCAAAAACAACATAATCGTCGCAAACTCATCCGTCATTTTGCGCACATTTTCGTCGCCGTAAAACTCCCGAATTTCCGCATAATGCGGATGATATTCCACAAATCTCCGCGCCGCCATCAAAATCGGCTGAGACCCCTTCGCCCGCGAATACGCCTCCACTGCCGGCAAAATCTGCGTCGTTTTTCCCGACCCCGAAATCCCCGCGATCCGAATTAATTGCCGATTTTTTGTCGCCGCCAGCGTAAATTCCGCCAACACTTTTTCCAAAATCGCCGGATACTCATCAGCGCCAACTTGCCATTCCGGTTTCACCTGCGACGGCCAATGCGCCTTCATATACTGAATAATTTTTTCTAATTCTGCACCACCTTCAGCCATTTTTCCGCCTTTCTAATTTCAATTTTTTTCACACCCCGAAACACCCGGTATTCCCCCTCCGCTTGAATTTCCACCGTTGCCGGCTCCACAAATTCCAACACGTCGCCCTTCGTTTCCGCCCCCGGCACGCGCACAAAAATACTTAAAAACATCAACCGAAACAATCGCCAAAAATTCGTCAGCCGATCCGTCTCGCTCCGAAAAGTTTTCGGCTTCAAATAATCTTCCCCGCCTTTCATCACTCGCGCCATACTCCGCCCATTCACCGCCGCGTAGTCCGAAATTCGTTTATCTTGCAATTTTCCATTCAAATAAAACTCCGGCAAAAATTGTTTCCGGTGCCGATTTTTAAAATACCAACTCGCTAAACTCACATACGACCCCACTTTGCGCCCAAAATTCTTTTTTAATTTTTTGCGCACTTCCGGCCGGTCATAAATTTCCACCGCCTCCGCCGTCATGCCAATCGTCACATAACAAGTCGCATACCGAAAAAACTTCCCGTCCACAATAATCTCGAGCGGATACAATTTCCGCACCGATTTTTCCAACTTCTGATTTTCGAAAACTTGTTCAAAACTTTTCGTCTTCAAGGTCCGCGCCAAATCATTAAAATTCCCATACGGCAACACCGCCAAGCTCACATCTCGACTGGACAACAAGATTCCATTCGCCGCAATCGTCGCCGTCGCATCTCCCCCCGCTGCTAGCACCAAATCCCCGTCCTTCAACAATTTTGCAAACTTCGCCGCATTTTTGTCTACGTCCGTCCGCTCCACTTCGTATTTCCCCACCATCATCCCCGCAAGCTCCCGCGCCGACGCCAATACTTCCTTTTCCACCTCCGCCGCCCGCGATGACCTTGGGTTGTAAACTATCAGCAGTTTCCGCATAGACGACTGACCCTCTACGCTATCAACATCTCAATTACCGTCATAGACGTCGCACCACCCGACGTCGTCCCAGTTGTCGACGGATTCAAGAACTTAATAATCGCCGCCAGTGCCACAAACAACGCCATGCCAATCACGATTTCCAAAATCCGCTGTTTTGCCTTGCGCGTTTTTTCCTCGTTGCCGCCCGCCGTCAAATATTGCACCCCCACCACCACAATGCCGAGCGTCCCCAAAATCCCCACCCCCATCGTCATAATATCTACCACCAAATTCAAAATATACGTCACTCCCCCGCCATTGCCATCGTCCTCCACGCAACCATCTCCGATAATCGCCGTCGAAGTGCCATTACAACCATCGTCCGCCATCACTGGCGTCGGCGCCGCTACCAGCATCGCCCCCATCATCACTATCGCCACCAACTTCATCACTAACTTTTTCATCACGCTCTCCTATTTCAAATATTCATGCAACTTTTTAGTGTCTTTATTCTTGCGCAGTTTCGACAACGCCTTCGCCTCAATCTGGCGGATACGTTCCCGCGTCACATCAAACTCATTGCCCACTTCTTCCAAAGTGTGCGGTCGTCCGCCCCCAATTCCAAACCTCAACCGAATAATTTTCTGTTCCCGATCAGTTAAAGTCGAAATAATTTCCGAAAGTTGTTCTTTCAAAATCTGGTTCGCCGCCGATTCTTCCGGCGAATCCCGCTCCTCGTCCTCCACAAAATCCCCCAGCACCGAATCCTCATCATCACCATCCCGCCCCACCGACGCATCCAGCGACGCAATATCTTGCTTAATTTTCATCACGTAATCAATTTTGTCCGGCTCCATATCCAGAGCTTTTGCGATTTCGTCATTAGTCGGCTCGCGATTTAGCTCCGAGGTCAGTTTTCGGGTCGTTCGCAAAACTTTGTTAATCGTCTCTACCATATGCACCGGAATCCGAATCGTCCGCGCCTGGTCCGCGATCGCCCGCGTAATGGCCTGCCTCACCCACCACGTCGCATAAGTCGAAAACTTAAAACCTTTGTCCGGATCAAACTTGTCCACCGCCCGCAGCAAACCCGTGTTCCCCTCCTGAATCAAATCCAAAAAGTCCAGCCCCCGCCCGCCATATCGCTTCGCAATCGACACCACTAGGCGCATATTCGATTCCACCATTTTGTCTTTAGCTTTTTTATCGCCCTTCACAATTCGCGCCGCAAGGTCCGCTTCTTCCTCAGCCGAAAGTAACGGGATTTTCCCGATTTCCCTCAGATACAACCTCACCGAATCATCCGCAAACGCATCCACATTCTCCGCCGTAATCGCCAACTCCTCGTTCGTCAACTCTTCCTCGTTCTCCAAATCCCCCGTCTCCGGTTCGTCAATAATATCCAAGTCTTTTGCGCTCAAAATGTCATCTTTCTTACCGCTCATTACCCTCAATTATAACTCATTTTCATAACTTTCACAACCCTATTGTACTGGTTCAATACATTTGAGATTTTTAAGGATCTCCTCTTGTGTTAAAGTCTATCATATTACGAACGAACTAGGAACCGGCGACACAGCGCACGGATTGTCCGCTGTACTTATTGAGGTTGTTCGTCCCGGGGATGACGTACGAACTATTGAAGTACAGATAGTACGCGTCGTTGATACTGTACGCGGTAGAAGACCGATAGAACCCGTCCGAGCCACGATTGCTGGCCGAGCCAGAGAACCAGACCCCGGAATAGACGAAATTATTCGGGAACTGGCGCAGTCTGGCGGACATTACTGCT
>CAVEVN010000007.1:0-8501 GCA_963619155.1 bacterium
TTGTAGTGCACCACGAGCTAGAAGTGGCTGAAAGCTTGGTGAAGCTAGAAATTGGGTTATGAGTATTTGTGCTAGAAATCGTCGCAGAGTCGTCTAACCGTAAGTTTTCTAACATCCAACAATTCCCGTCCGAGAGCCTCGCCACGGCGTAGACATTGCCGTCACGGTTGTCTTCTAGGGCGATAAACGAGTTTGCCGTTACGGTAAAAGTCGCGCTAGTAGAGTTATAGGTTACTGCCGTGAGTTTAGCAGAACAAACGCTAGGCGAGAAAGTTTGCATGGTGTATTCTGTGGATTTCGGGAGCCACACCGCGTAAAGTTTGAGTCCATCACTCGCAAGCGCACTAAATGAAATTGTTTCCATCGGTCCATAAATCGTGTCGGTGCCAATCGTCGGGTTTGCTTTCGTGCTCCAACCGAGGAAGGCATAACCACTGCGTTTAAAGTTATACGCCCGAAGCATTGCCGAAGTTGCGCTCGTGCCTACGCTCTGGTCCGCCATTGTGCCTTCTACCGTATCCGTCCCAGCGTTACTTTTATAACAAATATATCCCGCTTGGCAATCTGTCCACTGGGCATATAATGTTAGTGTGTTAGTAGAGGAAGTTTGATTTAATGTAAAGCTACTCCCCTTGGCGTAGCTCGTCCCCGCACCACTCGCCGAAGTGTTCCAGCCTTTAAAATACCAGCCACTCCGTGTCGGGGAGTTGGAGCTAATTGTTACCGTTTCGGCTGATGAACTGGTGCTGACATTGCTCGGCATATTGCTTACAGTATCTGTCGTGTTCGCATTATAAGTAATCTTATACGGCGTAGGGTTGGCGGTGACGGTAAACACAAAAGTGTTAGAATAACTCCCAATCGCGGTATTAATATTCGCTCTCGCACCAATAGAAACCGTGTATTCATTATCAGTCGCACTAGACACCGAATCTAGCGTGCTACCAGAAGTCGTTGGCGAAGGCTGGTATTTGGTGTTGGCTACGCTGTTTAACTTGCTCGGTTTGTAGCCCCATTTACCGTTGTAGGCGCTAGTATCAAAAGTTTCCGCCGTAATTGCCGAAGAGATAGAGATAAATCCAGTCGTGCCGGACGAGTTTTTGAGGTCTGTTGCACTGCTGGCTTTGACTTTCAGCACATACCCCGCCGCATGCGTCGTGGACACGCTAATCGTCTCGTCCCCGCTGTCCACAAACTTCCCCTCTGCCGACGGCGGTAGGTTAATCGTCGGGTTCCCAGAAACAGAAATCGTGAGTGACGATGCGGCGGCAAAAACCTCTTGCGAACCAAGACATACTCCAACAAAGATGCTTCCGAGTAGCAAACAAGCTATTTTGAAGCAACCACCTCGATTTCTGACGCCAAAAATACTTTCAAACGCTACAGTAAAATCAGCTATTATGTTTCTGTTTAATGTTGCACCCCCCCCCGAGGCAGGATTCGTTGCATCATACAGTTATTATATCACTTATGCTTCAAAATGTGTAATTTCATAATTATCGTCCAATTAAATCTGCGGGTTGATCCTCGTAATGCGTGTCGACATTGGCAACGGCGTCAACATAGTAAGTGAATAAATTCGACGAAATGCCGAGAGATTCTATGGTGGTCTTAACTTCTTCTATGCATTTGGTTTTCATGGTTTCGTCATTTTCATAAATTGCTGAAACATAAATGATAATTGTGCCTGGTCCTTTGGTATTTAAATACGCAGAGAAATTGTCAAATTGGAAGTAGTTTAATACATTCGAAATTATATTTTGTCGCGTATCATATTCGGAAGATTCGTGGCAGTCAAAATTTGGGTAAATTTTTTCGGAATTTTCGTCGAGACAAAGAATAGAATATGGCTTGGCAATATTCGGTTCGCTGTATTCAACGGCGTTAACGGCATCTTTGTTGTCTGGATATTCTAGAAAGATTTCGTAAGATTGCTCGAGCTCCGGGATGTCAACAATTGCTCTGACATAGTTAGTTTTGTGCTTTTCGAAACGTTGGGTCACGATAGAGCCGTCGCGGAAATAGGCGGAAGCTTGGCTTTTGGAGACGGTGTTGCTTTCTATGTTGTCGAGTATAGTATCCAAAAGTGCCCACTCGATGATTTCGGTCCAGCCCGAATAATCCTCTGGTATGGCGTCGGTCGCGTTGATGATTTTGGCGGACAGGTCTATTTGACCAGGAGCGTTTTCGATTTTGTCGGTGTCAGAAAACTTCACGATAGAGACAATAGCTAAAATAATGATTACCGCTTGGGCACCCAAAAAGATGATGGTAGACAGTTTGACACGGGGCTTTGGTTGGTCTTGGCTATAATTTTCCATATTTTTCCTAATTATTTAAAATTTCATTGATTTTAGTAGTATTCAAAGCATTAGCAAAATAGGCGAATTTATAGACGCCATCATCAAATGTCTTGTTGGCGAAGACTCTGCCGTTGCCGTTGCCATCCATATATTTATCGCCCCACCCTGGCCAAGCCGCTTCAATCGTAATATAGGTGCCGTCGCTATTTACTCCTACAACTACGCCAGTATGCTGGCCGTCGATTTTTGAAAAGACTGCCCAAGCTTTGGGTTCACTGCCACCAGTGGCTTGCCCGCCAGAAATTAAATGATCTGCTACTAAGTTGCCATTTGGGAAAGAGGCGGCAGAACCATTCTTGGTGGTCAATTCAGAAACAAAGAACCCAGAGAATTCGACGCAGTTCGTGAGGTCGCAACATCCTGTGGGTGTATATTGAGTATTATAATAATGAGCGATTTTTTGAGCTTGTTGTTCGGTAATACCTTTGCTTGAAACGGCAGTGCTGTTGTTGTTCGAACAATAGTTGTTGTCGCAAGTCGTTTTGTTGCCGGAGCCTTTGATAGCCATAAAAGCCTCAGCGTTGTGGTCCAACATAGCATCGATTATGTTTTGGAGAGCCGTCTCGTTATTCCCCATGTATCCGGAATTAGCAACTTGGACTCTGTCGTTTGAGTCTATGCTAAAAATTCCTATAGCATGGCCAGTTGTACATGACCCGTTTGATCTGACGGTCGCAAAACCATCATGGCAGTTGCTTCCAAAAGCGTGAATCATATATCCATTTTGTAAATACTCTTTGACTTTATTATAGGCATCGTTTCCTGTTTTTTTGAATCCTACCTCAATAACTTCAAAACCATATTTCTCACCGACGTATAAATCCAATTTGAGACCAGCGTTATAGACATAATCCCCCCATGCTATAGTCGCTTCGATAATGTCATATGGATAAATATCTTTGCCAGTAGCAACAGTAGCGAGCATAGCCATTGATGTTGGACCGCAGCCGGCACCGGCTACGTTTTCACCCGCATAAGAATCCGAGGTCCAATCATGAGTGCTGTTAGCGTGATCACTATTTTCGTAATCGCCTTGATAATATTGTGGGTATTTGTCTTTGTAGGAGGTACAATCGTTCCCTACTCCATTTAGCGTATCAACAATAAGTTTCACCCACGCCTCGTACCCGCCGTTTGAAACAGGGTGGATTTTTTCGGGATCACCATCAAAATATTTTTCATTGTAAACGGTGGTCCAGTCGGCAAGATAATAATTATCGTTGTCGTTAACGAGTTGTTCGAGACGAGCGTTACTGGCGGAATAGTCGTTATTGGGAGTTTTGGAAGTAACCAGAACGACTTTTACGTCTTTGTCTTTGAGGAGAGATGAAAACTCGGAAACGTCGTTATCGGTCCATTCACCATTAGTGCCGAGAGCGAAGACGAGATATTCTTCGAGAGTGCCATTTACGATGACTTCTTTTAGGACTTTTAGACCCGAAGGGTTAGTGGGATTAGCATTACACGAAGTGTCGATGCTAACAAATTTACAACCTTGGATGGTAGAGGATGCCGTGTTGGCAGTCCCGCCAAAAGAGATGCCGGGAAGTTTTTCTTCGATGATGCTTTGTGCACCGGTGGAATACGAGTCTCCAATCCAGGTAACGTTGCTGCCTGAAACGGTTGTCGAAGCCGTTGCTGAACTTTCGGAATTGGACGAAGTGCTACTGGCAGAACTGGAAGAAGAACTGGAAGCAGAGCTTGGCGGGTTGCTCTCTAAATATCCGAATGCGTCGCCGGAAGTGATGTCGCCGGATTTGGGGAAGGAATAGAAGATAAAGGTTGAGCCGGAAACGGTATGGATTTTGGTCGCGCCAGAAATGAAATAAGACTTGTTTTCGAGTCCGGTGCCGCTACAATTACCCGCGTTCGCGGCATTATATTTTATGCCGTTGAGTTCGAGCCAATCGATGTCGCCAATACAGATATGCTCGGTGATTTGGGACGGGATGGAACGGTTGCCGTTGGTTAAAACTTCGCGGCCAGCTTGGACTTCGGCGTCGGAGAGACTGCCACGAGATTCTTTATAACTGGCTAGAGCGCTAGAGGTGAACAAAGAGCTGGTTTTGGCATAATTTACGATGTCGCTACGGCCGGCTTGGTCGGCTTTGTTAGCAATGAATGAAAGTTCGAATTTGATACCTTCGATGGTGCTTTGCTCGTTTTTAGCCATATGGAGCAGACCGTATAATTCCCCGTCGGAAAGAGTGTATGCAGTAGAATCATAGGCATTGCTGGTGGTATTTGCACAAACGAAATCTTTGAGTGCTTCGTACTCATATTCGGCGTCGTCCATGCGACTTTGTTTGGTTGTAGTCATGCCCTGCGAAGCTAGACAGCCTTCGCATCGTTCGTAATTTTCCGCCCAGTACTTGGCTGCTTCCCTAACGTCAGTAATGGCGTTAAAATCGTCAATGATGCCGTTGTCGGTTGCCTCCTTGATCATCCAACCCATTTCGGCTTCGACAAGTTTATCGAAAGTAGCGCTACCAATTTTTTCAATCGCTTGATCGCCGGGCAAAGAATAGCTAGAATCCTTAAAATACGGAAAGGCTTCTGGAACGTTTTTTTCGACATACTGAAGATAATTGCCCAAGTTCCAAGTGATGCCGACTGAGCCTACGCCGACATTGCAGGGTTGACAATTGTAAAGATTGTTCCAATCGGTATATTTGCCGATAAAATTACCACCATCAGCATCGACTACTAGGCCGATCTCCCACCGCGTCGGGCCGTAGCCACCTTCGTTGTCGATATTGCCGATGATGGCGGCGGTGTGGACCTCGTCGAAAGTTTGGCGAAGGTAGGACCAGTATTTTTCTTTTGGCGTGTCGCCACAGATGCCGGACGAGCTACTACTTTCGGAACATTCACCGGGGTCCCAGCCGATAAGGTTGTTTTGAGCGAAGATTCTGGTCTCGCTGTCGCTTAAAGCTCTTTTGGCGCTGGCGGTGGAGGTGTTTAAGATTGTTTGGGTGACAAAAACTACGGCGAGGGCGACGACCGAAAGCGCCAAAATACATAAGGATGCCTTGGCGGTTTTGATGGTGAGTTTGGTTTTAGTGGTGGGCCCGGTGTGTCCGCTAGCTGATTTTGCGGTCTTAATAAGCTTAGTAGAGTTGATAGTGAACTTCATAGTCCTCCAAATTAAACCCGCGTTCGGTTAAGAGTTGACCGATAAAAGCTTGGTCGACGTTTTTGCCGACTGCTTTAATACAGAGAAATTTCTGACAAGCATCTTCGTTTGAGGTCCGCACAGTGATGCCGTATTTTAAGGTCGTGCGACCGTCTTCGGAATTGCCGTATTCGGAATATTCAAATGGTAAATTGGCGGAATAGAAGCTTTGCAAAGTTTGGAATTTAGTGATGAATGCTTCTGCGGAAGTGTCATGGTCGGTGGTTTTGTTGTTGTCGGCGGAGGCGATTTCGGCGAGTTTTTGGAAGGAGGTGTAGTTGGCTTTTAGTTCGTAAAACTCCAAGCTGCTATTTTCGCCGGTGAGGAAAGCGGTGAGGGTAGTGACATAACCGGATTTTAATTCCAGGTCGAAGATTTTAGATTCGAGGCCATCGTGAGAAATTATGACTTCGTAGTTGCCAGGGTGGAGTTTGTAGGTGCCGTTTTGGTAGTCGCCTTGACCGCTCAAGGTGACTACGGCATCAAGAGGGGCGACAGAAAAAGTGACCATGGCGGTTTTGGTCGCGTTCCAGATGAGAATACCAACAATTACAATGATAGCTAAAATGTCAATCAGAAAAACAGCTTTGACCCAGCGCTGATTCAAAAAATCTTTGAGGCGCGAAGAACTCCCATCATACTGCATATGCTTTATTATAGCACCTACTGGGCGTGCTCGTCAAATTCTTCCATGGAAGAGATGAGGAGGTCGCGGGGTTTGGTGCCACGGGTGGGGCCGACAACGCCGATGTCTTCGAGCCAGAAGCCGAGGCCGGAGACCCAGCCGTGGCCTTTGGAGAGACGAGTTTGGAGCATGCCGGTTGAGAATTTGCCGCCAGCGAGGGAGAGTTCGACGGCTCTTCGGACTAGCGGGTCGTTCGGGTCGAAGGTACGACCAAACCCGCCGAGGTCGTCGGACGCGGCGCCACCTTTTAAGGCGACAGCCTGGGCGACAACTTCGTCGTTATATTCGGGCGGACGCTGAGCACGGAGAAAATCGGTGACTTTTTCGATGTCTTCGTCAGGGGTCCAGGCGCCCTGAATGCGTTCGGGGCCGTTACCGGTGCCTTCGGCCGAGAGGAGCATGTCGCCTTTACCAAGTAATTTTTCAGCGCCAGAAAGATCGAGAATCACGCGCGAGTCCATAGAAGTAAGCACGCGGAAAGCGATACGGGACGGGATGTTGCTTTTAATAAGGCCGGTGATGACTTTGACGATTGGTTTTTGGGTTGCGAGGACGAGGTGCATGCCGGCGGCACGACCGAGCTGGGCAATACGGACGATGAGCGGCTCGAGCTCTTTCGAAGCCTGCATCATAAGGTCGGACATTTCGTCGATCACGATGACGATGTAAGGCATTTTGTCGGCGGGCTTGTCGGATTTATTGTCGGTTTTATCGTCAGTTTTGTCAGTTGCGGAGCTTGTCGTGGCAGGTTTTTTGGACATTTTCTTGTTGTAATCAGAAATAGTTTTGACGCCTTCGTCGGCCATCAAATCATAACGCCGATCCATCTCGCCAGCTGCCCATTTCATGGCGGAAAGGGCTTTTTCGGTGCTGGTGATAATCGGAGTTAAGAGGTGTGGGATGTCGTTGTAGGCGCGCATTTCGACTTTTTTCGGGTCGACGATAATCATGCGCATGTCGGAGGGGGCGTTACGATAGAGCAGCGACATGATGAGGGTGTTGGTCATGACGGATTTACCTGAACCGGTGGTACCAGCGATGAGGAGGTGACGCATGTCGGCGAGGTCGGCAACGACGGGCTTGCCGGAAATGTCTTTGCCCACGACAAAAGTGAGCGGACCAGAACTCTTTTTCCATTCGGGGGTTTCGATAACGCCCCTTAAGGAAACGGATTCGGAGCGAACGTTCGGAACTTCGACGCCGATAAGTTGGGTGCCAGGGATTGGGGCCTCGATACGGACGGTGGTGGCGGAAAGTTTGTAGGCGAGTTCTTTGTCGCGGGCGGCGATTTTGGCTAAGTTGACGCCACCAGGGGCTTTAAGGGTGTACTGTGTGACGCGTGGGCCGACGTTGGCGCCTTCCATTTCGACGTCGATGCCGAATTCGGCGAAAGTGTTTTTAATAATAAAGGCGTTTTGCTGGATGTTGCCGGCGTCAGCGGGGGATTGTTTTTTGGCAAGTAGGTCGACCGACGGGAGTTTCCAGTTCGGGTCGGTGGCGGCGGTAAGAGCGGAAGGCTCTTTGACGAGTTCGGGCTTGTCGGCGGGGGATTTTTTGGACTTGGTGAGTTTTTTAGGCTCAGCGTCGAGAACGCCGAAGCCGGAATTGACTTTGATTTCGAGCTGACCGAATTTGCGGTTGGGCTTTTCTGCGTCGTCGATAGCGTTTTTGGCGATTTTGTCGTGATTTTTGAGATTTTTAGCACCTTTGAATAAAGTTAGCGGAGAAAGTTGGAGCATAAAGAGGGCGGTGATGAAAATAAGAATGAGATAGATAAAAATGACGGCAGTGGGGCTGAGGACGTTTAGCATGAGCGAGTTGAGGCCGTTGCCAATGATGCCACCGTTATGCCAGATGGCGGCGATGCCGGAGAGCCAGAAAATGATGAGAATGCTGGCAAAATAAACTGGCACGGCGACGCGGTTGTCGGGAGCGCGGAAGATTTTGACGGCGAGATAGACGAGGAGAGGCGGGATGAAATAGGTGGCGAAGCCGAGACCGGTCAAGATGAATTGGTGGATGTTGTTAGTGATTGTGCCGCCCTGACCGAACCAGGTGATGACAAAGAAAAGTGCGAGAGCGAGTAAGATGACCGCGAAAATTTGGCGCCAAAAACCGCCCGGGAGCTCGTGCTCGACGGGGGCTTCTTTTTTGGTCCGTTTTGCGGTTCTGTGTGTGGATTTTCGCTTTTTGGTAGGCATGGTTCTATTATAGCACAGTTTATGAGAAAACGCAAGCGGTTTGGGGGGGTTGAGTGGGGGGGGTGGAGTGCAGAGGT
>CAVEVN010000008.1:0-33833 GCA_963619155.1 bacterium
AGTATAAGTTATAGAACCCCTGCCGAAATGTTGCATAGGTTGTGAAAGTTGTATGATTTATTATCTCGTAATAAAGCCCCCGTTTTTTTATTAATTTCTATGTTATAATAATGCTAATGTTTTGGTTAGTTTACGTCGCCATCAATATTTTTTCCGACTCTGCTCGAATTTATACCGATAATTACATCTCGGACGTTTATTTTAAGGGTCGCGGTTCGGTCGCCCAAAAATGTTTTTTCTCATTTTTCTATTTCGTAGTCGGGCTAATTTTCGCCACTTGTTTTGGACTTGATTTTGCCGCCGTCCCTTGGAGCATCGTCGCCTGCTTTTTCCTTTCCGGCATTCTGAACGCCATCGCCGGCATCCCCTATTACAAAGCCCTCGAGATCGAAGATTCCACTAATCTCGGCATTTTCATCCAACTTTCCCCTGTTTTATACCTTATTCTCGGTTGTTTGTTTCTTGGCGACACTATTAGCCCCTTGCAAGCGCTTTCTTTTGTCATTATTTTACTCGCTCCGCTACTTATCGTTTTTACTTCCAGAAAACGCAGCCGTCACGTCAAATTTCGCGCTCTGTTTTTTGCCTTCCTCTACGTTTTTATCGACGTAGTCGGCAATCTTCTATTCGTTAGCACCAATTCCGCTGAACTCAACTTTTTTAGCGAAATGGCAATCGTCTTTTTTGGTATTGGTTTTGGCAACCTGGCCATTATGCTAAGCATACCTAAACTTCGCGCCCGCTTTCACCGCGTACTTATGGATAGCCACAATAGAACCCTCCGCCCCATGCTTTTTAGCGGATTTTTTAGTGTTGCCAAAACTCTCTCTTACCGTCTGGCCCTAGTTTCTGCCCCTGCCGTCGCGCTCGCTTCCGTTGCCGCCGACGCCACCGAACCGATTATCATTTTCTTTATGGGGCTTGTCCTGACTTTAATTCGCCCCACTTTTGGTCGCGAAAAACTCGACGCTCGCTCTATTATTGTTCACTTAATCGCCACCGCCCTTGTCGTAGTCGGCATTATTTTAATTCAACTCTAAAAAATCCGGTTTATCGCACCGGATTTTTAAGAAAAATTTATCTCAAATTTCTATAATAACTTTTATTTCGACAAGTTTTCTTCGTCTTCAAAAATCGGCTTTTTCAACTTTGCGAGCTCCGCCGCCTTATCAATCAGTGCCTTAATTTGCAATTCACTCGCCCGCGCTTCTTTTACTGTATATTCCTCTTTGCCTCGTATCAAATCACCCAAAAATCCTGTCCCCCGCGCCGCTTCCCAAAACTTTTCCCCACAATTCACATCATCATTAAACCACGGCTTTTTCGACAAATTAAAATGCAATAATTTCGCGCCTTTGACGCTCTCACCCTCCGGCTGACAGTTCCATTCTCGCCCGAGGTGCAAAATCTGCCCTTTTAAAATCACATTCAAATAATCCTGGTCCGGCGCCACTAAGTCCGCATCGTATTTTTTAATCAAATCCGTCATTCTAGTAATGTAGTGCAATTTGCGAAGCTTTTTCAGATCCATGAGTAGTACCCCCGAATTCACATATTCCTGCGCCGATACCCCCACTGCTTTCTCGACATACGCAATAAAATCCGGCACTGCTTGTACCTTCGGGTCTACCCGCGCCCCAATTACCTTGTCGCCAAGGTCAATGTCGAACAGCTCACCCACGTCCCCCGTAAAAATCGTGTCCGCGTCCACGTAAATCCCTTTTTCGTATTGCGAGAACAACCTCGCGATAAACGACCGATAATAATATACCGCCCCCGCAAAAAAGTCCGCCGAACCCGTCCGCTTAGCACAATAGCGTACAATAATCCGAAGATACAGATTATATTTCATTTTATGAAATTCAATTGCGCAGTTTTTGGTCACCATGTTCCTTAGCCTGAGCCGATTGGTCCAGTGTAGTCGGTCATACATCACAATTACCCGATAATGCCGCTCAGGATTCGCATGTTGCATCAGCGAATTGATCGACGCCGCCACATATTTCGCATAATCGTCCGTGATCGTGTAAAAAACCGGCACCACTTCGGTTTTTGTAAATAATTTTTTGCCTGTGTTGAAAATACTCATTTTTTCTCTTCTTGCTTATGCTTTATTATTTGGTATTCTTCTAATATATCATCATATTCCGTAATTTTCAAAATTTTATGCACTTTTTCGACCTCAAACGGCTTCACTTTCTGTACTCTAAAATACGGCCAAAACTTAAAATTATTCGAAAAATGATGCAAAACCGTGTCTTTTTGTGGCCGCTCTTCTTGTTCGTTAAATTTTCGCGGCATTAATTTCCGCCGGTCAATCGCCCGATTTAATGCACTTTGGTCCGGAAGTAGCATCCACTTTTCCGCACAAATTTTCGCCGCTCTTTCGAACATCCGCGTTTTCCTGCACTCCTCCATATTAAATAGCATCACCCCCGAATTCATGTAATCTTGTTTAAGCAGCCCACGATAATGATACCACCTCCGCCCATAAATATCTAGCACTCCCGCCACTTCCACCCCTGTTAAATCGGTATCATAAAACTCAGCAATATCGCCTCGCGCCACCACGTCATAGTCCAAATATAAAATCCGCTCGCATTCCGTCAGTTCCGGCACCTTGTCCATATAGAGCCGCAGCATCGCACACGGCGTAAAATAAGTCCCCATATTTTTTTTCGGCAAATTTTTTACAAACACCTCCGTCGCGTCGATTAATTTTACAAAATTTTGCGGATTAGCTTTTTTTACTAGTTCGTCTAGAATTTTGGCCTGCTTTTTTGGAAAAGGTTTCATATTTTCGTATTCAATCGTCATAATATAAATCTGAAAAATCGGCCGATCGGAAATTTCAATCGTGTCATCGGCATTTTTTCCGGCATTGGGATTTTTTATTTCGCACATTTTCTCCCCGTCAAACTGTTTTTGACCATTTCTAATCAGCGACAAAATCGAAATCAAAACTCCGTCAAAAATCCCCGCATCTCCACAATACAAAATATTCATTTTATTTTCGTCCCACACCTTAGCCTCCTCATGATTTGATTATAGCATAAAAATGGAGGTGCCTACCGGAATTGAACCGGTGTACGCGGTTTTGCAGACCGCTGCGTAACCACTCCGCCAAAGCACCCCAATCTGGTGCCCCGGATGAGACTTGAACTCATATGGATTTCTCCATTCGATTTTAAGTCGAACGCGTATACCAATTCCGCCACCGAGGCTCTAACTCTATTATACCACACTTTTTTAATCTTATACACCAACTTTTCTTGACAATTTGTGCAAATCGTGGTACAATGGAGATATGGGTCATTCCCACGTTGTTTGCCCGTTTTTTATAAAAACGGGTTGTTCTTTTTTATATTAGAAAGGAGTTTGCCATCATGCGTAAACGTTATCCATTTTTAGACAACCCGAAGTTAGTATTCTACGCTGAAAAAGAAAAGGACACATCTAATTTATTAACTCCGATGTTGTGCGAATTTTTCAACGACCTTAGTAGACTCCAGTTTTATCCCCCAGATTCCTATCGTCTTCAGGGGAATATTACCGGACACCCGACGCTTGCGGACGGGACAGGGCTCATCACATCAGATGTCTTAGTGATTGAAAAAGTCACCAAAGGCACCGATTTGCCAGATTTGCTCTGCGCAATCACTAAGGCTGGAAACAGATACTTTTTTGAGGGTAACGCCCTTAGTGTCAAAACTCTTTAACGCCTCGCCCCGATCTCTGTATCGGGGCTTTTCCTTTGCCCCAAAAATCCCTATTCTAAACCCTAAAACCCTAAAACCTGAAAGCCCTAAAATCCCAAGCCCCACCCAAAAACTCCGGCCTTTCGCCGGAGTTTTCATGCTAATACTTGTAAAACCCTTCCCCGCTCGACTTGCCCAATTTCCCTGCCTCGATATACTCTCTCAGCTGTTTTTCCATCCCTCTAAAGTTATACGGCGCCAAAAACGGCGGGATTTTTGTATACATTTTCACAATTTCGTGCGCAGTCTTCAATCCCACAATGTCCAAAATCTGAAACGGCCCCTCTTTCGCGCCCGTCCCCAGCACCCACGCCGCGTCAATGTCTTTAGGCTCTGCAACCCCATTCACATACAAATCCTGCGCCGAAAACAAAAACGGAATCAGCATCGAATTCAGCAAATACCCCGCTTTTTCTTTCTGCAACGGCAACGCCACCATGTTAATTTCCTTCGCAAATTCCACCACCGCGTCAAAACTCGCATCATTTGTCTGTTTATGGCGCATAATTTCCGCCGTATTATTCTTCCAAATCGAATTCGCAAAGTGCATCGCTAAGAATTTTTCCGGTCGTCCCGTGAATTTCGCCAGTTTGCTCGGCAACATCGTCGATGAGTTCGTCGCAAGAATCGTTTTTTCCGGCAACAATCCAGCGACTTTCAAAAACATCTCTTTTTTCGCCTTAAAATCCTCCGTCATCGACTCAATCACGAGGTCCGCATCCGCCACCGCTTTTTTGAGATTTAGCTCTAATTTCAAATTTTTATACGCCTTCTCGACCTGTTTCAGGCACTTTTTCTCGTCAAAATTGTCAAAATCACTAATCCCTCGGCTCCAAGTCGCAAAACTCTTATCTTTTGCCATGGTCTTAATCGCATCAATATACGATTCCCGCACCTTTTCCAGCTTCGGCTCAGTGCGCCCAATACTTCCCTTGCTCCTGAGCCAAATCGTGGTATCAAACCCCATATACGCAATCTGAAACGCAATCTGCGTCCCCAGCACCCCGCCCCCTAAAACTACAACTTTTTTCATTTTACCTCTCCTTTTTCAATTGATTAATATAATTTATCGCTTCCACCGCCGCTATCGCGCCGTCCCCCGTCGCCGTCACGAGTTGCCGGGCTGTCTTAGTCCGACAATCCCCCGCCGCAAACAGCCCCGCGCACGTCGCTCGGCAATCCGCACGTATAGCCTCGCAATCCTCACATTTAGTCTCATGACCCTCACACGCCGTCCGACAACCTTCGCACACGGTCCGGCAATCCTCCCCCGCCACGATGTAACCATTTTCGTCTAATTCCACCAGCCCGCGCACCAAATCCGTGTTCGGCACTCGCCCCACCGCCACAAAAATCGCTTCCGCATCCTCTGGAATGTCATCAGTATGGTGAATCTGATAAACTTTTTCACAAATCCGCTTCAAGTATGCCGCTTCGTGCTTCGCCGTATTGCCACTCCCGACCACCACCACGGTTTTGCCGGCATACAGCGCCCCGTCACAAATCGCACAGTATAAAATCGGGCGCTCCCCCGCCATTTGCTTCTGCTTTTCGGGCAGTTCCCGGGGTTTCGTCCCCGTCGCCATAATTATCGCATGAGACGAATATTTCCCCTCGTCAGTTTCCACTTCAAAATCGCCATTCCCCAGTTTTCGCACCGCCATCACCTCTTCATCACGAATTTTCCCGCCCAAATTATTCATCTGGTGATATATTTTCTCTGTTAATTCTCGCCCCGAAATATTCTCAAACCCCGGGTAATTCTCAATTTTTTCTGAATTGACAATCTGTCCGCCAAACATCCTAGCCTCAAACACCAGCACCGCTAGCCCCGCCCGTTTCGCGTAAATCGCCGCCGTCATTCCGGCCACCCCTGCTCCGACGATAATCAAATCTACCATGCTTCTATTATACCTTATTTATCACCGGAATCACAATCGGCGTGTGCCCCGTCGCGTCAAACAAAATATGCGTAATGTCTTCCTTAATTTCCTCTTTCAGTACCTTCATCTCTGGGTCGGTCGCAATCGACTTATCCGTCTTCTGGCGCAGATAATGCCGAATTTTCCCAATCAACTCTTCCGAATTATCAAGGTAAATAAACGCCCGCGAAACAATGTCCGGCGTCTTCATCAGATGCCCAGTTTTTTTACTCACGGTGAGAACAATCACAAAAATCCCTTCCCGCGAAATATGAATCCGGTCTTTCACCACCGCCTCATGCACCAGTCGGTCCGCATCATCAAACAACTTATTTCCCACATGAATCCGCCCCGCCTTCCGAATTGTCTTATTCGGCAGAAGCTCCACAATATCCCCGTCATCCGACACCAAAATCCGGTCCTTCGGAATTCCGATCACGTTTTCCGCCATCTCCGCGTTATGCTCTAGCATATAAAACTCACCGTGATAAGGCATATAATTCGTCGGATGTAGCCGCGTCACAAATTCCACATGATCCTCATAATATGCATGGCCCGAAAGATGCAGCGGCCCAATATTCGTCAGATGCGTCTTGCCGTTCTGAATCACTTGCGCCCCTTCGCGCAACAGCCCGTCCACCGTATTCACCACGTGTGGCTCATTCCCTGGAATCGGATTCGACGAAAACACGATCGTATCGGTCGATTTAATCTTGATATACTTGTGCGCGCCCGTGATCATGCGGTTTAGCACCGCGTTCAGCTCCCCCTGCGACCCCGTACACACAATACACACTTTCTCATCCGGCAGCTTCACGATATCTTCCATTTTCACAATCGTATCTTTCGGCACCTTGATCGATTTCGCCCGAAGCGCCACCTCGACGTTATTGATCATCGAAAAGCCCGAAAACGCCACCTTACGCCCACGCTTGGCCGCCTCGTCCAAAACTAGCTGAATCCGCGAAATCTGCGACGAAAAACAGGAAATAATCACCCGCCCATTCACATAATGGTCCATCACCCGTCCCATATTTTCGCCAATATCGTATTCCGAATGCGGATGCTTCCCTGGCGAGTCGATATTCGTCGACTCATTCACCATCAAATCAATCCCCTCATTTTTCACAATTTCATCAATTCGCTCGTAATCCGCCTGTCGCCCCATCGGTCGCTCCTCGTGCCGCCAGTCCCCCGACAGATAAATCACCCCGTTCGGCGTGCGCACCACAATCGCCGTATTCCCCGGAATCGAATGCAACATATGGATAAATTCCACCGACAGATGCTCCGAAACTTGGATTTTTTCGTGCTTTAGCGGGTCAATCACGTGATAATTAAGGTCCGGCTCCTCGTCCAGCTCCGACATCTGTTTTTTAATCATCCCAATCGTAAAATCCGTCGCGTAAATCGGCACCAAATTCCCAAATTTCGGCAACAAATGCCGGCACGCCCCGATATGGTCCAAATGCGCGTGCGTAAAACAAATTGCCTTCACCTTCGCCCGGTTATCTTCAAGGTATTTAATATCCGGAATCAGATAATTCACCCCCGGATAATCCTCGCCTGCAAACAGCACCCCCATATCGACCACAATCATCTCTGATTTATACTCGATAATCGTCATATTTTTACCAATCCCAAACTCGCCCACGCCCCCGATCGGGATAATTCGCACCGCTTCCGGGTCCGGTCTTAGCTGTTTCAGACGCGCATTCGTCATCTGTTCCCCGTTAAACCCATTATAGCGCGACTTATTCACCGGCAGGCCAATGATGTGTTGCGTCGCCTGCGCATTCACGTCTTGCGACAACATTCTCTGATGATGCACCATATCGCCCTTACGTGTCGACACCGCAAGGTTCACTTTGCGCTTTTCCGCCTCGGTTTTGACGGTATTTTTCGCATTTTTATCGCTATTTTTGCCGTTTTTGCCAGCTTTTCCGCCCCGATTATTCACGCTTTTGCTCCGTGAGGCATTTCTCGCCCCCTTCCCAGCGTTTTTGACCGAACCTGCCCCTCGTCCCACTAATTTTTCATCCTTGCCTCCAGGGGCAAAATTTGAGTTAAAATGGCGTTTTTGCGCCTCCTCAAACTGTTTTTTGATATCCGGTAGTCTTTCCGCCCGCGATTTTAAGAGCCGCGCGCGACGCTCTTCTTCATTTATATTCATATTTACCCTTTTTATAATCTCTACAAGTAGTTTAAGCTACCCCCATTATACCAAAAACCGCTTCCTTTTTCAAGGTTTTTATCTCTCTAAAAACATCTCGCTAATTCTAATCGGCAACCTTTTTGCTTTCACGACGCGCTTTAGGCTTAAGAATTAAGGTGCAACGGTTCTATCACGGTGCGGTTACCACCCACGGGTCGGTTGCCGTCCCTGACCCGCTCGTAACCTTCGTCCCAGGGCTTAGGGAGATGGCCGGCCGAACCCCATAGCTGTTGTTCACGCTGCTGCTGCCCGGATAACCGCCCGAGTACAGGGCGAGCCCGCCCGTATAACCGTACGAACCGCAGTCGCCCGGGGAAAGCAACCAAAAGTACGAGCCGGAACGCAAATACAAATTCGGATTATAGGCTCCCGTCGAACTGCCCCAACCCAATCCCGCCATCGTAGCTTCGTCCGCCGTGAGCAGCGCCACCGGATATTTCAGTTGTCCGTTACCGTTCCCGGCATCGCCAGAGTAAGAATATAAATCTACTTTCCCTCGTGGACAAGTCAGCAGCGGATTAAAAGTGCTACTCTGTATATTTCTCGGATAAGCCCCGAAATAATACTGTGTCATGTCAGAAGTTCCATATGGCACAATCGTGTTAGAATTTTCATCTAGAGCCGTGGTCCAAGTCGTGCTAGTATTTAGTCTTCTGTCCTGGCAATAGCCAGCATCACCTTCCAGGATGCTCGTATAAGCAGTCAGCGTAGAAGCATACCAGTCCTCTATGTATTGCTTGATAATTGAAGATTTATCGTTCGTGGTCGTGTCGTTTCCGCTCGCGCCGAATAACTGTGCCGGCGTTTTGGTGGTTGTAGTACTAGCCGCCACGCCACTCGTATAAGTATAACCTACTGCGTGGATATTTTGAGATTGTAGACCGGTGTAAGTTTTGCCAGCTTTTGTACTAGAGGACGTATTGAACGGCACTGTTAAGTCTGCGTTATTATATCTCGTCTGTGCCTTTGTCGTCGCATTCGCACACGACCCCGTCGTCGTCGCTCCATACAACCCATTATAAATCATCTTCACCCCACCAGTGCTCGTCGTCCGCACAATCCGCCAACAAGTATCCGTCGTCGCTTTATCGCTACCAGATTGCAAAATTACATAGTTCGGATAGGCTCCCGCATCGCCGTCCGAGCCGTACGACCCCGTCGTATTGTCCAAAATCCCCCGATAGAAGTAAATCGTCTTGTCGCCCCCGTTACTGTCCGTGCCGGTTCCCGCAGTTTTCCCGTCCCATTCATACACCCCCGAAGTCGCAGCCGTGATACTGATCCACGAAAAGCCGGATGCGGAATCGGTGTTTTTACCCTTTGATTGGTTAGCTACCTTACAATAAACACTATCTTTGTTAGCGGAATTAAGGCAATATGGTTGATACCACACCGCATACAGCGTCAGGTTATTGCTACTCGCCGTCTGATCAATCTCGAACGTTCCTCCCGCAGCGTAGCTCGTCCCAGTACAGCTCGCCCCATCCGCCGTCGCTACCGTACACCACCCCTTAAAATTATATCCGTCCCGCGTCGGGGTGTTGCTAGATATGGTCACATTTCCACTGGTCGTTGAATTCACATTGCTCGGCATATTACTTACAGTATCTGTCGTGTTTTTATTATAAGTAATCTTATACGGCGTAGGATTAGCAGTGACGGTAAACACAAAAGTATTGGAATAGCTTCCAATCGCGGTATTGATATTAGCCCTAGCACCGATAGAAACCGTGTATTCATTATCAGTCGCACTAGACACCGAATCTAGCGTGCTACCAGAAGTCGTTGGCGAAGGCTGGTATTTGGTGTTGGCTACGCTGTTTAACTTGCTCGGTTTGTAGCCCCATTTACCGTTGTAGGCACTAGTATCAAAAGTTTCCGCCGTAATCGCCGAAGCAATAGAAGTAAATCCAGTCGTGCCGGACGAGTTTTTCAGGTCCGTCGCACTGCTAGCCTTAACTTTCAGCACATATCCCGCCGCATGTGTCGTAGAAACACTAACTGTCTCATCTCCGCTGTCCACAAACTTCCCCTCTGCCGACGGTGGCAAATTAATCGTAGGGTTGCCAGAAACGGAAATCGTGAGTGACGAGGCGGCGGCAAATACCTCTTGCGAACCGCAGAATACTCCAATAAAAATAATTCCAAGGAACGAACAGGCTATTTTGAAAAAACTAATTTTATCGCTAATAACGCCAAAATTACTATTAGGCGTTTTAGTAAAAACAACCGCTATAGTTCTGTTTAATACCCCCCCCCGGCACCCGAAACCATTCTTTTCATTCTTAGTGCATGCCTCATACTTAAACTCATTATAGCACTAATGCTTTAAAAAATGCAAATTTTCTGACTTTTTTACCAAAATATCCGGCTTTCCCGAGTCGCCCTTTTATCTACTCCGCCCAACGATACACCGTAATATGTGCCCTGGCATATTGTTGACTTTTAATCTTTTCCATACCTTCAATTTCTGGCCCATCCTCAGGGGTAGAAGCGACCAAAATCCCATTTTTCGCCACTAGGCGCCCCAACAGAGTAATCATTTCGGGCTCATATTTGTCATACGGCGGGTCAGCAAACACGATCGAAAACTCGTCCTCCACCGTGCGCGCCGCCTCTACTATGTCCCTATGCACCGCATATCCACGAAAATTATAAATCCACATGTCCATCATCACTTCATTTATCATATCTACGGCGCGCCGATTCGTATCTACAAACAATGCATATTCCGCCCCTCTCGAGAGCGCCTCCAGCCCAATCACTCCGCTCCCCGCATACGCATCCAACACTAGCGCCTCTGGTAGATATTCCTGAATCATATTAAACATCGCGTTGCGTTCGCGTTCACCCATCGGATGCGTCCCCTCGCCTGGAGTTTTAAACTTTTTCCCCTTATATTTTCCGGCGATGATGCGCACCTCGCCAGATTTGCAAACCGGCATTTGCCTCCTATACCTCCGATATTGCTCATTTCCCCTACCCATTTTTACCTCCTCTCGTTTAATTTAATGTCGTGATCTGTTGATACTTCACAATCCCCGCCATCAGTTCTTTATATTCTACCATTTTTTCCGGCTCGCTGAGGAATTTTTCGACATCTTTTTGTGCCTGATGCACCAATTTCGTATCACCAAGCGACGCGAATCTCAGGTCCAGCGCCCCGTGTTGCAAGGCCCCATAAATTTCACCCGGCCCCCTTAGTTTCAAATCCACTTCGGCGAGATAAAACCCGTCATTCGACTTTTCCAGCTCTAGTAGTCGCCGAGAGGGCCGAAATTCGCCCGTCGTCAATAGAAAACAGTGCGATTTTTCCGTTCCTCGCCCCACGCGACCACGAAGCTGATGCAGTTGCGCCAACCCATAACTTTCGGCATTTTCAATAATCATCAGCGTCGCATTCGGCACGTCCACCCCGACCTCCACCACGGTCGTCGAGACCAAAATCTCGATTTCACCCCTAGAAAATTGCTCCATCACCGCATCTTTTTCCGCCGGCTTCATTTTGCCATGCAAAAACCCGATTTTCGCCTGCGGAAAATCGTTTTCGAGGCGCATAAACCGCGTTTTTACAGAGGTAGTTTCCGTCTCATTTTCGCCGTCAATCGCCTTACAAATCCAATAAATCTGCTGTTTTTTCGCGAGTGTCTCGCTAATTTTCGGGAACAGTCGCTCGCGCGTCTCGATTTCCCTTAAAATCTCGGTCGTAATCGGTTGGCGCCCCTTGGGCATTTCGTTCAAAATCGAAACGTCCAGGTCGCCAAACACCGTCAGCTGTAGCGAGCGTGGAATCGGCGTCGCCGTCATCGCGAGCAGATGCGGAGCCTTACCCGCGGGCGATTTCAGCATCAATTTTTGCCTCTGTTCCACCCCAAAACGGTGTTGTTCATCAATAATCACTAGTCCGAGCCGCGCAAACTCCGTGTCATCGGTGAGTAGCGCGTGCGTTCCAATCACCAAATCGACCTCGCCACTTGCAATCTGACGCTTCAATTCCGGTTTTTGCTTAGTCGCGCCAGTTAAAAGCGCCACCCGCACCCCCAAAGGCTCCAAAATCTTGACTAGTCCCTCGAAATGTTGTGTCGCTAAAATCGCCGTCGGTGCGAGGAGCGCCACCTGCGCCCCGCCAAGAATCGCCTCGTAAGCACTCATCGCCGCCACCATCGTCTTTCCCGACCCTACGTCCCCCTGTAAAAGCCGGTTCATCGGCGTCGGCTTCTCCATATCCTGAAAAATCTCCCACGCCGCCAGTCGCTGCGCATTGGTCAGCCGAAACGGCAGCCCAGCCACAAATTCCCGAATTTTATCTCCGTTAAACGGAATTTCATCGGCTTTTAGTTTCTCATTTTCGCGCCGGTTCAGTTTTGACGCCAAAATCAATTCAAACAGCTCCTCATAAGCCAAATATTCTCGCGCCTGCACGATTTTTACCGGCGAATCCGGAAAATGCGCGCTAAACAGCGCCTCGGCGCGCGTACCCCTAGGCACCGAAGGTAATAAATCCGGAATTTCCGCAAACAAATCCCGCACATTTCTCACCAAACGCTGAAAATCTCCCGACTTTAGTGCTCCGTGCGCCACGTAGACGGGCGCTAGACCGTTTCTAGGGTCAATCCGCCCTACCTCCGCGCTCGACGGCGAGACCAGGCTATAACGGCCATTTCTGAACTCAAAATTTCCCGTAAAGTAGTATTCCTGATCCGGTTTATAGAGATTTTTACGATAATTCTGGTTAAACCACACCACTTTTACCGCCCCTGTTTCGTCCCTAATCACCCCTTCGGTCACTGACATATTGCGTCGCCGAGCCCGCCGGGTCTCGAGATTTTCGATTTTCCCCTTAATCACGACTTTTCCGGGTCGCATTTCAGCAATCGTCCGCGGCGAGGCGTAATTTTCGTAGTCGCGCGGCAAATTGTAGAAAAAATCCCCCACCGTACGAATGCCGTATTTTTTCAGCGCCAGCGCAGTCTTCATCCCCACCCCTTTTAGCGTGTCGACAGAATCCGCTAAATTCATGCTCGCCCCGAATGTTTTTCCCGCCACTTCGCGATTTCGCCGTGATTTCCAGATAACAGCACCTCTGGCACTTTCATCCCGCGAAAATCCTCTGGGCGAGTATACTGCGGATATTCCAAATTATCACCATCCGAAAAACTTTCAATTTCCGCCGATTTTTCACCGCCCAGCACCCCCGGGATTAATCTCACCACACTATCGATAATAATCAGCGCCGGCAACTCGCCCCCTGTCAGCACATATTTCCCTAGCGAAATCTTATAATCCACAATCGTCAAAATCCGTTCGTCGTAACCCTCGTAGTGGGGGCAAAGGATGATGTAGTGCGAACTCACTAATGCCTCATCGAGGTCACTTGCGACAACGGGAGCAAACTCCGAAGCGAGCCCTGTAACGCTCGCCCCTTGGGACGCGAATTGCCGAAGGCAAACAGGCGCGAGCGAGGAAGACCGAGAGGGAGTGTTAGTGAGTTCTACCCCATTGGCAAATTTTCTCGCCATATCTTGATTCCAAATCTCTCCGACTGGGGTCGGCAAAATCACTTTTGCGCTCGGGTCGTCTTTTTTAACGCTTTCAATCGCGGCAAAAACTGGCTCGCACCTTAGCAACATCCCGTCTCCACCCCCATACGGCGTATCATCAACAGACTTATGCGGTCCCAGCCCAAAATCTCGCAAATTCACCAGCTCAAACTCCGCCAACCCCTTTTCGGTCGCCTTCCACATCATCGAAGTCTCAAGATACGGCTTCACCGCCTCCGGAAACAGCGTAATTATCGTAAATTTTATCATATCTCTATTATATCACAGTAAAAAGGAGACGTTGTGTGCCGTCTCCTTTTCCCCGCTGCTACGCGCCCACCCGTGGGGCACATTGGTTTGTTTTAATCCGCTGTTTGTTTTTAATGTAAGTCTCCACACTCCACTAAGAATCAGTGGAACCCCTGTGAAGCGTACCAGCTTACTCTTATCATAAAGCATAACCGAAAAACTGTCAACCCCTTTTATTTCACAAAAAATATGTTATAATTAAGATATGTTTGTTGATGTTGCGAAAGTGAGCTTTAAAGCTGGTAAAGGTGGCGATGGCGCCGTCTCTTTTCGGCACGAAATTTACATCCCAAAAGGCGGTCCGGACGGGGGCGACGGCGGTAAGGGCGGCGACATCGTTTTTCGCGCCGATCGCAACACAAATACTCTAGCAGATTTTCGGTTCACTCCGATTTTAACTGCTCCGGACGGCAAAAACGGCTCAGGGCAACGCTCCGCCGGGCGTTCGGGCAAAGATTTGGTGCTAGACGTGCCGATTGGGACCTGCGTTTATCGGCAAGAAAACTCTGGGCGAGTCTTAATCGCCGATTTAGACCACGACGGCCAAACTGCCATCATCGCGAAAGGTGGCACCGGCGGTTTTGGTAACGCCCATTTCAAAAGCTCCACTCGTCAAGCTCCCCTAATCGCCGAAGTCGGCGAGCCGGGCGAAGAATTCGAGGCCGAGCTCGAGCTTAAAACCATGGCCGACGTCGGTTTAGTCGGGCTGCCAAACGCCGGTAAATCGACTTTTCTCTCTGTTGTTTCGAACGCCAAGCCCGAAATCGCCGATTATCCATTCACGACTTTGACCCCCAATCTCGGTGTCGCTACAATCGACGACCACGACCTTCTAATCGCCGACATTCCGGGGCTGATCGAAGGCGCCTCCGAAGGCAAGGGTCTCGGTCACGACTTTTTGCGTCATGTCGATCGCACAGCGGTGCTGTTGCATCTCGTCGACGTCTATAACGACGATGCCGGCGCAGCCTACCAGACCATTCGCCACGAACTCGAAAAATATTCGGACCTAAAAAACCGCCCCGAAGTAGTCGCTCTCACTAAATGCGAAGGTGTCGACGACGAAATTATCGCCATGCAAACCTCCGCCATTCTCGCCCAAAACCCCTCCGCCACCGTTTTCGCCATTTCCTCCTCCGCCCATCAGGGGTTAACAGAAGTGCTAAGAGCATTAAACCAAGCCCGCCTTGCTCACGTTTCGCTTCGCACCAGGCGGGATTCACTTCGGGCAATCGGGACTGCGCCGAAAACGGAATTTCGTACTCGTCTCGACTGCCCGAAGCAAATCCCGCTTGGGCTCGCTCAGTGTGAGCAAAACGGACCTGATTTAATGCAACTATCAACAGATGCAAGTGATGGTTGTCAAAGCACTAGCGACGAGCACTCTCGTTCGAGGAGCGTAGCTGATTATGAAGCTGAAAACGGTTTCTCGAGGGGATCCCGGAGCGCGGCAGCGCGAGGATTAGCGCCGGTCACCCATGGCGATGGGCTGACCGGACGCGACCCGAGAGGAGCCGTTTCAGCTTCTGCCAACGCAGGCGTTGATTTGCCAACAATTTCCCTAAGCCCAAACGTCCTAAAGGACACCTGGCAAGTCGAAAAACTGGACGACAAATTCGTGGTCAAGGGCGAAAAAATCGAGAAATTTGCCCGTCGCACCAATCTGGACAATTACGCCTCTGTCAACCGCTTGCGCGATATCATGAAAAAAATGGGCATCCGTGGCGAGCTAACTTCTCTTGGCGCCGAACCGGATTCGATTATTGAAATCGCCGGCAAACAGTTTACTTTGGTCGAACAATAGTAAGCCTTTAATGGATATAGTTAAAATTTCCCACCGACGACGCCGGAATGGTCGAACGAATCGCACGATACGGAATGCCGTAGTTCATCTCTGATACCACAATCGAACCATCGCTATTTACCGCCTCCACGTATCCCACGTGTCCATACCACCCCGAACCAGTCTGGAAAATCGCCCCCGCCGCCGGAGTCCGGTTCACGGTGTAGCCCTGCGACGCCGCCACTCGCGCCCAAGTATTCGCATTACCCCAGTTGGACGGTATATTCCCGCCCCGCTTATACCACGCCCACTGCGTACATTGCCCCGCACCGTATGGCCCGCCCAGCCCGTAAAAATACCCAATCACCTCGATATTTTGCCGTTCCGAAGTGCTACCTAGATAAGTATAAGTATAGTAAGTCCGCACCACCGGCCTCGGCGCCACATATTCCGGCCGCTCTGTCTCAGGCAAGGATCCGTCTTTCACCAAGATTTTCATCCCCTCGCTCACCCCAGTAAGCTCCAAGTCATTCATCGCAATGATTTCTTCAGCCGAAGAACCGTATTTCGAGGCAATCGACTCCGCCGTATCGCCAGATTTCACTGTATATACAATTCCCGACGTACTCGGAATATACAACACCGTCCCGACCGCCACATTGGTCGTTTTTAGCCCATTTGACCACCGAATTTGATCGGTCGTAATACCGTATTCCGCCGCCAGAGTGTCTAAACTCTCCCCTTCCGCTAAAGTATGTTCGATCACCCCCCGCGAATCGTCAATATTCGTAATCGCCGGCTTTTCAAGCTTCCCCGCCGAAGTCTGCCCCGAATTATACATTGTGGTCGTTATCACGTAATTCGCCGCCACATCCGTAGCGCTCGCCAGCCCCAACGCGTCCGACACCCCCGCTACGGTGTATAATTCCGTCATCTGATCGACCGAAATGTTATAATCACTCGCCGCAAAGTTATCTAAACTCAGGCTCGCACCAGCGTTTTGTTTATCTAGCGACCCCAAAATCACTAGCCCCAGCACTACCACTGACGCCACTGTGTAGGGCCAAACGCCCTTCAGCCACTCTAAATTGATTTTCTTTTTCTTCATAACGAAACTTTACAGAGTTCCGAACAATAAAGGCGCGCATTCTGGACGTGTTCAGCCTCTGTATAACTATAATACATCTTTCCATCGTCTCCTGTCAAGAAGTAAAGATAGCTCGTATCTGTTGGATTCGCTACCGCGAGCAACGCCGACAGCCCCGGATTCGAAATCGGTCCGCACGGCAACCCCGCATAAAGCCTCGTATTATAGCACGAATCGACCTTTAGCGCGCTCGCATTATCCGTATACGTCTCCCTATCAGGATCGATAGTATCAAGCGCGTAAGACACCGTTACGTCGCTTCCAAGGGGTATTCCGTATTGTAAACGGCTCAAAAACACCTGCGCCACGGTCGGCATATCAGGGGCGGTGGATTCTTTTTGCACCACTGAAGCCAAAATAAAGCCCTCATTTAGAGTTAATCCGTGTTTTTCAAACTGCGCCTCAAGGTTATTGGCCTGAATTACCTGCTCCGTCCCCTCTAAAAATTTCCGAATCACCTCTGTCGCCGTCGCCGTGGCGTAAAATTCGTGCGTTTCACCAAACAAATACCCCTCTAGGCTCGCCCCCTCTGGCCACCCCTGTAAAAACGCAAAATCATACTCCGCCGCGAGCGCCGCGTCTACTTCCGCCTCAGTATAACCCGCCACCACTAAACTTTTTTTCACATCGTAAATCGTCTCCCCCGGCCGAATGGTAAAAGTAAACGTCTCGGCCTGTTTGGCTTCCTCGGCGGCTGCCCATTCCGCATAAGCACGCCTCCGCTCCTCTCTTTGCCAGAGTAGCACCGCCCCTGTCACAATCAAAACTAACGCCACCAGCCCCGCAACGCCCGAAATCCACTTCACTGCCCGGTGTTTGGTCTTTTTCGCCGTTTTTGGCTTTTTTGCCTCTTTCGCCATCGTTTTCGCCTCTTTTGCCATCATTTTCGTCTCCACCGTCGTTGCCGACTTGTTCTCTTCTATTACCTCGTGCCCCAGGCTCTCTAGAAAATCCTGCAAAATAATCGCGGCTGCCTCGGCGTCAATATCGCCCTTCGCGTAGGGCTTCCCCCGGCTTTTGAGCCTTTCTTCCGCCAGTACCGAGGTTAAGCTCTCGTCCTGCATTCGAATTTTCGCCTCTGGCATTCGCCGGAGCAGCGCCTTGGCAAAATTCCGCGCATACAGCGATTGTTGAGTTTCGTTGCCGTCATTACTTCGAGGCAGACCAATTACAAAAAACTTCGTCCCCTGTATACTTGCGATTTGGGCGATTTTTTGCCACTCTGAGCCGTCTACTTCGACAAACCCGACTGGTACCGCGATTCGGGTACTCGAGTCCGCCTTGGCCACGCCAATGCGTTTCTCGCCGACATCTAGTCCTAAAATCCGCATTTTTCCTAACTTTCCTTTGTTTCGGACTTTTTATCGCCGTCCGTGGATTTATTAGTGGTCTTATCAGTATCCTCCGACCCACTATCTGTAGTTGCGTCCTTTATCTCATTGCCATCTTGGTCCTTAATCTCAAACCTTATCGTCACCTTATTCGAATCTGTCGGCACCGCCGTCACCCACGGATACGACGAGTCAATCGTCACGCTCGCTACCCCATATAGGTCGCGAATTTCTCGCTGAGCATCGCCCAAGCCCCGCCCCATAATCTTTTCTACCACCTCTGTTTCAGTGAGTTTTGGACCCACGAAATATTGACCTTTGAGCTTCGCGCTGGTCGCCCCAAGCGCATAATTTTCAATATAAGCATCCTTAATTTCATAGATTTTCTTGCCCTCCTCGAGCTCAGTTTTCGCCGCAATGAACTCTTTGAGCTTATTTCGTTCAATCACATACACCGAAGTCGTAGTCGTGGCTTTCAGCACCGCCTTTTCACCATCTTTTACCTGTTCGTCCACCGCTGGGGTCGAAGTTACCGCCGAAGCGTTCTGTTCGAAACTGTTTTCCAAGATATAATACTCATTCGTGTCAATCGTCGCATACAAATCTTCCTTGGCCTCATCTTTGTTCGCCGTGGTTAGGCTCTCCTTGGCTTTTTCGACATCCGATTGTTGCACTACGGTCACCACGCTATCCGTCCCACCAGTCATAGCCTTGTCAGAATACGCCCCCGCCACGGCCGCATTCGTGCTCCAGCCCGAAATTTCCGCACCGATGTTGTATTTGGTTCCCGAACCGGCCGCCGTCACCTTTACTCGCGCCGAAATCAGACACCCGGACTTAACCAAACTCGACGCTTGACCCTTGTTATCGCAGGCATTATCATCATTGCCGTCCCAAGATAGCGTTACCCCGTCATTTGCGGTATAATTTAGTCCACTATGTGCAAAAGTCGTCCCCGTATTCACCGCCACCGACCCCTGGCCCTTAAAGTAGGCATAAATCACGATTTCTCCCGTCGCCTTCTCCCCCAAATTTTTCTCTCCCGTCGCCGTAAATTCTACTTCTTCACTACTTTCGATTTTCTTTTGTTCCAGATAGAACTTCCCCGCTTTCACGTCTTCTTCCGCTGCTGAACTCACCAGTGTAATCCCTTCGGAGAACTTTGCCGATTCCGTGCGAATCGCCACGGTGATATCTACCGCCGGCGCAAACCCGAGTGCCCAGATCAAGAACCCAATAATCCCAACCAAACAAATCCCTCCGGCAATGACCATTTTTTTGTGTTGTTTGAACCAGCCGCCGATTTTACGCTCACTGCCTCGTTCTTTTGCCGGTTTTTTAGCTAACTTTTTGCTGGCCCCCTTAACTTCCGTGCCGTCATCATTTTCATCTCCTGCATCATCCTCGTCTACTGCTTCGTCTTCATCCTCATCCGCTGATTTTTCGGCCTTTTCTACCTCTGTTTTTCCGCCCTTCTTATCGGCAACTTTCGACGCGCTAACATGAGCCTCGTGAGCGTCCTCGTCGTCGGCTTCGTCTATCTCTTCCATCCCCTCCTCGGTCTCCGCCTCGTCCCCCACCGTCTCAATCGTATGTTCTTCTGCTTCAAACGTCTCCGCCTCTGGCACCACCGGCGCCGTTTGTAGATTTTTCGCCACCGGCATTTTCACTGCTGCCGCGAGCTTCATGATCGACGGGTCCGTCGTGACCAGCACCACACTTTTCTCCGCCCCCGCCCCAGCTTTTGCGATTAACTTAATATTCACCAAACTTCGAAACACACCAGCCTTTTTCGGCGGCACCAGCGCGACAATCCGCTCCTTGGCTTTTTCGACTTTGGCAATGATATCCGTGATATCATCTTCGGGTTCAATATAAATCACGTCTTTATTCATACTAAAATTTTAACACATTTTATTCAGCTTGTGGTAAAATAAGTTTAAATGAAGCTTTTTCAACGCAAAAATAGTCCCGTCGAGACCAAACAGCCGAACAATCAAGCGGCTCTTGCAGAAATGGTCTTAAAAACCATTCATGATGGTGTAATTATCACGAACAAAACCAACGTAGTCGAGTTTATGAACCCGACTGCGGCGACTATGACCGGCTACAGCTCGCCCGAACGAGCTTTGGGGCTGGACTACGGGCTAGTGGTGCGCCTAGAAAGCAAAGAAGGACGCGAACTGCCCGATGCCGAAAATCCTTTGGTTCAGGCTATGCAAACTAATTCTCCGCTCGAAGGGTTCAAGGCCTCGCTTATCGTCGGGCAATCCGACAAACGCATTCCCGTTTCACTTTCGGTCGTGGTCAGCGAAGATTTGTCTCAGAAAAAAATCATCACTTTTCGCAACATTACCCGCGAACTCGCCGAAGAGGGCGAACAAACCGAATTTATTTCCACTGCCTCGCACGAAATGCGCACCCCTATCGCGACTATTGACGGCTACCTATCGCTGGCACTCAACCCCCAAACCGCCGCTATCGACGAGCGCGCCCGGGGCTATCTCACCGCTGCCCAGGCCGCCTCAAAGCACCTCGGCAAACTGTTCCAAGATTTACTCGACGTCACCAAGCTCGATGACGGGCGCATTCGTCCACATTTTGTGCCGATTGAAACCGTGTCTTTTGTCAGCAATATCGTCAAAGATTATTTTCCACGCGCCGAGCAGGCCAAAATCAACCTCAGTTTCGGTTCGTCTTCGCCGGCTTCCTTTGGTGATAACCGACGTATCGAGCAAGTCGCTTATAGTTTTGTCGATGTCAATTTTATGCGCGAAATTTTAGACAATTTAGTTGATAATGCCCTCAAATACACCCCCACCGGCGGTTCGATTTACATTAATGTCCGTGGCGACGGCGATCGTGTGCTGATTAATGTCACCGACACCGGCATGGGCATTTCGTCCGACGACCTCGCGCACATTTTTCAAAAGTTTTACCGCGCCGACAATTCCGACACCCGCACTATCGGCGGCACCGGGCTTGGGCTTTATCTTGTCAAACAACGCACCGAGGCCATGGGCGGACGCGTTTGGGCAGAATCCGCCTTTGGCGAAGGCTCGACTTTCTACGTTTCCTTGCCTCGTTTGACTCAAGACGAATATGAAAAACGCATGATTGCCGTCCGCAACCAGCAAGCTCAGCAGCCAGCCCAACAACAAGTACAACAACAGGTCAAGCAACCGGTTCAACAACCGGCTCAACAACAAACCCAACAACCCGTTCCGCAACCCGTTCCGCAACCCGCTGCGCAGCAACCAGTTTCGCAGCCGGCGCCCCAACCCCAACCAGTATCTCAACCCGTGGCACAACTAGTTCAGCCCACACCTCAACCCGTGGTTCAACCTGCCCCCCGACCAGTTCGACCCGCACAGCCTACGCCCCAGCCCCACACTACTCCACCTCAACCTAACGTCGCCCCCTTAAACACAGTTCAGCAAAATATCAACCTAAACGGAGAAGCAAAATGAGTAAAATAATGGTAGTAGAAGACGATGCGAGCTTGCGCGAAATCTACAGCATCCGCATCACCGCCGAGGGCTACGACGTAGTCTCGGCCGGCGACGGCGAAGAAGCCCTCGCGGTGGCCGTGCGCGAAAAGCCGGATTTAATCTTGAGCGACGTCATGATGCCCAAAATTTCCGGGTTCGATATGCTCGATATTCTCCGCTCCACCCCCGAAACCGCCAACATTAAAGTCATCATGATGACCGCGCTTTCCGCCGACGACCAACGCGCCCGGGGCGAACGCCTTGGCGCCGAACGCTATCTGGTCAAGTCGCAAGTCGGCATCGAAGATGTCATTAATACCATTCACGAAGTTTTGGGCGACAAACCTGTCGCCACTCCGGCCGAGGCTACCCCAGTCAACCCCACTCCAACGACGGCTTCTCCTGCGTCCGCGCCGACTTTTGCTTCAGCGCCTGCTCCAACCTCTGCTCCAGCTCCTACTCCCACCTCGACCCCCGAGCCAACTCTAGCAACCGCTACTTCTGCCTCTGCGCCAACCTCCGAGCCAACTCCCACTCCAGAACCGATTGCTCAACCCGCCCCACAACTAACCGAGACCGACTATGCCCGCCCAGAAACTCCGGCTCAATAAATTTCTTGCCGAACGCATTGGCGTATCGCGGCGCGAAGCCGACGAACTGATTTCTGCTGGCAAAATCACGATAAATGGCAAAGTTGCGCCCCTCGGTTTTTCTCTCCCCACCCCTGAAAACCTTGACAATTTCCCAAAAGTGTGCTATAATGGAAAGATAGTCCCGCTTTTGGCGGATTTTTTGTATCTTGCGTTCAATAAACCGGTCGGCTACGTTTGCTCCCGTCGCGCCCAAGGCGACGCCCCGACGCTCTACGCTCTACTGCCCAAAGAATATCAAAAACTAAAAACCGTCGGTCGCCTCGACAAAGATAGCTCCGGCCTGATTTTGCTCACCAACGACGGCGACTTTGCCTTCCAAATGACCCACCCCAAATTCCGCAAAACCAAAGTTTACGAGGTCGAGCTCGACCGCCCACTCGCACCCCTGCACCAACAAATGATTTCCGATTTTGGCGTCGAAATCGGCGACGGCATTTCTAAATTCAAAATTATTAAAAATGCAGCCCTAAGTGCTGAGCCTGAAGCCAATTCCTCTAATGACGCACCTCTCGTTTCGGACCAAACATCCATCTCGAACCAATCCTCCGCCTCACCCTCATACATCGTCATCTTAAGCGAAGGTCGCAACCGCCAAATCCGGCGCACCTTCGCTGCCCTCGGCTACACGGTCGTAAAACTTCACCGCACCCAGTTCGGCAAATACGAACTCGGCAACCTAGAATCCGGAAAATATGTTATAATTAGACCATGAGCACTATTCTGGCGTTGGATATCGGTACTGAATTTGTAAAAGCGGTTCTGGCTCGCCCGACAAAAAAAGGCAATCTCGAAATCCTAGGCGTTGGCAAATCTCGCCAAGTCGAGGGCAACATGCACGCCGGCGCCGTGGCGGACATCCCGGCAGTCGTTTCGGTCTGCGAAGACGCTCTGGTCCAGGTTGAAGAACAAGCCGGCGAGCGCGCGAGCTTAACTGTCGTCGGCATCGCTGGCGAACTCATCAAAGGCAACACCACCACCGTCAATTATGCCCGCAAAAACCCGAACAAACCCATCACCGACGCCGAAATGGAGCAAATCATCAAAAAAGTCCAACAAAAATCCGGCGAAGTCGCCAAAAAAACCGTGGCGCTCGAAACTGGCAACGAAAATGTCGAAGTACGCCTAATTAATTCCGCCATTGTCTCTCTCACTATCGACGGCTACAAAATCAGCAACCCCATCGGTTTTAAGGGCTCGGACGTCGTCATCCAATTCTACACCGCTTTTGCGCCCCTAATTCATGTAGCAGCCATCGAAAAAGTCTGCGCCGAGCTAAACCTCGATCTTTTGACCGTCGCCGTGGAGCCATTTGCGGTCTGTCGCGCCTGTCTTGGTGACGATTTGGAATCGAGTTTTTCTGGAATTGTCATGGATATTGGTGGTGGCACGACTGATGTGGCCGTCGTCGAGGACGGTGGAGTCGAAGGCACCAAAATGTTCGGCATTGGCGGCCGCAGTTTCACTCACCAAATCGCCGAAGTCCTCGGCGTGGATTCCGAAATCGCCGAAGAATACAAACTCGCGTTCGATTCTGGCGACTTAGACGACCATGTTAAAGCCAAAATCGAAACCGCCCTGTCGCGCAACCTCTCCGTCTGGCTAACCGGAGTCGAAGTCGCGCTCGAAGAATTCGAAAACCTCGGCACTCTGCCTCGCAACATCCTGTTGTGCGGTGGTGGCGCCGGTCTGTCGCTCCTTCAAGAAACTTTGGCCATCTCGGACTGGTACAAAACTCTGCCCTTTTCTCGCCGGCCGATTATCCATCTTATCGAAATTGACGATTTACCCAATTTAATCCTCAAAAACGATTTTCATCTGGACTATTCTTACGCTACGGCACTGGGCCTGCTCCGTGTCGGCGTCGACACCCTCGCTGGCGCGCCCTCCGAAAACAAACTTCGCGCCAAGATCGCTAAAATCCTCCAGAATTAAACTTTTCTGGCTACCAAACTATCCTAAAGCTCTCCAAAACTAACCTTTTCTGGCCACTAAACCGTGTTTAAACCCAAATTTAAACATCAAAAAGCCACGACCCGCCCCAGTCGTGGCTTTATTTTACTCTAAAACCGCTTTAATCCGTCTCACCCCAGCCGACGAAGACTCCTCTTTTTTAATCGTAAACTTGCCCAGCACCCCAGTATGCTCAACATGTGGACCGCCGCAAACCTCGCGCGAGACCGGATTTTCAAAGTCGCCAATTGTATACACCGTCAACTTTTCTGGATATTTATCCCAGAACTGCCCATGTGCCTTCAAAGTATCTCGCGCATATTCCTTGTCATATTCGGCAAAACTGACCGGCAAATCGGCCCCGATCCATTCATTGACTTGATTTTCCACGGCAGTTTTCTCTTCCGGAGTCATCTTATGGTCAAGATTAAAATCAAACCGCACCCGTTCAGCCGTGATATTCGACCCCTGTTGGCAAATCCCGGGGTCCACTATTTTCTGTAGGGCCGCGAGTAGAAGATGCGTCGCGGTGTGATATTCCACCGTCTGCTCGCCGTGGTCCTCTAGTCCACCCTTAAACATGCCCTTCGAAGCCGTTTGTGAACGTTCGCGTTGCTCTTTCAAAGCATTTTCGAACTCTTCTCGGTAATTTTCGGTCAACTCCACCCCTGTTCGGTAGCATTCCTCTACCGACAGCTCCAGCGGAAAACCATAAGTATCCTGCAGTTTAAACAAATCCTGTCCGTCCAAAATCTTGTTATTTTTCGCGAGTTTTTCTAGCTCTCGGAGACCCTTATTTAATGTTCCTCGGAAAGCTTTTTCCTCTGTCAATAAAACTTCCAGCGCCGTTTCGCGATAGGTCAAAATCGCATCCGGCAAACGCGCATAATTCTCCGCCACAATCGGCACAATTTCCGCCAAGAAATCCGACGCAATCCCAAGATCCAGCGCCCGAAGAATCGCTCGGCGAATCAAACGTCGCATCGCATAACCCTGTGTTTTGTTAGAAGGCTTCAGTCCCTGCGCCGCCAGCAGATACGCTCCACGAATATGGTCCGCAATCACCCGCATCTCGTCGGTATTATTTTCGTATTTTTTGCCCGAAATTTCTTCCAATTTTTCAATAATCGGCTTCATCAGCGAAATTTTGAACACGTCAAACGACCCAATCGCCGCCGCCGCAATCCGCTCGAGCCCCGCGCCAAAATCCACATTTTTCTTGGCGAGTTCTTCAAAAGTCCCGTCTTCCTTGCGCCGGTATTGCATAAACACTTGGTTGCCGATTTCCATAAACCGCGCCCCGTCCGAAGCTGGATGTGCCAGACCATATTTTTCCTCGTCTTGCAACTCTTCGCCAAAATCATAAAACACTTCCGAATCCGGTCCGCAAGGGTCGCCAATCGGCGTCGTTTCACAACCACCGCCCCGACTCCACCAGTTTTCGTGGTCGTCGTAAAAGAAAATTCGCTCTCCCGGCCGAATCCCCCGCTTGTCACCGTTCTCCGCCGAGCCGATTTCGGCAATTTCCGCCTCAATTCCAGCTTCGCTAAACACTTTTTGCCAAATTTCCGCCGCCTCGGTGTCGCGCGGAATGCCATATTTTTCGTTTCCAATAAAACAAGTCACATAAATTCGCTTCGGGTCCAGCCCCACCACCTCGGTCAAAAACTCAAAAAACCCGCGGATTTGCTCTTCCTTAAAATAATCCCCAAGCGACCAGTTGCCCAGCATCTCGAACACGGTCGTGTGTCGCGGGTCGCCCACATCTTCGATATCCTGTAACCTCATCGACGGCTGCGAATCACACAACCTCGTCCCCTCTGGATGTGGTTGCCCCAAAAGATACGGTAGCAGTGGCTGCATCCCCGACCCCGTAAACAGCGTCGTCGGATCGCCCTCCAGCACTAACGGCGCCGGCGCAATCACCTTGTGCCCGCGCTTTTTTTGAAACTCCAAAAACTTCTCTCTAATCGTGTTCGTATCCATTCTCTTATTATATCAGATATTAGAGAAAATTTTTAGAACTTTTCTTTTTCCTATCATCGTGCTATAATAAGCATAAGTATTATTTAATATCAAAAGGAACCAAAATGGCACAAGCAAAAAAGAAAACTGCGACTAGAACCGCAAAAAAGACGCAAGCTTGCCCGAAAGCAAAGGCTTGCCCGGCGAAAAAATGTCAACAAAAGCAAAAACAACAACAAAACTCGAACATGTTCTTCGTGATTTCGATGAGCGTGCTTGCAGCGACGCTGTTGTTTGCAAACTTAATGATGATTGCAGCGTAAATTCAAGCAATAATTCCGCCGCCGAGACAAATCTCCCCGGTATAAAGCACGGCACTCTGCCCTGCAGCAGGGCGCTTGACTTTTCGCTCGAAAAACAGGGTTTTGCCGTCAAATTTCGCCGGAATTAATGGTGCGCGGTGGCGGAGTCGCACTAAAATTTCGGTTGTTTTTTCGGTATTGCCCCGCCAAAAAACATCTCTTAGCTCCAGCCTGTCCGCCCACAACTCCTCGTTATTCAAGTTTTTCGACACATACACAACGTTTTTTGCCACATCTTTTTTCACCACATAATACGGCATCCCGTCATTCACTTCCCCCGCCACCCCCGATAAATACAGTCCGTGCCGTTGACCAATCGTGTAAAATATGGCACCTTCGTGATAACCTAACACCCTTTCGCTCTCAATTTCCCGAATTTCTCCCGGCTCCGCGTCAATATATTCCTTCAAAAAGTCCTTCATCCCCACCTCACCCACAAAACACACGCCCATGGACTCTTTTTTGTAAGCATTATGCAGCCCCCGCTCCTCCGCGAGCTTTTTTACCTCTGGCTTTTTCATCTCCCCAATTGGGAAAATGGTGCGACTAAGCGCCTCATCAGAAATCCGATACAAAAAATACGTCTGGTCCTTGTTCTCGTCCACCGCTCGCATCAGCACAGGTGCAGGATCTTGCGCAGGCGAGAATGCTATGTTCCGTTCGGAACGAAAACTAATCGAGGTCTGCTCTTTGAGACTAGCAAGCTCAACCGAGCAGTCTTGAGTATGTCCGAAAAGAGTAGGAGAGATACTTCGCTCAGGGTCGCGTCCGGCCAGCCCGTCGCCACGGGTGGTCGGCGCTCCTCCTCGCGCTGCCGCGCTCCGGACTCCCCTTCGCTGAAGTATATCTCCTACTCTAGCATAATGCCCCGTCGCGATAAAATCCGCCCCAGCCGCCATAGCTTTCTCATAAAACAACTTAAATTTTATCTCTTGATTGCACATTACGTCCGGGTTCGGAGTGTTCCCCTTGCGAAACTCGGCGAGCATATACTCGACCACTTTCTCTCGGTACGCCTGCTCAAAATCCCACATTTCAAAATCAATCCCCAGCTTCACCGCCACCCGTTTCGCATCCGCCAAATCCTCCGCCCACGGACATTTCATCCCCGGCAAATCCTCCGACCAGTTTTTCATATACACCCCGATCACTTCAAAACCCTGCTCGACCAGTAGCATCGCCGCCACGCTCGAATCCACGCCCCCGCTCATCCCGACAAAAACTTTAGCTCGGGACCCGAATTCCCTTTCCGGGGCTTGCGGAATTGCTTGCGGGTTTAGCCGAGCATCACCCTGTGCATCCGAGAACGATTCGCTCATGTCTTGCCTATTCATATCCCAACCTCGCTTTCTCCTGCGCGACTACCGCATTAATAATCCGCGCCGCTTCGCGTATTTGCTCCACATCGTTCGTCGCCCCGAGCGAAAGCCTGAGCGACCCCGCGATTTCCACATCCGTCAGCCCAATCGCCTTCAAAGTTCGCGATTTTTCGCCCTTGGACGCCGCACACGCCGCCCCTGTTGCCACATACACCCCCTGTTCCTCAAGTAAGAAAATTAACCTCTCTGCATCTAAACCATTATAGCACAGAACGACAAAATTGTCAAGCGTATGCTTCTTGTTAATCAGCTCATACCCCTGTAATTCCGCTAGCAAAATCTGTTTTAGCTCGCGATATTTTTTGCGGTTGCCATTCAAATGCTCCTTAGTTTCTTTTACCGCCTCGGCAAATCCAATTACCCCCGGTACGTTTTCCGTCCCTGAACGCAGTCCCTTCTCCTGCCCGCCCCCGACCGTCAAAGGTCGCAGCCTAGCCTCGTGCGAAACATATAGCGCCCCGACCCCTTTCGGGCCATAAACCTTCGCCGAATTCAGCGTCAATAGATCCACCCCTAACCTCGCCACCGACAAATCCAACAGATTCAGCGCCTGCGAAGCGTCAGAATGAAATAGTAACTGTCGCTTTAAACCCTTTTTCATCCGTTCAAGCTTCGCCTCGCGAATAATTTCCGCAATTTCCGCCAGCGGCTGAATCGTCCCCAGTTCATTATTTACCGCCGCTACCGAAATCATTTCCGTCTCATCGGTAATTTTTGCCTTTAAGTCATTTAGATCAATCACCCCCGACGGCAACACCTTCACCGCCATTCCGCCATACACCTTCGCCGCCTCAGCCACGGACGGGTGCTCCGTCTCGAGGTATAAAAGTGAAGATTTGCTCCGGTGAAGGGGATCCCGGAGCGCGGCAGCGCGAGGATTAGCGCGCTCTCCCCGTGGCGATGGGCGAGAGCGACGCGACCCTGAACGGAGCAAATCTTCGCTTTGCTCGTCCGACGCAGACACGATAGCACGAGAGATCTCGACGGGTGACGCCACTTGGGGGTCCCCCATCGAGCTTGACGAGAATGGGGGAAAAGTGGCGGCAGGACCCGTCGGGAATTCAGGACCGCAAAAATCAGATCTGGCCGACAACGCCGTAAACGCCAAATTATTCGCCTCAGTCGCCCCAGCCGTAATGACAAGGTCGGCGCTTTTGGCTCCGATCGCCTGCGCAATCGTCTTTTTCGCCGTTTCATATTCCACCGCCACCTTTTTCGCCGGCAAATAAGCCGCACTCGGATTAAAAAACTCTTCCCGAAAATACGGTATCATCGCCTCAAGGACACGCTTAGAAACCGGCGTCGCCGCCGCATGGTCCAAATATATCATATCTATATTATACAATATTTACGCTCTCGGCGCTAGCTCTTTTTGATAAACCGTGTCTAGATTAGTCGTCGTCTCAAAACTCTCGCCCGCATCTTCGTTAGATGATTGTATTTCGCCAAAGCGATACAGAGTCGGGTCGAAGTTCAAGATCTCAGCCGGCACACCAGAATTCACGCCCGGACCGGCGCCATAAGTCCGCTTGGCTTCCAGTTTCGCCGCCACTACCGCGCCGTTAATCATAAGTTGCCGGGACCGCTCTGCCGAGTTTACCTCTGGCGAATCCCCATTTTCATCCGCACAGGTATTCACCGTTCCACCCGCAATCAAAATCGCGTCAATTCTGGACACATTACAGGCAATATTGATATTTTTCTCAGTATAGATAATCAACTTCGGCACATCCGCCAGTTTCGTATAACCATCTTGGTATTCTAAGTTGCCATTAATATAAATCCCTTCCGTCCCGTGCACAAATTGGATAGAGCCCCGCCCTACCGGATTCCCTCCGGCATTAGTTTGGCTACCCAAAGTCAACTTAGTGCCATAATAATAGTAAGTTTCTTTCTGAATTTTATTGCCGTCGTTCAAAGCCGTCACCCCGTCCGAATTCATCGCCCCACCATAATCAAACTTTGTTAGAATATTGCTCTGGTCGCCTTTGATGCTAGAGCTCGTAATCGCGCTCCCCAGTTGCCCGGTATAGTTACTAGTACATTTACTATTCGCAAACGACAACGGCACCTGCTTGCAATAATCCGTCTTTGTAGAGCCTCCAGCCGAAACTGTACTGCTTAGTCCCACTATTCCCTCAAGCGGTGGCGATAGCGTCCCGTTATCATTCGCTCCGTACCCCACGCTCGCCCCAGATGCCAGTCCGGACACTAAGCCGTTAGAGACCACACCTAACTCGCTCCACGAACCAAATACAGTCTTAGTCTCGCTACCCTCTAGTCGCCAAGAATGCGTCCCACCATATCCCGCCAAATTATTCTTGATCGCTCTCGCTGTATTAATAATTCCGTTAGAGTAAATATTCCCACCCCACACCTGAATAGACGGTTTCTTTGCCACGACAAAGCACTTCGGCTCAGACCACGCCCACTGCCCATCCCCCTCCGCATTCGTATAATTCGTATCCGCCCCGCTACTCGCCGGATACACCCCCGACTTCACACATACTTCCGTCCCCGCCGGCACGTCCGGAATGTTAATCGTAACAGACTTGTTATATTTTTTTACGTTATACATCTCCGCTGTCGATACGAAAAACGAAGATTGCGTTTGCTCCTCAGTCTCCTGCCACCCAGACCCATAACTCTTAACTTGCAACTTCCATTTCGGATTACTGACCGAAGTCGCATATTTTTCACTCGCCGAATTTGTCGTATAGGCGTTAGCTTTAGGATTAATAATGTAGTCATATTTAATCGTCGCCGTTTCCCCCGCGTAAAAAGTTACCTCATTCTCAGCCGTTTTTATTTCTGTCGTATTAGTAAAATTATATGGCACAATTAGTTTAGACTCAGACGAAAGTGTCTCGGCAGTTATGTTTGCTTTTGTATAACAACTGGTTTGCGTTCCGGTTTCGGTATCAGATTTATCAGAAGCCGAACATTTTGTATCAATCGAAACGCCAGTCGGTGTATTTTTAATTTCTTCCACATTATTTAAGCTCGCTATCCCAGTACTTAGTGTCCCCACAAAAGTATCGCCCAGCCTCTGCGCAACTTCGCGTTGGTCGTAACGCGTATCACCGTTATTTTTGAAGTAATTCTCGAAAAACTCACCCGTCGGGCGTAAAATTTGCACATTATAAGCATTTTTCCAGGCGATTTCGTTAATACTGTCTAGTGCCATCGTATTCATTATACCGTTACTCGGCAATAGTTCTCCTCCATTTAGAATATATTTTTGCGGCTTCGTCACATAATAAACTTGACCTTTACTCGGATAATATGTGGTATGCCAAGTGACAATATCCCCAGGTTTTCCATAAATCGTACCCACTCGAGGCTCTTTGTATTTTGTTACGTCCTGACTGTAAATAGACATTTTAATGCTCGCATCCGCCAAAAACTCACCGTTTACCGACACGCAAACCGTCGTTCTGCTGTCGCCAGAGTCTTTATCTCCAGCAAAAATCAACGTTTCGCACACAATCTGCCCGGGATACAACGTATATTCTTTGCTTCGTTCTTGAACTTCGTTACCGCTAGCAAAAGTCTCAGTCGTAACATTTTTTATCACCCCGACTCCTTCCCCGGGAATATTGGAAGTCGTCCGTTTGATCATATACGTCGTATTGCCAGTGCCATCCGTGCGCTTTAAATCGTGCTGGATGGTTACTTTACACCCATCAACTGTACAATTTGGATGATAAGTCCTCCAACTTTTAGCCTGAGTCACAAAACCCGTGGATGCTTTTTCTTCTCCGTCCTGCAGCACTCGCGACCGTCCCGCAAACCGGTTTAACACATATACAGCGTACCGCGTCACATCAGAACCCGCCATTTTCTCATTATAAGTCTCTTTCGGCGTCGCATTACCAGAGACATAGCTGTTGCTGCTATCGGCTGTAGTTTGCGTCACGTAGCTACTATCCGAAGCGTTTTTTCTAAACCCAAGAAAAGAATATCCGGTCGGCGCGCCACCCCTAGTAATACTTCCCCAAGTTCCGCTCATGACTCCGGTTTTAGTTTTGTCAGCGATAGATTTAGCAAAACTCGTCCCGTCTTCCAAGATTGCCTTTAATATAAGCGTATGCGTACTTACTATAACATTAATATCCTGTGTCTGATAGGAGCAGCTCGTATAGTCAATATCGCCACCATGACAACGATGCACCTTAATCCTGCGAGTATATTTATTGCCATTTACGGGAGTCAGCCCTTCAACGAATTTGGCAATGTCCAGAGTAGTACCAAGAGAAGTAGGGTTACCCCATGTCCCGCGGTCTAATGAACCAACTCCCGCAATAGCCCCATTGTCATCAGTAGTCCATAATTTGGAGGTTGAGTTTCTGCTGAGCGTACACATCCCCCAATACGCAAGTGGCGCCGTTCCGGTCAGGCTATCAACATAAATATTAATACTTTTGGAATCTGTACTGTTCCCAATCCAAGCCGAACAAACATTATTGATCCCCCCGTCTACGACATGTATCCAACATGCCTCTTGCACCGACGGAATATCTCCACGACCACCACTAGCGTCAATACAATCTTTATAAGTATAGAAGTTAGCCCAAACATCATTCGTTTTAACGACGCCCCCGATAGCAACAAAAAGCACCAAAAAGAAAGCCCCGACTGCTCTCCTGATTTTTTGCCATTTACTTTTCTGCATACCTACCTATTTTTGCTCCTCGGTCACAAACCTATATTCTTTATCATCATCCTTCAAAATCAACTCCCGCGTCTCTTGGTCAAGCATATATTCGTACTCGTTGTCGAGCTCATACAGCCAATCCGTCTCAATCACAAGTTTCCCGTCCCGAATCGCCCACTTAAAATCATAATCATTTTTATGTCCATTGGTAGTCAAAGTCCCCTTGCCGATTTCCGAAAACGTCCAAATCACTGTATCTTTGCACTCATTTTCGGCGCAAGTTTCACTTTCTGCTAATCTCCACTCTCCTGCCGACACCAAAAAATCACCGTCCGCAAGCAGCGACGCCTTTTTAATCCCCAGCACCAAAAACACCACCCCCACCGCCAGCATAATCAGCCCGACTATTAGCACCGCCAACGAAACCGCTCTATTCTTACCGCTTTTTTTTGCCGTTTGAACATTGCGCACCGAACCCCCAAACGCCGCCGCGAGATCCTCCGTAGAAATTTGTTCCGTCATAACTCTATTTTAGCAATAGAGTTTTGATTTGACAAGCGTTAAATAACTTCGCGCCGCCTGCCGAAAATTCGCTAGCTCCGCCCCCTCAACCTTTTCATACGCCCCCGCATTGGCCCGCTTAAACACCCCTTCCGGCCGCACCTCATACCGAATCGTCATTTCCTGCGTCTCTCCCATCATGTCCGGCCAACTTTCATACCAAATCCACACATTTTTCTTTGCCACAAAAAACTCTCGCTCATGCCCCGCCGGAATCGGTCCAAACAGCGTCCGCCCGAGCGCCGACTCGGCATTTATTAAATCCCCCTCGCTCAATCTGTTCGAATAATTTAGATATTTCTGGCGCGACATCGCTCGATCTCCTCTGAAATTTGGGTCAGTTCTCGGTATACATCAAAACTATCTTTCGCAGTCTCAAAATTATAAGCCTCTGCTCGCGCAAAAGACGGTATCTGAAACTCTGATTGCCCCTCGCCAGTGCCCATATCTTCTCATTATATCACACTTGCCTCAAAAAGTCAAATTTACGACCGCCCCCTGTCGCTGACGTTTTACCAGTTTCAAAACCCAAGCTCTAACTTCTTAAAAACAGTCCCCCTAAGCCAATGAATGAGTCGCCTCTATTCTCGAGCGACGCAGCGGACTGACCTTCCGTTGCTGCGATCGTTACGGTACGCGGGGTACACAGAACCGGAACTGAAGTACAGATTGTACCCGTTGCTGGAAGAATTAACAGTACCCGACCAGTAGTTCCCGCTCGTGGACGAATAGTAAAGCGTAGAGCCATTCACGCTCCCGGAGCGGGAGAAGTACAGCGGATCCCCGTATTGCCCGGTCGAGCGAAGGCGG
>CAVEVN010000009.1:0-22450 GCA_963619155.1 bacterium
TTGTAGTGCACCACGAGCTAGAAGTGGCTGAAAGCTTGGTGAAGCTAGAAATTGGATTATGGGTATTTGTGCTAGAAATCGTCGCAGAGTCGTCTAACCGTAAGTTTTCCAGCATCCAACAATTGCCGTCCGAGAGCCTTGCTACCGTATAGACATTGCCGTCACGGTTGTCTTCTAGGGCGATAAACGAGTTCGCCGTTGCGGTAAAGGTCGCACTAGTGGAGTTATAAGTTACCGCCGTGAGTTTAGTAGAGCAAACGCTGGATGAGAAAGTCTGCATGGTGTATTCTGTAGATTTCGGGAGCCACACTGCATAAAGACTAAGCCCATCACTAGTGAGTGCGCTAAAAGTAATATCTTCCATCGGTCCATAAATCGTATCAGTGCCAATTGTCGGGTTTGCTTTCGTGCTCCAGCCGAGGAAGGCATAACCACTGCGCTTGTAGTTGTATGCCCGAAGCATTGCCGAAGTCGCGCTCGTGCCTACGCTCTGGTCCGCCATTGTACCTTCCACCGTATCCGTCCCGGCGTTACTCCTATAACAAATAAATCCTGGCTCACAACCCCATTGGGCATAAAGTACTAAAGTATTGCTCGCTGTCGTCTGATTCAACGTAAAACTGCTCCCCTTGGCATAACTCGTCCCGCTACCACTCGCCGAAGTGTTCCAGCCCTTAAAATACCAGCCACTCCGGGTGGGGGAGTTGGAGCTAATTGTTACCGTTTCGGCTGATGAGCTGGTGCTGACATTGCTCGGCATATTTGAAACCGTGTCCGTAGTATTAGCATTATAGGTAATTTTATACGGCGTAGGGTTGGCGGTCACGGTAAACACAAAAGTATTAGAATAACTCCCAATCGCGGTATTGATATTAGCCCTAGCACCGATTGAGACCGTATAATCATTATCCGTCGCGCTAGACACCGAATCTAGCGTGCTGCCAGAAGTCGTTGGTGAAGGCTGGTATTTAGTGTTGGCTACGCTGTTTAACTTGCTCGGTTTGTAGCCCCATTTACCGTTGTAGGCACTAGTATCAAAAGTTTCCGCCGTAATCGCCGAAGCAATAGAAGTAAATCCAGTCGTGCCAGACGAGTTTTTCAGGTCCGTTGCGCTACTAGCCTTCACCTTCAGCACATACCCCGCCGCATGTGTCGTAGATACACTAATTATCTCATCTCCGCTGTCCACAAACTTCCCCTCTGCCGACGGCGGCAGGTTAATCGTAGGGTTACCGGAAACAGAAATCGTGAGCGACGACGCCGTGGCAAAAACCTCTTGCCCACCGAGCATCACTCCGATAAACACCCCAAAAAACACCACCCCAAAAGTCGCCCCAACCATCATCAACTTCCAAATCCCCCCGCTCCACCACAAGTCGCTCAAACCTCTTGCCTCAACCAACCCACTAAAAGTACCAGCAACTATTTTAGCATAAGTCTTTCGGCCCGCGGATCGGCTGCTGTCTCCGACAGCCTTTTTTCGGGTCTCGCTACTGGTACTTTTACCAAGCTGATTGAATATGTTTGCTATAAAAGACATCTATGACCTCCGTTATGTCGTTATTGACGGCGCTCATCAAAAATGGCACCGCAAGGTGCAACAATCAAACATTTTCACAGGTAGGATGCCTGCAAAGACGAAATGACTTCCTCACGGTGCCATTTTCGCATCTCGCCGGCATCCAGGTTTAAAAACCACCTGCCTTAATGTGAAAACGTTTAATTGTTGCATTTTCATTATAATACGTTTTCACAAAAAACACAAGGTTTTTTATTTTTCCCCCCACCCCTGTATTAGCACTCTTGACAAACGAGTGCTAGTTTGCTATAATAGAGAGTAGCTTAGCACTCAACACACGAGAGTGCCAACGAAAGGAGATAAAATATATGAGTAAAATTATTGGTATCGACCTCGGTACGACGAACTCCGCGTTCGCGTACATGGTCGCCGGGAAACCGGAAGTTATTACAAACAGCGAAGGCGATCGCACGACCCCGTCAGTTGTCGCCGTCACTAAAAAAGGCGAGCGCCTAGTCGGCAAAGTTGCCCAGCGCCAACGCGTCACTAATCCAAAAAACACGATTTATGGCATCAAGCGTCTAATCGGTCGCAAATTCACCGACAAAGAAGTCGAACGCGACCGCGAAATCAGCCCTTACAAAATCGTGAAAAAAGGCAACGGTGTAGCAGTCGAGATGGACGGCAAAGAATACACGCCGGAAGAAATTTCCGCTATGGTGCTTTCCAAAATCAAAGCCGACGCGGAAGCCTTCCTCGGCGAGCCAGTCACCGAAGCCATCATCACCGTTCCGGCCTACTTCGACGACTCACAACGCCAAGCCACCAAAGACGCTGGCAAAATCGCTGGTCTCGAAGTCAAACGTATTATCAACGAGCCGACCGCCGCAGCTTTGGCCTATGGTCTCGAGTCCAAAAAAGACGAAAAAATCGTCGTGTTCGACCTTGGTGGTGGTACTTTCGACGTTTCGATTTTGGAACTCGGCGACGGCGTGTTCGAAGTAATGTCCACCAACGGCGACACTCACCTCGGTGGTGAAGATTTTGACAACATTATCGTTAACTTCCTCGTCGACGAATTCAAAAAAGAATCCGGCATCGACATCAAAAAAGACGCCGCCGCCATGCAACGTGTCAAAGACGAAGCCGAAAAAGCGAAAAAGGAACTCTCGAGCTCCACTTCGACCGACATCAACCTGCCGTTCTTGTCTGCCGACGCTGACGGTCCGAAACATTTTGAATACACTTTGACTCGCGCCAAACTCGAAGAGCTCGTCTCGCCTCTGCTTGACCGTCTCGCCGGTCCAGTCGAAAAAGCCTTAAAGGACGCCAAGCTTACCACCAAAGACATCGACGAAATCGTCATGGTCGGTGGTATGACCCGGATGCCGGCCGTCGTCGAAAAAGTTAAATCCATTTTCGGCAAAGACCCGATGCAAGGCGTCAACCCTGACGAAGTCGTTGCTATCGGCGCCGCGATTCAAGGTGGCGTGCTTCAAGGCGACGTCAAAGACATTCTTTTGCTCGACGTTACTCCTCTAACGCTCGGTATCGAAACCATGGGCGGTGTCCGCACTCCTTTGATTGAGCGCAACACCACTATTCCGACATCGAAATCCGAAACCTTTAGCACCGCAGCCGACAATCAGTCGCAGGTCGAGATTCACGTCCTCCAAGGCGAGCGCGAATTCGCTAAAGACAACAAGTCCCTCGGTCGCTTCATTCTTGACGGCATCGCTCCCGCTCCGCGTGGCATCCCGCAAATCGAAGTCACTTTCAACCTCGATGCTAACGGTATCTTGAACGTCACCGCGAAAGACAAAGGCACCGGCAAAGAGCAATCGATCACCATTCAAAACTCTGGCAACATGAGCAAAGAAGACATCGAAAAAGCTCAAAAAGAGGCCGAGGCCCACGCCGAGGAAGACAAGAAAAAGCGTGATTCGATCGACGCGAAAAACCAACTCGAAAACGCCATTTATCACGCTGAAAAAATGCCGACCGAGTACAAAGACAAAATCTCCGACGACGACAAAGAAGTGATCAAAACAGCCGTCGAAGAGGCGAAAAAAGTTCTCGCTGACGAGTCTGCCGACAAAGAAAAATTCGAAGACGCCGTCAAAGAACTTAACGAAAAAATCATGCCGATCGGCGCAAAGCTTTACCAAGCTAGCTCCGAAACTGCAGACGACAAAAGCGACGCCAAGACCGACGACAAAAACAATGACGAGCCGGTCGAAGGCGAAGTCGTAGACAAATAACAATCTACACTCGCGCATCCTCGCCAAAAATGGTATAATACGTCTATGAAGATCGTTATACCAGAACTCGAAAACTCGACCATCCAGGAAGCCATTCAGGATTTCCCCACGGTCGAGTTTTTGTCTGCCGAAAATCTCGACGCCGCCGCCGCGCTCCTTGCCAATCACCAAGCCGACTCCATGCTTTCCGGTCTTGACTTTTCCTCTCGCGACGTCCTGCTCGCTTATAAAAACTTCGTTCCCTTAAAATCCGACTTTTTCTCCAGTTGTTTTATCTGTAAAAAAGCCGACCAACTTTTTGCTCTCGCCGACGGCGGCGTAAATAAGTTGCCAAATAAAGAACAATTTTATTGGATTATCAAAGACACCGCCGAAACTTTTTCTGCTTTTTCCGGCAAAACTCCGCGCATCGCCCTACTTTCCTATTCCACCAACGGCTCTGGTGGCAAAAATCCCGATCTCGAAAAAATCCACTACGCTATTGACAGAATCCGCGCCGAATTTCCTGATTGGCTCATCGACGGCGAAATGCAACTCGACGCCGCTATCGACCCCGCGATTTCCGCCAAAAAATTCCCCGCCTCGCAAATCGCCGGTCGCGCCAACGTTTTCATCACCCCCGACCTCAATTCCGGCAACATTCTCTACAAATCCCTCGAACGCTTCGGCGGATTTACTATCGCCGGCCCGATTATCCAAGGTTTCGACCGTCCGCTCGCCGACCTTTCTCGCGGTAGCACCGTTTCTGACGTCAAATTAACCCTACAAGTTATCATTAAACTTCTCGAAAGGAGCTAACATGCAAAATTTTGGTACTGACGGCATTCGTGGCAAAGCTGAACAATTCACCCCCGCATTTCTCGCCAAAATCATCCGCGGCCTCGTCGATTATGCCGACCGCGACGACTTCAAAATCTTTCTCGCTGGCGACACTCGCGAATCCTCGGAATGGATTATCCGCGATCTCGAAACCGCCTGTGAAACTTTCGGTGTTGAATTCTCCTCTGCCGGCATCTTGCCGACTCCCGCGATTAATTTTTGTTTCGCCAAAATGGGTTTCGATTTTGCCATCGACGTCACTGCTTCGCATAATCCCTACACCGACAACGGCATCAAAATTTTTGAACTTGGGTCCGACGGCAATGGCCAAAAACTTGGGGCCGACGGTCGCGCCAAAATCGAAGTCTCCCTCAAAACCGACATTTCTTATTCGCCCATCGCGCCTTCCGATCGCGCCGACATTTCAGAAGACGCCACGGAACTTTACCAAGAACATTTAAAAAATTACCTCAGCCTAGTTTCCAATTCTCACGACAACTCGTCCGACAAAACTCACCAAGCTGCCGCCGACGACAAAACTCCCGCTCCTAAACTTCCCGATTTTCACGGTCTCCGCCTCGGCATGGACTGCGCGAACGGCGCCACCAGCGTCATCAACAAATCCGTTTTCGAACAACTCGGCGCCACGATCACCCTTATCAACTGTTGTAAAAATTACAACACCGAAATTAATCACGATTGTGGTAGTACCCACCTCGAAGCCCTACAAAAACTTGTTCTAGAGCAACATCTCGACTTTGGCGTAGCTTTTGACGGCGACGGCGACCGCGTTTTAATGATCGACGAAACCGGCGCCGAAATCGACGGCGACCAAATTCTCGCCATCCTCGCCAAACATTTTAATTTGAGTTCCCTCGCCATCACCGTCATGGCTAACCAAGGCCTCTTAAACTGGGCCGCGGATAATAATATCATTCTCGAAATCACCGCAGTCGGCGACAGCAACGTCGCTGAGGCTATGCGCACTAAAAATATTCAGCTCGGCGGCGAACAATCCGGCCACATCATTCTCCCCGGCCAAGCCACCGGCGACGGCATGCTCACCGCGCTTGTTATGGCGTCCGTTATCGCGAGCTCCAAACAATCTTTAAATTCCCTCGCCAGCATCATCACTAAATTCCCCCAAGTTGTCACCAATCTCCCCTCCACGCCCGAACAAAAACAAGCTCTCAAAACTTCCGACGCCGCCAAACAACTCTTACTCGATTTTGACCAACGTCTCAAAACTGTCGATGGCCGCCTACTCGTGCGTCCTTCCGGCACCGAAAACTTAATTCGCATCACCATGTGGGGGCGCGATGAATCCGAAATCGCCACGCTAGCCCAAGCATTAAAAACTAAATTAGGAGAAATTTTATGATTGTCAAAAAACTCGAAACTTACACCCCCGAAGTCGCCGCCCGCGTCCGCGAACTTTTAATTCAGCTTTCGCGCAGCGGCAAAGACAAAGGCGAAATCCCGCGCGAATGGTTCGAAGATGTTATCAATTCATCTTATCACGATTTGCTCATCGCCGAAGAAGACGGCAAAATTCTCGGCATCGCAACTTTATCTATTTTAATGGGTCCCGGCATCCGCAAAAACGCCTACCTCGAAGATTTCGTCACCGACAGCACCGTTCGCGGCAAAGGCATCGGCTCCGCCCTTTGGCAAGCTATGCTCGAATGGGCCGCCGAAAAAGGCTGTCAAGACCTCGAATTCACTTGTGGCCACGGCCGCGAATCCGCCCAAGAATTTTACAAACACCACGGCGCCGAAGTCTACGACACCAACTTCTTCCGCAAGCACGTCGAATAATTTTCCTATTTATCGCGAAGTTTTATTTTATTTTGTTTTTAGCCCCATCACAAAAACCAACCCAGTCAACAAATAAATATGCAACGCATTCGGTAGTCCCGAGAAGAATAGCAACGTAATTCCATAAGCCACCATCATCGCGAGAACTATCGGCGCAGTTTCACTTTTTAGCATCGTTGTTTTTGTCGTCGCGATTTTAACTTTTACAGTTTTAATTTCTTTCGCCGACTGGACTTTCACGCCTTTTATTATCGCCCGTAAAATCAACCCTAACGTCAAAACAAATAATGCAATTCCCACCAGCCCAGTTTCGAGCAGCAGCGACATATATTCATTTTGAATAATTTCTTTCGGCGCCGGCGACAAACCGTTTCGATATAGCGCCTCGCCCGCTCCGCCAATTCCGACACCAAACCAAACCGTCGCCGAATTTTTCGCCCACACTTCCCCCGCCGCATTCGACAACCTAATTCGCGTATCCGTCGACCCCTCCACATACCCATCAAACACCGACGAATTTTCCTCCCATTTTTCAGTCGACAATTCCGCATTTTCATTCTCCGCATTTACCATCGCTCCCGTCGAATTTTCCGTCGTTTTTTCTCGCACATCGATTTTTCCGAGCGACAAATGATTCAAAGCCTTCGCCACTCCACTTTGATAAGTGTCATTCGTCGGACTGACCGCCGCCATTATTCCCTGCGCGTTCAGCGTAAACAAAAACGCCGCCACCACCGTCGCCACCACTCTCCCCACTTCTCGCCAGTTTTTCCGTTGCACTCCCGCCCATATGAGCAAAAACACCATCGCCACCACAAATGCATAAATCGCACCACGTGAAAAGGTTAAAAACAATGTCGCGGAAATGATAAACAATAATAAAAGTAATTTGAAACGTAAAGAATCTGAACCGGAAGTATTTTTTACAACGGTCACGGCTCGAGCACTCGCCACAATCGCCGGCGCCAGCAACAAATTTCCCATAAACTGCGGTTCAATCGCAAACCCATTCGGATGCGGAAACCCAAACATCTGATACACGCACCCCGCACACATCAAACTCCCCTCTCGCGAAACTCCCATAAGATCCAAAACACATTGCAAAACGCACCAGACACACACCAAAATCGTCGCTCCAAAAAACGCTCGCCAAAACTTTCTCCGAAAATCCTCCGCAAAAAACAAATCCCGCAAATTAAAAAATCCATACACCGCCAAATAAATCAACCACAAAATCCCCACCACCAAAATCCCCCGCAAAATATTTAACGACCAAACCACCGAAATCGTCAAAAATACCGGAAATAATAACCACAACCATCTTCCTCGCACCGCAAAAACAGAAAACAAAACTCTCCGCCGCGACATTAAATAAATCGCCAAAATATCAAACACCACTAACCACACCAGCGGCACCGACAACTCCAAATTCATTGACGCGTTTTGTCCCAGAGTAATAATCGGATAGTACGAAAACATCAGCGCCAGCGGCAAAACATACACCAAAAATCTCAGCCAACTTTCAACCTTAAGCCCCCGCACCATTTTTCTTCTCACATTTTTTCACAAAATTTTTTAGTTCCATATCAAACCGCGCCTCATCAAACTTCACCGCCGTTTTCGCCACTTTTTCTCGCCGAAACTTCATTTTTTCAAACTTCAAAATCGCCTCCGCAAGCGACGTCGCCGTTTGCTCCTCAAACAAAATCCCATTTTTCCCATTAATCACATAATCTCGCGCCCCACCTTCACAAAACGCAATCACCGGACAGCCCGCCGCCAAAGCCTCCACCGGCGCAATCCCAAACGGCTCCATACTCGGGAACAAATACCCCTTCGCCCGCTGCAAATATTTCGCCAATTCTTTTTTATTCATCGTCGGCAAAAACTCCACCAACCCCGAATCCTTCGCAAGTCTCACTAACTTTTTATGCTCCGGCCCCTCGCCAATCACCACCAACTTCCGCTGCGTCATCATACACGCTTTTACCGCAAGGTCCAGCCTCTTCCAATTCACCTGCCGACTCGTCACCACATAAAAGTTTTCCACAGGTTTTCCACAACTTGACCCCTGTTTTTTATCACAACTTTTCTCTTCACCAGAACGCGTCCCAGCCTTGCCTTTCTGTTCTACGCAAAAATCCTTAAGCTCCACCGGCGGATGCACCACTACCGCCTCTCGCCCATAATATTTCTTGATCGCCTCCTTCGCATATTCCGAAATCGTCACAAAATAATCCGGATTCTGCGCCGCCCGAAGGTCTGCCCGCCGCAAAGGTCGCACCAACAACTTAAAAAACAATCTTACCACCGGATTCAATACCCCGAACCCCGGATTTTTCACATAATCATCATACATCTGCCAATAATATTGCGTCGGCACATGACAATACGAAATATGAATCCCACGCGAATTTTTCCCCTCCTGTCCTTTTCCATCATTTTTCACTTTCAACGCGTGAAGCCTCCGTCCCGACTTCACGGATTTCGCCTCCGCCCCCGTCACCGAAATAATCAAATCATATTCCGACAAATCCAAATGCGAAAAATACCACTGCCTTAACGGCCCCAAAATCCGCCGCATCGCAGACGGAAAAACTTGCAACCACCCCGTCTTCACCTCCGCATCCGAAAACCAATCAATCCCCTCCGGGTCATATTTCGAAGTATAAATCGGCGCTTCCGGAAACAATTTATGAATACGTAGCAACACTTTCTCCGCTCCCCCGACCGTCGTCAGCCAATCACAAACAATCGCCACTTTCATCGCCCCACCCGCTAACGCATCTCGTCCCGCCGCAACACCACCCCCCGCCGTATCCCGAGCCTTCAAAACTTTTTTCTTCCCCATCTACTTCGCTCCGTCCCGCTTTACCACCATCGCAATTGTCTTAAAGAAAATCTGCGCGTCCAAAGTCAGCGACCAATTCCGCACATAATAAATATCCAACGCCCGCCGTTCCTCAAACGGAATATCTCGCCGCCCCGAAACTTGCGCAAATCCCGTCAGTCCCGACTTCACCGTCAAAATCAGCGACCTATCCCCATAATCACGAAGCTCTCCCGGCAACAGCGCCCGCGGCCCGATCAACGAAATATCTCCCTTCAAAATATTAAACAGTTGTGGCAACTCATCCAGCGACGTTTTCCGAATAAAATGCCCAAATTTCGTAATCCGCGGGTCATTTTTCAAATAATCCCCGTCTTTCCGATACTTTTTAATTACCTCCGGCTTGCCCATTTTAATAAACGCCTCCTCCGCCGTCATTCCCGAATATTCCGGTTTCATCGACCGAAACTTATAACATTTAAACCGCCGATTATACTGCGTCAATCGCTCATCCGCATAAATCGCCGGACTTTTCACATCCGTAAATTTCAAAATCAGCCACACGATCAACATCGGAATCGCCGTAAGTATAATCGCCACCAGCGAAAACAAAATATCAAACGCCCGTTTCGCCGCCGCATACCCCCCGACCAAAGGCGTCGTCATCACCAGCACCGCCGGCGTCGCCCCGATAAGTTCTAGTTCCCCAAAATGCGACGACAACGCCGTTTCGCTCGGCACAAAATAATATAACAAGTGATGCTCCACCGCCTGTTTATAAACATATTCCGTCGACTTTTCGTCCGTCTGAAAAATCACGTCCGCCCGCGCCTTTTTCAGCGCCTCTTTCACCGACGAGTATTGATGCGTTTTCAAATCTTTCGGAATGTATTTTTTATTCGCCACCACTCCCGCCAACCGATATCCCGCCTCTGGCGTCGAGGCGATATAATCCGCCAAATATTCCGTGTTTTTTGAATTCCCCACGATCACCGCCCGCTTCGCGCCATAATCGCTCTTAAAAATTTGTCGCACAATAAACCGCACCAACACTCGCTCGCACAACAAAAAGATAAACGATAACAACACCGACGTCAGCGCCATAATCCGCACCGGAAACAAATTCTCCCCCGCGAAAAAGTCATACACAATCAGCGCCGCCACCGACAACACCGCCGCGAGCGCCACCCGACTTCGCTCCGGCAACCGCGTCGCCCCCAGAAAAATACTTTTCCGATACAACCCCAGCGCCGCCAAAATCACCAACATCACCGGCACCAGCCACACCACCGTCTGCACAAAATCAAAAAACTGCGACTCAAACGTAAACGGTCGCGGATCCACCTTCACCCGAATAAAATACGCCATCGCAAATGACGCGAGCAGCGCCACCGCATCCCCAATAATCAACAATATTCTCAAAATAGAATCGGACTTCTTCCGCATACCCCAATTATACCATATTCCCCTATCAATGTATCTCATCTCACAAAAAACGGCCATTTTGTGTTATAATTAAAGAGTCCAAATCTTTAATAATGCAACAGAACACAGAGATTATCTCTAGTGTTTGTGGTACTCCGGATTAATCGGGCACCGCAGCACACGGAGTATCTCTGTTGTAAAGGATTTGGACATCTGCTGCGATGTCCGATTTTTGTTGTTGATATCAAAGTGATGTCCAAAATTATTCTCTGTTGCAAGAAAGCACAACAGAGATGCCAACTATCCCCAAACCTAAGCAAAAATCCAAGCAAATCAAATCCAAATCCCGCGTCCGCGATCGTGGCGAAGTTTTTACTAGCGAACGCGAAGTTAATAATATTCTCGCCCTAACTCAAGCCACCTCGAACCGCTACTGGAGTTTTCTTGAGCCAGCTTGCGGTAATGGTAATTTTCTTGAAGCAATTCTCCGCCAACGTCTCGACCACTTAAAACAAGATCGCATTGAATGGCATCCGAAAAATCGCGAATTCTCCGTTTTAAAAGTTTTGTCTACAATTTACGGTGTCGACATCGCCACCGACAACATCGCCGAATGTAAAAAACGCATGCGCAGCGTCATTTTTGATTATTTGCCCAAGAAAACCTCGCAAGAATTTCTCCTCGCCATGCAAAAAATCATGGACACCAATTTAATCGTCGGCGACATGCTAAACGGCACCGACAAAATCTTTTTCACCGAATACTCCACCCCCGCCAAAGGTCTGTTCAAACGGCGCGTTTATGCACTCACCGACATGGAACTTGGCGTCGAATCAATCATCAAAGAATACCCAACGGTATCTTACAAGGAGCTCGCCCATGGAGAATAAAAATCCACAGCCCACTAGCTTATTTACGCGTCTGCTCGAAGGCGGACACGTTCCGGATATTTTGGACTGCATCGCCAACTTATCTAGCGACGAAGTTTTCACCCCGCCAGAATTAGTCGACAAAATGCTCGATCTTTTCCCCGAAGAAATTTGGCATGATTCTTCCCTGCGTTGGCTCGACCCCGCTTGTAAAACCGGCATTTTCTTACGTCAAATCGCCAAACGTCTCATGGTCGGCTTGCGCGATGAATTTCCAGACGAAAGTGTCCGTCGCGAACACATTTTTCACAACATGCTTTTTGGCATTGCCATTACAGATTTAACCGCCCTAATGAGCCGGCGCAGCCTTTACACTTCCAAAAACGCCAGCAGCGAAAAATCCGTCGCCAATTTCGACACGCCCGAAGGCAACATTTCTTACGACAACCGACCACACACTTACAAAAACGGCGCCTGCATTTATTGTAGCAACAAAGAAGGCGGCGAACTCGACCGCTCCGCCGATCGCGAACGCCACGCTTACAATTTTATTCACTTAACACCAGAGGAGGTAAAAACTATGAAATTTGATGTCATCGTCGGCAACCCGCCGTATCAACTCAGTGATGGCGGCGGCACTGGCTCATCCGCTATGCCAATTTATCATTATTTTGTTCGGCAAGCCAAAAAATTAAATCCTCGCTACATGGCATTTATTATTCCCTCTCGTTGGTTTGCCGGTGGTAAAGGCTTAGATAGTTTCCGCGAAGAAATGTTACACGACGATCACATCAAAGAACTAGTCGATTACCCCGACGCTAGCGATTGTTTTCCAGGAGTTTCTATAGAAGGTGGCGTATTATATTTCATAAGAGATTCAAAATATTCTGGGCAATGCAAAATCACAACTATCCTGAGAGACGGCGAAGATTCATCTATGCTACGTCCACTTTCGGAATATGATATTTTCATTAGATGGAACAAGGCTATTCCTATTCTACGTAAAGTGCAAGCTCTACATGAATCCACATTGAATCATAGAGTTACAAACAGAAATCCATTTTCGCTTACTGGAAAAGTTAAACTTGATGAGATAGATAACCCGGATAAAGTTAAGATTTATGCGAATAAGCAAGAAGGTTTTATTCAAAAAACTCAAATTCAAAAAAACAGAGAGTTAATAGACAAATATAAAGTACTAATCTCGAAAGCCCACGGAATAGGCTCATACCCAGACACAGTCATTTCGAAACCGATTATCGCATCACCACGCAGTGCATGTACGGAAACTTACTTAGTAGTAGGTTCATATAAAACTAAAGAAGAAGCAGAAAATATGAGTAAATACGCAAAAACGCGGCTATTTAGATTCTTATTGTCTCTTCGAAAACTTACTCAAAACATTACGGCAAATTCCTATTCTTTTATTCCTGATTTGACGATGGATAGAGAATGGACCGACGAAAAACTATACGAGCGCTACGGAATTACCGACGAAGAACAACAATTCATCAAATCATTAGTAAAGGAGATGTAACATGACCAAAGAACTCCACTACCAACCCCGCCCACAAATCTACGTCTATTCCGTCCCGAACCAGCCCGGATTAAAAGTCGGCTACACTCAGCGCGTCACCAAATCCGGCAGCGATTTCGACGCCGTCAAAGCCCGCGTCGAAGAAGGTCTCGTCAAAACTCCGAACCCTCAATATAAAATCGAACATTACGAACTCGCCATCACCGACTCCGGCGAATGTTTTACTGACCACACCGTTCACAAATGGCTCAAAAATCTCGGCATCAACCAAATCGCCGGCGAATGGTACGACACGGACATCGCACACATCAAAGCCGTTATTAACGGCATTAAAACCGGCCATCCCGAATCCGGAACCGACAAAGCCACTTTCAAAATGCGGCCCGAACAAGAACGTTTCGTCAACGACACCGCCAACTATTTCCAAAAATATCAAAACGAAACCGACCCGCCTCGTTTCTTATGGAACGCCAAAATGCGTTTTGGCAAAACCTTCACTTCCTACGAACTCGCAAAGAAAATGGGTTGGAAACGCATTTTAGTTCTAACTTACAAACCTGGCGTTGAGATAGAATGGAAAAAAGATTTATACGGCCACCAAGATTTCGACGGCTGGCAATTTATCGAAGGACTCAGCACATGGAACGAACACGAAATCGACGACAACCGCCCAGTTGTCTGGTTCGCCAGTTATCAGGACGTACTCGGCAAAGGTCTAAACGGCGAAGTTAAAGTTCGACACAAAAAGATGCACGAAACTTTATGGGATTGTATTTATGTCGATGAATATCATTTCGGTGCTTGGCGCGATTCCGCGAAAGAACTTACTCAAGAAGACGACAAAAACGACAACTTACCCGCGGACTACGGCGAAACCGCAGAAATTGAAAAAACTTTACCGATCAAAACTCGTGGCTTTCTCTATCTTTCCGGCACGCCGTTTCGCGCTTTAACCGAAGGCGAATTTTCCGAAGACCAAATCGCCAACTGGACCTACGCCGACGAACAACGCGCTAAAACTAATTGGAAATTCGAAAACAACCCCTACTCAGAACTTCCCCAAATCGTGATGCTCACTTATCAAATGCCCGAAAGCTTGCGCGAGGTTGCCATGCAAGGTGAATTTAACGAGTTCGACCTTAACAAATTTTTCTCCGTTGAGAAAAAAGACGGCGAATGGAAATTTAAATTAGAAAAAGAAGTTCAAAAATTCTTAAACATTCTTCATGGCGTCAACCTTGAAGTCGATATCGAAAATCGTTTCGACCACAAAGCGCCTGCCCTTCCCTTTGAAGACGCGCGACTTTTGTCGTCGCTCCGTCACACTTTTTGGTTTTTGCCTAGCGTCGGCGCTTGCAAAGCAATGGAAAAAATATTAAATAACGATCCGTTCTTCTCCAGCCGTTACAAAATTATTCGCGCCGCCGGCGGCGACACGCCAGGTGGTAAATTCGCCAAAGAGCCAATCAAAAACGCCATCAAAGACGGTTTATCCACCGCCACCATCACCCTTTCCTGCGGAAAATTAACTACTGGCGTTACCGTCCCAGCCTGGAGCGGAGTTCTATTTTTACGCAACACCGACAAACCCGAAACCTATTTCCAAACCGCTTTCCGCGCCCAAAGTCCATGGACCCTGAAAGATACCGACGACCCGCTCAAGAAAAACATCTTAAAATCAGTCTGCTATGTTTTAGATTTTGCCCCGTCGCGCGCCTTAAAACTTGTCGCAGATTATAGTAATGAACTCGGCGCCGTCGGCGACCGTCGTCGTCCCGAAGAACGCTTGGAAGAATTTATTCATTTCTTACCGATTCTCTGCTACGACGGCCACCAAATGCAAAAATTAAATGCCAACGAAATTCTCGATATTTCCACTTACGGCACCGCTTCGACCATGCTCGCCCGTCGTTGGCAATCGGCAAAATTAGTCGACACCACCACCGTTGTTTTAGAAAAAGTTTTAAATAATCCCGAACTGATGGTAGCACTCGAAAAAATTGAAGATTTCCGCAATCTGCGCGACGATTTAACCAAAACCATTTCTCGCGAAAAAGCTTTGCAGGACAAGAAACGCCAAATCGCCGACGAAGGTCGCGCCCCCACACCGAAAGAAAAGAAAGAAATTTCCGACGAAGAAAAAGAGCAAAAATCATTCAAAACCAAACTCCGCGAAAAATTGCTAAAATTCATCACCCGCATTCCAGTTTTCATGTACCTCACCGACTACCGCGAGCAGGCACTCGTCGACGTCATCCGCAACATCGAACCGGAATTATTCAGCAAAGTCACTGGACTCACAATTCACGAATTTGATTTAATGTGCGAAGTCGGCGCTTTCAACCAAACCGAACTCAACGCCGCTATCGCTCAATTCCGTCGTTTTGAAGACGCTTCGCTCGAATATGTCGGCGGTCGCGCCGCCAACGACAACCAAAAAATCGGCCTCTTCGATACCGTCGTTTCTCGCCGAGAAGCCGACGAAATCGTCGAACGCGAATTGGGCTAAATCTAGGCCTCGAGCCTTGACTTTTCTTCTCGCTCAAGCTACAATCAAGATGACGGACAATATCCGTCGGGTTGAAAATTTTTTGGATTTACGATGGATTTAAAATAGATCTCGTAAAGCTCCTCCTAAAAACAAAAAGCGAGCTCTAGAAACTCGCAAGGTGAAGATAGTTACTGCTCGTCCGTCACGACGACAGTAACTTTTTTATTTTGGACTTCTTTTACAACTTTCCGTGAAAAACACTCAAAAGCCTTGACTTTTCACGCTTTCTTTGATATAATTAGAGCATGATTAATCAAGTCACAAAAGATAAAATCGACAGCCTAGCCAAAAAATACCGTGAACTTGCCCGGAAAAACCCCTCGGCCGTCAAAGAATTTTCCATTGCCGAGCTTCCCGAAATGGTTTACAATTCCAACGCTATCGAAAATTCGACTTTAACTCTCGAAGACACCGAAGATATTCTTATTCATAATCAAATTCGCACAGACCACGAAATTCGCGAGATCTACGAGGCTAAAAACCTCGCCAAGGCCATTAAATATCTCGCCGATAATCAGACCGAGCCTCTTTCCATCGAACTTATTCTAAAATTACACAAAATTCTTCTCACCGACATTAGTGACAATTTTGCCGGACGTTTTCGTTCTGGCAACGAGTGGGTTCGTGTCGGTACCCATATCGGCGCTAATCCAAAATTCGTAAACGGTCTCATGCATGAACTCGTCGAAAAATACAACCAGCCAGACGACTCCTATTTCCTCGAAAAAATTGCCTTCTTTCATGCCGAATTCGAAAATTTCCATCCCTTTTGCGATGGTAATGGTCGCATCGGTCGCCTGCTAACCAATTACCAATTACAACTTCTCGACCTGCCGCCAATTATCATCGTGAATAAAACCAAAACTAGCGAATACTACCCTGCTCTGGATAATTACTCAAAAACCAATCACTACGATGATCTAACCGAGCTTTTCGCGAATCTCCTGGTCGAAGCGCTCTATCGCCGAATTACAAAATTAACCGCCAAAAAGATCGTTCCCCTCTCTGACTGGGCAAGAACGAACAAACTCAATCTCCAAGCCGCCTCAAACAAAGCTTCCCGCGGCACCATCCCCGCCTTTCGCTCCCGCGATCATTGGCTGATCGACGTTAATTTCAAACTACCTAAAGAATAACCCAAAAAAACAATCTACCCGACCACAAGGACCGGGTAAATTGTTCAACAATAGTAACAACGATACTATTATATCACAACATAAAATATTATCGAACCTGATCATTAAGCTAAATGTCTTGTAAAAAATTTTATCTTTGTTATACTTAAAACATAAGATGAGCTCTAGAAACTCATCAGGTTGTAGTGTTACTGTTCGTCTTCTACGACGACAGTAACTTTTTTATTTTTGGACTTCCTTACGAATTTAAAATGAAAGTAACATTCTATTTCCATAATTCCTCCTTTTTGTGTTTATGTTTCACTAAATCGGGGGAATCCGTCCAGGCTATCTAGAATCACCAACTTGTTAAATCCCCCCTCTCCATGGGAAAACTCACCGCACTTAAAGCTAATATTATTCAGCAGTTTCCCATAGCGGGGAGAATCTAACCCAAGCAAAATAAAAATTTCTCCAACCCGCTGTTATTATAGGCATAGAATAACGAATTTTTCAACCCCCCACCTATATTTTCGCTTAATCAGCCTTTATATCCTTAATCTGCGCCAACTTAACCCCATTATAATCCCAATATTGCGCACCCTGATACGCACCAGAATTATTAAGCTCTCCGCGCTCTTCCATAATTTTATAAGTCAGTGGAGAGAGTTTATAAGCAACTCCAAAATAATCAACCTCGCGCTCACCAATAACTTTCGCCTTAATTTCTGGATCATAATGAAAAGTGATAACAGCCCCGTTCTGAATACCTTTAGCATAAAAACTAAACCGATTGCTCACCGTGCGAATCTTAGTTACAGCATCAAAACGTTTTTCCCTATCAAGATTTTCGGGAAAAATCACTTTACCCTCAAAAGCAAGCAAAAGTTGTTCAACCAAATCCGCCTCAAGCGCAAAAAGCTCGCTCTCAGCAACACGATGTTTCACAAAAACTTCATGAATCAAACGCTCCTTTTCGTCAAAATCCTCAACTTCAATAGCAAAAGCACGCTTAAGCCCTGTGGTATTATAATAGCCATTACTCTCAAGAAAGCGCATTCGCTCCGGAAATTGCTCAGTTTTAGTTTTACCAATCTTAATCAGCCCCGACACCGCAGTAGTCATAATATAAATCACGCCCTTCGACATAAAATCACTCCGCTAGAATTTATTATCCCTATTATAGCACAAAACTAATCGTGAATTATGGTATAATTGTAACAAGGATGCTAATAAACATATCAAGAGATACTGACGTCGCCACAAAAGCTATACTTCAAATTAAAGATTTGTTTCTTGATCTTAAGATTGGTGCAAAAAATAATAACGAAGACGACTTCGCTTTTAGCTCCTATGACGATGCTGGCGAAGCACTCCTAGAGGGCCTAATGAGCAACAATGAATTCTTCACTCTATTACTAAATAACCAAAATTTAAAGAAGCGCGCACTCGACGCATTTAAACATAGTGTCTACACAGAGTTAAAGAAAGATTAGTATGTCAACTCTTACATTTAAAAACGGATACGAATTAGAGTTTGCCATAGATTCCAAAAACGAATTCGAAGCGCTTAATATCATATCACAAATCTTTGGATACAAAATAAAGAATGAAGTAAACATTTATGGCATAGCTAAACGCTCAAACCTGATATTTATCAACCACCGTTTTATAAAAGCAGATCTCACAGACGATAATTACCGAAAGTTGCACGACCACGGTAAGCTCCTCACTATCGTGAATGACGAATTATCGGCAGAACGTGCAAGTGAACTATTAAAAATTTGTATTCCAGTTGAAACTTTATTGAAAAGGCTCTTAATTTATGTCTGGCCAGAAATATTAATCGCCTTAGACAAAAAAGATTATCAAGAGAAACAAGCCAAAATAGATATTTGCAATAATATCAATAGGCTCTCTTTAGGAAAACTTATCAATTTGTTAGAAGTAGATTTGTCGGAGAAAAGTAGAGAAGCCATTATGTGTGGCTCCAATAAACCCTTGTTTATTCTAATAAACGAGTCAGAAAATTTTGATAATTTAAAAGATAAGATTAAACCATTTATTGAGCCTTACACCATCTGGTCTCAAATCAATATTATTCTCGAGAAACCAGTTGAATATTCTCATATCAGTAAGCAAATCCGCTCATTAAAATTATTGCGAGACAAGGCCGCTCACCCTCAGACTATTCTAAAAGCAGACCTCAAGAAAGCTCAAAAAGACGCGAAACACATTGTTGATACAATTGGCAAAATACGCAACGACTATTATAATGCTCTTTCCGATTCCATTAAAAAAATACACGATACGTTCGAGCAAACCTCAGAGTATATCTCAAAATGCATTTCCGACGTCGTGAATGAAAATACTTTAAAGACCATGTCGGAGACAATACCAAAAGAAACAACTGAAGCTATACAAAAAATATCAAAAATCATAAGCGCCTCAAACATTACAAAAGCGGTAGCAAATATTAATTGGGGTGACATTGCAGCAAAAGTCAGAAAAGCAGATCCGGAAATAGACGCAATATTTAAAAAATTCGAAAATGACGGAGCAAAAAACGCACTCGACAGTCTTAATGAAAGCTTAAAGAAAGAACTCGACTCCAACGATACTTAGCCCCTACTCCACCGTCACCGACTTCGCCAGATTCCGCGGCTGGTCAACATCAAGTCCCTTAGACGCCGCCACATAATACGCAAACAACTGCGCCACCAAATTCATCAAAACCGGCGCGAAAATCGAAAGCCCCGTTGTAATTTTTACAACACTCTCCACTTCCAGATCAAACTCCGCCTTATTCGTTACCGCAATCACATGCCCGCCCCGCGCCAAAACTTCCTGCACATTAGACACCGCCTTACTATACAATTCGCCCTCTGGCAACAACGCAAATTCAAAGAACCGATCGTCCACCAGCGCCAGCGGTCCATGCTTCAACTCTCCAAACGCATACGCATTCGCATCAATATACGAAATTTCTTTCAGTTTCAGCGCCGCTTCCATCGCCACCGGATACGCCGTGTCGCGCCCCAGATAAATCGCGTGCTCATAATCCTTATACTTTTTCGCCATTTCCCGCACCGGCGCGTTTAGTTCCGTCAAAACTTTCCGAATTTCTTCCGGCAATTTCGCAATTTCCTTAATATATTCTTTCAAGACCCCGCTCCTCACCCCCTTCGCCTCCGCAATCGTCAGCCCGAACATCACCATCGCAATCGCCTGCGACGTAAACGCCTTGGTCGAGGCCACCGAAATCTCCGGCCCCACGTGCACATACGTCCCCCCGTCCACCTCCCGCGCAATCGTCGAACCAATCGCATTCACAATCCCAACCGTCTTCACCCCCTGCTTTTTAATCTCACGAAGACACGCCAACGTGTCCGCCGTCTCCCCCGACTGCGACACAATGAGCGCCACCGAATCCTTCGGAATATACGCTCCACGATAACGATATTCACTCGCAATCACCACCTCGACCGTAATTTCCGGCGTAAATTGCTCGATATAATACGACGCGAGCAACCCCGCATGATACGCCGTCCCGCATCCCACAATCACCAAATGTTTAATTTTCCTAAGTTCCGCCTCGGATAGCCCCGGCCCGCCCAGCCGCACGAACCCATTTTCAGCATCCACTCGCCCGCGCAAAGTTTCCTTCAGCGTCTCCGGCTGCTCCATAATTTCTTTCAGCAAAAAGTGATCATAACCATTTTTCTGAATCGCCGCGAGATTCGTCTCAATCTCCTCCACTTTTGCCGACACCGGCTCCGCGTTCAAAGTCTTAATCTCAATACTATTTTTCGTCACCGTCGCAACTTCTCCATCGTTCAAATAAATCGCCTGCTTCGTGTGGCCAAGCAGCGCCGACGCGTCCGACGCAATCAAAGTTTCGTTATGCGCCACGCCGATCACCAACGGCGACCCCGCCCGCGCCACGACAATTTCCTCCGGATTTTTATCCGACATCACCGCAATGCCGTAAGTCCCCTGCGTTAGTTTCAGCGCCTGTACCACCGCATCCGAGAGCGGATATTTTCCCTCGTGATAGAACGAATCAACAAGCGCCGCCAAAACTTCCGAATCCGTCTCCGACCGAAATTCGTATTGCCCAAGTTCCGCCTTCAACTCTTTATAATTTTCAATAATCCCGTTATGGACCAAATAAATATCCCCAACGTGATGCGGATGCGCATTCAATTCAGACGGCTCACCATGCGTCGCCCAACGCGTATGCCCAATCCCCGCTCGGTCCGTCCGCCGATTCTCAATCAACTTCGTTTCAAGTCCCGAAATCTTACCCTTGGTTTTCACGAGCGTCGCCATGCCTCCTTCGTCAAACGTCACAATCCCCGCCGAATCATACCCCCGATATTCCAACCGCTTCAACCCAGACACCAAAAAATCCTGCGCCTTCTTCTCCCCCACATATCCCACAATTCCACACATACAAACCTCCTGTTAATACTCCCATTATACCAAAATTGAGTAGTTTTTGAGACAAAATCTCTATTCAGGACAGTCGCCTTTTTCATCTCAAATCCGAGCTGTCCTTTTTACCATCAAAAAACCGCCTTTACGGCGACTTTTTGATATGAAGATTCAATTGGTGAGCCGGGTGGGACTTGAACCCACGACACCAAGCTTAAGAGGCTCGTGCTCTAACCAGCTGAGCTACCGGCCCGAACGCAGTTCGGCTCGGCGACAAACCGTCGCCCTCACCATGCCTATAATTATATCACAAAATCCCAATTTTGAAAACTCTAAAATTTCTAACTGTCAACATTCCGTGAAAATGTCCCCCGCTTTAAATCATCGCGCGCCAAAACGCCACAGACACCACTAACCCCCGCTCGCCAAATGCCAATGTTCCCCATATTCGCATTTATACACCGTCAGGCCCGAAATCCCATGGTCGTATTCCGCCACTCGCGCCGCGAGCTCCGCCTCTTCCCGCGTCGCATAACAAATCTTATGCGTTTCCCCGACCCAGCACCTTTCCGGCTCATACAAATCTCCCCGAAAATTCTTTCTCACTCGCCCCATCACAAAATCCCCTACTTTTTATACGCCAAATAATATCCCCCAGCGACCAAAATCGCGCCACCAATAATGTTCCCGAGCGTCACCGGCAACAAATTCCCAAACAAAAATCCTGCCAAATCCGGCGCCGAAAGTCCATTCGCCGCCCCCATCATCATTCCCGCCGGAATATAAAACATATTCGCCACCGAATGTTCAAGCCCGCACAGCACGAACAACATAATCGGCAAAAATATCGCTGCGATTTTTCCGCCGACCGTTTCCGCCGCGTATGCCATCCATACCGCAATACAAACTAAGAAATTACACAAAATCCCCCGCACTAGCGCCACGCCAAATCCCAGCTCCGCTTTTGTCGTCGCCGTCGCCACCACGGTTTCAGCCACCGCGTCAAACAACCCGCTCATCGAGACCAGCCCGGCCACCAGCACCGCCCCTATCAAATTCCCTAAAAACACCAGCCCCCAATTTTTTAACATTCTAGAGAGTTTGATTTTCTTATCAAACAGCGCCATCACCATCAAATTATTCCCCGTAAACAGCTCGCTCCCCGCAATAATCACCATCGCGAGTCCCGCCGTAAAAATGCACGCCCCCACCACTTTTCCAGCATAAATATTGCCAAAAGTCGCCCCCACCCCCGCCAGTGCAATAAAC
>CAVEVN010000010.1:0-11283 GCA_963619155.1 bacterium
TGATTGGGGTGTCGGGGTGGGGCGATTGTGGCGCAGGGGGATGTGGTTGCAGGGTTGGGGGCGGAATTGGGGGGCGGAAAAATGTGGAAAATTAAGCCAATTTTAAGCCAAAATGCTATTGTTTTTTCGTGGTTTTCTGATATGATTAAATAAAGGAATGCCTTGCGACATGGAGTCGTTGGGCTGTAACTAACAAGAAAGGTAGATATGAAAAAACAACAACTTAAAGGGTTTACGATTATCGAGGTCGTGTTGGTGCTCGCGATTGCGGGGCTAATCTTCTTGATGGTCTTTATCGCTTTGCCGGCGTTGCAACGATCGCAGAGGGATACGCAACGGCGAGATGATATGGCGAGGTTTTCGTCGCAGTTGTCGTCGTATCAAGCGAATAATAATGGTAAGGTGCCAGAGCCAAAAGCGGGTAGTAAAACTGATAATGTAGGCTATACTAAATTTATCAATGAATATTTGAAAGCCGGTGGCGACAGTTTTGAGGATCCGTCGACTGGCGAAACTTATACAGTTAAAGACGTCACCATCTGTAGCAGTACAGATTGCAAACAAGCTAGTACTAATTCTAAGCTAGGCGAGATTTCTGTTTATACTAATGCAACGTGCGATGGCGAAAACCCGAAATATGTTCAGGGCGACCGCAAAATTGCCTTTACTCTTAAACTCGAAGGTGCTGGCGTCTACTGCGGGCATAACTAATAAAACCCTTTCTGAAAAATCACCTCCTAGGAGGTGATTTTTGTCGGGTGAGATAATAATTATTTTTTGTTTGTAGTGCGCTGACGGGCCGGGGGTTGAAATTATTTTTCACTCGTGCTATATAGGGGTGAGAATAGGATTGGCGTAGTTTAACAAACATGGTAAGGAGAAAGGAGGTTGGCATGGAAGTTGAAGTCAAAGAAGTCAAAATTGATGTAAAACTCAAAATTACTCCTCGTAAGCACGAGGAGTAAACCAACCAATGAATTCATTCTACCATACGCTATAGCAAAAGTCAATCCTATTCTATGGCTAAACTGAGACGGAGTTAACGAGCGAGTAGATCGGGAGCAAGGTACCGCCGACGACGACACCGATGAGGGCCGCCATGATGACCATGAGGATAGGTTCGATCATGGTGGAGATGTTGTTGATTTGTTCGTCTAGTTCGTTTTCGTAAACTTGGGCGGCTTTGCCGAGCATTTCGTCGATTTGACCGGATTCTTCGCCGATGGACGCCATTTGGGGGACGAGCGGAAGCATATATTCCCTGTCGCGCAGAGATTCGGACAGGGCTTTGCCGCCTTTGATGATTTCAAGGGATTTGGAATATTCTTCTTCGACGACGGTATTCGAGACGGCGCCGATGGCGATTTTGATGGAGTCGAGCATTGGGACGCCGGTGGCGAGCATCATTTCGGCGGTGCGAGCAAAGCGCGAGACGTAGAGTTTGCGAAAGAGCGCGCCGAACAGGGGCATGTCGATTTTGATGGTGTCGGCGATTTTGCGGCCCACGGGAGTGCGCTTGACGCCATACCAACAACCGACGCCGATGCCCATAATAATCATCGCGACCAGCCACCAGAACTGACCGAAGAAGTCGGTGATGCCGACTAGGAATTGAGTAAGGCCGGGCAGAGTTTCGCCCATGTCTTCGTAGAGATTTTTGACCTGCGGGACGACCATAATCATCATAAATGCCAATACACCGATAATAACGACCAAAATAATCGCTGGGTAAACCAGGGCGCCACGAATTTTGCTCATCATGGCGGCATCTTTTTCTTCTTGGTCGGCGAGACGTTTTAAGGCGAGGTCTAAAGTGCCGGAAGTTTCGCCGGCTTGAATGAGCGCCAAGTAAACACCGTTAAAAACGTCCGGATAGCCGGCGAAGGCTTCGTGGAGCGGTTTGCCGGATTCGACATGAATGAGAATTTCCTCGACGATGGATTTCATGGCTTTGGCTTCGGTCTGCTCGGCGACGGTGCGCAAGCTGGTCGCGAGCGGAAGGCCGGCGCCGATTAAGGTCGAGAGCTGGCGGGTAAACATGACGCGGTCTTTGGCGGTGATGCGACCTTTGCCACCGAATAATCCCTGCCCTTCTTCGGTGAGACTTTGCGGAATGTAGCCTTGGTCGAGCAACAAATGCCCGGCGATTTGCTCGGTTTCGGCGGAAATGGTGCCTTTGACGACTTTGCCAGTGCTTTTTTCCTTGGCTTTGTAAGTAAAGCGACGCACGATTAGCCTTTCACGATCCGGTTAAGTTCGTTAATATCGACAGCGTATTCGCGGGCGTTTTCGTAAGTAATAACGCCAGTTTGGACGAGTTTGGCGAGAGTGCGGTCCATGGTCTGCATGCCTTGGTCGGCGCCGGTTTGGATGGCGGTGTCGAGTTGGTGGGTTTTGCCCTCGCGAATGAGCGAACGGACGGCGGAGTTGGCGACCATGATTTCGGCAGCCACGACGCGACCACCACCGATGGCCGGGACGAGGCGCTGGGCACAGATAGCCATCAGGATATTCGACAGTTGGGAACGGACTTGGGGCTGTTGGTGGGCCGGGAATACGTCGATCATGCGGTCGACACTCTGGGCGGCAGAGTTGGTATGAAGCGTGGCAAAAACTAGGTGGCCGGTTTCGGCGATAGTGATTGCGGCTTGGATGGTTTCTAGGTCGCGCATCTCGCCGATTAAGACCACGTCCGGGTCTTCACGTAAAACCGAGCGCAGAGCGGCGGAAAAACTAAACGTGTCGTAATGGACTTCGCGCTGAGCGATGACAGAACGGATGGAGCGGTGGGTGAATTCGATAGGGTCTTCGATAGTGATGATGTGGGTGGACTTTTCGTTGTTGATTTTGTTGATCAAGGCAGCGAGAGTGGTGGATTTGCCCGAGCCGGTCGGGCCGGTGACGAGCACGAGTCCGCGTGGGAAATCGGCAAAAGTTTCGACAATGGCGGGCATGCCGAGGTCGTTGATGTTTTTAATGGCGTTCGGAATCAGTCGGAAGGCCGCGGCGAGCTTGCCTCGTTCGTGAAAAGCGTTAACGCGAAAGCGGGCGACGTCGCCAAAAGCGAAAGAATAGTCGAATTCTTTGTCTTTTAGGAGGATTTTTCGTTGTTCATCGTCCAAAGTCGCAAAAATAAGTTCTTTGATAGTGTCTTCGCGCAGGGCGGAAAAACCGGCGATGGGCGTCAGGGCACCGTCGACCCGCAAAATCGGAGGCAGACCATACTGGATATGCAAATCCGAGGCGTTGCGACGGACGCATTCCTCGAGCAAGGTTTCGATTTTTGGTGTTTTTGCTATTTGCCCACTATTTTCCATATTACCTCCATTATAACACAACCATTATGATAAATCACTGGCGACGCGGTTGACTTCCTCCATGCTGGTGATGCCAGCTAAAACTTTTAGAATGCCGTCTTGGCGCATGGTGATGGTGCCTTTTTCTTTGGCGAGACGCATGATTTCGGACGCGGTGGAGTGGTCGACGATTTTTTTCTGAATGTCTTCGTCGACAACGATGGTTTCGTAGAGGCCGGCGCGACCTTTGTAACCGCCAGGGGTTTCTTTGGTCTGCATACCTTTGGCGAGCATATAATAATTGTCGTTTCTAATCGGCAGACCGGGGTAGCCCAGGTCTTGGCTAATCGCGGCGGCTTCTTCCTTGTTTTTGGGGAGCAGGTCGCCAACGATGCTGTTGATGCCTTTGGTTTCGACTTCGGAAGATTTGTACATTTCGCGTTTTTCGGTGATCCGGCGCACCAAGCGCTGACCGATGACGACGTTCAAGGTGCTGGCGAGCAGGAACGGCTCGATACCCATATCGAGCAGACGCGGAAGAATGCCGGCGGCAGAGTTGGTGTGAAGGGTGCTAAAAACTAGGTGGCCGGTCAGAGCAGCCTGAATGGCGAGACCGGCGGTTTCGGAGTCACGAATTTCCCCGACCATGACTACGTCGGGGTCTTGACGCAAAATACTGCGGAGGCCGTTAGCAAAAGTAAGGCCGGCGTCGACGTTGACTTGGATTTGGTTGACACCGTCCATTTTGTATTCGACCGGGTCTTCGAGAGTGACGATGTTGATTTCTTCGGACTTGATTTGTTGAATTAAGGCATAAAGAGTGGTGGATTTGCCCGAACCGGTCGGACCGGAAGTTAGAATCATACCGTTAGGTTTTTGGATGCCATCTAGCACATCACGCAGGGCACGGCCGGACATGCCCATTTTGGCGATATCCATCGAGGCGGACTTTTTGTCGAGCAAACGAATGACAACTTGTTCACCCCAAGTAACCGGAGAGATAGCGATACGTAAGTCGATTTCTTGACCGTCGACAATTACGGTAAACTGACCGTCCTGTGGGATGCGATGTTCGTCAATCTTGAGAGAAGCGAGAATTTTAATCCGCGAAACTAGGGCCGGAGCGACACTTTTGGGTAGTTCCATGATTTTGCGCAAAACGCCGTCGATACGACACCGAATGATGAGCGATTTTTCGAGCGGTTCGATATGGATATCCGAGGCTTTGGTTTTGGCGGAATAACTTAGAATCGTGGTGAGAGCCTTGGAAATTGGGGAATCTTCGACGATAGTTTTGGCGTTGCTTTTGGCGGATTCGTCGGTCGAGGCGTCGGCGTCGCTGACCACATCGCGGACGCTGGAAATGTCGCCGTGGAATTGGTCGAGAACTTCTTTGATTCCCTGCTCGGAAGCCATCCAAACACGAATGGGCTGGTTGATCAAGTTCGAAAGATAGTCCGTGGTCTGGACGTTGGTAACGTCGACCATGGCGACGTTTAGCATGCCGTCTTTTTCGCCGAGGGCGACCGCGTGGACGCGGTTTGAGGCGTCGCCAGGAATGCGCGCCAGAGTTTCTTGGTCGATAGTGATGTTTTTGAGTTCGACATAAGGCACGCCAATAATGGCGGCGGTAGCGCGGGCAACCATTTCGGAGTTGATGATTTTGCGGTTGACTAGTTCAGTAAGTACGGATTTGTTGGTGGAAGCTAGCTCCTGCTCGACCGCGGTAACGAGTCTGCGGTCGGCCAAACCCTCACTCAAAAGGAGCTCGGCGATGCGAATTTCGGCGTCTTTGGTTAGAAGCGCCATTAAGAATTCTCCTGCTTGGTGGAGTTGCTGGTGTTGTCAGTTGTGTCGGTGGTGTTATTTGTGGTGTCGTTAGCAGTGTTATTAGTAGTGTCGTCGATTTGGGTGTCGGTGGTTTCGACGGGGATGTCAGAAACGGTTTGGACGTCACCGCTACCGATGTAGATTTCGACGGTTGGGTTAAGAGATTTGTAGTTGAAAATGTTTTGATCCGGCTCGGCGAGGTCGGCGGTAACTTCGGTTTCGACGGTTTTGACGCTGACGGATTCGATTTCACCGATAAATAATCCCGTGACAAAATAGGCAATGACAACTCCGGCGATGGCAGCGGCGATAGTAGTGGCAAGTTCGACTTTGGCAGATTTCATAGTTTAGTTACCTCCTTTGCTAGTTGTGGCGCTGTCGGGGCTGACCGTACTAGTGCCTTCGACGACGCTTGAACGATTCATATAATATGCGGTGGCCTGGAATTGCAAACTGATGGCGCTGTCGCTGTTCCATTCGATGCTGGCGTGAGTAATGTTAAACTCGCGAATGGAGCGTTCGATATTGGTCAGGGCTTTCATGGTGGTGCCGAAGTCGGCCTCGATTTTGGAGCTGACGGAGATTTCGTTTAAGTTTTCGGCGAGGTCGGAAGCCTCGGTGGTACCTGAGGAGCTGATGGATTCGGGCTCCCAGTTGGCGGTTAGGTATAATTTGTTGAGGCTGGCTAGCAAGGCCTCTTCGTTTTTGTAGGCCGGGAGAGCGTCGGGGATGACGCGGAGGGCCGAACAACTTCTGATTAAAGTAGAAGCGGCTTGGAGCTCGGAAGCGCCACGAGCGTCGGAATATAACTTGTTGAGTTCTTTGTAGGTGTAGTTTTTGCTGGTGCTGGGGTTGATACAGCTGGTGCTGTTTTCTTTAGGCACGGAATCGAGAGCTTCGTTGGCGGCGAGTTGTTGCAGAATGTTGGCGCGGAGAGTGCCACTGATTTCGGAGACTTCGATAGAATCCGGCGAACAGTTTTTGAGTTCTTCGTCGGAATAAACATTGCCGGACGGAGCCTTGCAGACGCCGGTGTTTTTGATTAAGTCTGAATAATTAGTGATAGACTCGTCTTCTGCCATAATAACTTTGACGTTGAAGGCGATTTGGTCGACAAAATGCGAAACTAGCGAAATGGCGACGCCGAGAAAAATGGAGGCGCCAAGCACGGCTAGCAACATGTATTGCTGAGCTTCTGAGATTTTGGCGCGTTTGCCGATAGCGACTTCTTTGGCCATATTACTGTCCTCCATTCGTGTTTTTATTGTTGCCGTTGGAATTGTTGGTGTTGGTGCTACAGTCGACATCGTCCGCGGAGCAGGCCGTGGCAGGAGCGCTGAACATGGCTTGGACCTGGAGATAAGAGTCGGTGACATTGTGACGACCAGCAGGAGCGACGGCGAGCATGTGGGTGTTAGTGAATTGGTAGGCTTCGGGAGCAATAAGAATGGTTGCGGAAAAGCGGAGGACTAGCTGTTCGTCGGCATCACGACCGTTGGTGGCTTCGGAGACGGTGATGCCTTCGGAGCTGCCGCCAGGGACGAGGAGACATTCGTTGTTGGTTTTGGTCCAAGTGATCGAATTATTGTTTTTGGTGCCAGAGTAAGAAGTACAGGAGCTTTCGAAATGGGCGATATTGGAAATATTGCCGTCTAGGGAAATTTGGGCTTCGGACGAGCTGGGATTTTCTTTGTACCATTCTGGCTGCGGAGTGCGCCAAATACGGACGACTTTTTGACCTTCGTAATCTTCGAGAGTGTAGTCGGACTCGGGATTGTAGTTGTCGTCCGCGGAAGCCGGAGCGCAACCTTCGCCGTTAATTGCCCAGAGAGCGTAGATACTGTTGGTTTCGGTCGAGACGAGACCGCGCTTCGTGGTGTCGGTGAAAATCGCGCCGTCGGAACCGGATTCAATCATACAATAAGCCGGGATGCTGTCGCCGTTTTTGTCGACGTAGGTGCCGTAGTCGTAGCGCATTTCGTCCATGCTTTTGCGGAAAGCTTCAAGCACGGCGAAATCGATATACGGCTCGGTGCCGGAGTTGGCCTGCGCGTCAAAATTGAAAGTCGGTTGGTCTCCCGAGAGGTCGACATCCAAATTAGAAATAGTAATTGTGTCGGCGCCGGTTGGCAAAAAGGCAGAAAGGATATTAAAGGTGCGCGAAAGGACGGTTTTGCGACTGGTAATCGTGCTAATGCCGTCGATTTGGTCTTTGATAGTGAGGAAATCGTCGAGATCGGAGTAGGAATTGAGCTTTGCGGAAAGGTTGTCGATAGCGGTTTTTTTGTTGTCGATAGCGATTTGCTGACCGCCGGCGGTGATACCAAAAATCAAAGTAACGCCGATACTTGCCGAAGCGACCACGATACAGATAAAGAAAATCAGGTTGCGGAGTTTCAAGGTTTTAATCATCTCGTTTTTGATGTCGGGAACGAGGTTGATTTCGCGATGAGTTTTGCGTCCGGGTTTTTGGGGGAATAGCTTTTTGATGATGTCGGACACGTGATATTCTTTGGCCATTAGTCGTTGCTCCTTTCTGACAACCCAATTGCGACGGCGAATTCGCTGGCGACCGGCGCGAGAACGCGTTGTTGGTCTGGGGTGCAGCGAACGAGTTGCCACGGGTTGCCCTTGATGGTCGGGGTGTTGGTTTTGGCTTCGATAAATTCAGGCAAAAGTGGAATGATGCCAGCATAGCCAGAAAGCACAATGCCACCGACTTTGCCGGAGAGGTATTTGGTCTGGAAGAAACGGACGGATTTGGTGAGTTCGGAAGCGAAGTTGTTGAGGTGGGTGTTTAGAACTTTGAAAACTTGGCCTTCGACTTGGTTTTGGTCGAGACCGAATTTAAGAATAAATTGGCGAGCTTGGTCTTCGCGGACGTTTAAGCTACTCGCGACGGCTTTGGCCAAGACAGAAATTCCGCCAGGAATAGAGCGCACGAGGCGAGGCATGTCTTTGTAATTAATCGCGAGGTCGGTGGAGCTTTCGCCGAAATCGACTACCAAAATCGCATCCATCGCGCCCGGAGTGTTGAGCGCGCGGGCCATGGCGAGCGGTTCGGGCTCCATGGCGACGATGTTGAGGCCGGTTTTTTCGATCATTTCCATGGTGGATTCGGCGTAATCTTTGGCGACCGAGCTGATTAGAATCTCGGTTTTGGCGGGGTTGTTTGGCGAAAGGCCGAGAATGATGTAGTCGGCTTTGGCGTCGTTTAAGGGCATCGGGACGTATTTGTCGAGTTCGTATTTGAAGGATTTTTTGAGTTCTTTTTCGGGCATGGTATCGGTTTCGACGATGCTGGTGAAAGTTTTGTTAGCCGGGAGACCGATGGCGACGTTTTTGGTTTTGATGCCGGCTTGATTGACGGCACCCATAATCGCCTCACCAAGGCGTTTTTTGCCGAGTTCAGAAACATCTTGGGTCAAACGCGGGTCGATTGGCACGTAAGCGAAGCGTTGCAAAGTCCAACCCTTCTGGATGTTACCAGAAAGTTGCACGATTCGCATCGAGTTCGTCCCTATGTCTAGGGAGAAGAAGTCGCCCACACCATGCAGTAAGTTCATGCTTTTTATTATAAACGGTTGTGGTTTATTTTTCAAGAGTTAAATGATAAAATCTTTCGCGATTGCCGGTTTTGCCTTTTAGGTCGTTGTCGCGTTTATTTACGATGACAAAACCGTTTTGTTTTAGCCAAAGTTCGAAGTTTTTAATAATCTCGCGGCGGAGTTTTTCGTTTTTGACCACGCCTTTTATTAGCTGGTCGGGTCTGGCTTCGAATTGGGGCTTTAACATCACTAAGAAGTCCGTATCGCTACGTGCTAAGTTTATTTTAGCATACTTTAGGATTTTTGTCAAGCTGAGGAACGAAATATCTGCCAAAATGATGTCTATATTCGGATAATGTGAGAACTTAGAGCCTCTCGTCGCCTCCTCGCTCGCGCCCGTTATCGCATTTGAAATGTCTCTTTCCGGACCGACTTCCTCGTCCTCGACGTCATACGCTGGGCGTCCGGGAAAATCTGCCCTTCGGGCAGTTTTCTCGGCGCCGTCAGGAATATACGTCTCGGACCTCGGAAATCGACAACTGTCCTTGAAAGAGACATTTTCAAATGCCCCCTTTAGTCGAAAGTCGAAGATGTCGGTCTTCTCGTGGAGTTCAACTCGAGGGTCGGAACGGAGGGGGCGTTTCATTTGGTTGGTTCCTTTCTCGACGGCGATGACTTTTTTGGCGCCGTGTTCCAGGGCGTATTCGGTGAAGCCACCGGTCGAGGAGCCGATGTCGAGGACGGTTTTGCCGCGGAAATCAAAATTAAAGGCACTTGCCGCGCCTTTAATTTTGTAGTAGCCTCTACTTTTTTCGTTCACGATATGCGCCAGTTTCTGTGTCGATAGACACAATGTCGCCTTCTTTGATGAAGGCAGGAACCTTGACCACGACGCCAGTTTCGAGAGTGGCGTCTTTCATGACGGAGCTCGTGGTGTCGCCCTTCACAACACTTTCGGTGTAGGTGACAGTGAGCCAGAGATTCTTGGGGAGCTGAAGGTTGATCGGAGTGCCGTTATAGAATTGAATTTCCATTTCGTCACCGTCCTTCATGTAATCCTTGGAATCACCGACGAGGTCGGCGCCGAGTTCGTATTGCTCAAAGCTCTCTGGGTCCATAAAGTAGAACTTTTCGTCGTCTTTATAGAGATATTGAACTTTGCGGTTTGTGACTTCGGCGGGTTCGATTTTTTCTTGGCCTTTGAAAGTCTTGGGGAGCAGGGCGCCAGTGATGAGGTTTTTGACCTTTACATTGACGATGGAACCGCCGCGGCCCATGACTTTTTGCGAATACTCTACCACCTTATACGGTTGGCCGTCTAAGGTAATCAAGGTGTTTTTCTTGAGATCGGTTGGTCCGTACATGTATTTCTCCTTTAGTTAGCAATAAATGGCAAAAGTGCCAAGTGGCGCGCACGCTTAATCGCGACAGCGAGTTGGCGCTGTTGCTTGGCGGAAAGGCCGGTTTTGGCCATCGGCTCAATCCGACCATAAACGTCAAGATAGCGTTGCAAAGACTTGACGTCGCGGTAGTTAAAATAGAGGTTTGGGTCACTCTTAATTTTTTTCATAAAATTCTCCTTCGGTTTTTAGATTAGAATGGGACATCACTCAAATCGATTTCGGCTTCGTCTTCGACTGGGCGAGCTTCGGCAGCTGGGGCTGCGTCGGCGCTGGTGGAGGCGCTAGAGGCGAAATTGTTACTATTGTTGCCAGAGCCAGAGCCCATGAAATTGAAATCATCGACGACAATTTCGACGCGAGAGCGCTTTTGGCCGGTGTTTTTGTCTTCCCAACTGCGTTGGTCAAGACGACCGCAAACGAGCACGGCGGAACCTTTTTTGGCATATTGGCCGATCATTTCGCCGACTTTGCCCCAGGCGGAACAATCAATAAAGGACACGTCTTCGCGCTGCCCGCCGCTCACGTCTTTGTAAACACGGTTGACGGCGACGGTGAAACCGCAAACGCTGGCGCCACTTGGCGTGGTGCGAAGTTCGGGGTCGCGAGTTAAGTTACCGGTGATGATAGCTTTGGAAAATCCGCGCATAATTAGTTCTCCTCTTTAGCTTTGGTGTCGTCTTCTTTGGCTTTCTCGGCGTGTTCGGCACGGCGCGAAGCGTATTTGGCTTGGCGCGGGTCAGTCTTGACTAAGAGATAGCGCAAAATTTCGTCGGAAATGTTGAACACATTTGAGACTTTTTGCGGAGCGTCAGCCGGAAGTTGCAACTCGAAAAAGTAATAAATTCCGAAGCTCTGCTTTTTGATTTCGTAGCAGAGGCGCTTCTTGCCGTCGGACTCTTCTTTGATAATTTTGGCGCCGCTAGTGTCAAGAATTTTCTTGACTTTGTCAAGCGCAGGATCGAGATTCATCTCGAGATCGGGATGAAACACGATGGTGAGTTCGTAATCTTTCATAAAACTCCTTTGGTTAAAGCAAGTGCCGCTCTCTGTTTTCGCTTAGTTTCGCGTGTTGGCCGCGGAAACAGGTTGGCGCAATTGCTGAGCTAATATTAGGGTTATTGTAGCACGGAGGGGGTGGAAAGTCAAGGGGTGCGTATTATCTCACAACCTTTGCAACATAAAATAACAATCTCTTGCCATCAAAAT
>CAVEVN010000011.1:0-36953 GCA_963619155.1 bacterium
CCCCCACCATAACCATTTTTTATTATTTTTGCGTTTTTGTGCTGTCATGATAGTTCTCCTTATCCCATTATAGCATAAGCACAAAATTATAGCAAAAAGCTTATTTTTTGCATCACCACCAAAATCAGCTTCAAGAGGAAAATCCAAATTTTCAGCCGAATTCTTGGATTTCATTCCAAATATTCGGCTGAATTCTTGGATTTTTATTCTAAATCCAACCCTAATATCTCCGCCGCCCTCATCAAAACCTGTTTATCTTCCTCGCCTGCCCCCACCATTTTTTCCCGAAACAGCTCCACCGTCTCCTCGTGTTTATAATCCAAAATTTCCAACGACCGCGCCGCCCCCGGCACTTTTTTAAGTACTCCCCTAACCACTAAATTATCTACATGCTCCGCCACCGCCGACACCGACGACAGCCCCAACCCCGTCATAATTTCCCGATACGAAGGCGAAAATCCCCGCTCCTCTGTAAACTCCTGTATAAATTCCAACACCGCCAATTGTTTTTTTGTTAACTTAACCGCCATTATGTTATAATTATAAACAATGGATAAAAATAAATCAATTGATGGGCTTGAATCTCGTCGCTCTAAAAAAGCGACCGCTTTCAAAAATACCGCTAGTTCAAAAACTTCTACCTCTAAATCCGCACCTAAATCTGTTATTTCCAAACCTTCATCCAAATCTCCTGCCATAAAATCCTCCACCACGAAATCTGCCGCTACCGCCCTTAAAAATTCCCTTTCCGAGTACCAAGCCGAAATTTCCGCTAAAACTCCCACTTCCAAAGCTTCTAAAACTTCTAAAACATTTAAAACACCTCAAACCGCCGAAACCGCTAAATCTCAAAAACCCACCCCCCTCGCCAACACCGAAGATTTTCTAAAACCCGTCCAAGCCTTTGATTTCGACATCCAAAGTGGCGAGTTAAAAGCCACCAGCGCCACCTCTAGCCCCGCCGCTAATTCCGACCAAACGTCCGCCTCTATGTCCGACAACCCCCTCACTTCTACTACTAACCAAAAAGGTAAAACTATGAAAAACCCCAAAAAACCAGCCAGTAAAAAACGCAAAATTATTCTCGGCGTTATTATCACTTTGCTCAGTTTAATCGTTATCGCTGGTACCATTTTTGTGCTGTGGGGCAACGACATTATCGCCAAAATCACCGGCGGCCAAGGCAACGTTCTCGATCTCATTTTCACCGACGACAAATACGAACCCCTAAAAACTGACGCCAACGGTCGCACTAATATCCTCGCTCTCGGCACCAGCGGCTATAATATGGCCGGCGACGAAGGCAACGGCACCCACGACGGCGCCCAGCTCACCGATTCTATCATGGTTATCAGCTTAAACCAAGACACCGGCGACATCGCCATGCTTTCTCTCCCGCGTGATTTAAAAGCCTCCCCGACCTGCACCGCCACCGGCAAAATCAACGAAGTTTATTGGTGTAACAATATCAACGGCGACAACGAAGCCGCCGGCGCCGAGGCTCTCATGACCGAAGTTGGCAACATTCTCGGCATGGACTTCCAATACTACGCGCACTTAAACTGGGGTTCGCTAGTTTCCATCGTTGACACCCTCGGCGGCATCACTATCACCCTCGACGAAGACATTGAAGATTATTATTACACCAAAGCCGTCTACCAAGCCGGTGTCGAATATACCCTTAACGGCGAAGAGGCTCTGGGGCTGGCTCGTGCTCGCCACGGCACCACTAGCGGTGACTTTTCTCGTGGCGCCTCCCAACAAAAAATTCTCATCGGTATCAAAGATAAAGTTTTTGAAAAAGATCTATCTATCACCGATTTGCTTAGCCTTGCCGGCACTCTCGGCGACAATCTCCGCACCAACTTTTCTATCGACGAAATGAAAACCCTTGCCCACCTTACTTCCGAATTCGATTTCGATTCCATGCGCCAAATCTCCCTACTCTCACCTCAGCGCCTCATGACCACCGGCATGATTAACGGTATTTCTTATGTCTTGCCTTCTGCCGGCGTCGGCAACTACACCGCCATCCAAAACTACATCACCAAGATGCTCTCGAACGACCCGAAAGTTTACGAAGACGCTTCTATTCTCGTCTTAAACGGCACCGACACCGCCGGTCTCGCCTCTGCTGAGCGCACTTCGCTCGAAGAAGACAATTATCTAAATATCGACGTCGACGACGCCCCCGCCGGCACTTACTCCGAAAAATATATCATTTATGCTTTGAGTGACGATAAGCCGGGTACCAAAAAATCCCTCGAAGAAAAATACAACGTCACCGCTAAGTCCTCCGCCGACCTTCCCGCCGGCATCTCCACTGCCTACGATTTTGTCATCATTCTCGGCACCACCACCGAAACTGAAGGATAAATCATAAAATCTATCAAAAAATCCCCTATCTAAACTCTAGGGGATTTTTCGACCAGCTTTTTAAATTACTTAAGCAATCTTTGAAATAATTAACTTCCGCTCTCGCCCTTCCCCCTCAGAATGCGTCTCAATATCCGAATAATCCGCCGCAACCTTATGTACCACCCGCCGGTCAGCCGCATTCAAATCTATCGTCATCGGCTCACCGCTTTCGCGCACTTTTGCAATCCAGCCTTCCGCCTTCTCCGCAATCCTATCTGCGCGTTGCCGTTTATAATTCGCCACATCCACATTCACCCGTGTAATTTCCCCGCCCTTCGCGACCAGCGCCATAGACACAATATGTTGCAGTGCCCTCAAATTATCCGCATTTCGCCCAATTAATAGCGAATTTAGCGACGTAGACGGTACTCCGAGCTGAACTACCTCGTCGTCAATTGTCGACGTCACCGCCACATTGATCCCAAAAAAGCTCAGCAGGTCTTCTAAATACCGCGCTGCAAACCTTACGGATTCATCTTTGTTCATATTATCTCCTTTTCTTTTTAATATCCTTTGCGGAGATACGCGTGATTTTGGTTCCTGTTTTTTTATTTTCCACCACTTCAGCTTCTTTAATCCCCCTCAGCTCCTTCAGCACCGCTCGGTCCGTCACCGCGTCAATCTCGTCATTTACTTTACTTAGCACCACTTTCTGTTGTATCACCGTAATCACATTACTCAAGAAATAATAAAACGACAACGCCCCGTTCAGATTAAACATAATCATAAACATCATAAACGGCATCATCCACGACATTTGTCGCGTCGTCATCTGACTCACGTCCGATTCGTCTAGTTCTCGCCCAGCCTTCGCTTCGTTCACTAAATCTCTAAACGACTTTTTCTTTTCCGACTTCCCCGACGCCATTTGTTGTTTGGTCGAGAAATATTGTACCAAGGACGCCGCTATCGTACATAATAATATAAATAGCGCCGACCACGAAAAATTTCCACTCAGCGCATCACTCGCTTTTACATCCAAATTAATCAGCCAAAACAGTTGCGGATGGAAATCGTATGCCGTTTTTTCTTCCGCCGGAATTTCATCATTCGTTAAATCCGCCAGATATACCTTTTGTTTTTCTTTAATTTCACTAATCTCGCTCCCCTCCCAAGCCACAATCTCATACGCCCGATTTTCCAAATTATCCTGCACCAGAGGCGTCGCCACCACCCGAATCGCCGAAAACACCGCAATAAACACCGGTAGCTGAATAATCAGCGTCAAAATCGATGCAAACGGCTTTACATTATACCGTTTATATAAATCCATCGTCTGTAGCGACTCTAATTGTTTATTCCCCTTACAATTTTTCTTAATTTCCGTCAGTTTCGGCTGTAATTTCCGGATTAACCGCGTCTGATTGAGCTGTTTTTTCATCAGCGGCCACATCAGTAGCTTCACTAAAATCGTCAAAATAATAATCGCCAGCCCAAAATCATGTACCAAATTAAAAATCAAAAACAGAATATTTACAATCGGTCGCACAATAATAATATCAATAAATTGAAACGGCCCGCCCGCCAAAATCGAACCGACCACAAAAACTGCGAAAATCCCCCAATAAATCCACTTTCTAGTACTCTTAGTGTCCATTCTCTCCATTATATCATATTTTTACTCTCTGCGACGAGCTCGCCGAGGAGTTTTTCTAGTTCACTAAATTTCATCTTCCCCACTTTTTTATCGTACACCACAAAAATATAATCGCGCTTCAGGGGTACATGTTCCCAATTCACCCGAATCGCCTCATAAATCCGCCGCCGAATTAAATTTCGCCCCACCGCCGTCTTCTCCACTTTTTTAGATACCACCACCGCCACCCGCGTAAACCCCTTCGTATTATCACAAAAAACCAGCGACATCTTCGGCCGGCGAATAGTCTTACCTTTTTTATACACATATTTCACCCCACCTCGGGAGTGAAACCGAAATTTTTTATTCAACATAATTCTATTTTACCAAATAAGCCCCCTTAGGGGCCTATTTTATGCAGTTAATTTTGCCCGCCCTTTAAGTCGTCGTAATTTCAGAACTTTGCGCCCGGATTTACTCCCATTTCGTTTCATAAATCCGTGTTCTGCTTTACGATGCAACTTATGTGGCTGATATGTTCGCTTTGGCATATTATTCCTTAATTTTTAGTTATTTTCAAATTCTTTATATAGTATACCTCATTTTTCCACATTTTTCAAGGAGTTTTCCACATCTTTTTATGGGGTTTTCTTTTTTATGTGTAAAACTCCTTCTCTGTTTATTCTCCTCCATTTTACAACACAAAAAATCTTTTTCACAACCTGTGGAAAACTTTTTCATTCCGTGATATAATACCCTCTAAAGGAGGTCCCACTAACAATGTACGACGCATGGAAAAATGCCCTAGCTAAAATTGAGCAACAACTTTCCCCTGCCAATTTTTCCACTTGGTTTCAGGATACTTCCCTCATCTCCGCTGAGAATGGTCACATCAAAATCGGCGTCAAAAACACTTTCTATGTCAAACAACTCCGCAACCGTTATTACGATTTAATCCTCGACGCCTTAAAAGACAGCCAGCCCGATATTATCGACATCGAATTTGAAGTTAAATCCCCCACCAAAACTAAAATTCGCCCGCGCGAAGTCACCGCCGACGTCACCAAATTATCCACCCATGCTCCACGCGCCTCTCACACCACTATGAGCCACACCAACCCCACTCTCTCTACCGGTCTCAATCAAAAATACACCCTTGACAGCTTCATCGTCGGCTCCAACAACGACCTTGCCGCTTCTGCCGCCCGTAGTATTATCGACTCCCCTGGCGACCGTTACAATCCTTTCTTTCTCTACGGCGGTCCAGGACTCGGTAAAACTCACCTCGTCCAAGCCATCGGCAACGAACTTTTTCGGCGTAACCCTAATTATAAAATCCTCTACACCCCTATTTCCGATTTCTATTCCGATTTTATCGACGCCGTCCGTAATGGCAAGGGTAAAGATTTTAACCAAAAATTCCGCACTCTGGACTGTCTTATTATCGACGATTTTCAATTTATCGTCGGCAAAGAAAAGTCCCAAGAAGAATTCTTCAACATTTTTAACGCCCTGTACCAGCTGAACAAACAAATTATCGTCACTAGCGACCGTCTCCCCTCGCAAATTAAATCCGTCGACGAACGCCTAGCTTCTCGTCTCGCCCAGGCCGGTGCTTTTGATCTTCAATTGCCTAAATTCGAAGATAAGTGCGCCATTCTCCGCGCCAAAGCCGACCTTATGGGTGCCGACATCGAACCTGAAGCCATCGAATATATCGCTGAAAACGTCAACACCAACATCCGCGACCTCGAAGGCGAATTTTCCACTATTCTTTTAATGTCCGAAGTTCGCGGTATGACTCCTCTCGAACTTATCCAAAACGGCGCCGTCTCCGTAAACCGCTCCTCTAAACTCCGCCCCGCCACCCCTAAGCAGGTCGTCGAAAAAGTCGCCAAATATTACAACCTCTCCACTAAAGAACTCTGTAGCAAATCCCGTGTCGCCAATATTAAAAACGCCCGCCAGGTCGCCATGTTCATCTTGAACAAAGAACTCGGTTCTTCTACTAACAAAATCGCTCTCGAGGTCGGCGTCAAGGATCACACCACCGTTATGCACGGCATTAAAAAAATTGAACAGGACTTAAAACTAAATTTTGCCCTGCGCGACCAAATCGAGGAAATCAAGGAAAAAATTTATGGCATCTAATCTTTATTTATTCAGCCACCCGTGCAAAACCCTGTGCAAATCTCCGTGTAAATCCACCTCAAAACTCCGTGCAAATTTTCGTGCAAAACTCTCCCACCCCCAAATTCCGTGTATAAAAAAATTATTCTCCACCGTCTTTCCTCCGCTTTCTCACCGACTTTTTAATAACCCCTCCACATCTGTTAAACCACCCACTTTTCCACTTTTGCACAGACCCTACTATCACAACTACAAAATTAATTTAATAGAAAGGAACTAAAATGAAAATCCAAGTCACCCAAGAAAAACTCGCTAAAGCTTTAAATAATGTTAGTCGAGTTGCTATCGGTAAAACTCCCTTACCTATTCTAAATAACGTTTTAATTAGAGTCGATGAAGGTAAAGTCTCTTTAATCACCACTAATCTAGATATGGCAGTAATTGATTTTCTCCCAGTCTCGAGTTCCGAAGATGGTGTCGTTACTGTCCCCGCTAAGCTCCTAACCGAATTCATTTCTAATCTCCCTCGTGGCGAACAAGTTGAACTTTCCAGCAAAGACACTAAAGTCACCATCTCTGCCGGTAAATATTCTTCCACCATTAACGGCACCATCGCTGATGATTTTCCCGAACTCCCCGAAATCGACGAAGCCAAGGCTGTCACTTATCAACTCGGTGTCGATGAATTTAAAACCGGTATCGGCCAAGTCCTAATCGCAAGTTCCAACGACCTAACCCGTCCCGCCCTGACCGGTGTATTCTTTAATACTGACGGCGACAAGCTCGTCATCGCCGCCACCGATGGTTATCGCCTTGCCACTCGCGAGCTTATTAATAAAGTCGAAAGCGAAATCAAAGCTATCGTTCCCTCGAGTTCGCTCCAAGAAGTTTTGCGTTCTATTACCGATGACATCGAAATTATCGAAATCACCTTTAACGAAGACCTGGTTCGCTTCCGCCTCGGTGAAGTCGAAATTATCTCTAAATTAATTGACGCGAGCTACCCCGAATATCAAAAACTTATCCCCAAAGATTCCAAAATTCACCTTAGTATCAAACGCGACGAAATCATCCGCGTTGCCAAACTCGCCGCGCTCTTTTCTCGCTCTTCTAACGGCGTCATCGTCTGCGAAACTATCTCTCCTGACACTTTTTCGGTCCATTCTGTCGTCAACGAATTTGGCGAAAATAATTCTAGTATCGAAGTCGAAGTTAGTGAAGATCAAAAAGTCGGCGTCAATTCCCGCTTTTTCCTTGACGCACTTAATTCTTTCGATACCAGCGAAATCGTCTTTGAATTCACTAATCAAGACCTCCCTGTCGTGCTTAAAAATAAAAAAGATGATAAATACATTCATCTCGTAATGCCAATCAAAATTTAATGATTATCAAAGACGTCAAATTAACTAATTTTCGCAACCACGCGCACTATTCTCTAGAATGTCAGGATGAAACTTCGCTCATTCTCGGCGAAAATGGCTGTGGTAAAACTTCGGTGCTTGAGGCAATCTATATTTTAACTCGCGGCAAAAGTTTTCGCGCTACCGACACCGAAATCTTAAAACGTGGCGAAACTTTTTACCGGATTGAGCTAGATTATTTTAATGGCGATCAAACCATCGCTACTTTCGACGGCACGGATAAATTTTTTCACGTCGCGAATAAAAAAACCAAACGCCTGCCTAAAAAACAAAAATACCCCGTCATTTTATTTCTCCCCTCTGATTTAAACTTAATCAGTCACTCCCCCGGACGTCGCCGTGATTATTTCGATAATCTATTTTCCGATCTCGACGAAACCTATGCCGAGAATCTATCCAAATACAAAAAAACCTTGAAACAGCGCAACGAAACTCTAAAAAAAGAAAATCTCGCTCCCACTGAACTTTTTTCGTGGAATATTTTGTTATCTCGGTACGGTTCCAAACTCTCCGCCCTTCGCACCGAGTATATTAATCAAATCAATTCCCTTCTCCCCGAAACTTATCACTCTATCGCTCAAAATAATGACCAAGTCGCGATTATTTATAAAAGCGAAGCTTTGACTTTAACCGAAAATAAATATTTTAACCAGCTCGAACAAAATTTTCAAAAAGACTTATATCTCGGGCACACTTCTTTTGGTATCCATCGTGACGAATATTTATTCGAATTTAATCATAAACCCGCTGATGGCTCCGCTTCGCGTGGTGAAACGCGCTCTATTATTCTCGCCTTAAAATTTATTGAAGCCCGGCTTATCGAAGAGATTTTAAATCAAAAACCGCTGATTTTGCTCGACGACGTCTTTTCCGAACTCGACGAAACCCGTCGCGAGTGTCTCGTTCAAAATTTCAAACATCACCAAGTTATCATCACTAGCGTTGAGCGGTTTGACTATAACTCTCAATAAACGCCACCACCGGATTTTCCGTCCCTTCAAACCCAAAAATATTTGTATAAGCCGTCGCCGAATCCGCATATTGCCGGAGCGATTCTGTCGCCCGAGCTAGCGACACGTACCTCTGGGCGTATTTATATTTAGACCAATTCGCATTACTACTCGAATTCACATATTCCGCCCCAGTCGCAATCCGTTTGTTGGTTTCATTCGCTCCAAGAAAACTTCTAATCATGCCAATAAAATCCGACAAAAACCCTACCGACGACGAACCACTCTCGAGTGAGCTTAAAATCCCGCCATCCATCACTCCGTCCGGAGTTGTTCGTTCATTATTATACAAAATAAAATCCGCCAGCACTGAACCCGAATTTACCGTCCTTGTTCCCGATGATGACAAAGTAGTATTTTGATTCACAAAATTGATAAACTCCGCGTCGTTAAACGTGTCGTTTAATGTCGAGGTATCAAACGTCGCGATTTTTGAACAATGCGTTGTTCCTACCGCGCCGAGTACCGTCTGATAAGTCTCACAATCACCGAATTCCGACAAAAACCCTTCCGTCTCGTCCGCATAAGTCGTGGGCAGCAAACTCAAAATCGCTGAAGTCGTCAAACTAGACATCACCGTCGCGTTTTTAAACAACGAATTTTTCATTCCCATACTCGCCACCGCCATTTTATACACGATTGAGCCGAGAAAAGTATTCTTAGAAGTAATATCAAACGGACTCCGGTTAATTCGGTCCGCCTCCGCGTCCATCGCTAGCACTGTCGAAGTCAGCCGCGCATAATTTGTTACCGCCGCCGCGTCTCCTGCTGTCGCCCCGCTCGCTTTAGCTAGTTCTTTTCCTACATTCACCGCCCCTTCCACCAAAAACTCACCCGCGCTCACCCCCGAAATTGTACTATAAGAATTATTTACCAGTGAACTATCCACGGTTTTATTTACGGAATTCAAAACTTCCGTCGACGACCCGGCCGTATTTAAATTCAAAAATCGCCCAATCGACCCTTTCACTCCCGTACTGGTCGACGCCACCGTCCCCGAAATCGCACTGCTCGCCCCCGTAGTTCCCAATTTATTTTCCACCGTTTTTAAAATCCGCTCCGACGAATAATTTTGAGTAATATCCGTATTAAGTTCCCCGCCCGCCAAAATCGAATACAAACTCGGCGACTCTAGCGCCGTCCCTCTAAGCGTAATTGTCTCCCCCGTTTTTACATCTACCACTTCCGACTCACTTTCCTCATACAAATAATTCATTGCCTCATTTATTCGCGATTCATTACCCTCACCAGCCTTCATTTTGCTAATATTTTCCATAAAAGTCAGGAAAAATAGCGACGAACGTTGTTCTTTTGAAATCGTGTCCGCAACTTTCAAAGTATCCGCCGAATTTAGAGTCGCTTCCGTCGACGACCCTGCCTTGTTTACCGCGCTCACCCCACTAATAAACTCCCCCGCGCTCGAGCCGGATTTGCTCGTCTGTCCCGCGTCGACATATTCCACATTATCCTCCTCGTCTTTCTCGGTCCCGACATTATTTACACTAATACTGCTTCCGCTCCCAATCATCGATTCCATCGTCTCGTCAAATTCCGCATCGTCCGTATAATTATTGCGCGTGGTGCCAATTTTTTTGAACACTTTTTTTGCCGAATCATCATAATAATACGCCGCCCGCGAATAAGTCGCCCGATTAAACGCATTATAAAGATTAGCGTCAGTACTAACTTCCGTAATAAAATTGTTCGCCGTGATAGTTTTATTATTTCCGGTCAAAATTATACTTCCGTCCTCAGCCTTCCCCACCGTATAGCCGCTCTGTTCTAACATTGCCACCGTGTTTTCCGGCAAATCCCCGCTTTGCATCGCCTGTTGAAACACCAATTTTTTACTTTCCACCGCATCCGCATACTGCACGTCGGTCTCTTCAATCAACCTTTCCGAGATTGCCGACGGAATCATATTTCCCGAACTAAAAAACACCGCCACCACGACCAGCGCCAACGTCAAAAACCCCACCGCCCCAAAAGATTTCGCCTTATTTTTAATCTTCGCCTTCTGTTTTTTACCCGTCACATGCGAAATAATTTGAGTGTTTTCCAGCGCCGAGTCTTCACTCGCCTGCAAGATTTGTTCGGCCTTCATAATACTTAAATTATAACATATTCTATGGTATAATCAAAGAGTGATTACTATTGAAAAACTAATTCCCGGGGGCATGGGCCTCGGTACCGCCGATGACGGGCGTAAAATTTTCTTTTGGAACGCTTTGCCCGGCGAAAATATTTTAAGCTATCAAATCACCAAACAAAAATCGCACTATTCCGAAGCTATCGCCGCCGAAGTTGAAAATTACTCCCCTCATCGCGTCGAACCTAAGGACGCCTGTTTTCTCGCGACTTCCCCGTGGCAAATTCTAGATTTTAAGTATGAACTCGAGCAAAAACAACAACTCGTCGTCGAACTTTTTCGTGAGCACGATATCAAAATCACCACTCCCGAAATCATCACCGATCACCACGAATATTTTTATCGCAACAAAATGGAATATTCTCTTTATTATAACCACGCGCTCGAGACGATTCAGCTCGCTTTTCACGTGCGGGGTTCACACCAAAAACTTCCTATTAATAGCTCCTCAATCGAACGCCCCGAAATTTTTCAGCGTGCCACCGAAATTGTCGACGAATTAAATAAAAATGGCGACGAAGCCCGCAAATATCAATCTCTCCTCTTGCGCTGTAATCAAGCCGGTGAAGTCTCGGGCGGGCTTTTTGAAAAGAAAAAACCTCACCCTGCGTTCGAACCTTTGACCGATGTGATTTTAGGTCAAACTTATTCTTATTCTCCAAACGGTTTTTTCCAAATTAACCCACCAGTTTATGAACTAGCTCTCGCCGAAATTAAAAAACATATTACTTCCGCGGATGTTTTAGATTTATATGCCGGCGTCGGCACTATCGGGCTTTCGGTCGCTCGCGATAAAAATCTTACTCTGGTCGAGGTTGACAATTCTGCTTTTGCCGAGCTAATTAATAATTCCTACAATTTAAGTAACGTTCTCTCGATTTTATCTAAATCCGAAGAAGTTTTAACTCATGTCCGCGAGGGTCAAACCGTAATTTTAGATCCGCCTCGCGCCGGCTGCGACACTAAATTAATTCAAAAACTTTTAGAAATCAAACCTGTTAAAATTATTTATCTGTCCTGCAATCCCGCGACCCAGGCTCGCGACGTTAAACTCCTTCTCGAAAAATACCAAATCGAAGAAATCAAAACCTTCAATTTCTTTCCCCGCACTCCGCATATCGAAAATCTTGTCATTTTATCGCCAAAATCCCCTTTAATTTCTCTCTAGTTCGTGCTAAACTTAAATTAACGGAAAGGTGGCCGAGTGGTTGAAGGCGCACGCTTGGAAAGCGTGTAATGGGGCAACCCATTCGCAGGTTCGAATCCTGTCCTTTCCGCCAAAACAGTCGCAGAAGAGCTTGCTCTTCTGAGGCTGTTTTGAAGGAAAGGTAAGGGATAACCTATCCTGTCCTTTCCGCAGATAAGGATAACATACTCTGTCCTTTCCTCAAACTAAAATATCAATCTCTAACATTTATATTAATAAAAAAATCATCCACCCATGAGCGAAAACACCCTAATCGAACTAAAAGGAATCACTAAACGGTATGGCTTCGGCGATGCCGAAACTTTTGCGCTCAAAGATTTCGACCTCACTATCAAGCGCGGTGAATTTATCATGATTATGGGCCCGTCCGGCTGCGGTAAATCCACTTTGCTTGACATTATCGGTCTCCTGGACCGCGCCACCCGTGGCGAATACCTCTTAGACGGCGAAAATGTCGCCAAAATCCCTTCCCTGCGCCAAGCCAAACTTCGTGCCGAAAAAATCGGCTTCATTTTCCAAGATTTCAACCTCATCGAAAACCTCACTGTCATCGACAATGTCGCGCTTCCCCTAGTTTACACCGGCCGCCGTCGTACCGCCTGTCTAAAACAAGCTTCGGATATCCTCAGTAGGTTCAACCTTAGCGAGCGCGAATATTATTATCCCTATCAACTTTCTGGCGGCCAAAAACAGCGCGTCGCCACTGCTCGCGCCATCGTTAATCGCCCCGAAATTATCCTCGCCGACGAGCCGACCGGCAGTCTCGACTCTCGTTCTTCCCGCCTAGTGATGGAAGAATTAAAAACCATTCACGACGAAGGCAACACTATTATTATGGTCACTCACAACCCCGCTCTCACTTCTTACGCCACCCGCGTTATTCATATGCTCGACGGCCGTATCGACACCGATGTCAAAACCGTTGCCGACCAAAATCTCCCCCAACCGATCGAAGTCAAAGTTAAACGTCGCAAGAAATCTGATTTTTCTTCCCTAGAAACCCCAGCCCCCAAAAAGACCAAACGCAAAAAATCTAAAAAATCCAAATCCAACCGGAGGAAAAAATAATGACTCTGATTCTTCGCACTCACTACAAACTCGCCCGCACGGCTTTGAAAGCCAACCGCACCCGTTCGTTTTTAACTTGTCTCGGCATAGCCATTGGTGTGGCAAGCATTATTCTTATTTTCTCGCTCATGGGCAGTATTTCTAACCTTGTCAAATCCGAAACCGCCGCGCTCGGCGATGAACTCATTATCGTCCGCCCGACTTCCGACAAGGGCACAATCACTAATATTATCGAAGAGTTCACCTCCGCCAATTCTTTCCAAAACTCCAGTCTCAGTCTAGACGACGTTAAAACGATTTCCAGCATCAATAACATTACCGCCGTCACCCCTGTCGCTATCTCTACTAACACCGTCTCTTCCGATAAAAACACTTTTGCCTCCGTCCCGATCCTCGGCACCAACTCCGATTTTATTAAAATCGAACCCCTGACTCTGCGCTTCGGTTCGTTTTTAACCGACCAATCTACCACCGAAAAGTCTGAAAAGTCCGAAAAAACCGAAAATTCCACTTCGACCACCGCTCGCTCCGTCGTCCTCGGCCGCACTCTTTCACTTAGCTTATTTAACACCATTAGCAGCACCGTCGGTCAAACCGTCACCATTCTCGGCGAAAAATTCATGGTTGTCGGCGTACTCGATGAAGTCGATAAATCCATTAATTTTAACAACGTTGATTTCGACAATGCCGTCATTATGGACGCCAAAACTCTCGCCAGCCTCACCGGCGGAGTTCAAGTCCAACAAATCAACATCAAAGCCGCCAATATCGAGGTCCTTCCAGAGGTAGCCGAAAATATCAAAACCGCCCTTTCCGCCGAGAAATCCGGCGACCAAAACTTTTCAGTCACTTATGGCGACGAAATTACCCACCCCTCCAGCACTCTTTTTAATATTGTTTCCGGCATGCTTACCCTTGTCGGCAGTATCTCGCTCCTCGTCGGTGGTATTGGTATTATGAATATCATGCTCGTTTCCGTTTCTGAACGCACCCACGAAATCGGCGTACGTAAAGCGGTCGGCGCCTCGAGCCAAAACATTCTCATGCAATTTTTGTTAGAATCCCTCCTTCTTTCCTTCTCTGGTGGCCTCATCGGTCTCTTGCTCGCCTACTTCCTCGCCTTCCTTATCTCCTCATTTACTCCTTTTGCCCCCTTCATCAGCTGGGAAATTATTTTAATCACTTTTCTTACTACTCTTATCGTCGGCATCGTTTTTGGTATGTACCCGGCTCTGAAGGCCGCCTCCAAAAACCCGATTGATTCCCTCAAACGCTACCGCTAGTGATATAATAGTCCTATGAAACAACTACTCGAAAAACTCCCCTTTTACAACGAGGCAGTCTTGCCCTATCACTTCTTACAATCTGTTGTCGCTGGCGTCAAATATCATTTTCCCGCGAAAACTCTCCGCGTCATCGCCGTTACCGGCACCAACGGTAAAACCACCACTTGCTTCATGCTCTGGAAAATGCTAAATTCCGCCGGTCGTAAAGCCGGGCTGATCACTACCGTCGCCTGGGGTGGCGTCGGCGAAAATCCCAAAACCGACTCTTCCGACACCAGCCTCAACCCTAAAATCCTGCACTACACTTCCGCGCATATGACCACTCCCGATGTTTTTACCCTAAACCAGCGCATCGCCGAAATTAGCCATAGCGACGCCGAGTTTTTAATCCTCGAAGTTACCTCCCACGCCCTCGCCGAATTTCGTACTCTCGGCATTCCAGTCGAAATCGCCGTCTTCACTAATCTCACCCACGAGCATCTCGATTATCACAAAACTTTTGCCCGCTACCGCGCCGCCAAAGGTAAATTATTCAAAAAAGCTAAGTTCAGTATCCTTAATGCCGACGACCCAGCCACTAAATTCTATAAAACCCTTACGTCAAATTATTCGTCCTATGGTATAAAAAACGGTCAAAATCGCCCCGAAAATATCGACCTACAGGTCTCAGGCGTAAAATATTTATATCATGGCATGAATATTAAAACCAAAATTCCAGGCGAATTTAATGTTTATAATTCCCTCGCTACGGCGGTAGTTGGCGAAAAACTCGGGCTCACACCAGCAGAAATCACCCACGGTCTCAAAGCCTTGGATAGCGTCGAAGGTCGCATGAATCTTATCGACGAAGGTCAGCCTTTTACCGTGATTGTCGATTATGCTCACGCTCCGGACGCCCTCGAAAAAGTTTTCGAAAGCATCAAAAACCACCAAGGCCGGATTATTTCTGTCCACGGTGGTGCCGGCCGTCGCGATCCCTCGACCCGCCCCATTCGCGGCCGCATTCTTGCCAAATATTCCGACATCGTCATCATCACCGAAGACGATTCTCGCGATGAGGATCCTGAAAAAATCGCCACCGCGTTTATCGCTGGCGCTGAAAAAGAGGGCAAAACCCTCGGCAAAGACCTCTTTAAAGAATTAGACCGTAAAAAAGCCATTGAACTAGCCTTAAATACCGCCAAAAAAGGCGACCTCGTCTTAATCCTCGGCAAAGGTCACGAAAAAACCATTCTCCGCGCCGACGGCCCTCATCCTTTCGAGGATATCAAAGTTACCCGCGAACTCTTAAAAACGAAATTCAAAAAATAGCTTTTCTACGAATTCTAAAGGCAAAATCTAAAAATTAGGCACGTGCCTAAAAACCTTTTTCCGCCTCGCTTTTAAACCGACCTGCTCTGCCCTAAAAAACTACCCCACCCTAAAACCAAAATCTAAACCCATAAGTTCGTAAACCCTAAAACTAAGGTTCGAACCCCCTAAAACCCTTATTCCGGATTATATTCCGCAATTCCGTCCGCAATCTTCTCGTTCGAAATCTTTAACCCCTTCGCAATCGCCGCCGCACAAGCCATATACGACACCGCCGTCTCCCCCGGCACAAACGTCGCCAGCGTCATAATTTCCGACGCCACCGACACCGTCGCTTCCGTCCCCTTGTTATATAATTTCGAATTCAAAATTTTCACATCCGCCGAACTCTGCCCAAACGTCAGCGTCTCACTCGTCCCCTTAAATTCAGCAAAAGTATCGTAATTCAAATCATCGTGATTTAGAACCACAATCTCCGGCTTCATATCAAACAAAGTTTTCTCATTTTCCAAATATTCGTCTGGTGATATATCATTTAGTCCCGCGGTCACGAAATTTGTCATTGCCGCCACCGTCACCGGCAATCCATAAAACACATTATCACGTAGCCCCTCCGCCGGCACAGTCACCACCACATAATTCGCCCCCGCTTTCCACGCGTCTGACAAAAATTTATGCAACATCCCAATCTTAAACGGCTGATCGCTCGCCAGCACCGCCACTTGCTCGCCGGAAGCCCTTAAAATCCCATACACATAATGCGCCACGGTCGTTTTTCCAGTCGTCCCTGTAATCGCGATGAGTTTCATATCCTTCATCGGGTTGCCGTAATAAGACTTCAAAATTTTCGCCTTCAGTTTTTGCGACCCAGCCTTCAACCCACCGTTTTTGGTTTTTTCTTGGTTAGATTTTTCCCGTTTCGCCATCATATCTTTATTATACCACCTACTCTAGCAACTTACAAACCAAACTTACAATCAACTGTTTTTCCTTCGGCTCGCTCTCGGCAATCAGTAGCGCAATCGCCGTCAGCGCCCGGTCACTAATTTTCGTCTCGCCTTTTTCAGTCAGATGGTAATCATTCAAAGTCAAAAACAGCACAAACAGCAGCGCCCCAATCCGCTTATTCCCGTCATAAAACGGGTGGTCTTTAATCACAAAATATAATAAATTCGCCGCCTTCTCCGGCACGCTCGGATATAGTTCCCGCCCATCAAAACTCTGAAAAATCGCCGTCAGGCTCCCCTCAAACATCGCCCCTCGCTTTTTACCAAACAACTCATTCCCCGCCACATTTTGTTTCAGTTGTGCCACCGCCCGCTCACACATCTCCACCGTGAGTTCCTTTTGTCCCTGTTTTTTATTTAAAAATCGGAGATCAATATGCCCGTCATCATATTCCTGCAGAGTCTTAAAACTCCCAGCATATTTTGAAATCACCTCCAGCACTCCGTTGGCCTCGCCCGCATCCAGCATTTTTGTCGTCGTCAGTCGCCGCACTAGCGCCATCATCTCCTCGACCTCATGTAATCTTTTTGCGTCTTTTTTCGCCTGCAGATTTTCGAGCCGCCGCGCATTCACCGCCACTCCGTCCACCGCATACCGTTTAAGCACCGAAGTTGCCCAAATCCGAAATTGCGTCGCCTTTTTCGAACTCACCCGATACCCGACCGAAATAATCATATCCAGATTATAGGCTTTCACCTTACGCTCAATCTTCCGCCCACCCTCCATCTGTACCTGCACCATCTCTTTCCAAGTCGGATTTTCAACTCGTGCATTTTTTGCACTAGTTCGCCCCGCGTTAGTTCCGACCCCGCTATATACACCATTTTCAACTCGTGCATTTTTTGCACTAGTTCGATCTGCGTTCATTTCACCGCTGTTTCGAGTTGTATCTTGAGCCCATGCATTTTTTGCACTAGTTCGATTTTTTCCTGTTAAATATTCAGTATTATTCCGGTTTTGGTCTGCTTGGCTTATATTAACGACCGGATTTTCAACTAGCTCCCCTTCTCTATAAATATTTCTAATATGCCGCCCAATCACAGTCCTATCCACACCAAACACCTGTGCCATCTGCGCCTGCGTCGCCCACAAAGTCTCCTCTCGCGCATCCACATCAAAAACCACCTCCCCCTTCAGTCCCTCATAAATCTCAATCCGCCTCTCCTCTTTCATTCGCACCGACCTCCGTTTGTCCCCATTATAACACAAAAAATCCCCCGTTCGGGGACACATCTATAAAAATGGCGGAAGCGAGAGGATTCGCATCGAGCGTCAGCGAGATCCGACATCCTGCTTTTTGTGCGTTCCGTCAGGAACGTGGCGGAAGCGAGAGGATAAATATCCTCAGTGCTCCCTTCATAAAACAAAAACAAGAGAGCAAGCTCTCTTTTTTCGTTTTATGGCGGAAGCGAGAGGATTCGAACCTCCGAGACGGTCACCCGCCCACACGATTTCGAGTCGTGCGCCTTCAACCACTCGGCCACGCTTCCACTTCCTATCTTATCATAAAACCCACATATTTTCAACCAGCCTGCCCTAATCTAGACCGACAACTATCTTTAAGAAACAAAAATATCAAAACTAGTAAAACTTTTTATACTGCTCTTCCAGAAAATCTTTTACATCATCTATGTCTAGATTCCCATCATTACGAAAAACTTTGAATGGTATATCTTTTTGTTTTGCGACAATTTTTGCAATATCGGTAGACACCCGCTGAATTTGAGCAATTTCTTGTTGGTTATTTTGTGCCCTATTTCTAAACTGAGCATCTTTTTCTCTTCTTGCCACAATAATATCAGGATCGCTTTCGATGACCAGCGACTTTTCTAACGGTAAATTTTGAAGACGCGCCTGATTTGAGTGTTGTGTCCCAGGAGCTTCCCCATATGTATTATATAGATTTAAAATAGTTCTACCTAAATCTCTTACCGCTATTCGCTCCGCCGCGTCAAAAGCTCGGTCGATATTTTCTTCTTTGTCAGCCTCTTGGTTTTTGTTGTTTTCGTCAAAAATCAAACGTCCAAGATTGACGCGTTTAAATTGTAATCCGCTTCGTCGTTCTAGCTCGTTTAGAACAAAATCCTTTCCCGCTCCAGAAACACCAGATAAAACATCTATTTCCTTCATTTCTTCTCCATCTTTGGTTTAACTTTTAGTCTCATCCAATCTCCAACTTCACCCCAACCAATCTTTTTTTCTAAATCAGCCAGCTCCACAAGTTCATATCCACACACGCCGCCGCCAGGGTCATTTTCGAATACCCCAAACAGTCGTAAATGCGCAAAAACTCTCACTTGATTCAGACTGCTTTCGCCATTTTCTGTAATATTTTTTTGTGCACCCAGGATTTCATACCGCACAACATCGCAATTTGTCTCCTCCTTGATCTCTCTTCGTAATGTTTGTTCGATATTTTCGTCCTGTTCTCTTGTCCCGCCGGGTAAATTAAAAACTTTTTGCCCATTCTCGATATGATAAATGACCACCAGCTTATTGTCCATCTCTCCAACGCAGTACACTTGAGAAAACCCTTCCTGTTCAATATGTTCGGCGCTAGTCTGGGGCGTAAAATAAACTTGATACCGCGCGCCCCTCCACTCAAAGCTCGAATGACAAAGAGACAGCTCATCTTCGAGATGATTTTTCAAAATGGCATCCTCCAGCGTTTCCATGCCCTGTAAAAAGCAGATTTTTTGTGGATGTAAAACAGCACGTAGTAGCCCCAGTTCCTCGTACCGATCAAAAATATTTTTAATTTTATCCTGAAACGCCTTCGTGTTTCCTCGTTTTCGGATTCTTCTGAGTACCTCGTCTCGCATCGTTTTGGCGGGATAAAAAATGTCATACTGAAAACCAGTTCGCTCTAGTTTTGTTAATATTTCTGCACTCAAAACAACGCAAATGACTGCCTTTTTGTTGATGGCTCGCCCAACTGCTCGCAAATAATTATTCGGATATTCCGGGTTTTTTACACGATTTTTCAATCCTTTAACCTTTTCCGTATTTTGAATATTTAAATTATACACATACCGATACCCAGAGACCTCAATATCATTAACCAGATTTGGGTATTTTTCCGCTAGCGTAGTTTTTCCCAATCCGCCAAAAACAGCAAAAATCTTGGAGGTTTGTTTAATGAAATGGATTTTTTCATTCATTTGACGCACAATCACATAATCGCGGTTGTTAAAATCAAAGCAATTTTCTAGAAAATTGCTTTTGAGTTGCAACTGCTCAAATTCTAACTTCCATTTTTTGTACAGTTGTGCACTAGTTTTTGCGAGCAGTTTTATGCGATTCATATCTTTATTTTGGAGTGTTTTATGTCTAAAATGATAGACGAAGCTTTTGTTGGTTTGAACAATTTTGCCCCCTCGTTTAAAGATCTCCCAACAAATATCGACATCATTACTCCCGTACAAACCATATCGTTCATCAGCCCAAAATCCTATCTCTGATATTTTGCATGTATTTACCATTACGCAATGGTCTGGCAAATATTGTGGAAAATGTGTAGCTTCAAAATCTGGGTTTTGTTCCATGATTTGCCGAATAATTTTATTTTGTTCCGCTTCGAGAAAATCCACCTCCTCCCCCATATTTTTGAATGGTTGCGCCTGAAATATATCGCGTGAAGATTGCTCGTCAACGAAAGTAAAGCTAGAAACGCCAATCGGATAAGCAGCGACGTAGCCTCCCTGAAGTTTATCCAGCAATCCATCCGTCCAATTATCAGTAAAATAAAGGTCATTATTACAGAAACACGTATAACTACAGCCTCTTTTAATCGAAAGTTCAAAACCCTGATTAACTGCTCGCGGATATCCTTCATTTTTTGTATTGAAAATTTTAATTATTTCTTGACAGGCGCCCATTGGCGTTAGCTTTTTAATATAATTTGCTGTATCTTCATTGGAACAATTATCGATAATCGTCAACAAAAAAGGTGTATGTGTTGTCGCGAAAAGACTTTTAAGCGTTGTTTGTAAATATGGTAGTGCATCGCAACTTACGACAACAATATTTATCGGACCCCGTTCGGTCATTATCTTTTCTCCTGACCGAGACGCATTTTAATAAAACAATAATCCGCATTATTTTCTGGGAGAACACAATGTTCGGTTTCACTAAAAGCATAAATGGTTGGACCAAGGCTTGAAATCGCGGCAAAACCAAATTGTTCTTGCATTTCTGTCAGACACTTTTTTGTAGCTTCTTTTTGGATATATTCCTCTGCTTTTTTGCTTCCACGAGTAGTAATTCGTTTTATAGCAGAGATGAATCTTGGAAAATCTTTTTCGTAAATTGACGGAATAACCTCTTGAAAAACTGTATAGCAGGTTTTGAGTGCATTAGCCTCGCTCTCCGGATAGGTTTGTTTCCAAAAATTATCTTCCAGCCGTCCACTTAGAGAGAGTTCTTTTTTAGGAATCGCTAAAATCAAAAACCAATTACAATTATTAAACGAATAAAACCGTTTTTCAAAAACCTCTTTCCATGAATATAAATCAGGATGTAAACAGACGCCAACATCAGCTATTCTGTAACCCTGTTCCAGAATAAAACCTGGATGCAAGGAAAGTTGTGCACCACAGGCAGAAGACTTACCGACGTCAAAAAATAATAATTTGTCTATATCAAATTTTTTATTTTCGAATTCATATAATGCTTCTATCACCCCAGCACACACTTGGGTTGTAGAGCCTAGACCAATATGCTCGCGTATTTCTAGGGGGGCTACGATCTTGACTTTGTAGGCTTTGTTGCGTATATTCTCTTGTTCTTGAAATTTTGAAAGTATAAGTTCAACTTGCTTATGCGTACCAACCAAATCTCCACCTACGGTATTTATTTTCGACGCCGAAACGATGATTCTCATCGGAAAATTCCAGACAGAGCACCCCAAACTACCACTTTTCATATTCCCATTTAAAAGCGACAAATCCAGGGAAAACATATGTACTCTAGGATATACGATTTTAATGGTTCGCTTTTTAAACATAGAACAAGTATCCGTATTCATTAAATTTGCATCGCGCGCATTTAATCACGCACCTACTTCTCATTTTAACATATTTCAAAGAAAAAAGCGCCGAATTTAATCGGCGCAGGGCGGTTATTCACCGCCAGCGATGATAGAACCTGTCTTTGGCGACAAAAACCGCCTATCACCGTCAACAACTAAACAAATCCGGGCGCTATCCCCGAGCTCTCTACAAAGCCACTTCGGCAACACCAGACGATTTTTATCGTCAATCTTTTGCGGTATCCCGAAACCAGGATTCTTCTCGGCCAGAATGACCTCGACTTGTTCAGTTCCGACATCGACGGCCAGGATCACGTTTTCCACTTTCTCGGCCCCAAAGAGACCGCTCACATTGACCCGTCCGTTCTTGTCGACATCGTTTATGCCAATAATATACATAGCTTTACCCCCTTTGTAAAATAAATAGACTACTCTTCTAATTGTATCATATTACGCCATAAATGTCAATAGCACAACCCCAACCCCCCAACCTAACCCCAACAATTCAAATACAAAAACGCAAAAAAGCCCCTGCGGTAGGAGACTATTGCTACGCGCAGGAACTTCTATTGTTATCAATGGTATGCCCGACAGGATTCGAACCTACGACCTTTTGCTCCGCAAGCAAACGCTCTATCCAGCTGAGCTACGGGCACACGTGTGGATGTTTCGAAAAATCTCACATCCACCTAGAAATTAAATGAGCATCACCCACAGGTGACATTCCTATTATACCATATTTTCTTAAGATGTGGTAAAAATCGGTTCTCTACCCGTCGTAAAAAACAATAGACACTAATTATTCAAAATATACTTTACTTCCCTAGCTTCCCCCACCATCACCAAATGCCCCTCGTCAACCAATTGTTTCAATCTTCGTTGTGCGCTCCTTCGACTCACCTCTGGCAAAATCGTCTCAACTTCAGAGATATTAACAGAACCAAATTTAGACACATAACTCAAAATATCTTGGCTTTCTCGATCCAACTCCCTAAACTTAGCCCGATTTGGAATCGCCAAACTCAGTATCCGAATTTCCGCATCTAACACATGTAAAGAAGTTAAAAAACCATCCGTAAAATATTCCAGCCAAGCCGTCAAATCCGCTTTTGTCGAAGTCACATAATTCTTTCCATTCACCAGTTGCAAAACCGCATAATAAGCTTGCCGGTCGGACGCATAATACGAATCTAAAACCAGTGCACCATCACAGTCATATTGATTTAGCGCCAAAAACAGCGAAGTTAAAGCCCGCGCCGTGCGTCCATTTCCATCCGCAAACGGGTGAATCGCGGCAATTCGCAGATGAATCACCGCTGCCATAATCACTGGGTGGATAGAAAATTGGCTATGTTTAATCCAATCAACCAAATCATTCAGCGCTCTCTCGACCCCATCAACCTCGATAGCCGTATACACCACTTCATGATTTTGATTCTCAATATACACCGGATTTTTGCGAATCTTCCCATTCCGAGTTTTATCCAGCAAACCGTCAGTAATAATCCGATGCAGTTCCAGAATATCCGCAAGTTCAATCTCGGAACTTCCGTGCCGGCGCCGATCAATAAAATCCAGCGCATTCTTGTAATTACGAACTTCAATTTCGGCGTACTCTTGCTTAGTTAAAATTTTATCCGACGCCATCACCGCCCGCACCTCATTGATATTAAGCGGATTCCCTTCGATCGAAGTAGAACTATGCACAGATTCCACGCTCGCCCGCAGTCGAATCGACGCCTCTGCCTCCGGTAAAATACGACTTCCGCGAATTCCGCTTCTCAATTTTTCAATTTCTTGTAGATTATTGCGGATTTTTTCATTGATTGTATACTTTGGCACGTATTTCATACTCATATTATATCATATCGCGCCAACCATTACGCCAAAATCGCGCCAAAATGCTGGACGGCATTTTGAACTGTCCTACCTTCCGTCTTGACAATCGGGGGGGGGTGATATAGTTGTTATAACTTTAAGCGGAGCAATAGAATGCAAATTCTGCAAATCGAGAATGTAAAATATGACAAGGATAGCAAGACTACTCGCTATTTATTCAACGACGACAAAGTTGTACGCATAAATTCGGAAACCGCAGAAACCATCACAAAAAACGTTCCAGAAAAATATATCAATTTAATCAGTGTCTATAATGCCACTCATACAATCGAGAAAAGCGAGCAGCCCAGCCCTTTGGGCTCAGCTGAAGAAAAAGACTCCGCCCTAGATAGACAAAGGCAAATTATAGAACGGGGCGACGGCACCATTATTGGTGTTTTTCTCGGTGTTATTCTATCTTTGGGGATGGTTGCATTTTTATATATACCCATTGCTGGCTTTATTATGTTTATAACTATTAGATATATTTTAACGCAAAATGCACGTAACTTTATGAAAAATATTAGCGACAAAGAATATGTAGAAAATGAAGATCCATACAAAATTAATAAACTTAAAGGTTTCTACTCTTTCTCTGTTTTTGGATTGATCGTATGTATAGTTTGTAGCTTTCAGTGGAAAAAAGATCTAATCAGCGTACTTGACGGAACTCCGACCAAACCTAGCAAAAATGAGCACCACTGTTTTCAAACTTGGGCAATCGCTTTTGTGCTACTTCAAATTCTTAGTTGGGCTATCTCATTCGTGGCTCTTATCATTCGAACCGCAACGGGTCATATGCCTTTGTAAATAATTCCAACAGACAATATGCTATAATAAAACCATGCACTGGGACCTCGCCACAAACATCATTCTCGCTGCCGCGCTCGCGACCCTCGCGATTTTCGCTTTTTTGGCGCTTTTCCAATGGATTCGGCGCAAATCTCTCAAAAAAGTCGATCGCCCGCTTCTGCTTATGCTTGCCCCGCTCCTATTAATGGTTCTGACTTATTTCATTTTCGACAAATTCCTCATCTTAAACACTCGCCCCGACGGCTCCGGTGAACCGAGTTTCCCCTCGACTCACGTCATGGTCGTCGCCACTATTTTTGCCCTCGTCGCAACTATTCTTCCCCGTTATGTCAAATCAAAAACCGCCTGCGCCCTGTTCGACGTTCTCATGCTCGCGCTCACCATTCTCGTCTCCGTCGGTCGCGTTTTTGCAAACAAGCACTGGCCTTCCGACGTTGTTGGCGCCTTAATTTTTGCCGCCATTTTCGCGCTAATTTATTATTTAATCCTAAGGAGAACTAAACATGAGTAGTATTTTCACCAAAATTATCAACGGCGAAATCCCCTGTTACAAAATTTACGAAGACGACAAAACTTTCGCCTTTCTCGATATCAACCCCGAAACCAAGGGTCACACCCTCGTCGTCCCCAAGACCGAGGTCGACAAAATCTACGATTTAACAGACGAAGATTACGAAGCCCTGATGCATACTGTGAAAAAACTCTCCAAACACATGGAGCAAGTTCTCGGTACCCGCATCCTCTGGAAAGTTGTCGGCACCGACGTCCCCCACGCCCACGTCCACCTCGAACCACTCGACGAAACTTGGACCTACGGCCGTCACCTCAAACTCACCGAAGACGAATTCCGAAAAATCCAACAAACCCTCAAACTCGCAGCCTAAGACGAGTTCTTCCCTATTTCCCCCATTTATGTTAAAATAAAACTATGAAATTCTCGAGTAGTTATGAACCGGGGGAGTATGAAAGCGATATTTATGCCGCCTGGGAAGCCAGCGGTATCTTTAGCCCGAAAGTCCCGACTTTTCCCGTCGACAACGATGATAACGGCGCCGACGACCGTCAGAAAGACAAACAACACACTTTTTCCATCGTCATGCCGCCTCCGAACGCTAACGGCAACCTTCATATTGGTCACGGCCTCACTATCGCTCTTGAGGATTCTCTTACTCGCTACTACCGCTTGAAGGGTAAATCCGCCTGGTACGTCCCTGGCGCCGACCATGCCGGTTTCGAAACTTGGGTTGTCTACGAACGCGAGCTCGAAAAACACGGCCACACCCGTTTTGAATACACCCGTGACGAACTCTACGCCCGGGTTTGGGACTTTGTTGCCGCCCAACGTGGCAACATGGAACTCCAACTCCGCGCCCTCGGCACCTCCTGCTCTTGGAACAATTTAACTTTCACTCTCGACGAAAACGTCATCGACCGCGTTTATACCACTTTTGAAAAAATGTGGAACGACGGCATGATTTACCGCGGCGAAAAACTCGTCAACTTCTGCCCCAAACACCAAACTGCCTTCGCCGACATCGAGGTCGAATATAAAGACGAAAAAGGCACCCTTTGGGACATCGCGTACGAAGTGGCTGACGATGAAGATGATAAATTGAACGATTCGAGAGCACTTGCGACAACGGGAGCAAACTTCGAAGCGAGCCCTGTAACGACAGGCGCGAGCGAGAAGGCTCGAGAAGCGTTTAATTTATCATCTATAATTATTTCTACCACCCGCCCCGAAACCCTCTTCGGCGACACCGCCATTGCGGTCAACCCAACCGACGAACGCTACAAAAACTTAATCGGCAAAACAGTAAAACTCCCCCTGACCGACCGCGAAATCCCGATTATCGCCGACGAACACGCCGACCCCGCCTACGGCACCGGCGCTGTCAAAATCACCCCAGCGCACGATTTCGACGACTTCGAAGTCGGCGAACGCCATAATCTCGAGCGCATCCAAGTCATCGCCGAAAACGGCACCATGATTAATGTTCCCGAAAAATATAACGGTCTTACCACCGAAGAATGTCGCAAACAAGTCTTAAAAGACCTAAAAGCCGGCGGATATTTAAGGGGCGAGAAAAAAATCGAACACTCCGTCGCGCACTGTTATAAATGTGGCGCCACCATCGAGCCGATGTTGAAAGAACAATGGTTTGTCGACGTCGAAAAACTCGCCAAAATCGCTATCGAACATCTCGAAAACAACGAAATCAAATTCTACCCCGAAAACAAGCAAAAAGTCTTGATTAATTACTTCAAAAATTTGAAAGATTGGAACATTTCCCGCCAAATCCCTTGGGGCATCGCCATTCCGATGTTTAGAAAAGTCACTCTCGAGGCGACCGACGAGCCGGACTGGATTTTTGACCGTCGCACCAACCTCCAAACCATCGAAAAAGCCGGCGTCAAATACGTCCGCGACGAAGACACTTTCGACACCTGGTTCTCGAGTAGCCACTGGCCGATCGTCTGTACCAACTGGACGGAAGAAAATTTCAACCCCTACTACCCCTTAAACGTCATGGAAACCGGCGCCGACATCCTCTTTGCCTGGGTCGCACGCATGATTATGATGGGCCTTTACGTTACTGGTGAAGTTCCGTTTAAAGAAGTCTATCTCCACGGCCTCGTTCTCGACGCCCACGGCAAAAAAATGAGCAAATCCAAGGGCAACGTCATCAACCCCATGGACCTCGTCGCAAAATACGGCTCCGACGCCTTCCGCCTTGGCATTTTAAGGGGTCGTTCCGCTGGCTTAAACCAAGCCTTCTCCGAAACCTCCGTCACCGCTTCGCGCAACTTCTGCAACAAACTCTGGAACATCTCCCGCCTCGTCCAAAATATTGTCGATGAAAACAAAGACGAATATAAAGATTCTGAAAGCTCCATTTTGAAACATGGCGCAGACCCCGACAGTTATTTTTACAACGGTTCCCGAGATAAGTCGAAGGTCGTGACGTCCGAACAATCCTTTTCTAGAGACAGTTCTAGATTGTCGAGTTCCGAGACGTATGTTTCGAGCGAGGCTCAAAATATTTCATTTCGAGGGGATCACGACGGCATTAAAACAGATGCTCGAGGAGCATTTGCGACAACGGGAGCAAACTTCGAAGCGAGCCCCGTAACGACGGGCGCGAGCGAGAAGGCGACGAGAGCATCTGTTTTGATGCCCTATTCCACGGACAACATGGGCGAAGACTGGATCTGCCGCGAAATCAACGAATGCCTGAAAACTCTGGACTTCAGTATGAAAAACTACCGCTTCGCCGAAGCCGTCGAGGTTTTGTACCAGACTATCTGGGACAAATACGCCGACTGGTTCTTGGAAAGCCAAAAATTATATCAAAACGTGCCCCTGTTGAAACGCACTCTCGAAACTCTCTTGATTGCTCTCCACCCCTTCGCCCCCTTCGTCACCGAAGCAATCTGGCAAAACCTAAGCTGGACCGACGGCTTCATCGCTGCCACTAAATGGCCCGAAAAGCTCAAATATGACCCGATTTCGGCCGAGGAATTCGAAAACATAAGAACTATCGTAAACGAGGTCAGAACCACTCTGCAGAGCCTTCCAGGCACCAATAACGCGAAAAAATACGCCTTGCTTTACGATAATGACGGGCTTATCAGCGACAACGAACTACTAATCAAAACTTTGACCAAAGTCCCAACCATTAATTCCCTCGCCGGCGCCCCTCGGGGTTTGAGGCTTGCGCTCGCAAACCACGAACTCTATCTCGACGTCCCCGAAAAAGTCGTCAGCGATTACAAAAACACCTTGACCGAGAAAATCCTCTCTGTCGGGCGCGAACTCGACGCCCTGAATCTACGGATGATGAACCCAAATTACGTCGAACGAGCCCCGGCCGAGCTGGTCAAAGAAACCCGCGATCAAATCGCCGAAAAAGAACGCCTCATCTCCCGCCTCAAACAACAGCTCTCCCTCATCTAATTCCTACGTTGTATTTACAAAGTATTTACAATGTGATATAATAGAGCCATAAACAAACGAAGGAGAATTTTATGGCAACTACTAACGACGTAACGATGACGATTCGCACCAATAGCGAGATTAAAAAAACCGCGGCCGCACTTTTTGACGACCTCGGTCTCGATATGTCGAGCGCAGTCAACATGTTCCTCCGTGAATGTATTCGCCGAGATGGCATCCCTTTTGAAGTTTCTCGCAAAGAAATCCCCAACCGTAAAACCCGCAAAGCCATCAAAAACGCCATTAACGACAAAAACATGGTCGGACCCTTTAAGACGGTGGAGGAGCTCATGGAGAGTTTGAATGCTTGAATCTAAATACGAAAAACAGTTCAAAAAGGATATTAAGCTCGCTCAAAAACGGGGGTATAAAATGGAACTCTTGTCCGAGGTCGTCGAAATTCTAATCAACGAAAAAACGCTACCAGCGAAATATCGCGACCATGCATTGATAGATAATAAAAAATATAAAAATGTGCGTGAATGTCACATCGAATCCGATTGGCTTCTGGTTTATCGCATTGAAAAAGAAGTAGAATTACTCCGTCTGATTCGCACTGGCACCCACTCCGATCTATTCTGTCTCTAGAATTACCCGACCAAACTATCCCCAACCAAAAAATAGCCCCAAAGGCTATTTTTTGTTGAATTTATCCAGATCAAACAACGGCGTTTTGTCTCCATCAATAATTCCCTGCGCCTTTCGCAGGAGCTTTAGCAACTTCTCCTCCGACGCCGCCGACCCGACATGCACCGTTTTGACCACTCGTTCCCCCTCTTTATAAACCACCTGCACCCCAGTCGCGCCCGAAGTCGTTTTGAATTTTCGTATAAAAGCCATATTTTAATTGTAGCACACTGGAGCCGAAAATTTTTCCACCTAAAATTCTCATGTTTTTCCACCAAACCACAAGCAAAATCAAAACCCTATTCCCCGTTGTGCTAGCAACCACGACGGCTAGCAACCAACTTGACAAACCAATCCGCTCGCGCTAAAATTAAAACAACCACTAGCATCCGAGACCGGAGCCAGTTGGGAACCAGGTGGGCGAACATTATTTAGCAACCGACTTAAAATCTAAGCCGGAGATTTTGCATAAGCGAAAATAAAACGCTTAAGTTGTCAAAAAAATACACATGACCATATGATATAATGGTTTTAATATGAAAGCACCGATTACACAGACTTTGGAATGGAAACAGCTTCAGGATGATTTATGTGAAGTGAGTTTTTTTGAACAGGGCAGCGGCTACCAATATCTGGCAATTTTGAAAAAAACTCCGACAGGGAACTACCTCTATCTCCCCTACGGTCCAGTTTTTGAGCAGAAATCCGGCCTCGAGAACTCTTTAAAAAGCTTAAAAAACCTAGCCACCCGTCAAAACGCCTTTTTCGTCCGTGTCGAACCCCAATCTAAACTTTTCACCGATCATCTTCCCAGCATCGCCAGAAAATCGACCGATTTGAACCCGAAAGAGACCTGGCAACTCGATTTAACAGAAGAAGACCTAAAATCCCGTCTCCCCTCGCGCCTGTTGCGCTATTACAAAAACGCCGAAAAAAACGGCCTCACAATCGAAACCAGCCACAACCCCGACGACATCCACTATCTGCTAGACCTCCAAAAAGTCCTCGCGAAGGAAAAGAATATCAACACCTTCTCTGAAAATTACCTAAAAACGGAACTCAGCCAGCCCTTCGCCACGCTTTACTTGGTGAAGCGCGACGAATACCCTCGTTTGAGGAGCACATTCGCCGACGTGGCGAATACGGAGCGACCGAGCCCCGTAACGACGGGCGCGAGGGAGCGTTCCGAAAACGACGGGTATTCGAGCGCGGGCCAGGAAGTTGAAGACGACTCCTCGAGGGGGTCCCGGAGCGCGGCAGCGCGAGGATTAGCGCCGGTCACCCATGGCGATGGGCTGACCGGACGCGACCCGAGAGGAGCTGTTTCAGCTTCTAATTGTGCGAGCGAAGTCATCGCCGCCGGCCTCGTTTTCGATGACCGCACCACCCGCTACAACCTCCAAGGCGCCCAATCCGAACAGGGAAGAAAACTTCACGCCACTGGCATTTTGACCATCAAACTCATCCTCGACGCGGCCGAAAAAGGCCAAAAAACCTTCGATTTCTGGGGCATCGCGCCCGAAAACGCGCCCAAAGACCACCCCTGGCAGGGCTTCACCAACTTCAAAAAAACCTTCGCCGGCTTCGAAGTCGACTACTCCGGCACCTACGACCTCGTGCTTAACCCGTCGAAATACCGTCTCTACTCACTCCTTCGCAAATTTAACCGCTTAATAAGGAAATAACATGCAATTTATCGAACTAAAACCCGAAGAGTTCCGCACTTTCGCGGATAAACACCCGAACAAATCTTTCTACCAAACTCCCGAAATCGCGAACTTGCGTGAACAAAACGGCTGGACGGCGTATTATTTTGGCGTCAAAACTGCTAACCAGCTCGTCGCCGCCTCTCTTATCGTCGCCAAACCAGCCTTTCTCGGCAAATCGATTTTCTACGCCCCCGGCGGCCCGTTAGTCGACTACGAAGACACCAAAACCCTAAACTTTTTCATCCGCCACCTCCGTCACTATGCCAAAACCCACAACGGCTACGTTTTGCACATCGAACCTTATTACGAACTGATCGAACGCGACCGCGCCGGAAAGCCGGTCGCAAACGGCTTTAACCACCAAAAAGCCCTCAAAAACCTCCAAAATCTCGGTTTCAAACCCCTAAACACCTCTGACGAACCAAAATACGCCTTCGTTTTAGAACTAAAAAACCGCACTCCCGACGAAATTTTCGCCGATTTTAAGCGAAACACCAGAAACCACATTAGAAAAGCCGAGAAAAAAGGCGTCCAAATCCGCGAACTCTCCCGCGCCGAACTCCCAATTTTCAAACAAATTACCGAATCCACCTCTGCCCGCCGCAACTTCGCCGACAAATCCCTAAAATATTACGAACAAATGTATGACTTATTCGCCGACAGAGGGGAAGTAAAGTTCCTCGTCGCCGAGGTACCAGAAGCGACCGAAAATGACAAGTATTCAGGCACGGTCGACCAGGAAGCTGAAAACGGCTTCTCGAGGGGTGTCCCTATCTCCTCCGCCATGTTCATCCTCTACGGCGACGAAGTCATCTATCTCTTCTCCGGCAGCGACGAAGCCTACATGAAAGAATACAACGCCCAATACTTAATCCAATGGCACATGATCAAATACGCTGCCGAGCATAAATTCAAACGCTACAACTTCTACGGCATCAACGGCCTCCCCGATCCGAATTCCAAAGACTACGGCATCTACGACTTCAAAAAAGGCTTCACCTCTGAAGCGACCGGCCGCGTCACCGAACTTCTCGGCGCCCACGAGCTCCCTGTCAACCTCCCGTTTTTTGAGCTCCACGCCTTGCTTCACCGCCTAAAACACCACTAGTGTATTGTCGGCTCTTCAACTAGCACACTTTTACTCTCGGCCGCCACACCCCTATCCTCGTCTCACTATAATATGCTATAATTTTCCTATGAACTCACAAGGTCTCACCGAGGAACAAGTCAAACAACGCATCGCCGAGGGCCGCACCAACCGCGCTCCTCGCCAAAATAACCATTCTATCTTCAAAATTATTCTACAAAACACCCTCACGATTTTCAACCTCGTCAACCTCATTCTCGCCCTCATGATTATCTCGGTCGGCGCCTACAAAAACCTCCTTTTCATCCTCGTTGCCATCGCAAACACCCTGATCAGCATCATCAACTCCATTCGCGCCAAAAAAACCATCGACAAAATGCGCCTCACCGCCGAACAAAAACCTACCGTCATCAGGGGTGGCAAACCTCGCCAAATCCCCGCCAGCGAAATTGTCGACGGCGACCTGCTTGTTTTCAAATTTGGCGACCAAATCCTCGTTGACGCCCGCATCGAACAGGGAAACATCGAAGTCAACGAATCCTTTATCACTGGCGAACAAGACAACATCCAAAAGGGAAAAGGCGACATGCTCACCTCTGGCAGTTTTGTCGTTTCCGGCACCTGTCAAGCCACCGCGACCTCTGTTGGTGCCAGTAATTTCATCAACAAACTCGAATCCGACGCCCGCACCATTAGGACCGCCGATTCCAAACTTTTCGCTCTTATCAACAACATCGTCAAATACATCTCTTTCGCCCTCATTCCCATCGGTATTTTGCTTCTGCTCGCCCGTTTTCGCGTCCCCGACACTACCCCCGAAATCGCCGTCACCAGCACCGTCGCCGGCCTCATTAGCATGATTCCCGAAGGCCTAGTTTTGCTTACCAGTAGCGTCCTCGCTCTTGCCACCATTCGCCTTAGCCGTCAAAAAGTCCTGGTCCAAGACCTCTATTCGATCGAAACTCTCGCCCGCGTTGATACTATCTGTCTCGATAAAACCGGCACCCTTACCACCGGCAAAATGACCGTAAAAGACCTAATTCCGGCCGAACCCCACACCAAAAATGCCCTTGAGAACGCGCTAAAGCTTATTCTAAGCGCCCAGGAGGCCGATACCGCCACTAGTAGCGCCATCAAGGCAAAACTGCCGGGAACGGCCAAATTTAAGTCCACAGAGCCCATTCTCGAGGTCATCCCCTTCTCTTCCGACCGCAAATACTCCGGCGTCCGCACCGCCTCCGCCACTTACCTCATGGGCGCCCCCGAATTTCTCACCGACGAAAGTCCTAACTTTCCAGGTAACTATCGAATAATAGCAGTAGTAAAAAGTGAGCAATATTCTTGTTCGAGGAGCATATTTGGCGACGGGCCAAATACGGAGCGACCGAGCCCCGTAACGACGGGCGCGAGGGAGCGTTCCGAGAACAAGTGTATTGCTCACAACCCCCGACTGACCGGACGCGACCCGAGAGGAACTATTGCGACAGACGAAACGGACAAAACAGACGAGACGGGCGCGAGGGAGCGTTCCGAGAACAATGATATTGCTCACAATCAGTTACTTGGCTACGTATTACTCGAAGACGAACTCAGAAAAGACGCCAAAAACATTATTGATTTTTTCAAACAAAACGACGTCGCTGTCAAAATCATCTCTGGTGACAACCTAAAAACCGTCACCACCATCGCCGAAGCAGTCGGCCTCGAAGATCTAAATCCAGTCGACCTCTCGGCGCTAAAACCGCCCCTAAACTACGCCAACCTCGTCAAAACTTACAACATTTTCACCCGTGTCAAACCCGCCCAGAAAAAATCTCTCGTTAGCGCTCTGAAAAAACAGGGTAAAACCGTCGCTATGACCGGCGATGGCGTAAACGACATCCTCGCGATGAAAGAAGCGGACTGCTCCATCGCCATCGGCGAAGGCTCCGATGCCGCCCGCCGCGCGGCCAAACTGGTTCTCTTAAACAGCGATTTCGCTGCCGTCCCAAGCGTCATCGCCGAAGGCCGCCAATCTATCAACAACCTCGAACGCTCTGCCACCCTCTTTCTCAGCAAGAACACCTACGCCGCCATTCTCGCTCTCATTTTCATCATTATTCCGCTCGAATACCCCTTCGCCCCGCTTGAAATGTCGCTGCTTAATTTCGCCTGCATCGGTCTCCCTGGCGTCATTCTTGCCCTCGAGACCAACACCGCCCGCGTCAAAAACCGCTTCATCACCAACATCCTCCAATATTCCGTCCCGACCGGCCTCACCGTCGCGGTTTCGATGCTCGCCCTCGCCATTCTCGCCTCCGTTAACGATTTCTCCCGCCCCGAGCTCATCACCTCCTCCGCCATCATCACCTTTACCATCGATTTTCTCCTCATCCTCTGGATTTCTAAACCTCTAAACCCCCTCCGCCGCCTACTCCTCCTCACCATTTTCGGCATCATCGCCCTCGCGCTTTTCGTCCCACTTTTCCGCAACTTCCTCGATTTTACCCTTCTCACCCCCGACAAACTTCTCATCGTTGCTATCCTTATTGTCGCAAGTTACGCTATTTTCTTCCTCATCCGCCACTTTTCCGCCCGTTTTACCGCCAAAATCATCAAAAACCACCCCAAAATCGCTATCTAGCGCCAATTTTCTAAACCCTCAAAAATCGCTGCCTAACCCTAAATTCTCCAAACCCCAAAAAAACATCGCCCCACGTCAAATTCACAAAAACCACCCCCTAACGCCCTAGCTCTCAATCGAAATCCGCGGATAGATATTCAACGCATACGGATCCACCGGCTCCACCCCTGTCGAAATCTCATAATACGCCGCCGCAGCCACCATCGCCCCATTATCTCCCGCCAGTTTCAACGCAGGGAAGTAAGCCTCGGGTAGCGCCTCGCGCAGCGCCTGATTCGCCGAAACTCCCCCCGCCAGCACCACCGCCTGCGTCTCCGGATACTGTTCAAGCGCCTTTTCTAACTTCTCCACCAAAATATCCACCGCTGTCTTCTGAAACGACGCCGCAAAATCACACACTTGTTGCTCCGACAAATGATTTTTCAGATCATGCGACGGATGCGAAATCGGCAAGCCCAATTCTTTCTGCACCGCCCGAAGCACCGCTGTTTTTAGCCCCGAAAACGAAAAATCCAACCCCTCCACATTCGGATGCGGCAGTCGATATTTATTCGCATCCCCCTTCGCCGCCGCTTTCGCAATCGACGGCCCGCCCGGATAAGTCAGCCCTAAAATCTTCGCCACCTTATCAAAACACTCCCCAATCGCATCATCTCGCGTCGTCCCCACAATCTCAAACCGGTTATGCGCCGGCATCTGCAAAATCTGCGTATGCCCGCCCGAAACCACCAGCGCCAGCAACGGAAACGTCGGGTTTGGATGTTGAATATTCTCGTTCGAGGAGCATATTTGGCGACGGGCCAAATACGGAGCGACCGAGCCCCGTGACGCTCGCCCCTTGGGACGCGAATTGCCGAAGGCAAACGGGAGCGAGGGAGCGTTCCGAGAACGAGAGTATTCAATATCCTCATCAAAAAGCCAATTCGCATACACATGCGACTTCAAATGATGCACGGCATAAAGCGGTTTTTCGTGCAAAATCGCGAGCGTCCTCGCCGTCAACGTCCCAATAAGAAGCGACCCCAAAAGCCCCGGCGCATGCGTCACCGCAATCGCATCAATATCATCCCAAGAACACTTCGCATCCGTCAGCGCCTTGTCCACCACCGGCATCATCACCTCGAGGTGCGACCGCGCCGCCACCTCTGGAATCACACCCCCATATTCCGCAAAAATATCAATCTGCGACACTACCACGTTCGACAAAATCTCGCGCCCGTCCTCAACCACCGCCGCCGCCGTCTCATCACAACTCGTCTCAATCCCCAAAATTTTCATATCTTAATTATATCACACCGCGCATAATTTAATACTTAAAGCACACTAAATATGTTATCCTGTATGTTATTCTAAAATCGTCCGAAAGTTATCAAACGGCTCAGCAAAAGCCTCTTCTATTGTTTTACCAGTTTTTTCTAAATATTTTTTAACAAGATAATGACCGACAGAATAACCAGACCAGCGAGGAATATTCTTTTCTTTGTCGCCAAGAATGAAAATTGAATAATAATCGTAATATTTTTCGTCCAAATTACCTCTTAGGCGTTCTAAAATTTCAGCATTTTCCTGATTATCCCTCTCAAGCATCGCTCGCAAGAAAAATTGTTTATTTTTTTGATTTTTCATCGCTTGCTCTTCAAAATAAACCGCCAATCCCTCTAAAATCATCCCGTCAAACAGATTTTTCATTTCCTCCTCGTTTTTCTGCCAACGGGAAGCGTGACACAGCTCGTGGCAAATAACTTCATAAACAAAATCTTCATCGACATGACCAGCGGCAAGGCTTACCAAAATAAAATTACCAGTATATGTTCGTCCTCCAAGATAGTCCTCCGGAATCAAAAAATCCGGTAATTCTGGTGTTATAATAAGGTCAACATTTTCCGATATCGCTAGTTTTGAAACAGTATATTCCTCCGCCCGCCGAACCCCACTTTGAATTTTTTTATGTTCTTCATCAGAAAATACCCCCTGAGCGTCTGCAATATACAAATTGATCTTCATTTTTACATTATATCACATCACGCATGATGATATTTCCCACCTCGCGTAATCTCCTGCGCCCGATAAATCTGCTCCATCACCATCACCCGGCACAACTGATGCGGAAACACCAATTTCGAAAAACTCCAGATAAAATCCGCCTTTTCTCGGACTAAATCCGAAAATCCATACGCCCCACCAATCAAAATCACCGCATCTCGTCCGTCCAAAAACGCCTTTTCCAAACAGAGAGAATATTCGTCTGATGATATATTTTTACCGCGCTCATCACAGCAAATCACAAACTCCGAACTCGCCTTAAACGGCCAGTCCGCCAAAAACTCCGCGAGTTTTTCCTCGGGCATAAACCGCCACGAAACCTCAAACGGCTTTCTCAGGCGCTTCTCGTACTCCGAAGCCGCCTCAACCACCCACCCCGCATTTTTCTTTCCCCCAGCAATAATCTTAATCATAATCAAAACTGGCTAGGCCGGCAGGATTCGAACCTGCGAATGACGGGACCAAAACCCGTTGCCTTACCACTTGGCGACGGCCTAACGCACTCCAATTTTATCACACTTTTTACCAAAAATCCACCCCCCCACCACCCCAAAAACCACCAC
>CAVEVN010000012.1:0-55541 GCA_963619155.1 bacterium
TCACGCCATTCGCGTCCGTGGTGTAGCCGTCCAGCGCCTTGCCGTTTTTGTCTACTGCGGAGTTTAAGTCCGTGTTTTTGCTAGTTAGCGTCGTAGCGGGTGACAAAACTAGGTCTAGGTTCTGCGTCATCCACAGCTGACTCTTCTCGCAGCTCCCGTTCGTGTCCGAGTAGCTAATACAGACCCGCGCTACGGTGTATTCTTGGTTGTCCCGCTCGTCTTTCACCGTCACTTCTTCGCCGACCCCTACGCTAGTCTTCCAAGTAGCTACATTTTGCAATGTGTCCGCGTCCGAAATCCCGTCGGTCGAAGGGTGGACTAGGACGTAGCGCACCTTGCCGGTATAAGTCCCCGCCGCCTGGCTCCCCGCGATATAGGCCGCGTAAGTCGTGGTGATTTTTGAGCCTACCGTCGCGTCCGTCGCCGAGCCAAAGCTTGCCACCGCCATATATTCGCTCGGCACCGCCGAAAAGTTATTGAAGTTGTTCAAAATGGAAGGGGTATAGGTGTTTGCCACCGCCGAGACTTTCATTGCCCAGTTCGACGTGTCGCCGCTGGTCGCCGTGCCGGTGACGATATCGGTGCTACTGTCGCCGGTGGAGCTTCGAAGATAAGTCCCGCCGTTAGTATCGCCCGAAAACCCGATGGCATAGATTTTGTACCCCGCCGGGTCGTTACAGAACGTCTGGATCGTCGTCTGTCCAATCCCATTCGCATACGGTTTCGTACTCCCCGTCGAGTAAGTCCCGGAATACGTCCCATTCGGCAAGGTCGCCGAGTGCGCCGAGTCCACCGTCGCCGTCATCGAACACGATGCCGACACCGTCACCGATGCTTTTGAAGCGTGTGATTCTACCGCCGTCGCAGAAACTTTTGCCGTCGACAGTATCGCGCCGGACACCACCGTGGCGCCGACCATCCCCCCGATCGTTAAAAAATTGGTTATTTTGTGCATACACCTCTTCCATTAAGATTATGTTAACTTTATTATAAGCCGTTTGCGGCTAAAATGCAAGTGGTTTTCACCAAAAAAGGCCGCCCGGGCGACCTTTTTTGTAGAAACTTTATTTAGTACTTAAAGTTGCCCGCGCGACCTTTTGTAAAGAAATTTATTAGTGTTTAAAGCCGCCTAGGCAACCTTTTTATAAAGAATTTATTTAGTGTTTTCTTTGACCAAAAACTCCAACGCCTTCTCGATCGTCATCCGGTTTTTGATATCCATTTTGACGTTCGGGTCTTTTAAGCTTTTGAGCGCTTCGGGCGATCTTTTGTAAACGTCCTTTAGCTCGGCGATTTTGGCGGCGACTTCTTCCTCGGCGACCTGGATTTTGGCCTCGACCGCCAAAGTCTGCAAAATCAGCGACGCTTTGACTCGCGTTTCGGCGAGCTTCCGCGCTTCTTCCTCCCATGCTTTTGCCTCTTTGCCGTTAGCTTTCAAAAATTCGTCGATTTCTAGCCCGCTCGCCGCCGCATTACGCTCGATATCGTCGTGAATCATTTTGAGCTGGTCCTCGATCAAAATTTCCGGCGCCGAAACGGTCGATTTTTTCACCAAGGCTTTCAACAAATCATCTTTAAATCCTTCGAGCACCCGATATTCGTTCTGCGCTTGCAGATTTTTCTTAATGTCCTCTTTTAGCTCGTCCAAAGTCTTAAACGGACCACATTTTTTAGCCATTTCGTCGTCGATTTTGGCCTTTGTAACCTCGTTCACTTGTTTCAAAAGCACTTCAAGCACCACTTTCGCCCCAGCTAGGTCTTCTACGCCGTAATCTTTCGGGAAGGTGAGTTTTAAGTCAAACTTGTCGCCGACTTCATGCCCGACGATGCCGTCTTCAAACCCCGGGATAAACGTCCCTGACCCGAGCGCCAGCGTATAATCCTTCGCCGAGCCGCCATCAAACGCCACGCCGTCTTTTTTGCCCACAAAATCAATCACCACTTCGTCGCCGAGCTTCGCCGCCCGCTTGACTACCTTTTTCTCGGCAAAAGAATTCGCCAGATTGTCCAAAACTTCTTTGACGTCCTTTTCCGCAACCTTAATTTCGGGCTTTTTAACTCCGAGTTTTTTATAATCGCCAAGCTTAATTTCCGGCACAATGTCCGCCGTTGCAGTGTATTCTGCCAACTCGTTCGGCACGCATTTAGTCACATTGACATTCGGGATCACCAGTGGCGCCTTGGATTCTTGGCGGAACGCCTCGATCACGGTCGTGCGCACGGCGATATCGATCGCGGTGGCGTTAATGTCGTTCTCTGGAATAAATTTTTCCGCAATTTCTGCCGGGACTTTACCCTTGCGGAAGCCCTCTACTTTAACTTCTTTGGCGAGCTCCTTTAGCGCTTTTTCTCGCGCCGGTTTCAAATCCGCCGCGTCCAAAGTTACCGTAATTTCTACCCGAGTATCGGAAAGTTTCTTTGCTTTAGTTTTCATCTATAACTCCTATTTTCTACATTATAACATAATTTTTGGCTGATTAACATCCCTAAAGTGAGTGAGAGTGAATTTCGAGTCCGCGCCGAGCTTGACATTTGGGTTCATGATGTTGTTCGGGTCAAAAATTTGCTTGATTTCGGCGTATAATTTCTTTTCGGCCTCGTTGGTTTCGTCTTCGGCCACCACGGCTTTAATTCGCCCTTCGGGCGTCCCGCCGGTGATTTTACCCCCTTGGCGGTTAATTACATATGCCCCCGCGCGCAGGAAGGTCGTCGCTTTTTTGCGATAATCCTCCGCCTCGAGGTCGAATTTCGGCCTTAAACTATAAATCCCGGTCGCAAACGAGCCAAATAGCGCCAAATCTAGCTCCAATTTACTCGCCAAAATCTCCAAATCTTGCAAAAAACTCTCCAAATTATAATACGGCAGGTAAAAATCCGTTAAAATTGGCACTCTTTCGCCATTTTTCACGTAACTTAGGTAATTAACCAGTGAATTTTCGAACTCGTTTAGGGGTGTCTGCGTTTCGGCGGATTCGAAGACGAATTTTACATTGCGCGGTAATTTTTCTCGTAAAACCTGGATTTTTTTGAGTTGCCAACTCGCCCGCTCAGCAAAACTCGCATACACCACAAACCCGTCCTCGAGCTTACGGATCACTCCGTCCAGATTTTTGCCGGTTTCACGCGCCTCGCGCACGATTTTAAGGTCATAAAGGTCGAGCTTTTCCGGCCCCATGGTTTTAACTTCGCGCATATATTTAATCGCGTCGCCAATTTCCCGAAACGTCGCAATCACGCGCTGGGGCTTTTCTTTCATCGGCGCCGCTTTCAGAATCACCTCCGAAATAATCCCGAGCGTCCCCTGTGCGCCGAAAAATAACGGCATCAAATCGGTCGTTTCACGTTCCTCCACTCCGGCAATCCCCGGATACCCCGCCAGCACAAACCGGTTCGCCGGAATGCCGTAAATCAAATCGTGCTTGTCGTGCAGAATCTTCGCAATTTTTCGATAAATCGCGCCCTCGGTTGTCTTTTCGGCGGCTTTTTTGGCTACGGCGTATTTTTTTAGCCGGTCGGTCTGCAGACAATCCCCGTTCGCCAGCACCACTTCGATACGCTGCACAAAATTTTCAATTCCGCCGTATTTCCCCGCGTAGCTATCCGCCGAATTATTGGCAATCAGCCCACCAATCGTCTCGTTCTCGTGCCCGTCAATCGGAATCGTCAGTCCCGAGACCGACAACGCGGTATTCAGCTCTTTTAAAGTAATTCCTGCCTGGACGTGAACCAACCTCTCCCGCGGGTCGATTTCGAGCAAATTGTTCAATTTTCCCATCGACACCACCACGCCGTTTGTGATCGCCGCGCCAGTTTTGTCGTGCCCCGCTCCGCGCGCCGTTACCGCTACTGGGATGTCTTTGACCGCCAACTGATTAAAAAACCGGAGCAACTTGCGAATATCGTCTGTCGATTCCGGAAACGCCACAAATTTCGGCTTGATTTTAAGCGCCGAACCGTCCGTCGCATAAGCCTCTAAAATCTCGGGATTATCAAAGACGTTCCCCACCATCAACTGATTCAAGTATTTCGCAATTTTCCCCATACTGTTTATCATTATAGCACAGATTAATTTTGCGGAAATAAAATTAAATCTCTGGTGCCCGGGACAGGACTTGAACCTGCACGCCGTGAGGCATATGCTCCTAAGGCATACGTGTCTACCAATTCCACCACCCGGGCCTAAAACTATTATACCATATTCCACACAAAAAACTGGGCATTTCTAAATACCCAGTTTCAGCACTTGCCCGCCACCATTAGACCCCCCATTTATTTCTGCGACCGCCCCTGTCTCAGCGGGCGTTTGGTATGAACTCCTACGATTCGTTCTTAGCTAATTTGCGTGAATACAGGTACGCGACCAGCGTCCCAGCGATTAAAGCGATTGGCAATAAATCTTCCGGACCGGTACTCGGCAAGTTCGAACTCGTCTCGGTTTTTGCTCCGCTAGCTGTCGCGCTTGCTCCGCTAGTCGTCGAGCTATTCGCAGACACCGTACTGTCGGTCGAAAGATTGCCAATACCAGCGCCACCGGTGCTCTCAGCACTCTCGGAACTCGACTTATTATCCACGGACGCGTCCGATTTATTATCCGTAGACGTTTCTGACTTGTTGTCCGTTTCTTTATCGGCGGTTTGCTCCGCCACCTGGCTCGTTTCGGCCGGCTCTGCCACGCCTACATTGCTACGCGCGGATTTTTTGGTCGCGACCACAATAATCGCCACAATCAAAATCAAAATTATCGCTATCGCAATCGTCGCCACCGCAATAATTTTCCGACGCTCCTTTTTGTCCTCTTGATAATACATAAAAACTCCTTATCTTTCCATTATAGCACACATTCGGAGTTTTGTCAATTTTATTACGAATAGCCGATTATCAGGGCGGACAAAAGCGTTCATCCGCTACGTTCCGGCTACACAACGGATAGAAAACCCATAGAATTTAGGATAACTACTGGAACCCGGACCGACAGCCGCGCTACTGAGGTACAAAACGTACGAGGTAGACGAATAGTACGTCGTATAATACGCAGTAGATGTCCAGTAGAGACCATATGCATTCCGGTACTCGCTCTTGGCGCCGCTCCAGCGCCCAGAGTAGAGGAAGTTATTAGGGAATTGGCGAAGCCTGGCAGAGAACGTCGTTCCGGTGGGGTCTGTATAAGAGCCCATATAAGAATTCGCTCCTCCCATCGAAGTAGATAACGCCCCGAAGCTATAAGCTGCGGTAGAATTACCAATCGGCAGCCGCCAGTTGGTCGGACAAAGCGAAGTGGCCACACTATCCGAAGCCGAGGTATCTTCCATTACGGTGGTGTTTGCCTTTGCTGCCGCCCAAGAATAATAATTCCCATACCCGTACCACTGCACCGTATTGGACTCGCCAGCGTATGACGGCGATAAGGCCGTGCCCGAAGCGTTCGTCCCGCCGATATTAGCATTATTTTTATTAAACCGTGGCATAGTAAAGCCATTGCTGGTGTTATATAAACTATTAGCCGTTGTATTGTTCGCAAAATTAGTGTCTTCCGAGTTAGCCAGTTTCGTAAAATCTCCGCCCACCCCTTGAGAGCCCGAGGCAATTTTTTCCGCCGAGACCGAGTCGTCTAGTCGCAAGTTTTCCAGCATCCAACAGTTTCCATCCGTCAGCCTCGCCACGGCGTAGACATTCCCATCGCGACTGTCTTCGAGCGCGATAAACGAGTTCGCCGTCGTGGCAAAGGTCGCACTAGTGGAGTTATAAGTTACCGCCGTGAGCTTAGTAGAGCAAACGCTGGATGAGAAAGTCTGCATGGTGTATTCCGTGGATTTCGGGAGCCACACCGCATACAAGTTCAGCCCCTCGCTGGCCAGTGCGCTAAAGGTAATGTCTTCCATCGGACCGTAGATTGTGTCGGTGCCAATCGTGGGGCTAGCCTTGGTGCTCCAGCCGAGGAACGCATAGCCGCTCCGTTTAAAGTTGTATGCCTGGAGCGTTGCCGAAGTCGCGCTCGTGCCTACGCTCTGGTTTGCCATAGTACCCTCTATCGCGCTCGCCCCAGCGTTGCTGTTATAGCAAATGTATCCCGCATCACAAGCACTCACTACGCTCTCTGTCCATTGAGCGTAAAGCGTCAAGGTGTTGTCCGTAGAAGTCTGGTCAAGATCATAACTCCCGCCCGCGGCATATTCCACTCCGTCGCCACTCGCGGAGGTGTTCCAGCCGGCAAAATCATAGCCACTCCGCGTCGGCGAAACGGAGCTAATCGTTGTCGTTTCGGTCGCCGAGCTGGCGCTCGTATTGCTCGGCATCCCTGACACCGTATCCGTCCCAGCGTTGGCGTTGTAAGTAATTGTGTATGGTGTGGGGTTGGCGGTCACGGTAAAGACAAAGGTATTAGAATAATTTCCAATTGCGGTATTGATATCTGCCCGGGCGCCGATCGACACCGTATAATCATTGCTGGTTGCGCTCGAGGATGAGTCTAACGTTTCGTCCTCTGTGTCGGGCCACGGCAGATACTTGGTATTCGCCACTCCGTTCAACATACTCGGCTTGTAGCCCCACTTGCCGTTGTAGGCGCTGGTGTCGAACGTCTCCGCCGAAATCGCCGAGTCGATAGAGGTAAACCCAGTGGTACCAGTAGCGTTGCTGAGCCCCGTCGCGCCACTAGCTTTTACTTTCAGCACATACCCCGCCGCATGGGTCGTGGACACACTAATCGTTTCGTCTCCGGAATCCGCAAATTTCCCTTCTACGGAAGCCGGTAAATTAATCGTGGGGCTGCCCGAAATTGTGAGCGTCAAAGACGAGGCCGTAGCAAAGACATTTTCGCCGTCAAAAAGCGAGACGATCATTATGGTTGTTAGCGCTAGCGCCACCAAAATTATGCACGCCACGCGTTCTATCGCGACCGTCAAGTAGCCTGCCCCCCCCTAAAAGGGCCGCTATCAAAAACTGGTAAAGCTAGATTTTTTATACTCCACATACAATCCACGCTTATATCATAATTATAACACTCGTGGTTATAGAAAAACAAGTTTTTTGGGCGGTTTAATCGAGGCTATTGTTGTAAAAAATACCACAAATCATTGCATGATCGAATACTATTTTATGGGGGCTTGCAAAATCATACGCCAGCGAGGCAGCGGACTGAGGCACCGACGCTTTTAGCGCTGTAGACTGTAATGCGAGTTTGTGTATTTTCAACCAGCAAATGATGTGCGTGGTTTCCATTATACGATGTAGAGGACCAATAGGATGAACTCGAGCCGCGCCGAAGGATAGATTGCCATAGCATTCCCGGATAAACTAAGTTATTCGGGAATTGGCGAAGCCGAGCAGATATTACCGCCCCAGTTGGGGTGGAGCTAGAGTCGTATCTCCAAGTGGAAGTATTGCCGCCCATCGAAGCAGATAATACCCCAAAACTATTAGTCGTGTCAGTGCCAGCATTCGCCCCAATCGGAAGTCGCCAGTTCGTCGGGCAAAGTGAGGTCGTAGCGTCAACACCCGCATCTATTTGAGTTGTATTTGCTATAGCCGCTGCCCAATTATAATAATTTCCATAACCGTACCACTGCGCTGAATTAGTATTACTATTGTATGACGGCACTAAAGTCGTACCCGAGGCATTCGTGCCGTTAATATCGATATTGTTTTTATTGAAATGCGGGATAAGCCAGTTCTCGTCAGCGCTGTTATACAAACTGTTTTCATGATGGCCGTAAAAATTGGTATACTCTTCCGACTCGGCAAGTTTCGTAAAATCTCCGCCCACCCCTTGCGAGCCCGAGGCAATCGCGCTGGCAGAAACCGAGTCGTCTAATCGCAAGTTTTCCAGCATCCAACAATTGCCGTCCGAGAGCCTCGCCACAGCGTAGACATCTCCGTCGCGTTCGTCCTCTAGGGCGATGAGCGAATTCGTGGAGACTGTGAAGTTGGTAGAAGTCGTTACCGCAGTCGTGCCGGACAGGTTGGTGGTAGTAGTTGCGGTTCCGCTATAAACCGTCGCGGTAAGCTCGGCGGAACAAACGCTAGCCGAAAAAGTCTGCATGGTATATTCCGTAGATTTTGGAAGCCACACGGCGTAAAGCGTGATGCCGTCATCAGAAAGATTAGAAAAAGTAATATCTTCCATCGGCCCATAAATCGTATCGGTACCAATCACTGGGTTTTGTTTTGTGCTCCAGCCGATAAAAGCGTAATTGCTGCGTTTAAAGTTATACGCCTGAAGCATTGCCGAAGTCGCGTAGGTAATTTCCTGAGGCGCCATCGTCCCCTCCACCGTATCCGTCCCGGCATTACTGTTGTAATAAATGTATTTTTTCTTTGTCCACTGCGCATAAAGCGTAAGCGTATTATCTGTAGAAGTTTGGCTCAGGGTAAACGTGCTACCTTTAGCATAACCCGTCCCGCTTCCGCTCACGGTAGTATTCCATCCGCTAAAATCATAACCGCTCCGCGTGGGAGAATCGGAACTAATCGTGACCGCTTCTGTCGCCGAGCTCGCGCTAACGTCGCTCGGCATCCCCGAAACCGTATCCGTCCCCGCATTGGCATTATAAGTAATTTTGTATGGCGTCGGATTAGCGGTCACGGTAAAAACAAAAGTATTGGAATAGCTTCCAATCGCGGTATTTATATCCGCCCTCGCGCCGATCGAGACCGTATATTTATTATTGGTAGCGCTAGCAACCGAATCTATCGTGCTGCCGGAAGTCGTTGGCGAAGGCTGGTATTTAGTGTTGGCTGAACCATTTAATTTATTCGGTTTGTAGCCCCATTTACCGTTGTAGGCACTAGTATCAAAAGTCTCTGCCGTGATAGCCGAAGCAATAGAAGTAAATCCAGTCGTGCCAGACGAGTTTTTCAGGTCCGTTGCGCTACTAGCCTTCACCTTCAGCACATACCCCGCCGCATGTGTCGTAGATACACTAATTATCTCATCTCCGCTGTCCACAAACTTCCCCTCTGCCGACGGCGGCAGGTCAATCGTAGGGTTACCAGAGACAGAAATCGTGAGCGACGACGCCGTGGCAAAAACCTTTCGCTCGCTAAATATCGTTATCACTACCGGAACCAAAAATATCAGTGTGAGTAAAACTAATATTTTTGCGTATTTTTTACGGTTTGTTTCCTCTCTATTCTTCGCTCTCTTTCCTCTTTTCCCCCGCTCCTCTCTCTCTCTCTCTCTCTCTCGGGGCGAAAAGCACAAAAACACAGGAAACTAGATTTTTTTGTCTTCCACATATCGCTCATACTTATATTTTATGATAGCACTTGCGGGTTCAAAAAACAAGTTTTTCAGCCATTAAAACAAGTCCGCTATCGTAAAAAACACTAGTTTTCTGAAAGTTTTCGGAATGTTTGCTCTTGAATATTTCTAGAACAAGTCCTCGCCAAACAGTTTCCCTGCATTCTCCGTCGTCGCACGCTCAATTTCCTCTCGTGAAATTTCTAGTTTCCGCGCCAGCCAGTCGGCGACAAAAGCGACAAAAGCCGGCTCGTTGGTCTCGCCACGGTGTGGCACCGGCGCAAGAAACGGCGCGTCGGTTTCGAGCAAAATGCGCTCGAGGGGCGGCGTCGGCAAAGTCGAATAAGTTGCCAGCCCATTCACGCCAACATAAAAATCCGTTTCCGTCAAAATCCGGCGTAAAACTTTTTTACTATCCGTGAACGAATGCACCACTCCGCGCACAGTCGGAAAATTCGCCACCACCGGGAAAAAGTCATCAAATGCCTCGCGCACATGAAACGACACCGGCAAATTATTGTCGACCGCGAGCTGCAACATCTCCTCAAGCAACCGAATTTGTTTCCCTCGGTCATAACCCTCGTAATGATAATCTAGCCCGACTTCACCAATCGCAATGGGCAAAGCATCTGAATTATCAATAGACGAAGCGTTTATATTCCGCGCAGGGTCGCGAGTTTCGGCCTTGATAGATGAAGTGTTTATGTTCCGGCGCAGGGGATCCCGGAGCGCGGCAGCGCGAGGATTAGCGCCGGTCACCCGTGGCGACGGGCTGACCGGACGCGACCCTGCGCGGGACGTAAACACTTCATTTCGAGAAGCATTCTCCGGATGAATCCCGTAAGTCCAAAACACATTTTCGTGTTCTCGTGCAAACTCCCTCGCCGCCAAAGAATCCTCGTGCGACGTCCCGATACAAATGATCTTTTTCACCCCAGCCCGAAAGGCCCGCTCAAGGCACGCCTCCGCCTCTTCCTCCGAGAAAAACTCTCTGTCGTGGAGGTGGCAATGAGTGTCTACTAGGAACGAAGAACCTCTTTCGAGGACCGTAGGCTTGGCCGAACGGCCTTGAGTGTGTCCGAGAAAGACGGTTCTTCGTTCCCTGTCAGCAGGCTCGTTATCCACGATTCTCACGTTTCCGTTTAATCGGATCGAGCTGGCGCTTGCGCAGGCGAAGCGACTTTGGCGTTACTTCGAGTAACTCATCGTCAAGCAAAAAGTCCAAACATTGCTCGAGCGACAACTGCGTATACGGCGTCAACTGAATCGCGCCGTCCGAAGCATGCGTCCGCATATTCGTCAGTTGCTTTTCACGACACACATTAATATCCAGGTCGTCTTTTTTGTTCGACAGCCCCACGATCATCCCCTGGTACACCGGCACCTGCGGCGGAATATACAAAATCCCTCGCGCCTGCGCATTGTCCAGCGCATAAGCCGTCGAAGTGCCACTTTCCGACGCAATCAGCGCGCCGTTCCGCTCCGGCTTATACTTCCCCTCGACCGGTCGATAACCACTCGGCAAGCTCGACATTAAAACCGTGCCTTTTGTTGCGGTCAACAGATTGTTCCTTAACCCAATTAGCGCCGCCGTCGAAATTTCATACACAAACCGCGTCGCCCCGCTCGTGGTCAGTTCCTGCGATTTTAATTCCGCTTTACGAATCCCGAGTTCTTGCGACACCGCTCCCACAAACTCCGACTCCACTTCAATCGTCAAATTCTCAATCGGCTCTTGCTTTACGCCGTCGATTTCTTTATACACCACTTCCGGCCGCCCTGCCTCGAGCTCATAACCTTCGCGCCGCATCGTCTCAATTAACACCGAAAGATGTAGCTCGCCCCGCCCCGACACCTTATAACCCAGCCCGTCCGGCGTGATTTTTAGCGCAATATTCGTCTCCAGCTCTTTTTCGAGCCGTTCCGCAATCTGCCGTGAAGTCGTAAACTCGCCCTCGCGCCCTTTTAGTGGCGAGGTATTCGGCCCAATATAAATCGACAGCGTCGGCGCCTCGAGCTCAATCGTCGGCAAAGCCTCTGGGTTGTCGCCCGTCGCAATCGTATCACCAATATTCGCCTCCGCCACCCCAGTCAGCGCCACAATATCCCCCGCAATCGCCTCCGGCACTTCCTCTTTCCCGAGACCTTTGTAGACGAAAAGTTTGTCAATCTTTGCAGATGCTTCACGCGTCCGGCTCAGGATTTTGACGCTTTGTCCTTTCTTTAGTTTTCCTCTAAAAATCTTCCCAATACAATATTTCCCGAGATAATTATCTGCCGCCAGCGCTGCGACTAAAAGTTGCGCCGACTCGGCAGTCTCGTCCACCGACGGCGCCGGAATGTCGTTAATAATCGACTCAAAAATCACATGCAAATCATTGTCGAGCTCGGTTGTCTTCCCAGCCCGCCCCTCGCGCGCAATCGCATAATACACCGGATAAAACAGTTGCGACTCGTCCGTCGCGAGCTCCAAAAACAAACTTTCGACCTCGCTTTTCACCTCTTCAATCCGTGCCGCCGGCTTGTCGATTTTATTAATAATTACCACTGGCTTCAAATTTAGTTCCAGCGCTTTTTGCAACACAAATTTCGTCTGTGGCATCGGCCCTTCCTGCGCGTCCACGATCAGAAGCACCCCGTCCGCCATGTTTAGCGTCCGCTCGACCTCCCCCGAAAAATCCGCGTGCCCCGGCGTGTCAATGATATTAATTTTATACCCGTCATAATACACGCAGGTCTGCTTTGCCGTAATCGTAATCCCGCGCTCATGCTCCTGGTCCATCGAGTCCATAATCAAGGTCTGCGACATCTCCGCCTGATTGTCACGAAAAGTGTGCGACTGCTTTAATAGCCCGTCCACCAACGTAGTTTTGCCATGGTCAACGTGCGCAATAATCGCCACGTTGCGAATTTTATCTTTATTTAGAGTCATAACGATAATTTTATCACATTTTGTCGCATTAGTCCAGAGTAAAACTTGACTTTTTTGGCAATCTGTGATATAATGGAAAGATATCGCCATTACCGGCGCAAATCTTGTTAAATCGTGCTATAATTTAATAAAATTGGAGATTTTTTATGGAGCAAAAAGACCAAAAACAACGCGCGTGGGACGAATATTTTATGGAAATTGCCAAAGTCGTGGCGACCAAATCCAAAGACCCGTCGTCCAAAATGGGCTGCGTGATTGTCGACCCGAAAAAACGCGTGGTTTCGATGGGCTACAACGGCATGCTCCAAGGCGCGGATGAATCCAAAATGACCCTCTCTGAGCGTCCGATGAAATATTATTTTGCCATTCATTCCGAGATGAACGCCCTGATTTTTGCCCGCCAAGATTTAACCGGTTGCACCATCTACAACCGCGTGGCGACGTGTGAAAATTGCCTCAAATATTGCTTGCAGGCGGGGATTAAGCGGTTTGTTTATAATGAACTACGTGTCAAATCTCACTCCGTGGACCCCAAAAAATCCATGACCAACGTCGAAACCGACGAGGCGGTAATTCGGCTCCTCACTTCTATGCCCGATGTCGAAACTCTAAACCTCACCAACGGCAAAACCTACATCGAAGATATCCTTGACTCTTACGCCAAGGATTCTCCGGAATATGCACGCTTAACTCAATGGTGCTAGCTCGTGGTTTTTACCGCGCATGTCGGCGATTTCTGCCGCGCGTGTCAGCGTTTTTTCGCCACGCACCCCAGCGATTTTCGCCTAGCCACCTCGCTTAACTCAATGGCGCTAATTTTTGCACCCGCAACCGCCGCATTTGCATCCAAATTTCCAAATCATGATGCAAATCGCAATCGCCGAGACGATTACGCTTCCGGCCACGACGCCCGCAGCCGACATCGGCACCAGCCATTCGTTCTCGGAGGTCGTGCTAGTTAACGCCATCTCCTCCGGTCGCTCCCCACCCATCGGACCGCCGCCCATCTCCGTCTCCTCCCCTTCCTCCGGTTTCTCCGGCGGAGTATTCGTGAGCGTCTCGGTCTTTGCTTCCGTCGACGTCGTATCCGTAGTGTCGGTAGTTTTAGTGGTGTATTCCATAATTCTCCTTTGTTATTATAATTCTATTATATATTATTATGCTTAAAACGGGCTTAATTCACCACTCAATTTCCGCAAAGTGTACTTTCCTTAAAAATAGATTTCATTTACCACTCGATTTCCGTAAGTTGTACTTTTCTTAAAAACTCGTTGCATTTTGAAAACGGGCGACTGCCAAAAAATCCGTGATACGCCGAAAGCGGCGACGGGTGCGCCGACTCAAGTACCAAATGTTTGCTCTCGTCAATCAGCGCTTTTTTCTTGCGCGCGTCCTGCCCCCACAAAATAAACACCACATGCTCGCGATTTTCATTAATATATTTCAAAACTTCCGTGGTAAAAATTTCCCAACCTTTGCCCGCGTGCGATTTAGGTCGGTGCGCCTCGACGGTCAGCACCGTGTTCAAAAGTAGCACTCCCTGTTTTTGCCAATGTTTTAAATTCCCACTTTTATCGTGGCATTTACCAATATCGCTCTCAATTTCTTTGTAGATATTTTTTAGCGACGGAGGCACCGGTTGCCCACTCGGCACCGAAAACGCCAATCCTTCCGCCGCTCCGGGCGTATGATACGGGTCCTGCCCCAAAATTACGACCTTAATTTGATTTAGATCCGTCGTAAATGCCGAAAACACCAGTTGTTTGGGCGGAAAAATCGTCTTGGTCGCGTAGGCTTGATGCAAAAACTCAGCCAGCTCCTTAAAATACGGCTTCTCAAATTCGGACTGTAAAAACGGCTGCCAACTCTCATGCATGATATAATAATTATAACACTTATTGGAGAATCGTATGTATATCGTCATCGAAGGCCAAGACGGCACCGGCAAATCTACGCAGGCAAAACTGCTCAAAGAATATTTCGAAACCGCGGGGCGCGAAGTCGTGATGCTCGAAGAACCTGACGGCGACCTGCCCCAGGCTCACGACTTGCACGACATGATTTTAACGCGGGGCTACCAGCTCGAACCTTTGACCAACGTCTTATTATTTACCGCCGCCCGCGTAGAACTTTGGAAAAAGTTGGCCGAGCCGGTTTTGAAACGCGGTGGCATTGTGATTTCGGCACGTAATTATTGGTCGACTTTGGCTTATCAAGCTTATGGCGAAGGCGTTTCAAAACATAAAATCATTCGCCTAACGAGAGACTTGCTTCCTGAAAAATATTTCACGCCGGATTTTGGTTTTATTTTGGTCGTTTCGGACGAGGAGCGCTTAAAACGCCAAACCGGCCGCGGCAAAGCCACCGAAACTTTTGAAGCCAAAAACAACGATTTTCAAAATCGTGTCAACGCCGCCTATCCCAAAATCGCCAAAGACTTTAAACTAAAACTTATCGACGCCTCGCGCAGCATCGACGAAATTTTCGCCGAAATTAAACAAACCTTGAATATCTAACCCGACTTTTATTTCGCCGAAAATATAATTTACTTAGAAATCTCAAACCGCGCGAATATCCGCAAAACTTCGCCACAGAATTTATTCTTTTGCGTCCGCAAACTGCGAATTATGCAGTTCGGCAAAGAACCCGCCGAGTTTCAACAGCTCGTCATAAGTTCCCTGCTCGACGATATTTCCGTCGCGCATCACCAAAATCAAATCCGAATTGCGAATGGTCGACAGTCGGTGTGCAATCACAAATGACGTTCGCCCTGCGGTCAATTTTTCAAACGAATCTTGAATCAATTGCTCGGTCCGCGTATCCACGTTCGAGGTTGCCTCGTCCAAAATCATCATCGGCGGATTTTTAATCATCGCCCGCGCAATCGTAATCAGCTGTTTTTCGCCCGCCGACACGTTGTCCGAGTCCTCGCTGATCACGGTCTTATAACCTTTCGGCAGAGCCTCGATGATATGATGCACATTACTCGCTTTCGCGGCTTTTTTGATTTCGTCTAGGCTCGCATCCTGCCGGCCATACCGCAGATTATCTTCAATTGTCCCGCTAAACAGCCAAGTATCCTGCAAAACCATACCAAACATCCCGCGCACCTCGCTCCGTTTCATTTCGGTAGTCGGCACGCCGTCAATCGTGATGTAGCCAGCAGTCGGATCGTAAAACCGCATCAACAGATTAATTAAAGTAGTTTTCCCTGCGCCCGTCGGCCCGACAATCGCCACTTTCATTCCTGGCTTCACCTCGACCGAAAAGTCGCGAATCACTGGCGTTTCGGGATTGTAGCCAAAATTAACTTGATGAAATTCCACTTGTCCGCGCACTTTTTTGATTTTTTCCGCCAGATTTTTATCTGAAGACTCTTCCGGCTCATCTAGAAAATCAAAAATCCGTTCGCTGGCCGCGAGCAAAGACTGAATGGTCGAAGTCGTAGATGCAATTTCCGTAATCGGGCGGTGGAATCGCGATACGTATTGCAAGAAGGCCTGAATGTTCCCGATATTGATTTTACCTTCAATCACAAACAGCCCACCAAGAATACACACTGCGACATAGCCGAGGTTAGTAAAAATCCCCGTCACCGGATACGATAGCGACGAAAAGATTTGTGCCTTGGCAGTCGCGTCGGTCAATTTTTTATTGGTCTGCTCGAAATCGTCAATCGAAGATTCCTCGTGCGAGTTGGATTTAATAATAATTTGTCCTGCGTAATCTTCCTCAATTTTTCCATTCAAAATTCCCAGTAGCGTGCGCTGTTCGCGGAAATATTTTTGTGCAGATTTCATGATTAGTCCCACCACCACGATCGATAGTGGCACCACCACAAACGACACAATCGACAACGGCACGCTGATGAGCAACATCATCACCATCACACCAATCAAAGTAGTGAGACTCAGTGACACGTCCGCAATTTCCTGCGACATCGAAGTCGCCAGCACGTCCACATCGTTCGTCATCCGCGACAAAGTATCGCCGTGTTTGTGCTTATCAAAATACGCAATCGGCAAGCGTGAAATTTTGTCGATAATTTTGAGCCGTAAATCTTGAGTGTATTTTGCCGTCGTCACCGCGAGAATATAAGCCTGCGCATAATTCAGCGCCGCCGAAATCAAAAACAGCACCACCGCCAGCCCAGCTTTCTGACCAATCGCCCCAAAATCAATTTCCGGATAAGTATCCACTGCGATATTGGTCATGTCGCCCAAAATTTTCGGCACAAACAGCCCAATCACCGCCGAGCCAATCGCGAGCAAAATCGAAATAGCCATCCTTAGCCGATATTTTTTTATCGACCCGAAAAAATTCTTCCACGCTTTTTTGCTATCCTTGGCTTTTTCTCCGCCGTCACTATGCTCCATGTTGACCTTCCTTTGCAAGTTTCAATTCATTTTTAAATTCTTTTTCGGACATTTGCGACTTTACAATCGAACGATAAATCGGACAATCACGCACTAGCTCCAAATGTTTCCCGCGCCCGACCACTTTACCTTTGTCGAGTACCACAATTTGGTCGGCGTTGCGAATCGTGCTAATCCTTTGCGCCACAATCAAAATCACCGAATCTTGCACCACTTCCTTCAAAGCTTCGCGCAGTTTGGCGTCGGTTTTCATGTCCAAAGCCGAAAAAGCATCATCAAACACATAAATATCTGGTTTTTTGCAAATCGCCCGCGCAATTGAAAGCCTCTGTTTTTGTCCACCCGAAACGTTCGTCCCGCCTTGCGAAATTTTGGTTTGATAACCATTTGGAAATTTGGTAATAAACGAGTCGGCTTGCGCGATTTTGGCGGCAGCTTTGATTTCTTTTTCGGTCGCATCCGGCGCGCCAAACTTGATATTCGAAGCGATCGTCCCCGCAAACAAAATTCCTTTTTGTGGCACCAGCCCAATCCGTTTCATCAAATCCGTTTTTGAGTAATCTTTAATCGGCAATTCGTCAATCAAAATTTCACCGCTCGTCGCTTCATAAAATCTCGGCACCAAATTCACCAAAGTCGACTTACCCGAACCGGTCGAACCAATAAACGCAATCGTCTCGCCCGCTTCCGCCCGGAACGAAATATTCGACAATACTTTTTCCGCCGCGCCCGGATAACTAAAATCCACATTCTTAAATTCTACCACCGCGTGTTTGCTTGGCGTGCCCTTAGTCTTCTTAGCCCAATGAATTTTTTCCGGCGTTTTCAAAACCTGATTCACCCGCTCTGCCGACACACTCGCCCGTGGCAACATAATAAATAACATCGACATCATCAAAAACGACATCATCACGTGCGACACGTATTGTGCAAACGCCGACATATTCCCTAGATACGCAAAATCTTTGGTGAGGAGCGAAATCCCAAACCATGTACAGAGCAAAGTCGTGCCATTAAAAATCACGTTCACTAATGGATTTTCTAGCTCCATTAACTTATCCACGAAAATAATCAACCGCGTCATTTCGTCGTTGGCCCGCGCAAACTTTTTACGCTCCAACTTTTCATTGTTAAACGCGCGAATCACTCGCAGTCCCGTCAAATTTTCTCGGGTCAGTAACGTAATTTTATCGACCAGTTTTTGGAACAATTTGAATTTTGGCATCACGGCAGACAAAATCATCACCATCGATAAGATGATCGCTCCGACTCCCACCGCGATAATCCAAGTCATGTCGGGCGCGGTCTGAAATGCCATCACTAGCCCCAATATACAAAACAGCGGCGCCCTGAGCATCATTGACAAAATCATCGTCATCGCTTGCTGTACCTGTGAAATATCGTTCGTCGTACGCGTAATCAAACTCGCCGTCGAAAAATCTTTCATGTCGATCAAATTAAAACTCAAAACTTTTTGAAACACCGCTGAGCGCAAATCTCGCGAAAAATACGCCCCGACCTTGGCCGAAAAATAGCTCGACAAAAACGCCGCTACCGCCGAGAGCGCCGTGAGTCCCACCATGCGCCCACCAGTCTGCCAGATAAAATCGATATTCCCCGGCACGATGCCATCGTTAATAATTTCTGCCATCAAAAGAGGCAATTGCAAAGTTGTATAAACTTGCAGTCCAGTCGCCGCGAGCAAAAGCAAGATTTGCCACCAATACGGCTTTAAAAATTTCGTTAGTTTAAGCATAAAATGTTATATTATTGTAGCACCTTTTTTATTTTTTGGCTAGTCTTTTTTTCGTGATGCATTTTCAAATAAATCGCCGGCCCCATAATAATATAAATATAATACGAGAAGAACCGCCACAGTAGCATTGCCCAGAACACATAGCCACTAGACAGCCCCGAAAATACCAGGAAAAAAGTCCCTTCCGCCGCGCCGGAATTGCCTGGCGTGGGCACAAAATACACCGCCGCCGTCACCGCAATGGTCGTGGCGAGGCACACCATAAAATCCACTTCCCCGCCAAACGCCGCTAGCACAAAAAACGGAATGATTGCCGTCAGTAAATTAAAAACTACCGATAACAAAATCGTCATGAACAAAAGTCCCTTGGTTTTTAAAATTGTTTTCATACACCCCGCGTATTCGTTCACGCCTTTTTTAACTTTGGCGATAGTCGCGGTTTTGTTCTTTACAAGATGCAGTTTAGCAAAAAATCTCACGCCGAGCGAAATTAATTCGGAAGTGGTTTTTGGCAAAAATGTCGCAATCAGCACCGCCACTGGCCAAAACGCAAAGAAAAGTAGCCCGAGACACGCCGTCGCGGTCAAAGTCGAATTGTTAATCAAAAATCCACCGCCAAAAATCGCAATCACGGCAATAATTAAAAACCCGAGTTGGTTCGAAATCATCCCCACAATCGGAATTGTTGTCGCCATGCCGGCCGACAACTTGCCATTTTTGTGCATATAATAAATCTGAAACGGTTGCCCGCCAATCGCCGCCGGCGTAATATTATCATAATATTTACCGAGCAACACCGTCCGGCGCGCAATCTTCCAATCATTCCGATTTTTGCGCGTTCCGCTAGTGTGTCGCATCATCAACACATATTTATAAATTTCCGCCACAATTCCGACCAAAAAACACAACGCCGCTGGAATCAGTAGCCAAAAATTAATTTTCACTTTCCCTAGTTCCGCTGCCGAATTCGAACCCCCGAATTCCGACACCGCCGTCGCCGCAATTACCGCGACATTTATTAATATAAACAACAAAACGAGCAGTGGTTTACGCTTGGACTTTTTTGGCGCAAAACTGTCTGGCGAAATATCAGAAGTTGTTTTACTCATCTTATTTTTGCCCCGTTACTGTTCCTGCGCCGCTCTCAAATTCGGGTACTCATCAAGCAAAACTCTAATACACCCGGCAATCGGAATCGCGATAATCGCTCCCGCGAGCCCCAGCGTATAAGTTCCAATCACAATGGCAATCAAAATCACCACGGCCTTCAGATTCAATGCATCGCCTTGGATTTTCGGCGAAATCAAATTATTTTCAATCTGCGCATAAATAATATAAATCACCGCAAACGCCGCCGCTGCCGCCGGATTAGAGAAAAACAACAGCACCGTCACCGATGTTCCGCCAATAAACTGCCCAAACATCGGGATCATGTAGAAAATCATCGTAATCATCCCCATTGGCAGCGCCAAACTCGGCGAGAAATTAAGTACTAGCGACAACACGAACACGATAATCGTCGTCGCCAGCCCGTCCAGCATCGCCACCAGCATCTGCCGAGACACATAAGTCGAAATCACTCCCGCCATTCGGCTCAGCGTCCGCCGCACTACTTTAATCGTTTTGTGATTTCCGCGTTTGTCATCCAACCGCTCCCACATATTATTAATCATCTCCGGACCTTCCAGCAAGAATAGGAGCGTCAATACTAGTACCATCACAATTTTCATCGTCACGTCCGCGATATTGCTTACGCTAGTCACTAAATTATTCCCTAGTACCCCGAGCAAACTATCCGAAACATTACTTACGGCTTTAGAAACTTCACCTTGCAAATCCGCAATCCCCAGCGTTTGTCCAAAATTGTTAATTCCACTCCAACCCCCGAACGTCGTTTCAAAAGTCTCTGGGAAATTTTGTACAAATCGCGCCGTTTCATTCACAATCACCGGTCCAACCACAATCAAAATCGCCCCGATCACCGCCACCACAATCAAATACGCAAAAATTGCCGACACATTGCGGTGTTTTTTGTCTTCGCCAAACATCTTGGCAAACAAACTATCGACTTTTCGCACTAAGGGCCTCAGCGCCAGCGCCAAGAAAATCGATGCCCCCACAATAATCAGCCCTGTCAAAGCCTTAAACAACAAAAATCCTACGACTACCACCCCGATCGGCACCAGCCAAAACTTAATAAATGTCATTAAATCCGTCTCAATCCGCTTGGACATAAACCTCCTTATGTTTTGATTATATCACACTAATGGTAGTAGCGGGCAAGAAAATCAGTTTTATAATCCGAAAAAGTGCCACCCTGCAAACTCTCGCGAATTTTATCCACAGTCCTGACCACAAAATGCTCATTATGAATACTCGCTAGCACCTTGGCGGTGATTTCGTCGGTCCGGAATAAATGATGCAAATACGCTCTGTTGTAATTTTTACAACATTCACAATCGCATTCCGGCATCAGCGGTGCAAAATCAGTTTTGAACCGCGCATTTTTGATATTAATCCGCCCGTCCAGAGTATAAAGCGAGCCATTTCGCGCCATTCGCGTCGGCGCTACGCAGTCAAAAGTATCGCAACCAAATTCCGCGCCGATAAATAAATCGCGTGGCTCCTGCCCCATGCCGAGCAGATGTCGCGGTTTATTCTCCGGCAAAATCGGACAGACCGTTTTTAACATTTCCGCCATGCCGTCCGCCACAAATACTCCGCCAATCCCAAATCCGTCCACCGGTTGCGACGCGCAGAACCGGGCCGACTCCGTACGCAGATTAAGAAATGTTCCGCCCTGTACCACCGCATATAAATATTGTTCGGCACCGGTTTTTTCTGCGTTCAGCCGTTGATGTTCGGCGACGCAACGAGTCAGCCACGCGTGCGTCCGTTCCATCGCCGCTTTCATGTCTTCATATTTTTCCGACTTCGCCAGCTGATCAAACGCCATATGGATATCCGCGCCAATTTGCCATTGTGCCCGCATTGAACTTTCCGGCGTCATTTCGAATTTATCACCATTAATATGCGATTTAAAACTCGCGCCCTGCTCGGAAATTTTCACATCCGGCAACGAAAAAATTTGAAATCCGCCTGAATCAGTAAAAGTTGGGCCGTGCCAACCGCTAAATTCTGCCAGCCCGCCCGCCTGCGCGATTAGTTCCGCGCCGGGCGCCAAAATCAAATGATAAGTATTTGCCAGAATCGCTTGCGAACCCAGCTCGCGCATTTCTTTCATTGTGAGAGCCTTGACTGTTGCCCGCGTCGCCGCCCCGACGAAAGCCGGAGTTTTGATCTCGCCGTGCGGAGTGTGGATTACTCCAACCCGCGCCAACCCGACCGATTTTTCGATATCAAATTTTAACATATCAACATCGAATCCCCATAACTTAAGAAATTGTATTTTTCAGCGACCGCGTGTTCGTAAGCGTGCTTCAAATTTTCCCAGCCCGCAAACGCGCTCGCCAGCATCAAAACTGTCGATTTTGGCGCGTGATAATTAGTGATCAACGCATCCACAATCTTAAATTCAAACCCCGGATAAATAAAAATATCGTCTTCGCCCTCGGTTTTGCCGGTTCGCGCATAATATTCTAGCGTCCGTGCCACGGTCGTGCCAAGCGCCACCACACGCGGGGATTTTGCTACGCTTGTGTCCATACTTGTGTTTGTGCCCGCACCCATGTCTGTATTCGTGTTTGCGCTACTAGCCAGGTCGCTTCGCGTTTCCTGCACTTTTTTAATCGCGTCCAAAGTCTCCTCCGGAATCGAAAACCACTCCGAATGCATTTTGTGTCCCTCCACTTCCTCGGTTCGAATCGGCAAAAACGTCCCCAGCCCGACATGCAAGGTCAGATAACAAATCTGCACGCCTTTTTCTCGCAGTCGTGTTAACAAATCATCAGTCATATTCAGCGACGCCGTCGGCGCGGCCGCCGAACCCATATTTTTCGCCCAGACGGTCTGATAACGTTTTTTATCATTTTCGGTCGCATCACGATGCAAGTATGGCGGTAACGGCACCGTGCCATACTTTTCCGCGAGTTCCGAGAGTTCGACCGCACTTTCTACTTCCGCAATTCCGCCCTCTAAAACTTTTATAATTTTAATTTTCGCGTCCGCAACCGTGAGTATATCTCCGTCATGTAATTTTCCGCGATACATCACCCGTTGCGGCTCGTCGCCGTGTTTTTCTAGTACCACCAGCTCGCGCTTGCGCCCGTCCGGCAATTCGCAAAACAGTCGCGACTGCATCACGCGCGTATCGTTCAAAATTAGCACATCTCCCGCATGTAAAAACTGGTCCAAATCACGATACCACGAATCCTGAAGCTCGCCGGTCTTGCGATTTAGAACCAGCAATCGGCTCGTTCCGCGCTCCTTCGGTGGGAATTTCGCAATCCGCTCTTCCGGCAAATCATAATTAAAGTCAGACACTAGCATTTTCCTAAATCCCTTTCAATTTGTTTTTGATAACGCTCTTCTTCCGAAAAAATACAACCACAATATTTTTGCATGTATAGTCCTGCTTCGCGCGCTTTTTGCTGCCCCTCGCGAAATCCGACTCGAAAATCTCGATACAAAAACCCTACGTCATATTCCTCCGCCAGCATCTCCGCCACGCGTTTTAATTCCTCGTGTTTTTGATACGGCGAAACCAGCAAAGTCGTCGTAAAAGCATCAAATCCATGTTCGGCAGCATATCGTGCCGTTTTCGCCAGTCGTTTTGGATAACAATAATTCACGCACCGGCTCGAAATATCACCCACCACGTTTTTACAAAACTCGTCCAGCCCATATTCCTCGACAAAAATCGCCTCCGCGCCAACTTTTTTCACATATTCTTTCAAACAATCTCGCCGATTTTTGTATTCAATATACGGGTGAATATTCGGATTATACCAAAAAATCGTCGGCTCGATATTTTCCGCACGTAAACTCTCAATACAGTAAACACTACATGGCGCACAACAAGTATGCATCAACAACTTCATCATTATATTATATCATAAAGTTGACAAACTAAGCTAAATATTCCCAAACCGAGCCGGCGGGAGTATCTTTGACGCCAATTCCCCGCTTGGCAAGTAACCCACGCAAGCGGTCCGCCTCCGCCCAATCTTTACGATCGCGTGCAGTTTCGCGTTCAAAAATCATTCGCCGAGTTTCATTATCAATATCGGAGGTATCCTCAATTAACCTTAGCCCAAACAATTCATCAACTTTTTGCCAATCGGAAAAAGTGAGTTCTGACTCGTCGATCACCGCAAATGCTTCTGGCGAGTTCAAATTATTATTTACCGCGGTGAGAATTTGGTCAAAAACCTCGTTTTCCGTCACAATAACTTCTTTTTCCTGCGCCGTTTTTTCTACGCCACTCGCTCCGTCCGTTCTATATTCGGATAAATTCTCTCGCTGATAACACTCTGCAATCAGATTCCGCCAATGTAGTCTCCGCGCCTTCGCCGCCGCGAGTGATTCGAACGTAAAATTCCGTTCTCCGCGGTAATGCCCCGACAAAACCCACATCTTAAAATCCATCGGAGAAAATCCGCGCTTTTCTAAATCATCCAAAGTATAAATATTCCCGAGCGATTTCGAAACTTTTTCCCCGTCAATAGTAATAAAATTACAATGTAGCCAATATCGCGACAGCTCTCGCCCAGTCATGGCAAAAGTTTGCGCGATTTCGTTGGTGTGATGCACTGGGATATGATCAATCCCGCCCGTATGAATATCAATCGGCTCGCCGAGCTCTTTATGAATGATAGTCGAACACTCGAGATGCCAACCCGGATACCCCGGCCGGCCAAGATACTCCCACCGCATGGCATGTTTTTCGCCCGGCTGAATAAACTTCCATACCGCAAAATCCGAGGCATTTCGCTTTTCGTTCGAAAATCCGACTCGCGCCCCTGCTTGCAACCCCGCTAAATCCAATTTCGCAAATTTCGCATAATCTTTAAACTTTGCCGTATCAAAATAAATCCCGTCTGTCGTTTCGTAGGTAAAACCGTTTGCCGTCATTGCGTCTACCACCCGCATATCATCCTCAACATAATCCGTCGCGTGCGCCAAAACATCCGGCTCGGTCAAATTCAGCGCCCGAAAATTCCGCAAAAAATCATCGCCATAAAATTTCGCAATTTCAAACACACTTTTGCCTTCGCGCGCCGCCCCTTTTTCCATTTTGTCTTCGCCCTCGTCCTCGTCCGAGGTCAGATGCCCCACATCCGTAAAATTCAACACTCGGCGGACTTTTAGTCCGTCCGCTTTCAAAGTCCGAATGAGCAAATCCCAATAAATATACGCCGCATAATTGCCGATGTGTTGAAATCCGTATACTGTCGGCCCACAAGTATAAATCTTCACCACGTCTCCAAGTGGCGTGAACGACTCAATTTTGCGACTAGCGGTATTGTAGAGTTTAAGCATGCAAAATTTTCTCCAAAGTTTTTTCAATTTCTAAATATTTATCGCGGGTTACGCCGTGTCGGCCGTGAGTTTTAATCGCGCTAATCTGTGGATTTTGAGTTAGTAGCTCCGGAATATTATACGAAGCAATAATTTGATCCTCGTTGCCATAAATCAAAGTAGTCGGCACTTTAGTCCCAGCCAGCGTATTATAATTGTCTTTATCTAGCACAATTTTTGCCATCGAATTCTGGAACGCTTTTTCGGTTAAAATCGCCGGATTAGTTGCGCTTAAAATTTTTTCAAAGGCCTTAACGCCGATTTCAAAAGCCGGATTTTCAAAATCTTCCAAGGTATAAATCGGTGGCGAAACCAAAATCAAATTCGCCACTTCTGGATAATATTTTTTCGCATATCGCGTCACGATTAAAGTTCCCATCGAATGCCCTAGTAGCACTACCGGCGTAGTCAAATTCAAATCAACCACAGAATTATGTAAAGCAGTAAGCTGTTCGTCATAATCATAATTCAACTCGTCGCTGGTGTAAGATTTGCCCGAGCCGAGTAAATCAAAAGTAATAAATCTGACATCTTTCATTTTTTCGGACTCACCGAGGTATTTCAAAGCATGGTTAAACGACGACGACTCCGCCGCGATGCCGTGAATTAATACCGCCGTCAGTTTTGGCGTTTTACTTTTGCAAAAATCATTAGTTTTCGTGAGTTTCATCTAAAATCTCCGGTAAAATTTTAATTAAATCGCTAACCACTTCTTCGTAATTTGTGTCGTAAGTCCGAAATCCCGCCGCCATCGGATGGCCACCTCCGCCAAAATACCCGGCGACTTTGTCCGCCACCGGCGCGTCAGTACTGCAACGAATTTTGCCCGTCACTTTGCCGTCCGGATAAGTTTTGATCGCCACCGCGACCCGCACGCCTTCTACCAACCTGAGTTCTTCCAAAATCAGTACATTCGGATTGTATTCATCCGAATACTCACGAATATCTTCCCACGGAATATGCACAGTCGCCAGCATCCCGTCCAGAGCGTATTCCACCCGGTGAATTAAATCGGCCTTGTAATCCAAAATTCGAGGCGATTTTTTCATAAATTCGCGCCGTTTTTCTTCCAGATCTGCCACCACCGCTCCGAGCCGAGCCAGTTCCGCCGCAGTCTCAAAAGTTTCCGCCGTCACGCTAGCGCTAGTCAGCCCCAAAGTGTCCGACAGTAGCCCTTGCATAATTGCCTCTGCCGCTGGTTTCGGAATTTCCATTCCATTCGCACTGGCAGCCCGAAAAATCACCTCCGTACAAGACGGTCGAGTTTCGATAATCGCTTCGTGCGGAAAATCCAAATCATCCGGTGTCTCATGATGGTCGATTGCTAGTACCGGCGCCGTATATAACCGATTTTTAATCGCCGCGTCATCTAGCAATTTTGACAACAGTACCGTCGCCGCCGTGTCTACAATAATATAGCCGTCCGCCCGAAAATCAAATTCGTTCGAAACCCTAGACCAATCCTCAAAATAATGTAAATATTTCGGAATATCCACCGGGCAATACAGCGAGACTTCTTTGTCGGTAAGTAAATAATCCAGCGCCACGGCGCTACCGAGCGAATCTCCGTCCGGGTTTTCTGCCTGAATAATCGTAATTTTCTGCTTCCCGGCTAAAAATTGGCTTAAAATTTCGTACATATATTATATTATACCACAGGCATATGTTATAATGAATGCATGAACTTTTTTCGAGCAGATCATAAATTTGAGCGTTTTGAGGACGTTAAACCGGATTTTTTACAACAACATCACGTTAAGTTGTTGCTTTGCGACCTCGACAACACTCTCCGGCTTCATTCCGAAAAAGAGCCGACCGACGAATTAATCGAGTGGATCAAGGCTTGCAAACAAGCCGGCGTTAAAATCGTGATTATTTCTAACAATGGTCGCAAAAAAATGATGCAAAAGTTTTGCGAGCCAATCGAAATCGATTGTGTCTGGTGGGCGAAAAAACCGCTCAGCACCAAACTCACCGAAGCTATGCAAAATTATAATGTCGCCCCTAAATACACCGTGATGCTCGGCGACAGGTGGTCTACCGATGTGCTCGCGGCGCGGTTTGCTGGCGTGCGCGCTTGGCAAGTCCAGCCCAGAAAGCGAATTGCATGACCGGCCCGAAACAAAAAACTTCGACCGAGCAGTCTCATAGTCGCGCGGACACCAATGACGACCATTCCGCTTCAGCTCAAAAACGCCCGACTAGCTCAGCCGAGGCCGGCCATTCTATTACTGGCCCGACCTATCTCACTATCGCACGCATGATTTTGGCGGTGCTATTTATGGTTTTCGCCCTGCTTCCTGACACTTGGTGTAGAGTTTTAGCTTTCATCATTTTCATCCTTGCTTCCCTGACCGACTTAATCGACGGCAAATGGGCCCGCCGGCAAAAAATCGTCACCGACCTTGGCGCTTTTCTTGATCCTCTTGCCGACAAAATGCTGACCGGTCTGGCTTTTTTGGTGTTAGTTTACCTAAATATCGTCCCGATTTGGGTCTTTGCAATTATTCTAGTGCGCGATTTCGCAGTGGACGGCATGCGCATGATGGCGGCTCGTAGCGGCAAGACTATCGCCGCCTCGATTTACGGCAAATGGAAAACTACTTTTCAGATGACGGCCTTGTCAATCATTCTGTTAAACCTTACCGCCAACCTTGAATTATTTACTATTCTTGGCAATTTTTTCTTGTATCTTTCACTAATACTTACGATTTTTTCCGGCGCCGACTATCTGGTTAAAGGCTACCGCGAAGTTATCAAATAATCAATATCCTCGTTTGAGAAACAGCTACAGAACCGCCAAAATAGTATATTCAAAATGTCGCGAAGTCATTGAATGATTAATTCTGCTAAAAATATTTTTTTCAAAACACTATACGCAGGCGTTAAATAAACAACATTATCACAGACAGCACCGAAGTCGTAAACGCAGTCGAATCAATCCGGTCGAGAAATCCGCCGTGGCCTTCCGACCCACCAACTAGCATTTCTAATTTCTCAAACGCCGGGTCTTTGATTAAAATTTCATTCGAATCTTTGACCTTGAACTTACGTTTTAAGAAACTTTCAAACAAATCCCCCGCGAGCGCCAACGGACCACAGAGCAAAAACATCCAATCCGTTGCAAAACTTCCGCGCGACGCCATTAAAATTGCGACAAGCCCCATCGCAATAACCAGCCCCAAAATCGTCCCCTCCCAAGTTTTATTTTTAGAAACTTTCGGGAACGGCCGCGACTTTTTGAAAATTTTTCCGCCACACAACTTGCCCGACAAATACGCAAAAATATCATACCCCGGCACACCGAGAATCACATACCAAAATTGCGTCACCTCGGTCTGCGCCACAAAAATCGTGCTATACACCAAAAACGCCAGCTCCAAAATCGCTAGAATAATGTTTCCAAACTCTTTTTTGCGCCGAAAAAAGCTAAACAGCTCCACCGCCGCCACCAACGCGAAAATCCCGTAGATGATTTTAAACGGCACTCCATCAAAAGTTAATAATGCCACCAGCGCTATAATGAACATCCCCGCCCCGACGGTCACTCTAACTTGAAAGTTTCTATCCATGTGTAAATTATATCATATTATGGTAAAATAAGAACATGCCTTTAGAATTTATTTACCACAAGATTAAAAACACTTTGCGCAAAATCGATATCAAGCTCGAGGGTGCAAAATATAAATATATTGAAAAAATGCCCAAAGATATCGAATATTTCGACGGCGGACTTTACGACGCGATTTACGAAGCCAGCTGTAAATATCCGCTCAACACGGCAATTAAATATTTCGACACCGAAATTTCTTATCGCGACATGATTAAGAAAATCAACAAAGTTGCCGCCGCCTTGAAAGCTATCGGTGCGGAAAAAGGCGAAAAAATCACCGTCTGTATGCCAAATACTCCCGAAGCGGTGTATATGTTTTACGCAATTAACGAAATCGGCGCCGTGGCGAACATGGTCCATCCGCTCTCTTCCGAAAAAGAAATCGAGAATTATTTAAGCAAAGCGCATTCTAAAATCATGCTTTGCATTGATATTTCTTATCCCAAAGTCGAGGCGATTATCAAAAATACCGACCTCGAACAAGTTATTGTCGTTTCGCCGTCGCGTTCAATGGATATGCTGGTGCGCGCGATTTACAAACTCACCAAGGGGCGCAAAAATCACATCAAAAAGTCTCAGCACGTTATCACTTGGGATCGGTTCTTGATGCGCGCCAGCCGTTTTGTCGGCAACCCGCACGCCCGGGTTAATTCTACCGACGATGCCGTGATTATGTATTCTGGCGGCACGACCGGTCGCCCGAAAGGCATCATTCTTTCGAACTTAAATTTTAACGCCCAAGCACTCGGCGCCAAATATCTCGTTCCGGAATTGTTCAAAACTGACTATTCCTTTATGTCCTTTCTGCCGAACTTTCACGCTTTCGGGCTGGGCTGTTGTATTCACATGCCGCTTTATTTTGGTGCGACTATCGTTTTAATTCCGCAATTTTCCGCCAAAAAGTTCAAAAGTTATATCAAAAAATATAAATTGAACGTCCTAGTGGGTGTGCCGACCGTGTTTGAATACATGACCAAAATTAAATTCGGTAAAACGGATTTAAGGCATGTTAAATACGTCGTTTCTGGCGGCGACACGGTTAGCATGACTAGTAAAGAAAACATCAATGAATTTTTGAAAGCGCACGGCTCGAAAGCAGTAATTGAAAACGGTTACGGTCTCACCGAGGCTTCGGGCGGATTTATCTTTTCTCCGCGTTCTATCGCCGAGGAACCCGATTCCATCGGCTATCCGATTCCTGACAACGAAGTTTTAATTTTGGATCTAAAAACTGGGCAACCGGTGCCTCTCGGTAAAGACGGCGAGATTGTGGTGCGCGGGTTATCGGTGATGAAAGGATATTTAGGTAATCCCGAGGACACCGCCGCGGCGTTCACTAAAGTCGGCACCAAAAAATATCTCCGCACCGGCGACATCGGTTATCTTGATGAGCGAGGCGTGGTGCATTTTCGCTCGCGCTTAAAGCGCATGATCGTCTCAAACGGCTACAACATTTACCCCGCCAACATCGAGGATATCACGCTCAAATGTAAATTAGTGGCGAGTTGTGCCGTGGTCGGTCACGAAGATAAGTTGCGTGGCGAAAAAGTGGTAGTGTTCGTCGTCGCAAAACCTGATGCTTCCGAGCGCGCTATTCGCAAAGATTTAACGAACATTTACCGCAAAAACTTAGCCAAATACGAAATCCCGCGCGAAATCAAATTCATCGCCGAACTCCCCAAAACCAAAATGGCCAAAGTCGACTTCCGCACTTTGGAAAAAATGTGATTCTGACATATGAACCGCGGACGCCCTTTTCAAGATTAGACTTGCATTTTTTCGCATTTTATGATAATATATAGATATGGACAGGGTATTATTTCGGCATTTAAAAACAGACGGCCGCCGAATTGTCCACCTAATCTTTATTGGTACTAAACCAGATATAATCAAGCAAGCCCCTATCTATCACGCGCTAAAAGATAAAAATGAGCTAGTGGTCGTATGCCATACGGGGCAACATCACGACTTTAATAATTCAAAAGCAATATTAAAAGAGTTAGACGTGCGCGTAGATATAAATTTTAAAATTCACAGCACAATCGCTGACAAAATATCGCTAATTATACACCAAACCAGCAAATTAGTATCTGATATCGAAGCTTGCGATAAAAAAGTCGTGCCCTATGTGCATGGCGACACTCTCACCGCTCATGGCGCAGCCTTGGGAGCAGTATTGATGCGAGCTGCCCCGGTTCATGTGGAAGCTGGATTACGAACTATGACCCCGAGACCAGAAATCTACAAACGGCACATTGCTGATTTTATAAAAGGTCGTTTCAGATTTAATAAATATTTAGAAGATATTAAGAATATTAATAATTACGAATACGGATCCTTTGAGCCTTTCCCAGAACAAATTAATACAAGAATGATAGACGAAATCGCAGCTATCAAATTTGCACCAACTAAACTTAATTTCGACAATGTAACATCGGAAAGAAATCTAACAACCGGCATCTCGATCGTTGGCAATACAATAAGCGACACAGTAAGGCATGCATTAGCCGCCCCATACAAAAATCAAAAACTAATCCATTTTGGCTCTAAAAATTTTATTTTTTTCACGGTGCACAGAAGAGAAACTTGTGAGAGCCCCAGGCGTTTTAATATTATACTTGATTTGATAGAACAACTAGCCAAAAATCAAATTCATACAGTAATAATATTGCACCCCATGTTCCTACGCGGTATTAATCTCACCTCTCGGCAAAGATTTAAAAAAATAATCGCAGATTATCCAAATATATTATCGGCAATAAATCCAATTCCCTACCATTCTGATACTGTTAAGGTTATTAACCAGAGCAGACTAGTAGTAACCGACTCTGGTGGGCTTCAAGAGGAAACTAATATTCTTAAGAAATATTGTATTACCTTAAGATATGGCACTGATAGGGTCGAAAGTGTCATCGCCGGTAGCAATATTCTTGTCCCCTTAATAAACAGTGAGTTTATATTTGAAATAATCAAAAACGTTTTGACATTACCAAAAAATTCAGCAAAACCGCTCTATGGCGAAAACGTGGCAGAAAAAATTGTTGACTATGTGCTTAAACATATAGACGACGATACGGGATTATTCCGCACAGAAGAACAAAGATTGGAGTTATTGTGACGACCACTTTTACTAAAAGTAGACCGAACCAATTTTTATCAGAACTAAAAGACGAGTATCTCCGGCTAAATATTGCTAAGGCGTCTTTTATGACCGTCTTATCTCCTCGACATTTTTCATTAAATGGAAATTCTTTAGTGACTTCCAAAATTGGGGCTGGTTCTTCAGAAAAATTCAAAAAAATATATCCGCCCGAGCATTTTGTAACTGAATATGTAAAAATTATTAAACTACTTTGGTGCGAACGACTCAAAACAGACATAGATTTAACTCCAGCGTGGGTCAAAAATCCAATCTATAAACCAAAACGTAACCTACATCCAGATTTTAAAAACAAAACAGAAAAAGAGCTTAAAGAAATCCTCTCTAGAAAACCAACATTAAAACCAAAAGAACTTACTGTTGTTCATGGCGATTTATGCCCAGTCAATATTATTTTTGATAAACTTGGGGAAGCTATCGGAGTAATTGATTTAGGCGATCTACACGTTGGCGACAAAATGCTAGATATCGCTATCTTGTCATGGACGATCAGAGGAAATTTTGGGAAAAAATACGAATTGCTTTTCTTAAACCATCTCGGCATCGACCTTAGCGACAAAATATTAGAATACTATCGATTAATTTATAATTTAAATCTCCCAGATTACAAAAATTGGGATTGGATAAAGGAGTAAAATATGAAATCTACAGACGTCACATTAATCGCTGCGCCATTCGGATTTGGCCCGACGGGAAAATCACTCGCTGCGTCTCGCGAACTAATACGTCGTGGTTACAGCGTAAAAATTTTAGGAGACGAAAACACCCTAAAACTAGCAGATGATGCAGGCGTCTTAGCTTACCAATATAAATACAGAACTGAGTTGAACTTGGCCGACCTTAGATCAAAAGTTGTAGTTTCTTATTTAGATATTAGCACCAAAATTATTAATAAATCAAACGTTCCGCTCGTGTTCGCAGACTCTTTATTTTGGCTACGCGGATGGTTTGAAAGATCGTATGACTATCCAGCAGATTTAGTTTTATCGCAAAAATTCTTTAAAGAGCCTCTGGAGTCAGAAATTGCCAAAACGAAAAATTTTCATGAAGTCGAGGCAATTTTATCACCAGGATTTTTGAAAGACTTGCCACAAAAACATAAGAAGTTGATTTTTTATCCAGGAGGTTTGCGTTCGCCATATCTAGGAGACGCATATGGCAAAGCTTACTACGATTGGTGTGTGTCGATCATCAAGGAAGCGGCTGACCGTTCCGGTTGGAGTTATAATGAATTTGTCTTTATCCTTCCGCCACAGCTAAATCGCGCAGATGTTTTAAGTAATCTAGCCAAAGACGGAATTAAGTTTTTATTGAACTGTTCCAACACAGCAGAGTATTTTCTTCCTGCAACTCACGCCTTTATTTCGCCGGGAATAGAAACTACGCTAGAAACATTGGCGTCTGGTATCAATCCATTATTCACGCCAGCATTCAATGGCAGTCACATTCCACAGCTAATTGCCGATCGACTAGCTCATATCGGCGTTGAATTAAGCAATACTTTTAATACCGGGGCTCGACAATTTGAAACCGGGACCAACCATCTCAGCGGGCTCAGTATGCAAGTTGAGGAATATACTATGTCTAAATTAAATAACAAACAAATCTTTGACGAAGCCGTATGCAGCGCGACGAAATATTTGCAGAGTAGTCCGCAAACACAAGAACGTTTCCCGTTAGGTAAAAATGGCGCCAAAGAAATTGTGGATCACTTAGAAACTTATTTAAACAAAGAAAAAATCCCCAATGCCTATTATCGAGTGTCCGTAAAAGCTAAAATCCGACAAAACGATAAAATTATTTTAGTCAAAGAAGACAACAAAAATTGGGATTTGCCGGGCGGCGGCGTAGAACATAATGAGTCTATAATGGATGCTTTACATAGAGAATTAAAGGAAGAAATTGGTCTTATAGATTTTCGCGTTCAAAAATCGCCGACCATTTTTAAAATGATAGATAAGTCCGCCAATCGACCACTACTTTTTGTGGTATATAATATCGACATAGCACCGGAGATTAAACTTAGTCCCGCCGATAATGTTACAATTGGCGCTTTTAATAATGCCGACATGCCAGACACAGTAGCTTACTCCGAGGACTATGCTAAGCATATCAAAAACTTAGATTAAAATAAGGCCAAACATCAGCTCAGCCTTATAAAGTTCAGAAGTTTGAGAATATTTTTTGTGGCACATCATCGCACGACAACGCCCAACCATTAATGCCAGCAAACGGGAAAGATACAAAATCATAACATTCGCGTATAAAAATCCCGTCGTTAACCAGCAAATGGCTCATCATATTAATGGTAGACGTCGTCCCGACAACTATAATATTACTGTCAGGTTGCAAAATGCTACCCATTCCTTTTAAAATGCGCGCAGCAAAATCATTCATATGCTCCCGGCCAGGTATATCTGGATAATCGTCTAGATTAGCGCCATTATTTTTCCAATTTTCCAAGATTTTCGCAACCCCTGGATATCGCGCCTGTAGCTCGTCTTCGTTTAACGCGGCAATTATTCCAAGCCCAACTCCGTATATATCATCAACCTTTTTACGTCAACCTTTAATTCCTCGGCCATAATATTCGCAGTTTTTTTGCTACGCCCTTCGCGCTGATAATAAATTATCGTATTATTAGTATCGATATATTCTTTTAAAATTTGTACCGAATTGATTAGACCTTCTACGCCATTAGGGGTTAGATCTTGAGTTCCGCCGCCATGCATTTTTTCTAAATTTTTTAACGCTTCTGCGTGTCGAACAATAAAAAACTTAGTATTACATATAGAAAAAATAGACATTCTCATCACCTTCTTTCAAGGTACTAAGTTTCTCAAACTTCTATTTATATTCTATCATATTTTTATCATCTAGTCAAAAAATCTCTCCCTTCAACAAATGGCATAATTAGCGCCGTGCGTGTCTGAATTTTTTGAAGACTATAACTGCGTGCGGTTTTCGAGCGCCGCACTTAAAGTGATTTGGTCGGCGTAAGACAAATCCACTCCGAGTGGCAACCCCCGCGCCAGTCGGGTCAGCTTCAGGTTCGGATTTTGCTCGTGGAGCATTTTTTCTAGTAGCAAGGCCGTCGATTCTCCCTCCACCGACGGGTTAGTTGCGATAATTACTTCTTTCACGTTGTCGTTATTGACGCGCTTAATCAACTCACCAATATGTAGTTGCTCTGGCGTGATGCCGTCGATCGGCGACACCGCTCCGCCTAGCACATGATAAGTTCCCTTAAAATTGTGCGTTTGTTCTATCGCGTAAATATCTAACGGCTCTTCCACAACCAGCACCGTCGACTTGTCGCGCGTCGGGTCGGCATAAAACGGCGACACCTCGTCCTCCGCATCAATCAACGCAAAAGTCACTGGGCAAGATTTTAGCCCTGTATGTAGCCCCGAAATCGCCTCTGCGATATTCTCCGCGATTTTCGGATTGGAGCGAAACAAAAAGTAAGCATACCGCTCCGCCGTTTTCGGACCCACTCCGGGCAGCCGCCCCAACGCCTCAATCACCTCCGCCAACGCTTGTGGTAGCATAACTACATTCCAGCGCCAAATCCGCCGAGTCCAAGTCCGCCCATCAGCGGTTTCATCTTATCTGTTGCAATTTCTTGCGCCTTGGCAAAACCGTCGCGCATACAATTTTCAATCCAGCGTTCCAATTCGTGGATATCATCTAGATCGACTTTCTCTGGGTCAATTTTAACTTTTTTAACTTTTAATTCCCCGTTAATCTGCACCACCACCGCACCGTCGCCCGCTTCGACTTCTACAATTTCGTTTTTTAGCTCTTTTTGCGCTTTGCGTAGTTGGTTAACTAACTTCATTTGGTCCATTGCTTGACCCATCTTACTCTCCTTCTTTCTCTGCAAGTTGATATATGTATATTATATCAGAATTTTCACGCATCGGCGAGGTGATAATTTGTTTTAGTGCGTAATTTTCGGGAACCGTATCGGGCTTGTTGAGAAATGCTAGCTCATGTGTACTCTCGTCCGCTTGATTTACTACTGCAATTTCGGTAGAAGCTTCCAAAATTTTATAAAAATCATAATTTTTATTCACCACCAAAGTCCCGCCACTGAGATTTTTTCGAATCACTTCAAGCTCATAACTAAACTCGTCAGTAATATTTGGATTATAATGATAACCGTAAATATATTGCAAAAGCCCCGGAATTAAAATAATTGCGAACAGTAGTCCCAGCGGAAAAATCGCCGAAATCCGCGCGTAAGGGTTTTCCGGAAACAGCCCATACCACTTTTCGAGCAGATACTTTAGTCCGTGCGCCACCAAAATCGACAGTGGCAGAATGAAAAAGATCACCGCTTTTTGGTCAAAACCCGTAATCGCAAGACAAAACACGAGCAAAATCGTAGCGATCGAATTGCGTGAAGCGAAAAAGCCCTTAGTCGTCGAACATAGCCCAATCAGCGCCAGCGCAAAAATCGGCAAACTAATCAGCGGCGACAAAAACACGCTCTCTACTGTATTGTGCCACGAGAAAACCGGCGCCAGCCCCGCCGTAATATTGCTGAAGAACTCGCCATTTTTAAAACTATCACCCAAAAATAGTTCTTGAATTGTTTCCGGATGATTACAGACGCTGGTGCCGAGTAGCACAAACCCTGCGACGATAAACGCACCAATCGCCCCCAGAATCAGTTTTGGCAAATTTTTGATAATAAAACGCAAATGTGGCTGACATAATACAAAAATAACGCAAAAAATCGCAAAATAAATCATAAAAGGTGTAAATACGGACAGTAGCATTGCGATTGCAAACATAAAACTATACATCGGTTTTGGTCGTTTTTCACCTTGAATTTTGGATCCGAGCCAGAGCATTAACGTCGGCCAAAATACCAACATAATGAGCGGCGTGCCTGAGCCGGCAAGAAACAAAAACGGCGTCGAGAGAATAATTAAACATGACGCGAGCAAGGAAACATTATTTTTGAACCACCGACCGAGTAGCAACACTAACAGCAGCCCCAAAAACAATCCCACAATAATACTCGGCAGTTTAATCGCGTACGGAGTTAGCCCAAACAACGTAATCGAAACTTTTTGAAGCAACCGATACGGCAAATCCACTAAATCGCCATGCAAAATCCGTTCCATACTGAGATAATACGAACCCGTCGCCGAGTTAATTTCGGCCTCAGACAACCCAGTTTGTGCCACCGCTGGCATCAAAAAAAGTAGCGTCACAAAAGCCAGAGTCAAAAGAGCATAGCCAATCACAAACCGATGTTTGTATAAAAAAAGTTTAGAAATGATAATCTTTTTCACTCTTTAATTATACATTTATTCATGAGTTTTATCAAGCGACATAAACCGCGACTTCTCGCCATCGAAGAATAGCTCAATCACGCCAATCGCGCCGTGCCGGTGCTTGCGAATTAAAAGTTCGGTAACATTAGTGTCTTCTTCTTCCGGCTTTTTGTAATAATCCGGGCGGTGCAAAAACATCACCAGATCCGCGTCCTGCTCGATAGACCCCGACTCCCTCAAATCCGACAGTACCGGTCGCGGGTCGTCTCGCCCAGTGACGTTACGCGACAACTGCGCCAACGCCACCACCGGGATTTCAAGTTCCCGCGCCAGAACTTTAAGTCCTCGCGAAATTTCCGTCACTTCCTGTACCCGGTTGCCGGCGTACCGATCCGAACCTGCCATCAACTGCAAATAATCCACAATCACCACGCCAATGCCGTGGTCATGCATCGCTCGGCGTGCCTTATTGCGCAGCTCCGCAATTGTCATCGAGCTGGTGTCGTCAATATAAATTGGCAGCTCGTCGATGTCCCCCAGCGCATCGCCAATCCGCGAAAATTCCTCGTCTGACAAATTACCTGTCCGCATCCGCCAGTTATCCACGTCCGCAATGTCCGAAATCATCCGGTCCACAATTTCGTTCGCCGCCATCTCCATCGAGAAAAACAGTACGCCTTTTTTGTTGATATTGGCAATATTATACGCCAAATTTTGCGCAAAAGTCGTTTTACCCATGGCCGGACGCGCACCGATAATTACCAAATCGCCTTTCTGCAAACCCGCGGTCTTTTTATCTAAGTCCGTAAAACCAGTCTTTAAACCTCTCAACACACCCTTATTGCGTTGAAGTTCCGCAATGCGCTCGAGCGCGTCCGCGAGCAGCTGGTCCATCGCCACGTAATCGCTTTTGACAATTTTATCCGAAACTGCAAATAATTCTTTCTCGGCCTCGCCGACCAAATCATTCACGTTGACGTCTTCGGCATAAGCTTTGTTTGCGATGTTGTTTCCGGCCTTAATCAGCCTCCGCCTGGTCGAAGCCTTTTCGATAATCTCGGCATAAGCCTTCGCATGCGAAGCCGCCGGTACGAAGTTGGACAACTCAGTTAAATACGGCGCCCCGCCGACATCTTTTAATTTTTTCTGGGTTTTGAGTTCCGCCGTCAAAGTCAGAAGATCGATTGGCTTGTGCTGATCGTATAAATCAGACATCGCTTTGAAAATGATTTGATGCCGGAGTTCATAAAAATCGTCCGGGCGCAAAATCGTCAAAATCTCCGCCATCGCGCCATCCGCGAGCATCATCGCGCCGAGTAGTGATTTTTCCGCCTCAATATCTTGCGGCGGAATTCTCCCGGCTTCAGAACGGGTCTTTTCCTCCATTATCGTCTATTACCTCTCCTCCCATTATATCAGAAATTTTTTCAATCATCGCGTCTTTTTTTGCCGAAGCCGGATGTTCTCCCGGTTCATGAATTTCAATTTTTAGCCCCGCCCCAATTTCCGCCAAAATACTTTTATTATTTTTACTAGACAAAATACTTTTGTTGATTTTGGTGCGTGGGAAGATGTTTAGCGTTGCTCCATTTTTTTCATATTCGCAACGCTCAAGCTGGGTCCCCACCGCTTCGCTCCTTTGATGGGCTTTTGTCTTAAATTCATTCCAATTAAAATTCGGGTCGATACTAGGGGTAACGTCCGTGGTTTGTCTGGGTTCAGAATTTTTTTCGGGTTTTTCGTTACTTTGTGTAATGGGCTCAGTTTTTTGTTCGATTTTCTGTTCGACAATTGGTTGGGTTCGTTCGACTTTTTGTTCAGGTTGCTCAATTTTTCTTTCAGTTGGCTCGGCTTTTCGTTCAGCTTTCTGTCCGACCAGTTTGGCTTGCTTAACTTGTCTAGCTTGCTCAACTTTCTGTTCGACCGGCTCAACTTTTTCCCTGGCCGCGACCTCTTTGACCGCGGTTCTTATGTTAGCGCTTAATGCAACGAGCAACTTTGCCTCCGCAAACGGCTCCTTAATTTCTGGCAATTTTTCAAGCAACAATAAATATTCTGCTCGCGGTTGCTCTAAAATCATTTCAATCATTTCTTCTGCCAAAGTTTCGGGCTTAATTCCGCTCGAAAGCAGTTCCTTTAATGCTTCCGCCGTCTCCGCAATATCTCCTGCCAAATATTTTGCGAGCAAGGTGGCAATTTTTTCATCCTCCGGTAACCCCATTGCCGAGATTAATAATTCCTTAGTGATTTTTTGCTCGGACAGAGTCGAAACCTGATCTAGTAAACTCAATGAATCCCGAAACGACCCACCGCCTTTTTTCACAATAATCTCGAGCGCAGCGTCGTCGATATTAATTTTTTCTTTGTCGCAAACTCCTCGCAGAAATTCGAACATAGTTTTCTTATCGGCAAGTTTAAAAGTATAAGCTTGCGCTCGCGAAGTAATCGTCACCGGCACTTTATATGCGTCAGTCGTTGCCATCATAAAAATCACATGCTCCGGCGGTTCCTCCAGAGTTTTAAGCAGTGCATTAAACGCCTCCCGCGTTAGCATATGGACTTCGTCGATAATATAAACTTTATATTTACCCTTGGTCGGCGCAATCGCGACTTTTTCGCGTAGCTCTCGGATATTTTCGATGCCGCGGTTGCTCGCGCCATCGATTTCGATAATATCCACATAATCGTCTTCTAGTTTATATTCAAAACCATTCACCGCATGTGCCAAAATCCGCGCCACGCTAGTTTTGCCACATCCGCGCGGACCGATAAATAGATACGCGTGCGAAATTTTGTTTTGCTTGAGCGCCGCCGATAGAGCCTTCGTCACCTGCTCCTGCCCGACCACTTCCTCTAATTTTAACGGCCGATAACGTCTATACAAATTCAACATTTTATAGCGCCGCTTTTACCGCTGCCCAAGTTGCATCCGGGTTGTCCGCCGGAATTGCTACCGAAACTTGTGCCCCCTCGCGTAAGTGGAAATAAGTCACCGAAGCATACAAAATCTGATACTCGCGCCCCGCCACCTCGACAAAGTATTTATCGTCGTGATGGGTCAAAGTCCCAATCATGTCCTTGCGCTCTACCGGCCCGATTTGTTTATACAAAAACTTGCCGTCTTCGGTGATCGTCAGTTTCATAATGTCGCCTTCGACCAATTTTGATTTCGATGCATAGTTCGCCGGCACCGGATAGTTTTTGCCGTCCGGCCCAATCATGATTTGCCCGTCAAAAACGCCCTCGATAATTTTGCCTTCTGGCCCAGTCACTACCGCGTCGCGTGGCGCAGTAATAGCTTCGCCGTCGCCCAAAATGGAAATCAGCATTTCTTTTGCTGCTGCAACGCTCGTTTCAGCCTCCGAAAGAAGGCTTCTGAGTCTTTTTATTTGTTTTTCTGGTATTTCAGACATCACCTCGCATCCTGTCTAAACATAGTATTATTATTATAATATACCCCCACGCCCCTAAAGTCAAGTAGAAAACTTACGAGTTTTCCACCATAAAAACAGTAGTTAGGCGTAAAATGTTGTAATTTTTACATTTTCCATAAACCTGTATGGCGCGTCCCGTCGTAAATCATGGTCGGAATGCCCTTGACCTTTATCTGATTCTCGACAATTTCACGGTTTTTTCGCATTTTGGCAGTTATTTCTTCCGACATCGCCGTCTCTCCGATTTTCTCTCGCTCCGCCGAGTGAACTCCCGCCTCGCGTAGCCACTCATTCACCGCTCGGGTCGCCTCCTCGCGCGAAAAATCTTCATTCATTAAATCTTGATAAGCAATTCCGTCTTCGTTTTTATCGTAAAACACATGTTCCAAAATGATAAGGCCTAGCCCCTGCCGATATTCCTCTGCCGCCAAAATATAGCGCACCAAAATCTCCGAATTTTTAAATTTATACGTGTCGTCCGCCCCCTGAATCGCAAATGGCACAATTCTTAAAGTGTAATTTTTGGCAAATCCAGCGGTTTTTTGCGCCTTGTAGGATTTCGCACAAACAATACACCCTGGGTCCAAAATCTCCACCGCGACCGGCTTCTCAGCATCCTCACCAGCGTCCGCATTGTCATCATCGGCGTCACCACCAGTAGCTTCACTATCACTGCTATCATCGGCGTTGCCATTGTCGCTGTCATTATCACTGTTTTCACCTGCCGAAATATAACTAAAATCATAATCCTCGGCGCGGTATTCACGGAATTTATCCGGAATCGCCTCGAAAATCTCATCCCATTCCGTAAACCAACGCCCAATTCCCTCGAAAAACCCGTCCGGCTCGCTCTCGTCAATCGAACACACTTCCGCCCCCAGCGCACAAGATTCTGCCTTGGTTACGTTGCAAGTCCCGAGTACTGCCAGCGCGAGCAGAGATTTAATCGCTGTCACTACCGCCCATACAAACACCACTACTATCACCACCGCCAACACTTCAATTACTACCGACAACGGCTTTAACCACTTCGGATGCCGAATCACCACTCGCGACAACAAAGTATTTTTGACGTCGTCTTTAAACCCGGTTTCGCACTTTTGCAGGCGCACTTTTTTGCCGAGGCACCCCGCCGACTTTTTGAGTAGTTTTAGATACGCTTTGCCCACTTTGGGCCGAAAAATCGAAATCGCCGCCACAAACACCCCAATAATCGCCAAAATAATAAACGCCGCAATACACACCATAATATAAACATTTTACCACAAGCGGTGCAAAAAACAACTATTTTAACAATTTGCTTAACGTTTTTTCGACTTTTTCGATATCTTCCGACCGATTATGGAGTCCTAGCGAAAAGCGCACCAGCGGCGGCAACCCCAACACGTGATCCAAATAATAATGCGCGCAAAAATATCCCGTTCGCGCCATAATGTTTTCTCGCGACAATGCCGTGCCGAGCAAATGCGAATCTACCCCCTCGACATAAAACGACATCGTCGGATTTGGCTCAGCATTCACCAAATGCACTTTTTCGGAGCTATTCAAAAAGTTAAATAATTCCGTATAATTCTCTTCAAATTCTCGCCAAGCCGATTTCGGCACTTTCTCGAGCCATTTCAAGCCCGCTCCAAACCCCACAATCTCGCCCCACGCCTGCAGTCCAGCCTCAAACCGTGTATAACGATGCTCTTTATTGTCCGCCGACAGCTGAAAATCATCAGCAAACACATCATCCACCATTCCCCCACCCAGCCACTGCGGTTCTAAATGCGCCAACAAATCATCTCGCCACACCAGCACCCCGAGCGACGGCCCATACATTTTGTGTGCCGAAGTCGCAATCGCGTCCGCCTCCACTCCTCGCACCACTTCCACCGAATGAGCTAACGTCTGTGCCGCGTCCAGGATCACAATCCCGCCCGCCTGATGCACTTTTCGCACCAATTCCTTTGCGTTCAAAAGTTTCCGCCCATCAAAATTCGACGCGCTATTTACGACCACCACGGCTTTTTCAAAATCATATTTCTCTAGCGGAATCGAACCGTCCGGATTTCGCGTAATCACCTCCCGCGGAACATGATGTTTTTTCGCAAACGCAATTGACGCGAGAAACGGCGAATTATGCTCAATCTCGCTAGTCATGATTTTTTTAAATTCCCCGCCCTTAATCTGCGCTAACACCAGATTAATTCCGTAAGTCGTATTCAAAGTAAATGAAGTGTTATACTTTTTCTTTGGCAACTTCAGATATTTTAACATTTCGTCTCGCGCCGCCTCGACTTTTTCGTCCGTCTCGACCCCCCACTTATATTTCACCCGCTCCCCGCAAGAATTGTGCGCCGTATAATAATTATTCACCGCGTCAATTACTGTCCGCGGACGCACACTCTGGCACGCCGAGTCCAGATAAACCTCCCCCGCTCCCAAATAATCAAAATCATTCATAGACTTATTATACAACAAAAACTTTCAAAAACCGTTCCGGACTAAAAAATCGCCGCTACATGGCGTTAAAAAACATAAAAATAGCCACTCTGGGGCGCTAAAAACACAAAAATCACCACGCAAAAACCCTCTCGAGCATTAAGTCTAAAATCTCAGACTCGCCCGAAAGGGTTTAAACAAACTAGCTAACCTATCCTTGTGTTTTACGCGAGCTCGACCGTCGCACCAGCTTCTTCGAGCGCTTTCTTCATCGCTTCGGCTTCGTCTTTTGCGACTTTCTCTTTCACCGTTGCCGGCGCACCGTCGACAATCGCTTTCGCTTCGCCAAGACCCAGTCCGGTCGCTTCCTTCACAGCCTTAATCACTGCAATCTTTTGCGCACCAGCGTCTTTCAAGACGACATCGTATTCACTCTTGCCTTCATCTCCCCCAGCTTCACCCCCTGCCGCCACTGCAGCTACCGCCACAGCTGGCTCAATTCCGTACTCATCTTTGAGTAAGGTTTTCAATTCGTTTACCTCGAGCACGGTCATATTGACCAACTCTTCGGCCAACTTTTTAATATCAGTTGCCATATTTTCTCCTTAATTTAATTATTGGTTGCTTTCGGCATGTTTTTCCAAACCAGAAACAATGCCGTTGACGCCAGAAAGTAGCGTGTCGACGACCTGAGCGATAAGCTCGTTCTTGGTCGGCAAATTACCGAGAGTATTGACTTCTGCGCCCGAAAGATTTTCGCCTTCGCCGTTAAAGCCACCGATGAGCTCCATTTTGGTGTGCGTTTTTGCAAACTTCGCCAAAACTTTCGCCGCATCAAAGTCCTCGTCCGTGCCCATTGCGTAGAGCAATTGCCCGGTCAAATCGCCAGTTTCGGTGTTTTTGAAAGCTGCAATTTCTTTCATCGCCACCTTTACCAAGCGGTTCTTGACGACCTTGATTTTTACATTCGCCTCTCGCGCTAATTTTCGTAGCTCTTGTAACTCCGCCACGGTCAAGCCTTCGTATTTGGCATATACGACCATTTTAGAATTGTCGAGCAGTTCAGTTAATTCAGCAACCAACGTGTTCTTTTTATCCTTTGAAATTGCCATAAAAAGTTCCTTTGGTTTTAGTTAATATTTGGTTAGCTAGTTGTTAAGTAGCGTCACCAAATATCTAAGAATTTCCTCGGTGGCATAATTAAGAATAAGCTCCGCCACTGTCTTTGGTAACTCTTTCCATTATATCACGGATCGCTTAAAAAATCAAGACTCGTGTTTGGTGGTCAAAAATTGGAAAATTGACCCGACCGCGGTAGTGCCGATGAGCAGTGGCCAATAATAGGTTGTAAAAGCCAACTCGGTCGCCAGCCCCAAAATCGCAATCGTCATCGCATATCCGCCCGCGCCCGCCGTCACAAGAATTGTCGCCGGTTTCATCAACATCACCGCCGCCCCAGCAATTAAAATTCCAACGACTGCCGCAATAGCAAGGGTCGACATTTCGGTTCCAAACGCCTGCACCGCGACCAAAATCGTTAGGGCAAAACAAATTCCGCCCACACACAACTTTTCAATCGAAAACCCAAGCAAAGCCAGTAGCAGTCCGCCCGCCAGCGGAATTAAGAATTGATACAGCTCTGTCGCCATGATTTCCGGCCACATTTGGTTCAAAGTCGGCATCAAATATTGCATCCCGTGATACCCCAGCAAAAACCAAATCACGAAAAAGGCGATTTTCTTCAGCCGGTAGCCAAACAGCGTCACCGCGATACCTATCCCGAGTGTAATAATAAGCTCCGGCACGTCAAAATTTTGAATAATATCCATAAACTTAATTATAACACAAAAACTTTCGCCTCAGCTTTTAATACCTAAAAAAACATTCACCCGAGTTTCTTAAGAAAAACGCCCATCTTGACTTTGAAAAACACAAAAACATCCGCCCTGGCTTTCTCGAAATAATATTTCCAATCTAGCCAGCGCGGACGCTTGTTTTTGTCTATCAAGCCCAGTTCTAACTAGGAACTAGTTATAGAGGTTCTCGATTTGAATCGACGGCCCCATCGTAGTGGTGATGAACACCGACTTGACGTACGAACCCTTCAGAGTGTTCGGCTTCTGCGCTTTGAGCGAGTCAAAGAACGCGTTGGCGTTTTCGGTTAGCTTCTCGACGCCAAACGAGGTCTTGCCTACACCGATGTGCACAATCGCCTGCTTGTCAACTCGGTATTCGACCTTCCCCGCCTTGGCTTCTTTCACGGCTTTCTCGACATCCATGGTCACCGTCCCGGCTTTCGGATTCGGCATCAAACCTTTTGGCCCGAGCAATCGCGCGAATTTACCAAGTTTTGGCATGTATTGCGGAGTCGCAATCAAAACATCGAAGTTAATCGTGCCTTTTTCGAGTTGTTTCAAAAATTCCTCATCCTCGGCGATATCCGCTCCGGCAGCTTTCGCGGCTTTGCAAACATCGAGCGGCGCAAACACCGCCACACGCACGGTTTTACCGTTCCCGTTTGGCAGCACCAAAGTTGTGCGGATGTTTTGGTCGGCTTGGCGTGGATCCACCCCGAGCCTGGCGTGGATTTCGACCGATGCGTCGAATTTCACTGGGCTGGTTTTGAGCGCCAACTCAAGCGCTTCAGCCAAATTGTAAATTTTGTTTTTCTCGACCAATTTGGCGACTGCTTGATATTTTTTGCCTCGGCGCTCAATGCGCGGACGAGTCACCGGCGTGGCGCCTTTTGGTTTCACCACCGCTTCTTCAGCTTTGCGCTCCTCTTTGCGCGCTTGGCGTTCTTCCTCGGCTTTCACTTCTTCGATATGCTTTTTAGATTTTTTGCCAGACTTCGCAAAAGTCTCTGGCTCAGCTTCAGCTTCCGTATCGGTCTCTGCGCTGGCCTCAGCTTTCGCGTTTGCTTCAGTCTTCGCTTCAACTTCCGCCGCGTTATCCGCCACAGCCCCTGCGACCGCCTCGGTATTTTCTAGTTTTTTAGCCTCATCTTCGGCCATAATTCTCCTTTCGTGGTTCAAACGATATCCTCTCCCACGTTAATTAATAACTCCCCCTATTATATCACAAATTTCAAGAAAAGAAAAGGCGGGACTGTCGTTAGTCCCGCTAAAAGTAAGGTGCCAACGCTAGTCATCGTACATTCCGTATCTGACAGGGCCACAGTAGCTACTGTGGCGACAGTCCGGATTGACCGACAGCGTTGTTCTTGGACAATAAAAGCGACGAATTTCATATTTGAAATCAGTAATTCGCGCCTTCATTGTTTTGTAGATATAACTATGTCTAAACGTAGTTATATCTATTATTAATTCCTCCAGCTCCTCGCCCGTTAAATCGACGAGATAGTCTTCCACTTCCTCTTCGGATGTCATGTCCAACAAAGGAATAGTAGGCCATTCCTCCAACATGCTTTGCCGTATGGCATGCACTGGTCGGAGTCCGAGCGAGCGTTTTTCTATGAGCAGATACTCATATTCCGCTGGAAGTTTTTGATAGTCGTTATGGGTTTTTGCCCACAGCGACATAACCGAATCGATGAGTTCATACGCTTGTCTCATCTTTTTTGTCCCCCTTTCGTCGTGTATAGGACAATTCCTATACCCTCATTATAGCACAAAAACTTTAAAAAGTCAATGCCTTTATGCTTTTTGACTCGGGTCCAGTAAAACAGAGAATATTTTTGCCGATAGTCTTTTTTTGTCAAAAATTTTGCGCCCAAAAAGGACGCCAGTTCCCTGTCGTCCTTTTTCGCCTTTGTTCTTAATAACTATTCAGTCACTTCCACGCCCATCGAGCGTGCCGTGCCTGCCACAATTTTAATCGCGCCTTCGATGTCGACCGCGTTGAGCTGGTCTATCTTTTTCTCGGCGATTTCTTGGAGTTGGGCTTTCGTAATTGTGCCCACCTTTTCGGTGTTTGGCTTGCCCGAACCTTTTTGGAGTTTAATCGCTTCGCGGATTAAATCGTCCACTGGCTGCCCTAGGCACTTCCAGTCAAAAGTCCGGTCATCGAACACCCGGAGGTGTACAATCACGTTCTTCCCCATTAAATCTTTGGTGGCCTCATTAAATGGATTGATAAAATCCATCATATTCAGCCCCCACTGACCCAGCGTTGAGCCAACCGGAGGTCCAGCCGTAGCTTTACCGCCCGGAATTCGGAGTTTCAAATTCCCGATAACTTTCTTTGCCATAAAAATACCTTTCTAGTGCGTAACTCCCCCGATTATATCATACATTTCAAAAACAGTAAATATTTTAAATTTGTTTCACTTGCAATGCGTCGAGTTCAACCGGCGTTTCGCGCCCAAACATCGACACCATCACCTTAATTTTGCCCTTCGCAGCGTCAATTTCGGAAATCGCGCCGTCAAACCCTTTGAACGGCCCATCAGTAATCGACACCACTTCGCCCACTTCGTATTTCACCGAGAACTTCGGGTCTTCCACGCCCATCCGTTTTCTAATTTTGGCGATTTCTTTTTCCGAAACCGGCGTCGGCTGAGTCCCCGTCCCCACAAAACCAGTCACTCCTGGGGTGTTGCGGATAATATACCACGTTTCGTCCGACAATTTCATATCCACGAGCACATAATTTTGCAAAATTTTGCGATCCACGATTTTGCGTTTGCCGTTTCGGATTTCAATTTGCTTTTCTTTCGGCACAATCGCCTCAAAAATTTTTCCCGACATTTCAATCGAGCCTACGCGCTGATTAATCGAATCCGCCACCTTGTCCTCGTATCCGCTATAGGTCGAAATCGCGTACCACGCCCGCGCCCCATCATATCTGTTTACTGCCATAAAACTCCTTTCTAATTATTTCCTAATATTAAACTAAATAGCCACGTGAATAGTAGGTCTAGCAAAGTGATTAAAATCATGAAAAATGCTGAATAAATCACGATTGCTAGCACCATTTTCCAGGTCGCTTTGCGATTCGGCCAACGCACTTGGCGAAGCTCCAACCACGAATCGCGCACATATCGCCCGAGATACACAAACGGTCGGAACAAAACAAACGGTTTTTTCTCCGATGTCTGCTTTTTTTCGCTACCCGCTAGCTTTTTCTCGGTTTGTTTTTGCTTTTTACGCTTAATTTTTTCGGTTTTTTTGTCTTTCACGACAACTTTTTTACGAGTAATCGTCGGCGCGTCCGACTCGGCCTCTTTTTTAGGGCTGTCCGACGCTTTAATCTTGGTGACTTTTGCCATCTTACTCCTTTTTAGTATCAAAAAAGTCTGATACCAGACTTGTCAATAGTATACTACACTGGGAACAAATAGTCAAGATAATCCTGCATCATTCGCGCACCCGAAATTGTCGGCAAAAACTCCGCCAGTTCGGTTTTCATCTCGAACTCCAAATCAAAATCATTTTCCCAAATCGCCACCGCCTCGGCCATTCGGCGATACAGCGCATCCAATTCTTCGTCTTCATTCGCGCCCGAAACATTGAGGTATGCCTTGCTCGAGCCGTCCGCTACTCCGCCGTCATGCGTGGAAATCAAAAGATTTAGATTCGCGATATCTTTCATCCACGACGTGCCACAAGCTTCTAGCCCCACAATCGGAATATTAATCGCCGCGTTGCAACCTGCCGACAGCCCAAAAGCCAACTTTTCGTCATAATCCGCGATATAATGCACATGGTCGCGCAGATAATCGTCCTCGGCCACGGTTTCAAGCAAGTTTTTTAGTTTCCCCACCATAGTTTCATCACCCGCATGCACCCGTCCAGCCAAAACATAGTGCGCTTTCGCGGGTTCCAAAACTTCACGCAATTTCCGCGGATCACGAAACGGCATTTCCGGACGCTTATAATCTACAAACCTCCGCCGAAAACCGAAAATAAAATCGTTATCTTTAAAGTGCAGGATTTTTCCGTTCTGATCCGGGCGGTTTTCTAAAGTTTGGTTCAAAACCTCGCGCCCCACGCGCTTAAAATCCCGAATTTCTTGCGCCGTAATCGAGTCCACTTTTTCAATAAAGTTCTCAGTCGGTCGCCCCACGGGGTCAATAATTCCACTTTTTTCATAAAAATCTCGAATTTCCGGTAGCACCCACTTATCTATATCAATTCCGTTCGTAATTGCCTTAAATTTCACTTTATTTCCCGCCACGTCATGATAATTCGCCACCCGCGCGTGTAATTTCGACACCCCGCTTCTGAGTTCGGCGATTTCAATCGTCACGCTCGAGAGTTTAATCCGCCCGTTCTCAAACTTATCCGCCAGCCATTTTTTCACCGCGAGCGACCTTAAGTTCGGGAACACAAATCGTTCAAATTGTTCAAACGAAAAATCCGCCTCGGCTGCCTGGACTAAAGTGTGATTAGTATACAAAGTGTGTTTTCGGGTATAAACCACCGCCTCGTAAAAATCCATACCGTTGCGCGCCAGTTCGTCCAGTCGCGCCAGCGCCGCAAAAAAGGTCGCTACCTCGTTTAGCTGCATAATTGCGGGTTTGAGGCCCAGCAATTTTAGCGCCGCATAACCGCCAAAACCGAGGGAAACCTCTTGATACAATCGGTGGTCCGACCCACTCATTCCCGAATATAATTCGCCAAAATTCGGCTCCGTAATCGAAATGATCCGCGTATTTTTGAACGCTTTTTCAATCACATCCAAACTACACAGCGTTCCACAACATTTGATATGCACTTTGTCAATAAAACGAAAACCAAATTTGCGATAATCCACCGGTATATGCTCGTCCACCACTCGCCCGTCGACTAATTTTTGCTCGACTTCATAGGGATAAAACGGCGTAATCAGCGCCAGCGGCACGCCCATTTTTTCCGCTACTCGGCGCGTGTCGGCGGCCAAAATCCCCAGTCCGCCCCCGCCGCGAATGCCGTTTTCTTGATCGTAAAGCTCAATCGTCCAATAAGTATACGGCCGGTCTTTTGAAACCGCCTTCGTCAGCCGTCCGCGCTCGACTGCCTCATAAAAAATATCCACATCTTCAATATTTTCTAGCGGATGAAAAGCATACTGCCCATCGTCATTCATGCTTATGATTATAACACGAAAACTCCCGAAAATTGCATTGTTTTGTGATAAAATTTAGCTTCGTTTTGTGTCGAACAAGGCTAAGGTAGGCTTTTAAATGCCGAAGCTGTAGGTCGCGAGCTCAGTACCAGAACTTTTTCGGCAACTCGTCCGCAATGCGTTGGTGAAAATCGCGGTCAAACCCTTCGAGCCGTTTCGGATTTTTGGTTTTGAAATATTTTTTACGAATATATTCGGCGGTCATGATTTTTCCCGGAATTAGTCGATATTTTTTGTAAAAATTCAGCCCAGTTTTATAATTTTCGGGCGGCAACACCGCCATCGGCAAAAAATCACAATTTACTTCCGGATCGGAAAGCAGTTTAATCGCGAGTAGTGCCATGGTCGGAATAATTTCTTCTGTGCCTTTATAGGCTTCTTCGGACTTAAACACAGTCGCCTGGCGAGTCGCCGACGGCGCCACAAAAATCACACCACCCTTTTTCACGGCTTCGTGCGACAAATTGGTATAAATATCACGGAATTCGCGTTTTAAGCGGTTCGCGACCTCATATTTTTTTGTATCCTCACTAAGCCCCATTTTTTGCCAGGTCGACGGCGTAATGGTCGGGGTAATAATAATGCCGAGCTTCTTGATTCGATCAAAATTCGGCGCCAAAGCCTCATACCACGGCAAATTTACCGGAAAATACATCGGTTTTTCGCCCATAATGTCGATTTTCATGGTTAAAATTCGCGCAATTTCGCCGAGACTCGGGTGGTTATAGCCGATTACTAGCCCGTTTTTCGCATCTTTCGGCATCCCGCGGTAACTTCCTGGCGTAATTTTCGACAAAACTTTGACTAATTTGCGCCGCGCGGCCAGGTTGTGCTTTTCGACATCATATTTTGGCCCGGTCGTGCTAAAAAAATAGTTAATTGCCGTATTGCAAGCCTTCCCTACCGGCACCATTTCTTTGCGCAAATCTTCTGACCCCAGCGTCGTCAGCAGAGAATAGTTCTCATATTTAATTTTTTCAATCACCTCTTCCGCCGTCATATTTTCCAGCTCCGAGATTGTAAAAGTTTTCTTTTTTGCCATAAACTAATTATAGCATTTTTCCACAAAATATGATAAAATATAAACCATTGGAGCGTCGCCAAGTGGTAAGGCAGCGGGTTCTGGTCCCGCCATTCGGGGGTTCGAGTCCCTCCGCTCCAGCCATTAAAAATAACTTAGCTTTCGCTAAGTTATTTTTAATAATTAGAACAGGAGGGACGAGAACCCGTAGGGTTCGGACGCCGTAGGAACCGAACAAAAAGAAAACTTGTTTTCTTTTTCGAGGCGACGCCGGGCGTATTATTTTTGCGTAGCAAGAATAAACGTCCCCCGCTCCGATTGCCAAAAAACTTGTTTTTCAAGATTTCCTAAAGTGCCAATTTGGATTTCTTTTTCTTGTGCCTCGCGATGGCTCCAATAATTCCGGCCACTATCGCTCCAAAAGTCGCAAACATTAAAATCAAAAACCACACCGGACAAATCAGCACATTCACCGCTTCTACTGACGACAGCCCGAGGTAATACACCGTCTGCTCAATATGCACCATTCCAAACATCGGCAAATTGCTCACCTCGCGCGAGATGTAGCGCTCTGACCCTGGCATCACCACCTCGGTGTAGCGCCCCGCGTTATCCTCGGTCGGCAAAATTGTCTCGCCGGTAAACATGTTCGTCGCTTTAATCATAATGGTCGCTTCCTCGTGGACATTGCCCTCGTTCGAAAGCCTTGTCGTCACTTTGACTGGCGCCGTCGCCGAAAACGCCGGTACGGTATTTTCCTCGATTTTTCCGACGTGATTAATCTCGCCATCCACCGAAGCGTAAATAATACTCGCCATTTCAAATACGTTCTCTATCGCCACCTCTCCGTCCGCCGTTTGTGCGCTGTTTGAACTCACAGTAATGGTCGCATATTGTCCACCCCCGGCCGCGTCCTCCGGTACGGTGATTTTAAAATTCACCTTTTCCGAAGAATTCGGCGCCAAAGTTCCCGTCGGGTTTTCGATCGTAATCCAATCCACGATCGCCGATAAATTTGACCGCGTCGCGAGGTCCGCCGCGTATTCCTCGCCGACCACACTATACGGCGTCACCGACACTTTATACGAAAAATCCGTTTTGGCGTCCGCCGGGTTGATTACCGTGATCGAGCCCTCGTATTCTTCCCCCGGCGTTAAGTAAAATTTCTGATTCATCGGCATCACCGTGAACATATTCCCAAAATCTTCCATAGTCCTCCACTTTACTTATATTAATTATAACACATTTATTTTCTATTTGTTATGAACCTGGCTCTGCCTTTTTTTGTCGTGCTTTTGCCCGCTTTTTTGTTCTTGACCGTCGTCCCCACACCCCCCGCGGAGCGGGCGGTCAGATCTCCCCGATCAGCTTAACCGACTCGCCCTCTGGCAACTCTTCTACGTCTTTTAGCTTTCGCTCAATCTGGCGCGAAGTGGTTTTGGCGCTCTCTATCTTATTGGCGGATTCTTGCAGTTTTTTCTGCACCCCGTCGAGGAGGTCGCCGAATTTCCCAAACTGCGTTTTAATCGCTCCTAGCGTCTGCCACACCTCCGCCGAGCGTTTTTCGATCGCCACCGTGCGAAAGCCCATCAGTAGCCCTGACAGCATCACCGGCAATGTCGAGGGCGAAGCGATGGTGATGTTGAATTTCTGCCGAATTTCGTCCGACAGCCCCGGAATCCGGATAATTTCCGCGTATAAACTCTCCGTCGGCACAAACATAATCCCAAAATCCGTGGTTTTCGGTGGGTCGATGTATTTCGTCGAAATCTTTTTTGCTTGCTCCTTGACATCCGCGCCGAGCGCCTTCTGAAACGTCGCAATTTCCGCCTTGTCGCCGTTATCATACGCCGCAATTAGGCGCGAATAATTCTCTACCGGGAATTTCGAGTCAATCGGCAGATAAACGTCTGTCTCTTTCCCTGGCATTTTCACCGCAAATTCCACCCGGTCGCTCGACCCCTGTTTTGTGATTACATTTTCTTCGTATTGCGACTTGTTTAGGCTGTCCTCGATAATCGCGCCGAGTTGCACCTCGCCATAAATCCCCCGCGTTTTCACGCCCTCCATCACTTTTTTCAAGTCCCCCACCCCTGTCGCCAAGTTTTTCATCTCGCCAAGCCCCTGATAAACTTGAGTGAGTTGCGTAGAAATCGACTTGAAACTCTCGTTAAACCGTTTTTCGACCGATGCCCGCAGTTTTTCATCCACCGTTTCCCGCATTTCCTCGAGTTTTTTCTCGTTGCCAGCGCGGAGCTCCTCGATGCTTTTTGCATTGCTGTTTTGCATCCGCTCGATACTTTTCGCGCTACTATTCTGCATCCGCTCCAGATTTTCTGCAATTTCCTTCCGATTTTCCCGAAAATTTCGGTCAATCGCCGGGTTGATTTTCGAAACCTCTCCGTCAATCCGGATTAATTTCTCCTCCAACTGCTTCAACTCGACCTTTTCGTCATTATTTTCCGCCCTCGGCTTTCTAAAAATCACCACGAGCAACAGCCCAATAATCACCACCCCCATCACACCTAAAACTATACTATCCATAACCTCATTATACCACAAAAGGTAATAAAAAATGGAGCCGTTTGCCCCTTGGGACGCTCCGGCTCCATTTTTACGCAGTAAAAATTTTTGGAGCCGTTTACGAAGTTCCGGTCTCCATTTTTTGCAACGCAAAAAAATGGAGCCGACTGTCGGGATCGAACCGACGACCTACGGTTTACAAAACCGTTGCTCTGCCAGCTGAGCTAAGTCGGCAACCACTTTTATTATATCACAATTTTAATAATTGCCAGCCTTAATTTCGAAATAGGCCTGCGGATGCGCGCATACCGGGCAAATTTCCGGCGCATTTTTACCGATGACGATATGCCCACAATTGCGGCACACCCAAATCGCCTCGCCATCGCGCGAAAAGACTTTTTTCGTCTCGACGCTCTCTAGCAGCTTCAAAAACCGCTCTTCGTGCGACTTTTCGATCTCCGCCACCCCTTCGAATTTCTCCGCGAGCTCGATGAAGCCTTCCTCGCGCGCGGTCTCGGCAAACCCCTTATACATATCGGTATATTCGTAATTTTCCCCCGCCGCTGCCGACTTCAAATTTTCCGCCGTCCCGGCAATTTCCCCGCCACACAGTTCCTTAAACCACATTTTGGCGTGCTCTTTTTCGTTGTTCGCCGTCTCTTCAAACAGCGCCGCAATCTGTTCAAACCCCTCTTTTTTCGCCTTCGACGCAAAATAAGTGTATTTATTGCGCGCCTCGCTCTCCCCCGCAAACGCCTTTTTCAAATTTTCATAAGTTTTCGAACCTTCCAGTTTCATAACTCTCCTTTCGCGCGACTTTGCGCTTATTAACTCCCCTTTATTTCATTATATTATAATCTATTACAAAAACCAACCAAAATTATGCTAAAATGAAGACATTATGATCAATAATATAAATCGCAGCCGTGCCGTGGTTCGTTCCGGAATACTTTTTATTGCCGTAAATTTTTTGCTCGCGATTTTTAATTTTTTCGCCGGAATTTTGTCGCATTCTCTCGCGATTATCTCTGACGCGGCGCACAGCCTCATCGACTCCGCCTCGGGTTTTATCATCATTGTCAGCGAAAAACTCGCCAGCTCCTCTAAATTCGGCCGCCACCGCGCCCGGATTGAGCGCACCGCCACTATTCTCGTCGCCCTAATCATCATCGCCGTCGGCGCGCATCTCATCATCGAGGCGATCGAGAAAATTTTCACCCCCGAGCCGGTCGAATATCCTCCGCTCACCCTCGCGATTTTAATTATCGGGCTGATCATGAAATATGCCCTCGCGTTGTATCTCAAACACACTGGGCAAAAAATCAATTCCAGCGTTCTTACCGCCTCTGGCGCCGAAACCATGAACGATGCCTGGGTTTCAATCGCCGTGCTGGCCTCGGCGCTAATCTATCTGATTTTTAATATCGACGTCGAAGCTTACCTTACCCTCGCGATTTCTGCTATAATTATCAAAATCGGCGCCGAATTTATTTTTCCGCACCTCTCCGCCCATCACCACCACCCCTTCGAGTCGAATCCCGACCACGACCATTGTGGAGAAACCTAATTTTTCCGCCCGCATCGCCTGACCCCTGTTATTTCGGCAATTCTCGACGCGCCAGAAACCCTTTCAAACCGCTTTTTTATTGGTTTTACTTCCCTATTTTTGCTCCTTCGCGGTCGAAATTTAACAAAATCCTTGGCAGCGGGTGTAATTTTTGGTATAATAAATCTAGTTGCTGGAGTCGTCTAGTGGCAATGACAAGAGACTGTAAATCTCTCGCGCTTCGCGCTTCGTAGGTTCGAGTCCTACCTCCAGCACCATTTTCTGCGAAAATGCAGAAAAGCAGGACATCGGTCGTCGCTCCGCTCCGAGCGAGTCCTACCTCCAGCACCACGTCCTATCGGACATGCATTAAAAGCAGGACATCGGATTTCGCTTCGCTCAATGCGGGTCCTACCTCCAGCACCATTTTAAGATTTTACGCCGCGATAGCTCAGTTGGTAGAGCGCATCCATGGTAAGGATGAGGTCACCGGTTCAAACCCGGTTCGCGGCTCCATTTTTTTGTTTTATTCTCCACTATCTTACACCTATTTTTCACTGTTATTTTACGCTTCTATTCTCTGTATTCAGCACAAACCTCTACCCAAGACGTGAACTTAATCCATACAACTTTCACAACCTATGCAACATTTCGGCAGGGGTTCTATAACTTATAC
>CAVEVN010000013.1:0-86709 GCA_963619155.1 bacterium
AGTATAAGTTATAGAACCCCTGCCGAAATGTTGCATAGGTTGTGAAAGTTGTATGCCCCCGAGAGTTCGGGGGTTTGGCTTAAAATGTGCTAGCTATGTGTCTGGCCGCCAGCGCGACCTGGCGGGTTAAACGTCCAGTTCGGGGTCCAGACCAACGGCTACTTCCCGCTGGGGGCAAGCGCTAATCTGTTGCGACGCGGACACTTCGAACGTGCCGTCTGCGTTTTTATGCACCGAAACGATGCAATTTTCTACGCCGACAAACCCGTAAATTGTGTCACTCGAAACGTTTGAACGCATAATGCAATTGTTGCGCGCGTCAATCTGGAAATCCACCGAGAGGATTTGCCGAGCCGTCTTAATATCTTCGGCCAGCTCCTTCACCCTTTGGCTTTCACTGAGCTTCACTACGGCTACAATCGGGTGAATTTCACCATTCACCTCGACTACGTTCGCGATGACCGCGGTTTCGTAAAACCCAGTGGCGTGTAGCTTGAAGCCCTCAGACGCATAGAACAGACTTTTTAGACAGTCCGTTCGGTCGATTTCTCCGCCGCCGATGTTGGCATTTTTGTGGTTCGGAGTTTTGTCCTTTACCACGTCATACATCGCGCTCAGCGTTCCGCAGTCGTGCCACTCAAAGTTCCCTGCCACTACGTAGACGTTGGGAAACATCTTGAGGAACCGGTCGGTGGTCAAATCCCATTTTGTGCCTTCCTTTCGGCTGGCAACTCTTTTCGAGATAATCTCTCGCGGGTCGATCGTATTTAGCAGAGTCGATGCCTGCCAAACATTAATCCCGGTGTTCACCGCCGAGCTGGCTCTACGCATCAAGCGATCCGCCACTTGTTCCTCTGGCTTCTCTACGAAATCCTGCATTTTGCGAAAACCGTTTTCGGTATTCTCTTCCGGGTTAAATACTACGTGTCCGCAACCTTTAGCGGTGACGAGATCCGTAATCTTTATTCCGACCACGGCCACATCTCCAGCACCCGCAATCTCAAGGCTACTGTCAATAGCATTTTTGAACTCCTCGTCCTCGACCACATACTGGTCGGACGGCGTGTTAATGATGATCGCTCGTCTGTCCAGCTCGTAAATCGTCTGGGCAGCTTTCACCATCACCCCCGGGTAGCCCCAAGTTTCGCTCTCCTCAAAGATGTTTTGGCTTAAAACCCCGAGGGAGCGCACTTGCTCCTTTGCCAATCGAGTTTGATTTGGCGTTGTCGTAATAATTACGACCTGTTCCGGTTTGACCCCCAGGGCCAAGAACCGCTGGATTGTGGCTTGCACGAATTTCTGCGACCGGGTTAAGTCGCAAAACTGCTTGGGACATCCTTCGTGGGAAATCGGAAACAACCTTGTCCCCTTCCCACCTGCAACCACTACTAACCATACGTGTCTCATTTCCATCTTTCATCATAGCTCCTTTCGTAATGTGCGATAATATGGGCAATTTAAAGGGTCAAAAAAATCCCCAACCATACTATATCTTTTAATCATAGCACAGATTGGGTAAAAAGTCAAGCTTAAGGTTAAAACAGAGGCCGCCGAGTATTAAAAATGCCAAAAACTCGGCCAAAATCCCCGAAAAACCTCAAAAAGCATCAAAAAAGCGAGCCGGACTACTCCGGACTCGCTTCCAAAAGTTGGCAAGTTATTTGATAACTTTGGTAATCACACCAGAACCAACCGTTTTGCCACCTTCGCGGATAGCGAAGCGGTCTTGGTCGTTCATTGCCACTGGTGCGAGCAGTTTGACCTTGAAGGTCACCTGATCACCAGGCATGACGATTTCTTTGTCCGCCGGAAGTTCGACTTCACCAGTCACGTCCGTAGTACGGAAGTAGAATTGCGGTTTGTAGCCCTTGGAGAACGGAGTGTGGCGACCACCTTCCTCTTTCTTCAAGATGTAAACCTGTGCTTCGAATTCGGTGTGCGGAGTGATCGAACCCGGTTTAGCAATCACCTGACCACGTTCGATTTGATCACGCTCAATACCGCGGAGCAAAAGACCTGCGTTATCGCCAGCTTGACCTTGGTCGAGAGTCTTGTGGAAGGCCTCGATACCGGTCACAACCGACTTTTGCGTGTCACGCAAGCCCACGATTTCAACTTCGTCGTTCAATTTGACCACACCTTGCTCGATACGGCCAGTTGCCACAGTCCCACGACCTTTGATCGAGAAGACATCTTCCACCGGCATCAAGAACGGTTTGTCAAGATCGTGCTCAGGAATATCGAAGTATTCATCCATCGCAGTCACGAGTTCCATGATAGCGTCTTCGTTCTCTTTGTCGCCTTCGAGAGCCTTGGTTGCCGAACCCTTGATGATTGGCGCGTTGTCGCCGTCGAAACCATATTTGTTCAACAAGTCACGGACGTCCATTTCCACGAGCTCAACGAGTTCAGGATCAGCAAGGTCCATTTTGTTGAGGAACACGATGATCTTTGGCACGTTCACCTGGTGAGCGAGCAAGACGTGCTCACGGGTTTGTGGCAAAGGACCGTCATTGGCTGCCACGACGAGGATTGCCCCGTCAACCTGTGCTGCACCGGTAATCATGTTCTTAATGTAGTCTGCGTGCCCTGGCATGTCCACGTGTGCGTAGTGACGCTTCTCGGATTCGTACTCTTGGTGCGAAGTCGCGATAGTAATACCACGAGCTTTTTCCTCAGGCGCGTTGTCGATTTGGTCGTAAGCCACTGGCTTGTTGACTTCGGACGGGAGGCGCTTTGCTAGCACGCTCGTAATCGCCGCGGTTAAAGTAGTCTTACCATGGTCGACGTGACCCATGGTGCCCACATTGATATGTGGTTTGGAACGGTCAAAATTTGCCATTCAATCTCCTTTTTATTAATTATGTTTGGAGCGCTAATAAAAACCAGCTCCAAAACTCTACATTACTATTTTAGACTATTTTTTCCCAAATGTAAAGGGTGATTTCGGTTTTTTTATCAACCTCCCAAACATCTTGGACGCTTAAGCTAAAATAATATCAGGTAGAAAGGCAAACTTAGAAATATGTATTGAAATATATTTAATAATATGTTATTATCAAAATAACATTCGCTTAGAATTGTCGCACATTAAAAGGAGGTTTTCTATGAATACCGATACAATTTTTCGTTTTAACCCGTTTATTGCTTGGCTTAATGTTAACCAGGCTTGTAACTTGCGTTGCAAGTGGTGCTATGCAGAGCACACCGGTTATTCGCCGGAGCAGGAGATGTCATTAGGAATGGCAAAGCAATTAGTAGAGTTATCTCTTGAAGTTGGAGTTAAAGAATTCGTTTTAATAGGTGGCGAGCCAACTTTATGGCCGCATCTATTTGAACTTCTAACTTTTATTAAAAAATATGGTACACCTGTTTCTATTATTACTAATGCTGTTCGGTTTAGTGATGATGGTTTTTGGGAACGATATCAAGATAATCCTGCCAATTCGGTTGGTATTTCCGTTAAAGCTGCAAACAGAGAAAAGTTTAATTATGCAACTAGCTCTAAGTTGTATAACGAAAGCTTATTAGGGATAGAACGAGCAATCGATTTTTATAACTGTGGAGTCTCTGCTGTTCATAATAGTTTACTCGGCGCCAATGGCACACTTGAAATCGCTAGACAATGCAAACAACTTGGTGCTACGAGTTTTCAATTAGTGCTATGTACCCCGACATTTTACGACGAAGCGGTTTCGACCGATTTTGTTATTCCGCCAACACATATTTGGGAAGACTTGGCTTTCTTGTCCCAGAATATTGAATATTTATATGGTGCGGAAAACGTAAGTTATGACACACAAATGCCACTATGTCTATTCCCTAAAGAGTTTGTAGCGAGGAAATTATTAGGCGGAAAGTTGCAATCCCAATGCCATGTTTTTAGTCGTAGTGGCATCAACTTCGACTTTCGCGGGAACGTGCTGTTTTGTAATACAATTGCTGAAATTGTAGCTAGATATGGCGTCGATTTTACCGATGCTAAATCACTCGTTAATTTTATGAGTAGCGAACAAAAATGCGACGAGTATCGTCAGGTTCTTAGATATCCGTCTAAGAAGTGCAGGGGGTGCATTTGGCGAGAAGATTGTCGTGGCGGGTGTTTAATGAATTGGTTCGTTTACAATCCGGACGAAATTTGTCGTGCGGTGGAATAAATAAGAAAGGAGGTGATATCATGGAAAAACTCATCAAAGGCTTAAAAAAGAACGGCGATATCGTCGATCTGAAAGCCGAAAAGGCTCGAGAAGCATATTGTGGTAGCCAAGGAAGTTGCCAACGCTGCTAGAAGCAATATGTCACGAACGAGAAAGCGTCGTTTTTTTGCAAACGGCGCTTTTTTCTGTTATTATCATAATATGACAAGCTACAAAATCATCTATGATCCAACTCAAGACGCATATAACTGGTATAGTGCCATAACAAAGTTTAACCAAAAGAAAAAGCTACAACGCCCTGCCGAACTGGAAATTGCTGAAAAAATTCAAGGCCTAGATTTCGCTCAGGCAAAAGAAATTCTTTTGCCGTTTTTAGAAAATACAAAGCAGACTGAAGCTGAGAAATTTAAGTTGGTTATGGAAGCACAACTAAAACAGCATTTCGAACAGGCAGTTCAAAAACTTGAAGAAACGACCAATCACCCTTTAGTCATTAAAGACTGTGCTAAAAATCGCGCACACGAAATCTCCAAAGTCAGTTCCGAAACCAAATCTCCGACCGAAGATCTTCTATTTTTAATTACCACTTTTCCTGCTATGATCGTGTACTACGAGGAGGGGGCAATTTATACTTATGCTAAAATTGATGATAAGTTATGGGGCATGCCTCTTGATGGTATTCTTCACGAGTTGCTTCATTTTCAGACCGATTTTTATTATCGTCAAAACCCAGATTCTCCGGTCTCAAAATTGACCGAAGATGAATACTATGCCTTGAAAGAATCTTTGCCAGTATTATTAGATGAGTCCTGGGAACCGATTATTACGCTTCCCGACCAGAGTTATCCAGAATTTAATAACTTAAGAGAAAAACTCCACGCCTTTTATGCCAAAAATCCCGACTTCAATCAACTGATGGAGTATGGAGCAAGAGAAGTCCGGAAATAGGTAGCGAGGATACCAAGGCGAGCTTTAGATTTTTGACGAACGGCAAACCCGAAAAATGACCCCAGTGGCCGATACCGCTGGGGTCATTATGGATGGCGTTGCATTCAAAGTGTAAACTCAGCGTTTTTATTTTGAATTTCGTGCGTCAATTATTTCTTTTGCCACATTTGGTGGAACTTCCTCATAAGCAAAGAGCTCCATCGACGAGGCTGCGCGCCCTTGGGTCATCCCGCGGAGGTCGCCAGTGTAACCAAAGAGGTTCGCCAGCGGGCAAAACGCCTTGATTAACTTTGCGCCACCATTCAGATCTTCCATTTCGTCAATCCGGCCACGGCGCGAGTTGATATCACCAATCACGTCGCCCATGAATTCTTCCGGCGTGGTGATTTCAAGCTTCATCACCGGCTCGAGCAGGACCGGATTCGCTTTTTTGATACCTTCGCGAGTCGCCAAAGCACCAGCGAGCGTAAAGGCGAGTTCCGAAGAGTCGACATCGTGGTACGAACCATCATACAGCGTCGCTTTGACGTCGACCACCGGATAACCAGCAATCACGCCACCCGCCAAAGTGTCCTCGACGCCTTTTTGGACCGGCTTGCGATATTCCTGCGGAACCACGCCACCCTTAATCTGGTCGATAAACTCAAAGCCCTTGCCCGGTTCGTTCGGCTCAAACTTAATCCAAACATCACCATACTGACCACGACCACCAGATTGCTTGACGTGCTTACCTTGCGCTTCAGCTGTGCCCCGAATAGTTTCACGGTAAGCCACCTGCGGCGCACCGGTATTTGCTTCAACACCGTGTTCACGCTTCAAACGATCAATAATAATCTCGAGGTGAAGCTCGCCCATCCCCGAAATGATCGTCTGGCCAGTTTCTTCGTCGGTATGAACGCGGAAAGTCGGGTCTTCCTCAGCCATTTTCGACAACCCAATACCCATTTTTTCTTGGTCGGCCTTGGTTTTTGGCTCCACGGCGATAGAAACTGGTGGGTCCGGAAATTCGATCGACTCTAGCAAAATTGGTTTTGCCGGCGAACAAAGCGTGGTACCAGTGGTACAGTTTTTCAGCCCCACCACCGCGGCAATATCACCCGCGCCGATTTCGCTAATATCTTTGCGGTCGTTCGCGTGCATTCGCACCAACCGCCCGATGCGTTCCTTGTCGCCAGTCGAAGCATTCAGTACCGTGTCGCCAGATTTGAGTTTGCCGGCATACACACGGATAAAGATTAACTTTCCCACGAACGGGTCGGTCGCAATCTTAAACGCCAGCGCCGTCAAAGGCTCTGAATTATCAGCTTTGCGCACGATTTGGTCGCCAGTTTTCGGGTCGGTCCCGACCGTTTGCCCCTGATCACGGTCTAGTGGGCTCGGCAAATAGTCGGTCATCAGGTCTAGCACCTTCTCGACAATCACCCCACGGCCATCGCCACCGGTTACCAAGAAGAAATCGCCGTCCAGCACGCGTTTTCGAAGCGCCGCTTTGAGCTCCGGCACGGTAATCGCCTCTTCGCCTTCGTTGAAATACTTGTCCATCAAGGCTTCGTCAGCTTGTACCGCTTCCTCAATCAGCATCGAACGCGCATTTTTGGCTTTTTCCTGCATGTCTTCCGGAATTTCGCCAACCGTCAGCTCGTGGTCCGCGTAATCTTTGTAAGTGTAGGCTTTCATGTCAATCAGGTCAACCACACCACAGATGTCTTTTTCGAAACCAATCGGCAAGTGAATTGCTACCGCGTTTTTCGAGAGACGCTTATGAATCGAATCCAGCGACTTATAGAAATCGCCACCGATTTGATTGATTTTGTTCACAAAACAGATGCGCGGCACGCCATATTTAGTCGCTTGACGCCACACAGTTTCGGATTGCGCCTCGACACCCATCTTGCCGTCGAACACCACCACCGCGCCGTCTAGCACACGCAGAGACCGTTCTACTTCCGCGGTAAAATCGATATGCCCTGGGGTGTCGATAATGTTAATTTGGTGATTTTTCCAGTAAACCGTCACCGCCGCCGAAGTAATCGTGATGCCACGTTCCTTTTCCTGTTCCATCCAGTCGGTATCCGCGCCGCCGGTCCCGCCCTTTACTAGGTCGATTTTATGTTTCAACCCCGTCCGATACAAAATCGCTTCCGAGGTCGTCGTCTTGCCCGCGTCAATATGGGCAATAATCCCGATATTGCGCAGCATACTTAAATCCTTGATTTCAGTAGCCATATGCTCCTTTATATTATTATTGGTTCTTTTTGTAGCTCCACGCTCAAAAAAGACGTATTCCTGACCCCATTCTACCACATCTACAAAGAAAAATAAACCCCAAAATCGGGGTCCTATTTCCCAATTATATCACAGATTGCACAAAAAGTCAAGTTCCAGCTCTAGCTTGTCTCTTAATCTTTATATGTCTACCTAATGGGTGTCCCGGGTGGCGTAGTAAATATTTCGGACACAGCACATTAAAACAAAGATCGCTCTAAAACTCGTCTCCCCAGCTATGCGCTGGGGATTTTTAATCCCCTAGAGCTTCAGCATATCCAGGATATCCACCCTCGGGTCTGTGTTTAGGGTGTTGGAAATATAGAGTATGATAATATTTATCACCTACGGGTTCATTGGTGTCCACGCTGTAATCTTGACACCAAAACTTAGCCGCAACCTCATGATCCTGAGAAAGCCCATAACTTTCAAGCCCACAAACTCGATCATCTCGTCCATACATCATCTCGATATGGCGGCCCAACAGATGCTCTTCTAGCGCGAGATATTCCTTTTCTTCTTCATTTTTCATATTTATGCCACAATATACCAAAGCCCCGAACGTGACAATAAACAGACATCCAAAGATTATAGTTAGTGTTTTGTATCTATTGGTCTTATATTGACTATTTTTCTGTTTACTAGCGTTTTTATTGATTTTTTTCATTTTAAAACCTTTCGTTAACTATATTAAAGCATAAAGGTTTATAGAAAACAATATCATCGTATTGTCTCACAATCCTTATAACATAAAAATGCAGTTCTCGTTATCAAAAACAGATCATTTTACATTTGCGCTAATTCGTTGTTTAGTAAAACGTCAAAAATTAGGCGAGTTTCTGGCGCAGAATTTCTTGCACGCTGGACGGATTGGCTTTACCTTTCGACTCTTTCATCACTTGCCCGACCAAAAACCCTAAGACCTTTTCCGACCCGGCACGAAAATCATCTTGCGCCTGCTTCGTTTCCGGCTTCGAGAGCACCGCATCCACAATCTTCTCTAGCGCCCCGAGGTCATTTTCTTGAATTAGCCCTAGTTCACTCGCAATCTGTTTCACGCCCCGTGTTTTCATCTGCGGGTCAAAGAGCCTCAAAAACACTTCTTTCGTCGCTGTCGAACTAAGCTCTTTTTTCGCGTTCATCTCTGCTAAAGTATTTAAAGCTTCCGCGCTTGGCAAATCGTTCAAAAATTCCGCCGACTTCTCCTCCGCCAGTAAAACAGACGTAAACAGGTTAGCAATCAGAGAAATGGCTGGACGCGCTTCATCGAGGACCGTAGGCTTGGCCGAGCGGCCTTGAGCGTGTCCGAGATGGAGTGCGTCAGCCATTTCTGCCTCTCGCGACCCGTCTCCCGAAAGGACTTGTTCTGGTTGCGAAGAGAGGCTAGCCATTTCTGCTAGCTTTTCCATCAATTCCGGATAATCTAGCAAAATCTCCAGAATATCCCCCGAAATCACGTCTCTAAACTCCCGTCGATAATCCGTCGGCATCAACGGGAACTCAGTGAGCTGTTCGTCAATAAACTCATGAGACAAATTCAACGGCGGCAAATCCGGCTCCGGCATATACCGATAATCTTTGGCTTCTTCTTTCGAGCGTTGCCCCGTGGTTTTACCGGTGGCATCGCTCCACCCGCGCGTCTCCTGCACCACTTTTTCACCCGCCTCGAGCAACTTGGTTTGTCGCGCGATTTCATATTCTACCGCCCGTTCTACCGATCGGAACGAGTTCAAATTTTTGACTTCCGCTCGCGTGCCGAGCTCTTTCGAACCTTCCGGCGCCAGCGACACATTTACATCAAACCGCATGTTTCCGTTATATAAATCTCCATAAGTCACTTTAGCGTAGCGCATTAGTCGCCACAATTCCTTACAATAATCGTGCGCGTCCTTTGCTGAATGAATATCCGGCATCGAAACAATTTCAATGAGCGGCGTGTCCACCCGATTCAAATCCACCAAAGAATAAGTCTCAAAATGGGTCAATTTCCCCGCGTCGCCCTCAAGGTGCGCGTGTTCAATCCGGATTTTAGTGCCCGATGGCAACTCGACAAACCCCGCCCCAATAATCGGGTGATAAAATTGCGTAATCTGGTAACCCTTAGGCGAGTCCGGATAAAAATAATGTTTGCGGTCAAACCGCGACTCAGCATTAATCTCGCAATTCATCGCGCGCCCCGCTCGCACCGCAAACTTTACCGCCTCGCCGTTGAGTCTCGGCAACATTCCCGGTAACGCATAATCCACCGGCGACACGCACGAATTTGGTTCTTTTCCTCTTGCGTCGTTGTCTACCTCGGAAAATAACTTGGTTTTGGTTGATAATTGCACGTGGCATTCGATGCCGATAGTCGGTAAATATTTCATTAAATTGCTCCTAAATCTTTTAATGCTTGCTTGTAAATCTCCAAGGCATTCAGCGCCTGCTTGTAGCCAACTTCAAACCCCGCCTCGTGCGCAATCGCATTGCGCAACTTGTGCGCGCGCCACACTCCGTTCAAATTGCTAAATTTATCACCCCGTCGTTTCAACCGGTCGCCCATGGTTTTGCCCGGCACGCCCATTTCGATTAGAGCTTTGTCGAGCAATTTATCTGCCTCAATAATCGTCGTCGTCCAAGTCGCCGGCGATTCTTTGCGCATTTTATTCTCGATCGCCAAAAAATCCGTCTGGTATTTTTCGCGGTTAAAAACATAGCCGCGCTTGCCAGTGAGCAGAATCGCCACAAAGACAAACACCGCAATAATCAGCACGGCGAAAATAAAAATTACTACTCCGCCATCCATTACTTTCGACCTCTGTTAAACTTGACTTTTTCGGCAATCTGTGCTATAATAGATAGATTAGGCATTTTCTTGTAATTCCTTACTAAATTCAATCAATTTTTTATCACTTCTCCTCGGTCCGATTAGTTGTAGCCCAATCGGTAACCCAGTTTTAGTCTCTCCAGCCGGAACCGCCAGCCCCGGCACACCCGCGAGATTTAGAGGTACACTCATCACGTCTTCGAGATACATCGCCACCGGGTCGTTGACCTTTTCGCCCAGCTTAAACGCCGGGCTGGGTGACACTGGCGTCAAAATGAAATCGCACTGCTCGAACGCTTTTTGATATTCCTCGATAATCAAGGTCCGCGCCTTTGCCGCCTTCAAGAAATAGGCATCATAAAACCCGCTCGACAACACAAAGTTCCCAATCATAATTCGGCGTTTATTCTCCGGCATAAGCCCTTCGGACCGCGTCTCGGAATACAACTTATCTAAATCCGTCGACTTCTCCGACCGGAATCCATATCGCACCCCGTCATGACGCGACAGGTTCGACGCCACCTCCGCCGGCACAATAATATAATAAGCCGCCAAGGCGTATTTGAGCGCCGGCATCGACAGCTCGATAATCTCATGTCCCTTTGATTTTAATAATTCGCACTTCCGTTTCAACGCCTCTCGAATTTCCGCATTTACTGAATTATTATCGAAATCTTTGATAATACCAATCCGTTTATTCCCGACGGGTCCTGCCGCCACTTTATTGTAATAATCGTCGAGTGTTGTCATATCTTTTGGATCCTTACCACTCGAAATCGACATCAAAAGATCCATATCTTCAGGGGTTTTGGTAAAGAAACCGATACAATCCGTCGACGACGCCATCGCCACCACCCCATACCGCGAATTACACCCATAAGTCGGTTTTAGCCCATACACACCATTAAACGAAGCCGGCTGCCGAATCGAACCGCCCGTGTCCGTCCCTGTCGCAAACTCCACAATGTCGAGCGCCACCGCCACCGCCGACCCCCCAGACGACCCGCCCGCTACACGCTCGCGGTCGTGCGAGTTCAAAGTCGGTCCAAAATACGAATTTTCGGTCGAGGACCCATGTGCAAACGCGTCCAAATTCGTCCGTCCAATCATAATCGCGCCCTCCGCCTCGAGCCGTTCTACCGTCGTCGCGGTAACTGGCGAGGTAAATCCTTCCAGAATATGCGCCGAAGCAGTGGTCTCGCCCTCGGGTGAGAGAAAATTGTCCTTCAACGCATACGGCACACCCGCGAGCTTGCCTACTTCTTCCCCGTTTGCAATCCGCCGGTCAATGGCGCGGGCTTTTTCCAGAGCTTTTTCCTCGTTTAAAAACGTAAAAATATGATAATCTTCAAATTTTTTCGCTTTTTCTAGTGCGTTTTTGACTAAACTTTCAGCCGAAATTTCTTTAGTAGCAATTTTCATTATAATACCTTCGGAACTTTAATTTGATGATCTTTTTCTTCGGTCGTGAGTGCGAGGAGCTCTTCCCTGGTTGCGTCTTGTTTTATAATCTCGTCCGGCCGCCACACATTTTTCATTTCAAACACTTGATAAGTCGGCTCGACGCTCTCGGTATCTAGCTCGTCCAGCTGAGAAATATATTTAATAATGTCGCCTAGGTCGCGTTCCAAACTTTCCGCCTCCGCGTCAGAGACCGAAAAATTTGACAAACTCGCCAAATGCAAAATATCCTCGCGTTTTATCTCCATATCTTTAATTATAGCACTTTATTTGACGTTGCGGAATAAGATTTTCTTGATAAATTTAAGGATCGGCTTGGCTTCGCGTAGGTCCAGGAAATAACTCGCAACTAGATATGCCACCAGCGACGTCGCCGTAATTAGCAAAAATTTCGGAATCGTAATCACTAGCGAATTGTCGGTCGCCATCAGTGGTACAAATTTTGTCATCGAAAATGCTACACACTCCGTCACCAAAGTCGCGACCAGCATCCGGAGCATCGCCCGCCAAAATTCTTTGTTGAATAAATCTCCGTCTGAACGTTTTTGCAAAATCCCAAGCAAAATTACCATCTCGAGTACCGCACCGATCGATTGTGCCACCCCTAGCCCATCTACGCCCCAATTCAGCACCGTAAACATAATCATCAGTCCAATCGTCAGCCCAATCGCCCCCACCGATACCCAAAACGGAGTTTTGGTATCTTGGCAAGCGTAAAATCCGCGCGAAGCAATATGAAACACCGACTTGGCAAAAATCGCGATACACAACGTCCCCAGCACCGACGCAATTGTCCCGTTACTGCTATTATTCCCGATGTTAGAAATAAAACTCGTCACATAACCCCGTCCAAAAAACGCGATCACCGAAACCGGCAGCGCAATCCAAATAATCATCCGCAGCGCTTGCCGAAAAGTCTGATAAAATTCCTTTTTGTCGCCCGAGCCGAGCTCTTCGGTCAGCTTAGGAAAATATGCTGTCGAAATCGCCACCCCGATGAGACTCACCGGCACGGTATGAAGCGTCGTGGCTTGGTCGAACGACCGCACTGCTCCCGCCCCCATGCGCGAAGACAAGTTCGTTGAAACTAGCGAGTTTACATAATCAATTCCCTGATCCAAAGATCTCGCCGGTAGCAGTTTCAAAATCGACCGAAAACCTTGATTTTTCCAACTAATTTTGAAATTATAATCCATGCCCAGTCCAAACAGTCCAATCAGCGCCACGATTAACTGCATCACCGCGCCGAGAATCACCCCAACCGCCACTCCCATAATCCCACCCTCAAACAGTTGCACTCCAAATAAATTAATTCCGCCTGTAAAACATGTAATCCCGATAATAATCCCCACATTATAAATCGCCGGTGCAAAGGCATAAAACACAAATCGCCCCACCGCTTGCTGAATCGACGTCAGTACCGTCGCAATCGAAAACAAAAACGGATTAATCGCGATCACTCGCGTCATATTAATCGCGAGTACCATCCCGCTCTCGTCTAGTCCTGGTGAAACAATATATCGAATCAGCGGGTCGGCAAAAATCATAATCAACACCGACGCAACAAGAGTCAAAATCGCCAGTAAATTCAGAAGCGACGTCGAAAGTTCCCACGCCGATTTTTTATTCCCCGCCATCAACCGCTGATTAAATACTGGAATAAACGATACCGACAATGCACCCGAAGTCAAAATAAAAAACATAAAATCTGGAATCGTGAACGCCGCCGTGTAAGCGTCGATCCCCGTCGGGTAAGTGCCAAGATAATAAGAATTAAGGAGCCGATCGCGGAATAACCCAAGCAGTGCCGAAATTAAGGTCGACGAAGCCAGTAATATCGCCGCCGATTTAACCGACAGTTTTGCCTGTGCGAGCGTCACCACCGACTTAAACTTAAATTTCCTCATATATATTATAATAACACATAAAAAACTTTATGTTTTTGATTTTTTATGTATAATATAAACATATGGCTAAGAAAAAATCCGAGGTGATTTTGCCGTCCAAGTCCAAAAAGACCAAGGCGCCAAAAGCCTCAAAAACTGCGAAAGCAAAAAAGAATCTCAATCTATATTCTAGTTTGGCATACAACTATCGTGCCAAAAAAGAGTCCAACGCTCGTAAGCGGGCAGAAGAATTAGCAAAATTACCCAAAGAGCCCGTCAAACGTTTCTTTGCTCGGCTACATCCAAAGCGGGTGTTTAAGTGGTGGTTTTCTTGGCGCGGTCAAAAAGCTATTCTCAAATTTTTCGCAGCCTGTTTCTTGATCGGTATTATTTTCATTGGTGGTTTGTTTTTATATTACAAAAAAGACCTTGACGAAATCCGTCTCGACGAAATGTCAATTTCCGAAACCGTCAACACTTATCTTGACCGTAACGGCGAAGTGCTTTGGAAAGATACCGGCGACGAAGACTACCGCCTAGTGGTGGATGCCGACGAAATTCCGGAGATGATGTATAAAGCCACCATTGCGATCGAGGATAAGAATTTTTACAATCATATCGGTGTGGACTTCGTAGCACTTATTCGGGCGGCGTTTTCGACCTTGTCGGGGCGGGGTGTGCAGGGTGGTTCGACTCTGACCCAACAGTTGATTAAACAAGTTTATTTCTCTGACGAAGCCGCCAGCGAAAACCGTGGTGGTCTAACTCGCAAGATTAAGGAATTAATTCTCGCGATCGAACTCGAAAAAATGTATTCCAAAGACCAAATTATCACCATGTACTTAAACCAATCGCCTTATGGCGGGCGGCGTAACGGCGTGGAATCGGCGGCGCAAACCTACTTCGGCAAACACGCCAAAGATTTAACCCTGGCCGAATGCGCGCTTCTGGCCGCCATTCCAAACAATCCTGCCATTTTGAACCCCTATAACTCTTATGGCAACGATATGTTGATTGAACGCCAACACAAAGTTCTAGACGACATGGTCTCAATGGGTTTTATCACCGAACAAGAAGCCACCGAAGCCAAAGAAGTGGCAATTCTGGATACCATTAAACCCGAATCTAGTCAATATGCCAACATGCTCGCGCCGCATTTCGTGCTCGAAGTCAAAAAACAGCTCGAGGAAAAATACGGAATTCAGACCATGCGCGCCGGTGGCTGGACCATTAAAACCACTTTGGATTACCGTGCGCAGAAAATTGCCGAAGACGCAGTCGCGGTCGGCACCACGCATATGTATAAAAACAAGAGTGATAACTTAGCTCTGGTTTCGGTCGATGTCGAAACTTCGCAAGTCATCGCTATGGTGGGGTCGGCGGACTTTAACAACGCCACTTACGGCGAACTCAATGTTACGACCGATTCCTCGATCGAGCCTGGTTCCTCGATTAAGCCAATTTTGGATTACGCTCCGTTATTTATGCAACGCGAAGGCGTCAATTATGGCCCCGGCAGTATTCTAAAAGACGAAAATATCGATAAGTTGTATTGTGCCGGCTACACAGGCTCTTGTTCGATGGCGAACGCTACGGGTCGGTTCTATGGCGATGTCACCATTCGGTTCTCGCTTGGTCACTCGCTGAACATCGCCGCCGTCAAAGCCCTATATATTAACGGCATCGATAACTCGCTCGAAGTCGCGCATGCCCTCGGCGATCAAAGTTATTGTGCAGACCGCTCCAACTATGGGCTCTCTATTGCCATTGGTTCGGGCTGTGGAGTTAAAATGGTAGAACACGCCAACGCCTATGCCTCGATTGCACGCGGCGGCTCGTATAAAGATTTGGCTTACGTGCTAGAATTGAAAAACTCCGCAGGCGACGTGGTCGAAACTTGGACCGATTCGCCAGCTACTTCAGTAGTCGACGAACAAGTTGCCTACATGATTTCGAGCATTTTAAGCGACCGTTCGGCGCGGTGGTTCAACAACGAAGGTTTCGTGGTGCCGAATGTCTGGACTGCAACCAAAACCGGTACTACCACTACCACTAACTCTGCCGTCACCAAGGATTCTTTGATCGAAAGTTATTCTACCGCCGTCTCGACCTTTGTCTGGAACGGTAATCACGACGGCGCGGGCCTCTCCTCTAATACTAACGATGTCGTGCGCTATACGGTCGGGACTTATATGGAACGCGTCCACAAAGAAGTTTACGAACCGGATGGTCGGTGGAGCTATGGCGATGAACCAACTCGCCCGTCGGGCATCCAAACTCTGACCGTGAACGGCAAAACCGACATTTGGCCCAGCTGGTACAATTCCAAAACTTCGGGCGTTTCCAAAGAAAAACTGGTCTTTAACCGCTATAACCACTTGCTAGCAGCCGCCTGCACCCCGGAAGAATATAAAATCGAGGTCGAAGTCACCAAAACTATTGATCCGCTCACCGGCAATGCAGTCTATAGTGTGCCTGAGCCATACAACCGCGACCAAAACGACACCTGCGACTTTGAACCGCCTCGCGTTTCCCTCTCGACCGGCGACTGTAAGCTTAGCGCCAAAATCGCCAAAGGCACCTACGACTTAGCCAGCGCTACGCTCTATATCAACGGTGTCGAAAAAGGCGGAGTCTCGCTCTCTGGCGGCGCGATTTACACGCTGACCGGCACCGAAACTTCGGCTCGGCTGGTGGTGGCTGACTCTTCTGGCTACTCCGCGACCGGCGAAATCACTATTTCCGGTATCAATGCCTGTAAAAAAGACACCGATAAAGAAACCGAAACGGAATAACTCCAAAAAATAAACCAGTTTTACCTTCTACTCTAGGGCGTTATTGATACCCTAACGGAAGGTAAAACTGTTTTTAATCTATCAAACTATTTCCGTCACATCGAATTGTTTTAAGCATGCTGGATCACTTCCGGCGCTTCGCAATTTTAGCAAAAATAATTCGCCCAGAGGAAGATTCGTGGAAACGTTCAAATTCAATATTGAGGGTCTGCCCAATTTTATTGGCTGCGCGGTCGACCACAACCATCGTACCATTAGCCAGATGTCCGACACCCTGGCCCTTGTTGGAACCCTTTTCGGTAATTTTAATTTCCATTTGCTCGCCCGGTAAAAATTCGGTCCGTACTGCGAGCGCTAGGTCGTTGATATTTAAAGTTTCGATTTTCTCCGCCTCAGCCACTTTGATCAGATTATAATCAATCGTCAAAATCGCCCCGCGGTTTTCTTTGGCGAACTTCAACAGTTCTTCATCTACTTTTTTGCGCCCTTCCCCGTCGTCAAAAATCTCGGTATTTACGTTGATGACGCGCTCGAGTTCCGAGACCGCCTCAATCCCCGCTCGCGCTCGCAGACGTTTTTCCGAATCTTTGCCGTCCGCTAGCAATTGTAATTCCCTTAGAACGCTTTTGAGCACAATGATATCACCGTCCAAAAACCCCGATCGTGCAACATTCAAAATCCGCCCGTCAATCAGCGCCGAAGTGTCGATATAAATTTTGCGTTTGCCGGTATTGCGCAAGGGTTTAAGCCGTTTAATCGTCAAAAAACTGGTTTCCGCCAGAATCAGCAAGGTAATAATCAAAATGAATAGTTCCATAGTATGTTATTTTAACATAAATAAGTTATTTTATCAAGTCTTCGCCGTATTTTATGGCGTGCCAGTGATTTTGCGCCAAAATCGCGGTATATTTACTTACTAAATCGTCGCGCTGGACCACTTTTGCGATATCGATAGTCAGGTCATAGCGCGAAGCGGCATTTTTACGCAGCATTTCAAACGGTGTCGTGGTCGAGCCCTCCTCATTAAATCCATGCACCCTGAGACGCCGTTTTTCGGTATAATTCTCCAAAATATTCTCCAAAGTCTCGGGGTAGCCGTGAAAATTGGCCAGAATCGGCCTATTCGCCGTAAATAATTCCGTGAATTTCTCGCGCGTGAGTTTGTTGTTGGTCGTGCCGATTGCGCGGTAAGACAAGGCGTTTATTCCGACAAAACGTAACCTAAGTTCCGGTAAATCTTGTCTTAAAATCTTAATTGCCTCTAATGTTTCGTGGGTTGCGATATCGCCGGCGGCGGTAAATACGAAGTCCGGCTCCGGATCAGAGGTAAACTCGTAAATCGAGGCTCCGCCGTTATCGAATTGGAACTTGGCGTGATGTGAGTCGATATAGCGCGGTTCTTCGTTTTTGTTGAATGTTGTTAAATTTACAACATTTCGAGAACCCAACATAAAACGGAAGGCTTCCTCGACCGCCACGTCATCAACCGGGAAAAGACAGTTGGCGAGATTAGACGGCACCGATAATAATGTCGAGATTAACGCCGGCGATTGATGCGTAAAACCATTATGGTCCTGCCGCCAGCAAGTCGAAGTGGACAACAAATTCACCGCCGGCAAGGGTTTGCGCCATTTCACCGTTTTGGATTGTTTGATAAATTTCATTTGCTGTAAAAGTTGTGCCGCAATAATCGGGAAAAAGGCCTCATAACTCCCCATCATCGCTTGTTCCCCGTTTGCGAGATGCCCGGTCATTGCTGAAAACAGCACATTTTCCGACAACATTTCAATAATCCGCCCATTCGGCGCTTCCGGCAAGTCCCATTTTTCGCGTTTTAAATCGCCCCACGCCCGTTTTTCAACCGTAAAAATCTCGTCAAAGCGGTTTGAGGTAGTTTCGTCCGGCGAGAAAAAGTAAAAATGCGGGTCTTTTTTGAAGTGTTCGGTCAAAAGTTCGCCGATTTTCTTGGCTGGCGAAAATTTTTCCGCTCCCGGATTTTCTATATGCTCAATCATATTGAACCTCCCCTTTCTTGACCATTTACGCCTTTAATCATACCAAGCCTTTTTCTACTATTCATATCTTCACCCATACCGCCCCCTCGACTATTCATACCCTTAGTCATACCAAAATCCCCTCCTCCCGGTCGAATAATTCTTCAAAATGATAGGATTTTAGCCATTTTTCGAGTTCTCTAAGTTCTTTTTCGTCGGTTTTCGGGTTTTTGAGCGGAATTTGGTGTGCTTCGTGATGACGATTTGGTCCGCCATAGCCCTTTTCGGTTTTCAAAATATAGAATGGTGCCGACATTGCTCCGCGCGACGTAGTTTTATTGCGGGCATCCACTAAATCAGTATTAGTTGCACGTGGACTGCTAGTCTCATTCAAAATGTTCTGAAATTCCTCCGTCTTTTCTCCATCAATGGCTAGAGGCGTAAACCCAAATCCACGTATCAGCTCGTTTAATTCCCGTTCTGATTTGCGGGCATAAATTGACGGCGCCGAAATTTTATAACCGTTGAGATGCAGAATCGGCAAAACCGTGCCGTTATTCGGGCTACTTAGTAAATCGCGCAAATTGAGAGACGCCAGAGCCGTTGCCGTTTCAAGTTCGCCGTCGCCGATTAAAACCGCGATAGTTTTCTCCGGATGCCCAAGCGCCATACCGTAAGCATTTGCCAGCGCATAGCCCAGTTCCCCACCTTCGGTAATCACCCCTGGCGTCAGCGGGCTGGCGTGGCTCGGAAAACCGTCCGGCCAAGAGAATTGTCGGCAAAGATATTCTAGACCTTTTGCGTCTCGGCTGGCCTGCACGTCAATTTTCTCGAGTTCTCCGTCCAGCCATAAATTCGCCTGGAGCGCTGGGAACCCATGTCCCGGCCCAAGGATAAACGCAAAATTCGCATCTCCTGCAAAATGATTTTTCAAATTCGCATAAGCGACGTTAATCCCGTGGCAAGTCCCCCAATGCCCCAAAAGTCGCGGCTTAATATCATCAAAGCTCAACTCCCGCTCGAGCAAAAAGTTATTCTGTAAAAATAACTGCGCTACGCACAAGTAATCACAAAACCGCACCCGCTTTTGAATCTGCTCAACTGATTTAAAGTCAACTTGCCCACTCATCCTATCCCCATTATACCATAAACTTTTTCTCTCAGAGTGATTTTCTGGAATGCCACCACAACTTGACTGCTTTTTCGGCTCAACTAAAAACAGGACCCATTAAAGCCTAGCGATATCCATTATGCACTACATTTTATTTTAGAATTTAAAACATTTTCTTTGAATAAAGATTGGATTCGTGATAAAATATAATTGTCTTACGTATAAATTCAAGCAATAAAGCAGCGGTTTTTGCACGATGAATGTAAACGGCATCGTGTGGAAACGGTAGTAGGCATCATCGTGCCCGCTGCTTGAAAACGACGTAAGACATCGTGGACGCACGGTGTCGTTTTTTATTAATAAAGACATCGTGGTCAGAAAGAATACGATGTCTGAACCAAATTATATCAATCAAGTTTTTTTCAAAGACTCTCGCAGGATGCGAGAGCTGCCGGATTGTTCCGTGCAGCTTATTATTACAAGTCCTCCGTATTTCAATATAAAGGATTATTCTAAAGATGGCTATCAGCAAAATAGTATTGGAACCAAACTAAAAGGCCAAATCGGTGACATTCCGGAATACGATGATTACATAAAGGAAATGCTGAAGGTCTGGAAAGAGTGTGAGCGTGTTCTTAAGCCTAATGGCAAATTAATAATTAATACTCCGTTAATGCCAATGTTAAAGCGCGATTTAAACACGCATTACAATAGGCATATATTTAATATCGATAGCGATATACAGCATTCTATTCGAACAAAAACTAACCTTTTTTTACTAGATGTCTATATATGGAATAGGACCAACCCTAGTAAAAAATTAATGTTCGGCAGTTATCCATATCCTAGAAATTTTTATGCACAAAACACGACCGAATTTATAACCGTTTACGTTAAAGACGGCGTCCCTGAACGTCCTTCAAAAGAAAACCGAGAATCCAGTAAACTATCACAGAAAGAATGGATACAATTAACAAAGCAAATTTGGAACATACCCATACCGGGCAAGGGCGATCTCGCTTTTGGCAGGCATTCGGCAATAATGCCAGAAGAAATAGCGCGTCGAGCTGTTAAATTATATAGCGTTGTTGGGGATTTAGTTTTGGATCCATTCACTGGAAGTGGAACCACATTAAGAGCTGCAAAAGCACTTAATAGAAACTATGTCGGCTATGAAATTTCAACATCTTATAAGGGAATAATTGAACAAAAACTTAGGGGTCAAAATGAAAATTAATTCTATATATAATGAGGATGTTTTTTCTTTTTTAGAAAATGTCGACATAGATAGCATTGACCTGGCGGTAATTGACCCTCCTTACAATATGAATAAGGCTGACTGGGATACATTTAACTCCCAACGGGACTTTTTAGATTTTACATACAGGTGGATTGATAAACTTGTACCTCTGCTTAAAAATACCGGCAGTTTATATATCTTTAATACTCCGTTTAATTCTGCATACATATTACAATATCTTGTTAATAAGGGGCTAATATTCCAAAACTGGATCACTTGGGATAAGCGCGATGGTTTGAATGCGTCAAAAGTCCGTTATACGCATGGACAAGAAACAATTTTATTTTTTACTAAATCCACAAAACATACTTTTAATTCTGACGCTATTCGGATTCCCTATGAATCAACCAAACGCATAGAATCTGCTAAAGCTAAAGGATTACTAAAAAATGGTAAAAGATGGTTCCCGAACCCAAATGGTAGATTATGTGGAGAAGTCTGGCATATAGCTAGCGAGCGACATAAAAGAAAAATAGGGGGACGAGTTCAAAAATTAGGACACGTCACACCTAAGCCAAAGGAAATGATAGAGAGAATTATCCTTGCTAGTTCTAATGAAGGAGATCTTGTTTTGGACTGTTTCGTTGGGAGTGGCACGACAGCATATTGTGCAAAGAAGTTGAAGCGCAATTATATCTGCGCTGATAGTAATGAGGAATATGTAAAAATGGCAAGAGATGCCGTAGAGGAGATACAATGAATATAATTATCAGTAATATTCAACCAGGTAATAAAGCGCTCGAGTATATCGAGCGTCGTATTCGAGACGATAACTATCGTGGAGCCGAATCGTCTGAGCATAATAGATATGATATGCAAGAAATATTTACTATTTTACAGATTTTAAATAAATATGCGCCAAATAAACAGTTGATGCGGATTCGTGATACCGATTTGTCGAAAAGACCCCAAAATACATCAGACGAGATGCATTACGCGCATTTTTGCGGTGAAGTGAAAGAAAAAGTTGGCAAAGGAACCCAAGACTCTATAAGAAAGAATATATTTGTGGACATGCACAGGATGGGACTGATTGAACGCTATGATGATTCTCGCGATAAGACAAGCCCGTATGGAGGTGGCGCAGTGAAATATGTTTCGTTGTCTAACGATGGGGTCGAATTTGTCTCGTCAAACTTATTAAATAGAGCCTTCTTATTTACGAAAGCGTTAGATAAGCTATTGGGCGGATATATTGAAATCTCATTAGAAATTTTAAAAGACCCAGACTATGATATAGAAAAAATTACCAAATGGGATTTTATGTTCTTTGTTTCTGCAATAGACGTGACATATAGTTTTAGATTATCTACAGCTCAATGCGCTGAATTAATCAAAGAATTTCATAGACTATCACCTATTCAGCAGCGTGCAGTCGTCGAAAGTCTTAAAAAAGCTCTGAAACCCAAAAACTTCTTCGGCGATAAGACAGCAAAAAGAGATTGGCACAATTGGCAGAATAAAATCGATCAAGTATTTCATTTATTCAAACAAACTCCATATTTTGATGTGTCCGGAAAAGAAAACGAAATATTAACACTATCAACTCAAAAAATTATAACGAAAGATGGGACTAAAGTTGATATAAAGAAAAGATCCATCGGTGAAAAATACGCCTACTTCAGCAACCATCATGTGCAAAAAACCGATGGCTATGAGTTACATCATGTTGTGCCTCTCTCTTGGTCAGAAAGCCCTGAACAATTCAAATTATTTGATAGATGGCAAAATATGGTTTATATAGATGCTTATAGCCATGCAAAAATTACGCAAAATCGTAACCGTAATATTTATATGTCTTTAACATCGAATAATGACTTAATATTATCCGACAAACAAAATAACCAAGTTTATCTTACAAAAGACAGATGCGTCCTTTATGATGAAAAGAACAAAGTCGTTATGTTAGATTATAATAAACAATTGCTTACAACGGTTTGATGTATTGTCCTGGAAAACGACTGTTTTTTGTGCCACGTTGTTATTTAGAAAACAAAACTAGCTCATCCCACAAACGCCTACTTCCCCGCCACAAACGCCTTAATTTTCTCAATTTCGTCCCGCAGCAACGCAGCTTTTTCGAACTCTAAGTTTGCGGCGGCGAGTTGCATTTCGGACGACAAAGACTTAATCAACGTCGGCAATTCGTCTTTCGGCACGCGCCGAATGTCGAGCTTATTTTCTTTTTGTTTTTCCGGAATAATCGCGCGTAGACCCGCCGAAATTTCTTTTTTCACCGAATGAGGCGTGATATGATGCTCAAAATTATATTGTTTTTGAATTTCGCGCCGCCGATTAGTCTCCGAAATTGCCTTTTCCATACTTTCGGTGATAAAATTCGCATACATAACCACTTTCCCCTCTTCGTGCCGGGCCGCGCGCCCAATCGTTTGTACAAGAGCCGACTCGCTCCTTAAAAACCCTTCCTTGTCCGCGTCCAAAATCGCGACTAGTGACACTTCCGGCAAATCCAGTCCCTCGCGAAGTAGATTAATCCCGACTAGCACATCATAAACTCCAGCGCGCAAATCTCTTAAAATATCGCCTCGCTCCAAAGTATCAATATCCGAATGAATATACGCCGTTTTCACGCCCCGCTCTTTTAAGTGATCGGTTAAATCTTCCGCCATCCGCTTAGTCAAAGTCGTAATTAGAGTCCGTTGCCCCTTCGCAATCCGCCGGTCAATTTCTTCCATCAAATCGTCAATCTGCCCCTCGGAGCCACGCACCTCAACTTCCGGGTCCAAAAGTCCGGTCGGGCGAATAATTTGCTCCGCCGGTTTCGGCGAATGCTCAAGTTCATAACTCCCCGGCGTCGCCGAAACATAAATCGCCTGGTTAATTTTCCCCTGAAACTCACCATAAGTGAGCGGTCGGTTATCTAGCGCCGACGGCAACCGAAACCCAAAATCCACCAACGTCGTTTTGCGCGCGTGGTCGCCATTATACATTCCCCGCACCTGAGGTAAAGTCATATGCGACTCATCAACAATCAAGAGCCAATCTTTCGGGAAAAAGTCAAGCAGTGTCGCCGGCGGTTCGCCCGCTTTGCGCCCGTCAAGATGTCGAGAGTAATTCTCAATCCCCTTCACAAACCCAGTTTCTTTCAACATTTCGAGATCATATTTTGTGCGCTGACTGAGCCTCTGCGCCTCTAAATATTTTTGATGCTTTTCGAAATATTTCAATCGCTCTTCGAATTCCGCCCGAATTGCCACCAGTGCTTTTTCGAGCTGACTTTTTGGCGTGGCGTAATGCGTATTTGGAAAAATGTGCAAGTTTTTCGGCTTTTCACGCACCTCAAAAGTCAGCGGGTCAACAATTTTCAGTCCTTCCAAAGTATCAAAACCAAATTCAAACCGATAAGCATATTCCCCGTTCGCCGGATATAAATCAACCGTGTCGCCCATCGCCCGAAAATTCCCCCGTTCGAACGCTAGGTCATTGCGGTGATATTGCATTGAAACTAAATGCCGAATAAAATCCAGCTGAGACATTTCATCGCCGATTTCAATTTTGAGCGACATCGCAAGGTAATTCGCCGGCGAACCAATCCCATAAATACACGATACCGACGACACCACAATCACATCGTTTCGCGTGAGCAGAGCCTCGGTCGCGCCGTGCCTCAGCCGGTCGATTTCGTCATTAATCGCCGAGTCCTTTTCGATATAAGTATCCGTCGAGGCGATATACGCCTCCGGCTGATAATAATCGAAATATGACACAAAATAATGTACCTCATTTTCCGGAAAAAACTCTCGAAATTCAGAATAAAGTTGTGCCGCGAGAGTTTTGTTATGCGCCAGAATTAAAGTCGGCCGTTGCACATTTTGAATAATGTTCGCCATGGTGAAAGTTTTTCCCGATCCCGTCACCCCGAGTAAAGTCTGTTCTTTTCGCCCCGCCAAAATCCCGTCCGTCAACGTCTTAATCGCTGCCGGCTGGTCGCCCATCGGCTGAAATTTCGAAACCAACTTAAACTTATTCACTTATTTATTATATCACGCTATAATAAAATGTATGAAATATCAAGTCACGGTCAAGCCCGGTAGTTCGCAGGAAAAAGTCGTCGCGACCGGCGACCAAGAGCTGACGGTTTACTTACGCGCCAAACCACACGACGGCGAGGCAAATTCTGTCCTGATTAAAATCCTCGCAAAACACTTAAACATTCCCAAAACCAGCCTCAAAATCACCCGCGGCCAAAAATCCCGCCACAAAGAAATCGAATTTTAAACTTCCTATAATTACAGATTTTTAAAATGTGTAATTATAGGAAGCATTTCCCTGTTAGGCGACATAAAAAATCGCCCTATAGTTACATACTTGACAAATCTGGAATTATACGCTAATATAAAGATATGCGTATCCATTTTAGTAATCAAGGGAATTTGCGTTATTTTGCTCATTTTGCCGAGCAAATGACTTTTGATCATCCTGAAACTCTAGAAATTACGGTAGACAAACGTTGGGTCAATGTTCATCCTGCGCACCTTACTCTTGCTGCCGCTATTGCGAGAGAAGTTGGTAAAGAAAATACGAAAATTATTTCTGAGGTGCCCGAGTCGGCGAGATATATTGACCGTATGGGGTTTTATGCTCTCGCGAACACTCCGTCGCCCTTTTCTGAATATATGCACAAAGACCCATCTGGGCGTTTTATTCCACTTACTTTCATTAAGACCACTGCTGACCAGTCGAAATTTATTTCAGAAATGATCCCGTTGCTACATTTAGACGACAATGATTCTTCAACAATTAAATACGTCATAGGGGAATTAGTTCGCAATGTTCTAGAGCACTCTTATGCAAAAAATGGTGCCGTCGTTTCTGCGCAATATTATAAAAATGCTAACCGTATTAGTTTGGCCATTTGCGATACCGGTATTGGATTATGGAAGGGACTGCAGATTTGGCATCCAAAAACCGACGAGGAAGCGATTCGTCTTGCTCTAATGCCGGGTATTTCTGGTACCACTCGTAAAGAAGGTGGAACTTCCGAAAATGCTGGCGCCGGTTTATTCTTTATTAAATCCATCGCAAAGACCGCTCGGAACAATTTCGTCGTTTATAGTGGCGATACAGCCTATATCTTAAAAAAGACTCGTTCAGACCAAAAGAAACCGATCTTGAAAGCTGATCCGTTTGAAGATGCTTGTGTCCGCAAAACGGGCTTAGCACGTTTTAACGGAACGCTAGTGGCAGTGGACATCTCACTCGATGCGACAGTAGAATTTAGACAAATGCTAGATCTTATCGGCGATGTGTATGAGGATGCAATCCGTGAACGTAAAGAACAAAAATTTAGAAAACCTAACTTCATCTAGGAGGAAAAATGGAAATTATTGAAATGAGAGATTTAGTTGGAGAATTTGCGGAGAATAAAGACATTGCAAAAGATCTACGCGTCAATCACCTATTGCCGGCACTTGCCGATGATCGAGCGATTATTTTTGATTTTGAAGAAGTAAAGGGGGCTACACAGTCTTTTATTCATGCACTAGTAAGCGATGCTATCCGTAAATATCCAGACGTTGTTTTTGATAACGTTTTCTATAGAAACGCCAATGAAGAAATCCAAAAAATTATCACGATCGTCTACCGATATATGCAAGAAAGTTTAGCCTAAGTAAAACTAGTCCAACGACTTCATCGTTGGGAACGGCACCGCTTCCCTACCCGGCACACCTTCGAGCAACCAAAAGTTTCGTTCTGAATTGCCCCAACCACAAGCCGGTGGCATGCCGTATTCAAGCATCTCGACAAAATCGCGGTCGAGCATTTGCGCTTCCTCGTCGCCGGCGTCGCGCGCGGCTTGTTGTTCCTCGAATCGTTCGAGCTGGTCCAGCGGATCGTTAAGTTCCGAAAAGCCATTCCCCATTTCGGTTCCCGCAATAATCGGGTGAAACCGTTCCGTCACTAGCGGATTTTCTGCCGATTTTTTCGCCAGGGGCGACAAAGCGAGAGGCTCCTCAATCAACCAATACGGCCCCGCCGAAGTTTTGCGAATTAATTTCCAAACGTGGTCGATCAACCTTGCTTCCGACACGTCAAAATTCGTTTCTACGCCATTTTCTTTCAAAATTCGCACGAGTTGCGCCTTGTCCGGATTAAAGACATCCACATCGAACTTTTCTTTCAGCAAATCCGCATATTTCACGCGTGGCCATTCGCAGTCCAAGTCAATTTCAAACCCGCCAACATTAAATTTCAGCGTCCCCCACGTCTCCATCGCTACATATTTTATCATTTCTTCATAAAACTTCATGCCGTCTTCGTAATTTTCATACGCCGCATACGCCTCGAATGCGATATGCTCCGGCAAGTGTTCATCATCCACGCCTTCGTTGCGGAATCGCGGCCCAATATCATAAACTTTTTCAAACCCACCGCCGAGCAACCGTTTCAAAGGCAATTCGTGCGAAATTCGCAGGTAAAAATCCTCATCCAGCGCGTTCATATGCGTCACAAACGGCGTCGCATCCGCCCCGCCCGTCGTGTGTTCCAATACCGGAATATTCACTTCGATGTACCCGTGTTTATTCATAAAATCGCGCGTCGCCTGCCAGAATTTAGACCGGCGCACCAGCCGTTCCCGCACCTCCGGATTAACATTCATGTCAACATAGCGTCGCCGATATCGCTCTTCCTTGTTTGTGAATTTTTCCGGCAACGGCCGAAGCGTTTTCGTCAAAAGTCGCACCGAATTTGCAAACACCGAAATCTCACCAGTCTGCGACTTATCAACCACGCCTCGCGCCTCGATAAAATCGCCCACATCGAGCAACTTAATTTCTTTCACGCCAAATTCACCTTCCCGCACCTCGCCAGCTTTCATAAAAATCTGCACTTCGCCAAAATAATCGCGCACCTTAACAAATGCCAACTTCCCAAACGACCGAATTGCCACAATTCGCCCTGCAATCACTACTTCTTGCCCCTGCTTTTCATCAAAATGGTCAATTATTTCCGAAATTTTGGTGTTGCGGAAACTTTTCGCCGGATACGGCTCGACACCCCTCGCCCGCACTTTCTCTAGTTTCCTAAGTCTCTCGTTTCTATAATCATCTAAAATCATGTTATTATTATAACATAAAAATCAAAAATTTCTTGAACTTAAGAGCTGAAAGACTTTAAAAATTTGCTATATCCAGGCTGGAAGACTTTAAAAAGCCTATTTAATTTCTAAAACCTTAACTTTTTTCCCATTAAACTCAAACCCTTCCCCCGCACTTTTCCCCATCAAAGCCTTGCCGATTGGCGATTCGTTTGAAATTTTGCCTTCCAGCGGGTTCGCCTCGGTCGGCCCGACCAAAGTATATTCCATTTTCTTGCCACCAAAGTCTAACGCCACGGTCGCACCGAGTGCCACTTTGTCTTTTTTGCCACCCCGAATTACCTTGGCATTCTTCAAAATCTCTTGGATTTCCAAAATCCGGCTTTCCGCCATTTTTTGCTCGTTGCGCGCCGAAGAATATTCCTCGTTTTCCGACAAATCGCCAAACGACCGCGCCGTTGCGATTTTTTCAGCAATCACCGGGCGCTCGGCAATCAGCTCCTCCAGCTCCCGTTCTAATTCTTTCTTCCCCTCTGCGGTCAAATCCACGCTTTTTTTAATCATAATCAAAACTCCATTTAAACTTACTCTAGTTTATAAAAAAACTACTTTAAAGTCAAGTCTAAAATGCTAGGTTTACCCAAATCGTCTTAAAAATCTCCAAGTTCACCAAAAATACCATCAAAACATACTAACAAAATTACCTAAAAATTATTCTAGACGAGCCTAAACCAGCTCAGAAATCTTCACCAGTTTGGTCTCACCGCTTTGTCGGTGGCTCACCTCAGCATTTTTCTCCGCTACGGTTTTGTCCGAAAATACAATTCGCGTCGGCAAACCAATCAGCTCCGCATCCGCGAATTTTTCGCCCGCCCGCTTGTCGCGGTCATCAAACAAGGTATCGCTCTCATGCTCAGCGTAAAACTTCTCGGCGGCCTTTAACCCCTGCTCGCCAATCCCAATGACGTGATGTTTAAACGGCGCCACCGCTTCCGGCCAGACCAGACCTTTTTCATCGGCAAACTTCTCGGCAATCACCCCCATTAGTCGCGACACACCAATCCCATAGCACCCCATATAAACCACTTGTTGTTCGTTGCTCTCGTCCGCAAATTTCAAATCTAGCGGTTCGGTATATTTAAACTTCAACTTAAAGATATTCCCTACTTCCGCCGCCGTGGTTTCGCTAAAATTCTCCGCTTTCTCGCCAAATTCGCTCAAAACTTCCGGCGTGAACACTTCTTTGTTCAAAACCAGCGACTTGTCCGCGTTATAATATACCGTGTCTTCACCCACCGGCAAAAAAGTCTGATATTCATGCGAAAACTTGGCAAAAATTCCCCCACTCGCAAAAGTTTTATAGGTGCAGTCGCCAAGCCCGACCCGTTCAAAGATCCGCGCGTAAGCCCCTTCAACCTGTTCGTAAAACCGGTCCAAATCCTCCTCGGAAGTATGAAAACTATACAAATCTTTCATCAAAAACTCGCGCCCGCGCAAAATTCCCGACTTCGCCCGTAGCTCATTTCTAAATTTATTTTGAAACTGATACGCCGCGAACGGCAAATCTTTATAGCTCGTCACGTATTTGCGTGCCAAATTCACCATTGGCTCTTCGTGTGTCGGGGCAAGGCCCAAAATCCCACCCCCAGCCAGCTCAGTTTTGAACCAAATATCTACTTCCGCGTCCGAAAACCGCCCAGTTTTTTCCCAAAGCTCCGGATTTTGCAACGCCGACATCGACAGTTCTTCGCAGCCGAGCTTATTTAACTCTTCGCGAATAATCCCTTTCAAATTTTCAATCACGCGGAGTCCCAGCGGTAAATAATCATACACCCCCGCCATCTCTTTATGGATATAGCCCGCCCGAGTAAGTAGCGCGCCATTTTTCGCCGTCTCGTCTTTCGGCGCCTCGCGCAAGGTCTTGACAAAAGTTTTCGATAATCTCATAAAGTGATTATATCACATTCCGAGCACATATAACAGATAAAACGCCACTCCGTTTTTAAGCATATGCACTACGATGCCCGAATACGCCGTTCCGGTAATCTCCCGGAGCCCACACAGCACCACCGACATCGCAAACACATTCACCCCTACATTCCACTGCCCGTGCATAATTCCAAACGCGAGCGAAGTCAAAATAATCGAAATTGTCATCCCTAGCCAGTCAGCGGTTTTTTTAGATAAACTTTTGCGCATTTTACCATACATCCACCCCCGGAAAATAATTTCTTCCGCAATCGGTGCAATCACCACGAGCGCTAAAAACGCCACCAGCCGGTCGCCGTTAGAAGACAGAACGTTAAACCCTACGCCCTGCGCTTCCTCGGCGTTAAACCACGGAAATAGCGAAAATACCGTCGTGAGCCCCACCGCGAGAAGTAAATACGCTACGAATCCCACCGGCGCCAGCCCGAGGTCAGTCCAGGTCGGCAAACCTTTGAGTCCCAATTCTTCATGGCTGGGTGTTCTAGCTGATACGGTTTTTTCTGCTAGCACAGGTTTTTCTGCCGGCACGGGTTTTTCGGCGCGTTTTTGCTTCCGCCGAGCCAGTAAATTATACAATCTTGGCGACAGGAAAATCAGCGCTACTAGTGCTAGTGAATACGCAAGAGCCAGATACACCGCCGTCCACACCGGTTCACTCAGCAACGCCACGGCAGTTTCGCGACTGCCGGTCGCGAGAATCATAATTCCGGTCATGACAATCCCGACTACAACCTGCGCCACAAACACCACCACCATTGCCCAAAATGCCAACCCCACTAATTTTGCCGCTAACTTCCACCCCTGTTTTTTCGGCAATTTTGGACGCGCTTTAGTCGCTGTTTGTTTCATTTTAGCCTCCGTTGGTGATTTTAATGATATCGAGAATTGTCACCAGAAAAATTAGTGCCAGTAGCGCCATCATCGCCCGCGCTACGATTTTTTCTTCCACTTCTTTGGTCAGTTTTTTCTTGCGGAGTTTATAAACTGCAATCAGTAGCCACCGCCCGCCGTCCAGCGCCGGAATCGGGATCACATTCATGCACGCCAGCGAAACACTAATCAGCGCCGCGAGAAACGCCAAACTCCTTGGACCCGCCGCGGTGAAAGCCGGGAACAGTTGTCCCACAATCCCAACCGGTCCCGCCACCGAATCGCCAACTTCCGAAATCGCTTCCTGCCCACTTTCGCGCACCTCGGCACTGCCACTAAACTGCCGGGCTACCCCCGACACCAAATTCCATAGCATCGTCCCGACGCCCTTAAAAGTTTCGCCGGTCAGTTGTGCTGTCAGCCCTACTCCCACCACCGGCGCCGACCAAGTCGCATAGGTCAAAGTCTGCGTCGAGACCATCGTAATCCCGAGCAAATACTCCGCGTCGCTAGAATTTAAAGCCACTTCTGTTTTTTTGTCGCCGTTCAAAGTATACTCTACCGTCTCCCCCGCATGCGCTCGGTTGTATTCGTTAATCTCGCTCGCGCGCCAGATTTCCTGCCCGTCAATCGCCGTAATATAATCCCCGGTATTAAACCCTGCTCGTTCCGCCGGCGAATTTTCCGCCACATAGCTGACTTGCACCGGCGTCGCCTCGGTCCTGGCGTCCGCCTCGACCACGAATTGGTTTTCCAAAAACTCCGGCATCCCCGTCCAAGCCAAAATTGTAAAAATCACAATCGCCACCAGCCAGTTCATCGCCACGCCAGCAAACAAAATCTTGGTTTTCGCCCAAAAACTCGCTGCCCCAAAAGTGCCTTTTCTCGTGTCCGCATCCGATTCCCCGTCCATCTGGCAAAAACCACCAATCGGCAACCAGTTCAGGCTAAAAATCAGACCGTCCTGAGGCTTTTTCCAATCTTTTTTGGGCAGTCTCTGCCATTTTTTCGTTTTCGGGTCTTTCACCCACGCCACAGCTCGCGGCGGAAAACAAATTCCAAACTCCAAAACTCGCACCCCGTTTCGGCGCGCCGCGATAAAATGTCCAAATTCGTGTAGAGTCACCAGCGCCATCAGCACCAAAAGCCCCACAACCACACCTATCAAAATATCCATAACCTTATTATACCACTATTTTCCAAAACGACGGTTGCGTTTTTCGTATTCCGCAATAATTTCGGCAATATCTGCCCCAGTCATTTCCGGAAAATATTTTTTAATAAACATTAGCTCCGCATAAGCCGCCCGCCACAGCATAAAACCCGAAATCCGCTCCTCCCCAGAGGTGCGCACCACCATGTCCACTGCCGGAATTTCCGGGTGATACAGGTGTCTGCGAATAGTTTCCGGCGTAATTTCGCCCTCGACCTGGCTTGCAATCGTCGCTGCGTCGGCAATTTCCTGCTCCCCGCCATAATTAAAACAGAATCCGACGGTAATCCCATCGCACTCCGCGGTCATCTTTTCGGCCTTTTCAATTGTGCTCGCGAGCTTCACTGGCACTCGCCCGTCTTTAGCCCCGAGCACCAGCAGTCGCCCGTTTTTGTCTACCATTTTTTTAGCCAGGCGCATGATATGCTTGTCCGCCAGCCTCATCAGATACGAAACTTCTGCCTCGCTCCGCCCCCAGTTTTCCGTCGAGAACACGAAAAAACTCACATAAGGAATTTTTTGTTCCATCGCCGCCTCGATCAGTTCCTCAATTACCTCTAATCCCCGCTGATGCCCTTCTAGCGTCGACAGCCCCCGCTCCTTCGCCCACCGACGATTTCCGTCTGCGATAATCCCTAAATGTTGTAGTTTTTTCTCTGTATCCATTGACTTTTTCTCCAAAGTATGATATAATGGAGTTATATCTTCATGATTTCGTCGGATTTGTTCTTAAATTCGGCGTCAATCTTATTGCTAAACTCTTTGGTTAACTCGTCGATTTCTTTTTCGGCTCGTTTTTTAATGTCTTCGCTCATTTCGTCGGCAATCTTAATCGCCTTGCGCGCATCTTCTCGGACGTTGCGCAAAGCCACCTTAGCCTCTTCGACCTTCCCTGCCGCATTTTTCACAATTTCTTTACGTCGTTCCTCGGTCAAGGCCGGAATTGGCACCCGAATCACTCGCCCGTCATCCGCCGGATTTAGCCCCAAAGCCTGATCGGCTCGCACCGCGTTCGAAATTGCCGCAATATTCGCTGGGTCAAACGGGGTAATCACTAGCATCGTCGCGTCCGCCGCGGTTACGTTTGCCACTTGGTTTAGCGGCATCACCTGTCCATAAACCTCAATTTTCAGCCCTGACAGCATATCTGGATGCGCCCGCCCTGTCCGCAATTTTTTCAGCTCATTTTTGAACCGTTCCATCGCAGCTTCCATTTTTTTGCGGTCTTCTTTGGTATCAAACATATACACTCCTTATTACTATTTTCATTATACCAAAAAACTAGCCCGGAGGCTAGCTTTTGTTATTTGGTTTCCGTTTCGGTGAGTTTTTCGGCTTTTTTCTCGGCTTCTTTAGCTAATTTCTTTGCCTTGTTCTCAAGCGCAGCTTTCATCTTGGCCGCTTTTTCGGCGCGCGCCTTAAAGCGATCCACGCGACCTTCCGTATCGATAATCTTCTCTTCACCAGTGAAGAATGGATGCGAAGCCGATGAAATTTGCACCTTGATTAACGGATACTCGTTGCCGTCTTCCCATTTGATCGTCTCGTCGCTTTTTGCGGTAGACTTGGTCAAAAAGGCAAAACCAGCTGCTTCGTCGGAAAACACGACGTCGCGGTAATCTTTAGGGTGTAACTCTTTTTTACTCATAATTGTCCCTAATTATATCAAACTTTTTCTAAAAAGTAAACACTCATATCCTAAATCATCGCAAGGCGACAGTCAGAAGCCAAATATCGCCTAAAAGCTATCAATGATATAGGTCTCTTTCGAGGCCTATTTTTCTCGCCTCGTCCAGAAGCTCGGAAACATACTTGGCTTTCAGGGCTTTATATTTTTTACGCTCGCAACCAGACAACTTGGCAAATTCCTGTTTTTTCTTAAAATATTCTGAAGCTTTATACGGATTTGCTCTCAAGAAATCCCGCAAAATAATAAAATCTTTAAAAGAATTATCATCTATCGGGCAAATATGGACGTGAAAATCTCCTTCCCCAGTTTCTGCCTGTTTGCTGGCTAGAAAAATGCGATCTTCATGGGAGTCATTACCTTCAAAATATCCATTTTGGACTAAAAGATCACGGACTTTTCTCATTTCTTCCCTGTTTTTTACCCCGACCAAAATATCAATTATATTCTTCCCACCAATCCCAACGGCACTACTGCCAACATGTTCAATCTGGACTTCGTTTGGCAAAATAACGGAAATCCGCTCTTTCTCTTCCGAAAACCTTTCTGCTAGACTATTAGAATACTCTTTTATCTCAACCGACATACTATGAGTTATATAACAAAACTATTATAAAATCAAGCTCCAAGTCTTTACTTTTCGCCCCACCTGTGATATAATAGAAGTATATATTAATTTAATGAAACAACTTCTGGGAGGTTTCCTGATCGCGTTTTAGGCGCCGAAAGCGTTTATCAAGCGGTAGTATTCCTAGAGGTGAAGAGAAAGGAAATATCGTGGCAACAACTGTCGATATGAAAGCTCTGCTCGAAGCTGGTGCGCATTTTGGGCACAAGACGAGCCGTTGGCACCCGAAAATGGCGCCGTACATCCATTCCAAACGGGGTGGTGTTCACATTATCAACCTTGAAAAAACCGTGGAAGGACTAGAAACTGCCTTGCCAAAACTCACGGAAATTGCCAAATCTGGCAAAAAAGTCCTCTTTGTCGGCACCAAGAAACAAATCAAAGACGTCGTCAAGGCGACTGCCGAAGAAGTAGATATGCCCTACGTTACTGAACGCTGGGTCGGTGGCACTTTGACTAACGTCGAGACTGTCAACCGCCAAATCAAAAAACTAAAAGATTTAGAACGCAAAATGGCCTCGGGTGAACTCGAAAATCGTTATTCGAAGCTCGAAGTGCAACGTTTCCAAGAAGAAATTGATCTCTTGAACGAACGCTATGGCGGGATTAAAGATATGACCGAACAACCAGCAGCAATCTTCGTTATCGACGCCAACGAAGAGAAAAATGCAATTAAAGAAGCGAATATCTTGAACATTCCAGTTTTCGCAATGGTTGACACCAATGTCGATCCGACCGCGATTGACTACGTCATCCCGGCAAACGACGATTCAATTAAGGCGACCACGCTGATCTTGGGCTACGTCGCGGAAGCAATTAAAGCAGGTAAAAACTAGGAGGCAAAATGGCAAAAGCTGAAATCACCATTGAACAAATCAAAAAGCTAAAAGAACTTTCTGGCGTAGGCTTGACTGACGCCAAAAAAGCTTTGGTTGAAGCCGAAGGCGACTTTGACAAAGCCCTCGACGCGATGCGCAAAAAAGGTCTAACTAAGGCCGAAAAACGGGGCGACCGCGAAACTCGCGAAGGGCTCGTTGACGCTTATATTCACGACGGCCGGCTGGGTGCTATCGTCGAAGTTAACTGTGAAACTTCCTTCGTCGCCAAAACCGACGAATTCAAAACTTTGGCGCACCAAATCGCCATGCAAATCGCTTCGATGAACCCGCTCTATGTCAGCGAGGAGGATATTCCAGAAGAAGCTCGTGCGGCTAAGCTCAAAGAGCTCGAGGCGAACTTCCACGGTCCAGAAAACATGAAGGAACAAATCCTAGACGGCCAAATCAAAAAGGCTTTCGCGGACAAGGTCCTTATGAATCAGCCCTACATTCTGGACGATTCCAAAACTGTGGCGGAGTTCATCAAAGAAGCCATTGCGCGTACTGGCGAGAATATCACCATTCGCCAATTCAAGCGTATCGAACTTGGTGTAACCGAATAAAACAGTCGTTAAAAATCGGGCACCCTCGCAGCGGCGCCCGATTTTTTGTAGAGCATTTTCTTGGTTCCTGGCCGATACTAACTTTTTTTACAGATCATATCGGCCTAGAGTTGTTTGACTTTGTTTGACCTAGCCGAGCTAGCGTCGTTTCTTAGTCGCCCTAGTTGCCTTGGCCGTCTTTTTCTCACGCTTGCCTATAAGCATCATGGTTCCTGCAATCGCAATCATACTAAAGATCACAATTCCGGTAATCAGATAATCGGTTGTAGAGATGTCCATTCCGGCAAACAATCCACCCGTATCTGGAAGTGGGATTTCTTTCGGTCCCTCATATATAATTTTAAGCGTATAAGTTTGGTAAATTATGTTCCCTTCCCCGTCATAAGTCGTCACAGTAATCACATAAGTTCCTGCCGGCAAATCCGCGTCGCTAAAATCTAGCGTCGTGTCCGTTTCTGGCGCATAAACCGTGACCGGGCCTAGTCCTGAAACCGGATTACCGTTTTCATCTTTCACCTCGATGACGATTTTTTGTACATCGGTGTTTTCCGGATCATAATCTAGATGTACCTTGACGTCATGCGTATTGGAATCCTCGGTCGCCGTCGGCTTCACCGGGATATACGAAAAGTGTGTCACTTGTTCGTCGTAAACCCCGTCCAGTCCCTCGCCTCTGACTGTTAGGGTAAAATCGCCATAGCCATAGAACGATAAATCGCTCGCCAGCGTTTCGCTCCCCGGTTCAAAATCCGGATTTAGCCCCGTGAGGACGTAAGTATACTCTTCCCCAGCATTATCCGTATAATATAATGTCGCCGTCACCGTGTCCGAATCTTCGTAGTCGAAACTAATTTCCTGATTCGGATAGGTAAATTCCGCTCCGTCCGCCGGAGAAATCATAGTAATTTCCGGCGTATTATCTACCACGCGCACAGTAATCGTGTCGGTTACGGCCGCGGTAGCTTGTGTGTTCGGCGTCGGCAATAGGGCTGCCACCACCGTCACTATCGCAACGGCGATCAGCCCCAAAAAGCCAACTACTTTTTTGTGTTTTCTTTTCATGCTCTACACTCTCTTTTTTATGTTTTATGTTTGTTTCGGTTTTGTAAAAAGTTTTATGTCGCTCGGTTAAATCGCAAGCCGAGAACGACGCTCTTTACGCTTCCTTACCCCTATTATAGACAAAACGATTATGATTGTCAAGACAATTATGAAAATAATTATGGCTACTGGCGGGATTAGGAAAAACACCTGTTCAATCGTTTCGGTGCCCTCTCCGGCAGTCACCGTCCACATCACTTTATAAATGCCAAAACTCGGCGTTTCGGTCCATTCGTCTTCGACTACGCGCTCCGATTCCGGAATTACCGACGGTGCGCTAGCGTCTTCCGAGGTTTCATAAGAACTAAACCCGATAATCGGCTCGACTTTTAACTTGCCGTAGGCGAAAAAGTCGACGTTACCAGTGTTTTTAACTTTGGCGGAAGCTTTGAAAGTGTTGCTTTTGGTGGTTTCGGCGTTGCTTTCGGTCGTAGTCTCGGTGTCTCCGCCTAGAGAAATCTTCATATCTCGAATTTCTGCCGAAACATTGGTTTCGCCCTCGGTCGAATGCCCGTATACAATCATCCCCGCGCTAGCTTCAGCTTGAATGCCGCTGCCGGTACTGCTCGACATGGTCTGCACAAAAATCACCGCATATTGCCCGCCCGCCGGAATGTTGCTTGGGGTGGTAATTTTGTATTCAATCTCTAAGGTCTCGCCTTTTGGAATACTAAAAATCGGATTCTCGACATAATTTCCGCTCGCATCTTTGATTGTGATCCAGCGCGAAATCTGGGTAAAATTGTTTTCTTGGTTAAACCCGAGCTGATATAAATCGGTTTCACTAGAATAAACGTAAGAATACGGCGAAGCATGCACCTCGACCTTAATGTCGTCGGTTCCGTCGTTGGTGACTTTTAAAGTTCCGTCATAAGTCGATTCTGATTTCAAAATCAAAGTCCGGCTCACCGGCGTCAAAGTTAGGCTCGTGCGCGGCTCTTCTTCCTCGCCCTCCGCATACACGCTTTGGCTACAGCTTTGACTACACAGCGCGAAGCTAAACACCGCCACTAACCCCACTAAACACACATTGATAATTTTTTTCATTTACCTCCTCGTTTGTTTAATTATAGCATGACAAGTTCAAAAATGCTATAATTATATTATTATGGTGTATTTAGATTATGCGGCCACGACGCCGATGTTGCCAGATGTGCTATTGACGATGACGCATGCTCACATGAATTTGTCTGCGAACGCTTCGGCTCTGCATACGCCGGGACACCGTGCGTTGAATGAAATTGAACACACGCGCGAACTGCTGGCGACCGCTATCGGCGCGAAGCCGTCGGAAATTATTTTCACATCCGGCGCTAGCGAGTCTAACAATACCGTCATTCGCACTTTCGCGGGCCACATGATCGAAACTTCCCCGCTCGAACATCATTCCATTCTTGAGCCGACCAAACAATTCGCCGGCAAAAAGACTCCCAAGCTATATTCGTACATGTTGGCGAACAACGAGACCGGCGAAATTCTAGATCTGAGCAAAATCGTCGAGCAGGCCCGTGCCGAAAATGCCTATGTTCACTCCGACCTAACGCAGGTGCTCGGCAAACTTCCGTTCAATGTGCACGAACTCGGCTTAGATTACGCCACTGTTAGCGCGCACAAAATCGGCGGTCCGGCTGGGGTGGGAGCGCTCTACGTTCGCGACGGCGCGCCGTTCTCGCCCCTGATAATTGGCGGCAATCAAGAGCACAAGCGTCGGGGCGGCACTTATAATACTGCCGGTATCGCGGGCTTTGGCACGGCTCTTGAAATCATGCTGAAGAAGCAAACCTGGCAAAAGTTCGACCGTAATGTCCGCTCTCTTCGCGACGACCTAGCTCGCCGGCTCATACGAAAAATTCCAGGTTGTAGCTTAAACACCGATATCGCGCCTGGCCGATCTTTGCCGAATATTCTCAATGTGTCGTTTCGGGCGGCCGAGGGTGAGTCGATTCAGCTCTATCTCGACGCCAAAGGCATCATTGTCTCGACCGGTTCGGCCTGTGCCGCTGGCGATACCAAGCCAAGTCATGTCCTAATGGCGAAAACCGGCGACGCCGAAGTCGCGCATTCTTCGATTCGGTTCTCGTTCGGCCTAGACAATACTCGGGCCGATGTCGACAAAGTAATGACGGTTTTGCCACCAATTGTAAAGTATTTACAACAGATCAGCACTATTAATCCGGAGGATAAATAATGGAAAACGAAGATTGGGTTTATTCGGAAAAGGTCAAAGAACATTTCCTACGTCCGCGCAATTTTCTCATGGGCGACGAAAGCAAATTTGACTACGACGCGGTCGGTCAAGTCGGCAATCCGATTTGTGGCGATCAAATGAAAATGTATATCAAAGTAAAAGACGGTCGAATTGTCGATTTACGTTGGAAAACTTACGGTTGCGCCTCGGCCATCGCCTCAACCTCGGCCCTGTCCGAACTCGCCAAGGGTAAAACTCTGGACGACGCCCTAAATATCACCGCCCACGATATCGACGACTACCTCGGCAACCTCCCCAAACACAAATTCCACTGCTCCGTCCTCGGCCACGAAGCCCTCGCCGACGCGATTAAAAACTACCGTGAAAAAGCAGTAAAAACTAAATAGTCAAAAGACTAAATAGCTAGGCAACCATGCAACGCCCCATTCGCTACCGCCCTTGTCTCAGCCGTTGCATGCTAGATATTCTTGATACACAAAAAACGCCCCCACGGGCAAGCAAACTCAAAATCTGGTGCGCGCGACTGGACTTGAACCAGCACAGCCGTAAATGTGGCCACTACCACCTCAAGGTAGCGTGTCTACCAATTCCACCACGCGCGCCTAACACTATTATAACACAAAAATCCAAGTTTAGGGAGTTTTATTTTTGGTCGTTTTGCTCACCGCCCAGTCCGCCACGTCGCCAAACCGGTCAATCGCAGTCACGAGGCGCACATCATTGCTAAATGTCCGCACATTACGATTATAAAAATAAGTCAAATTCGCGCGATACAGCCCAATCGCCGGTACATCGCTCACCCAGTATTCCAAAAAAGTCCGATATTTCTTCGCTCGTAATTCGTCATTCACCGTATTTTGTGCCCCCAGCAACAAATCGTCGGCCAACGAATTCTTGTAATTCGACAAATTTAAGCCCGCGCTCGCCACCTGCGACGAGTGATAATACGGTAGCAAATCCGGCTCGGCGCCAAGCTCCACCTCGTAAACCAAAATATCATAACTACGCTGCACAATTACATTGTTGATAAATTCCTGATTTTCATTATAAACCGAAACATTTACTTCAAATCCCAGCGCCTCAAGGTCGCTCGCGAGTGCCTGCGTCACCTCCGGCAAAAAGTCCGTTTCCACCGTCGCAATGTCTAGATGTTTTTTCTCACCACCGCTAAGCTCCGCAATTTTAGCCTTGGCAGTTTCGAAATCTCGCTCTGGCAAAGTCGGATAACTGCCGAGATCAATCTGGGAACTAAGCAACGGGAAATCTAGCGCCTCGGTATCCTTTGCCTCGGCCCGAGCTTTTTCAAGATCAATTCCCTGCCGAATCGCTCGGCGCATCTCTTTAGAACTAACCGTCTGTCGCGAAGTATTGAAAAATATAAACGCTCCTGTGTTTAGTCCTGCACTCCGTTGATTAAACTGCGCGTTACTCACTTTTGCAATATCCGCCCCCGATAGCTCCGCCGTCGCCGTCACCGTTCCTGCATTCACCGCATTCATAACTTCGTTTTTATCAGCATAAGTATGCACCGCAAAAGTGCTAACGAGGGGCTTCCCCGCAAAATATTCACTGTTCGCCGACAGATAAAACACCTTTTCACTGTTAGAATTAGTCTGCATCGCATTAAACGTAAACGCCCCCGAAGTCACCGGTGCGTTCGAAAAACTATGTTCGATCAGATTTTGAGGCTCAGTTTCCCCAAGAATATGTTTTGGCACAATCGGAAAATTCAGCGCTGACATAAAATCCGCATACGGCGACGCCAGGGTAAACACAATTTCCCCATTTTCATTCTCCGTCACCTTGACATTCGTCAGGTTTGTGTCATAGATTGTATTCGCCAGCGGATTTTTGAGCAGCCCCGCCGTAAACAGCACATCTTCGTTGGTAATCGGCTCGCCGTCAGACCATTTTAGCCCCTCGCGCAGTTTAATCGTCCATTCTTTCCCGTCCGCAGACGAGCGCACCGTCTCCGCGAGTTCGGCCTTAATATGCCCCGACCTATCTACCGCCGTCAGTGTCGCAAACATCAACCTGCTCAGCACTTTTTCGCTGTTAGTCGTTGCAAACAGCGGGTTCATGGAATTGACTTCGCCCACCGTCGCCTCGGTATAAGTCCCGCCCGTGGTATAAGTGTCCGCCGCATAAGAATCACCAAACCAAAACGCCTGCGTCAGCGCCAACATAATCAGTGCGCTAACCAGCAAACACCATTCCAAAATGAGTAGTCGCACATTGCGCGCATTCATCAATCGGTCAACAAAATTCCGCCGAATCCGTTCGCTACTTTTAGCGCCAGCCTCCATCGTTAACTGCGAAAACTTGCGTAATAATTTTTGCCCACTCTTTTTTAAAGATTTTGCCATGTTATGCAGGAATAATTAATAGTCCTAGAATTGATACCACGAACACCACCGTCGTAACAATCGTCGTGACAAATAATGATTTTTCGAGTCCCCGCCGAGTCGTGTAAAGTTCGCTGGAGCTCCCCGAGCCGGCTCCGAGCGTCGCCCCGCGTTGTTGCAACAAAATCAACAAAATCGTTAGCACCGCTGAAATAAAGACTACTACTTCAAAGAAATTTCCTACATTCATAATCACTCCTACAGCTATTTTAGCATGTTTTTTCGCTGGAGTAAAGAATGATAAGTAATCGCAAACCGATGCGCCTCTTCATCTACGCGCGCGATCAGACGATCGATATGGGAACCTGGGGTTAAATCCACAGAACATAAAGTTTTTGTCTCGCCACCGGCTTGCTGGACCATGGTATTGCCAACTTGCTGAGCCACAGGATTACTAACTTGCTGAACCACCTTGTCGTCAGACCGCCGAGCCTCGCCGTCTAAACTAAAACTATCGGTGGCACTCAAGTCAGAACTATCGGATTTTCTTAGTAACACCAATTTTGCTTTGGCATTTCGGCTATGGTCGCCAGATTTATCACGCCCAATCACCGGAATCTTAAACGGCTGGACCAGGGGCAAAATCGCTCGCACCTGTCCTTCCCCGCCATCCACAATCATTAAATCCGGCAAGTCCCATTCCGCGTGCTTTAGCCGCCGCGAAATCACTTCTTGTAAACTTTTCAAATCGTCATTTTTGGAACTTCTGACCTTAAACTTCCGGTATTCACTCCGCGCCGCCGTACCATTAATAAACACCACCATGCTCCCGACCGTATTTTCGCCAGATTGGTGCGAAATATCATAGCCCTCAATTCGCCGCGGTGGTTTTTCGAGCCCGAGCAAATCTTGGAGCTGTTTCAAAGCCTGGTCTGACGAAATATCCAAAAATTCCTTGTCCGAAAACACAATTTTTTTGCGCAGTTCTTTTAAGCCCTGAATTTGGTCACGCGCTTCCGCTGCGAGCTCATAATTCCCCGCCTCGGCTTGCTTTTTCATCGTTTTTTCAAGCTCCCGAATTAAACCCTCGCGCCCGCCTTCAAGGCAACGAATTAATTTTCGCAAATTTCGTTTATAATCCTTCGGCGTGGTTTTCCCGGCTTCAATCCCCGGCGTCAGCCCAAGGTCCGTGTCGAGCGTTTTCTTTCCCGTGTAGGGTTTGACATAATACGGAAAAATCCGCCGGAGCGCCCGCACCGCCTTCTCGACCGCCGCCTTGCCATAAAACGGACCCGTGTAAGTCGCCCCGTCATCCACCGGATTACGCGTAAACGAAACATACGGCACCTCCGACTTCATGTCAATCCGCACATACGATACCGTTTTGTCGTCGCGTAGCAAAATATTCCACTTCGGCATGTAACGCTTAATCATTTCAGATTCGAGAAACAGCGCATCCATTTCGGTCTCGACCGTGATCCAATCCGTATCCGCAATTTCCCGCACCAGCGCCTGGGTTTTAATATCTTTGACCGATTTTTGAAAATACTGACGCACCCGATTTTTTAGCACCGCCGCTTTGCCCACATAAATAATCTCCCCCGCACTGTTTTTATGAAAATAAACTCCCGGGGCAGTCGGGAGTTTAGAAAGTTTTTGTTTTAAGACCTCGTCCATCCTCTAATTATAGCACAGATTATCACAAAAGTCAAGTTCGCCCCTGTTAGCGGGGTGGTTTTTATGTTAGCTCTCGTTCTCGATCACCTCTTTCACTCTAGCTAACAAAACGCGTGCTTGGCGCAGGCTAATTCCCGTTTTTTTTAAAACCCCACTCGCGCTTCGATATCTGTCATCGCCTCTTCTAGAATCGTCGAGAAATCTTTGTATTCGACCGGTTCCGAGATATTTACGTTGCCTGGGTAGCTAAACTTGAGGTCGACCTTGACGTCCGTATTGCCGTCACTAGTCTCGGTGTAAAACCTGGTGAAATTATAGTTATTGTCAATCTCGACATATAGTTCCGGCAACCCCTCCACCACCTTCGTCGCCACTTCGGACGCGGACGCCATCTCTCCGGACGACTGACCGAGGCAATCGGTGTAATTTTGTGCCGCCGTGGTAATCACCGAATTTCCAAAGAACCCAGCCAGATTATCGGTATCGATTGTCAGCTGATAAATCGGGTTCTGCTCGCTCGCGATTTTTAAATTTTCGGTCGTCGAGCCGATGAACGGATTGCGGTTATACGCCCCAATTAGGCTGTTGCTGTTATTATTAAGCTCCGTCACGAACTTCGCCGTACAAACCGGCAGGCTGTTTTCGCTTAGCCCCGCAATCGTCCCCATATTGTCGGTCGGAATTCGGAGCCATTCTCCGTCCACCACCTCAAACATCTTAACCATCTGCACTAGCATCCACTTCGACATTTCGGTTTCGACGCTCATTTCCGGGTCGATATCGGTCGCTGGGTCGGTCGTCTCCTCGGTGGTCGCTGGCTCGACCATCATTCCGGGGTCAATTGCCACCGTCGGGTCCGTCTCAGCCTCGAGCGTAGTCTCGACAGTTGTCTGCAAACTTACCTCCGACAATAAATTCGTAATTCCATCAAACTTCAGATACAAATCCCCGTCCGCGGCATAGACTTCACTGGCGCTTAAGGTGTAGCTTCGCCCTGTTACGGTATTTAAATTGATTTTTGCGCTGGCGGTATTAATGTTCGAGCTCGACGTCATTTCGCCAGTGAGCGCAATTTGCGCATCGGTGATATAAGATTTTTCGTCCAATACGTCGATACTAATCGTCCCATCCACAGCTAAATTGGTCGGAGCTTTGCCAGAGAGCAATTTCTCGAACGCTTGCGCCACCACGTCTCCGTGATTTAGATTTGCGAGCACTATCGCCGCGGCCACTCCGCAACCTAACGCCAACACTAAGCACACAATCGCGCCGACAATTAAGCCGGTCTTTTTCTTTTTGGGCTTTGCCGGCGCTTCCTCGACCGCCTTTTGCATCGGGCGATTGAGCGGGTCGCTAGTTATTTCCGTCGGCACACCGTTCATATCCGTTACCACTCCCATCGGTTGCACGGTGTTTTCACTCATTGTTCTCGGCGTTTCTGTTCCGTTAATATTGGCGACTGGTTGCGTCGGCGTCATCGGTTGCACCGGTACCATTGCTTCGGATGGATTGGCATCTAATGTCTCTGTTCCAAAACTAGGGTTGAGCGGATTTGGCGTTCCGGCCGTCCCAAAGTTCGCGCCAGAACCAGGTTTTTGCTCCATAAAAACTCCTTTTATATTTTATGCTTATGTTTATTATATCATGTTATAATAAAGTTTATGGATAATTCGATAATTAGTAATATCAAAGCTCGGCAAGTTTTGGACTCCAGGGGTAATCCAACGGTCGAGGCGGAAGTTTGGCTCGAAAACGGCGGTTTTGGACGGGCGATTGTGCCTTCTGGGGCCTCTACGGGCGCCGGAGAGGCGTTGGAGCTCAGAGATGGGGACAAGAGCCGGTTCGGCGGAAAAGGGGTTCTAAAGGCCGTTTGGAACGTCAATTCTTCAATTTCGGACGTTCTAGTGGGCAACACCTCTGAGCCGGACACCGTAGACAAGCTGATGCTAGAACTCGATGGCACCAAAAACAAGTCCAACCTCGGCGCCAACGCGATTTTGGCGGTTTCTCTTGCTAATGCTAAGGCCAATGCCAAAGCCAACCGCATGCCGTTTTATCAGTATATCGCCGAACTGGCCGGCACAACCAAAGAAATGTCGATTCCGATGCCGATGATGAATGTTATGAACGGGGGTGCGCACGCGTCATGGTCGACCGATTTCCAGGAATATATGATTATCCCGCGTTCGGCCGAAAATATCGCCGAAGCGGTACGCATGGGCGCAGAAGTTTTTCATACTCTGAAAAAAGTGCTGTCCGAGCGGGATTATCCGACCACCGTCGGCGACGAAGGCGGTTATGCTCCGCGGGTGCGCGAAGGCAACAATGAGCCCTTGGAATGTATCCGGCTCGCGATCGAACGCGCGGGCTACCAACTCGGCACCGATTTCGCCATCGCGATGGATATTGCCGCTAGCGAATTTTACGATACCGACCACTATGTTCTAAAAACCAACGGTGATTGGAAAACAGCGGACGACATGATGAACTGGTATGACTGGATCATTAATAATTATCCGGTCATCTCAATTGAAGACGGTCTCGCGGAAAATGATTGGGAAAATTGGCGCAAAATGACCGAACGGTTCGGGTCCAAAATCCAACTGGTGGGCGACGATTTGTTCGTAACTAATGTTGAACTACTGAAAAAAGGCATCGACATGGGTGCCGCCAACGCGATTTTGATCAAACCAAACCAAATCGGCACCTTGTCCGAAACCATCGATGCCGTATTGACGGCGAAAAAGGCGAACTATAAGACCGTGATGTCGCACCGCTCTGGCGAAACCGAAGATGTCTCCATCGCGCATCTCGCCGTCGGGCTCGGCACCGGCCAAATCAAAACCGGTTCCCTCTCCCGCTCCGAACGCATCGCCAAATACAACGAACTTATCCGCATCGCCGAGACCAACCCAAGGTTAGGGCTGCAACGCTAGGGACTTTAGGATATTACAATGATACTCTCGTTTTTTTGTAACGGTACACTTTTTTGATTTTATGAAAATATGAATTATTTTTCATAAACTATGGTGCAATGGAAGTGTCTACATTAAATATCGAAACGTATCATTTGGATAGGTTTGAGCTTTTAAAGCGGCAACTGTTCAAAAGATACGAGAGCTTAAACTTTCGATATTTGGTGTAGACAACCTAGAACGGTTGTCGTTTTTTATCGAAAGGAAAACTATGCACGATAAAATTTTGAATATCATAGTTATCGGTCTTGGGCACCAAAGCCTTGGGGATCATCTCCCCGCTATTCGAGCGAGCAAGAAATATAACCTCGTCGGAGTTATCGACATAGATAAAGAGCATGCGGAAAAAATTGCCAAAGAGTATAATACTGTTTTCGCGCAAACGTATTCGGAATTAAAGGCTAAAATCGATATGAAAATTGACGTCGCGCTAATAGCCGTTCCGCATAGCGAATATTTAAAAATAATTGAAGAAATAGCCACTGATAAAATCGATATCATCAAAGAAAAACCGTTTGCAGTTTCATTAAAAGAGGCTTCGGAACTTACAAATATTGTGGAGCAAAATGATATTTCCCTGTTTGTGACTTTGCAACGACGATACAATCCAATTTTTAAATCTTTCGAACAATTAGTAAAACGGATTGGAAAAATCTACGCAATTGAGGCGCGTTATACCATGAATATAGCCGATCTTGCCAGTGGATGGCGCGCCGTGAAAGACGTGGCTTACGGCGGAGCGTTAGCAGATATGGGGTATCATTTTATAGATTTAATAGTTTGGTATTTTGGGCTTCCGGATTCAATAACTTGCAAAGTTTCTACCGGTAACCGTGCAGACCAACAATATAATGTAGAGGATACCGCCTTCGTTGATTTTTCATATAATGATATGGCGGAAGACGATGAAAGAGTTCTGGGCAATCTTGTTGTTTCTAGAGTTTACCCCGGAAAAGATGAATATCTCGTAGCATATGGTTCTGATGGTAGCGTATCAGTCAAGCGTGGCGAGTTGATAAGGCTAGACGTTGCCGGACAGGAGGTCGAGCATTTATTGAGATTGGGTGGATGGCCATCTGCTATTATTGATCAGCTTGAGGATTTTCATGAAAAAATTATTAGTAAAAACTATAAAGGAAAAATTATAGATGATTACATGGAGCAAGTTTCGTTTTTTGGAAGCTTCATATATTTCGGCTGAGACACATAAAGCAGAAAATCCTATAGAATATTTTAACCAATTGAAGAAAGGATAGCGCAATGGAAAAACTTGCAATTTTCGGGGGAGACAAAATAGCGGATGACAGCGAAATGAGGTTTAACTGGCCAAGGATTACAAGCGACACAGAAAAAGCCGTCGTAAAGCAACTTCATACAACAATTTCGATTTACGATAACTCTGGTATTTTCGGCGAATTCGAGAAAAAATTTGCAGATTACCATAATAGAAAATATTCGTTACTTTCCAATTCTGGCACATCTGCAATATTTTCGATGTTCGAGGCCATTGATTTAAGGACGGGAGATGAAGTTTTGTGCCCAGTTTACACTTTTCACGCTACAGTAAGTCCTATGATGTATTTCGGGGCGAGACCGATTTTTTGCGATAGTGACGATGAAGGGAATATTTCGTTCGAGAGTATCAAAAACAAATATACTTCCAACACCAAAGCAGTTATTGTGACACATATGTGGGGGACGCCAATAAGAGATATCCAAAAAATTGCTGATTTTTGCAAAGAAAAACATATTTATCTCCTCGAAGACTGTTCTCATGCTCACGGCGCGACGATATATGGCAAGAAAGTTGGAACTTTTGGCGACATTGCGGCTTGGAGCTTACAGGGTCAAAAGACCGTCACTGGCGGAGAAGGCGGAATAATCTTAACCGACAACAAAGAGATGTTTGAACGCGCGCTTTTGCAAGGCCACTATAATAAACGACCAAAAAATGAAATCGACAAAGCAAATGGGCTATATGAGTATTACCTTACTGGCATGGGATTAAAACTACGCGCACATCCATTAGCAATCGCCATAGCGAACGAACAATTTGACCATCTAAATGATTTTCTAAAAATAAGGAACAATTATGCTACAAAAATTACCGAAGCGCTGGAGAAGTATCCATTTTTAAAGCTTCCGACAGTGACGGATGATGTGGCAAGATCTTGGTACGCATACGGTTTCCAGTATATTAAAGAAAAAGCATATGGCGTTACGAGAGAAAAATTTGTAGATGCTTTATTAAAATTCCAGTTTGGTCTTTTATTGATGAAGCTGAGATTGTCGAAAGATATATTGCTGGATTTAAGAAAGTTTGCGACTATATTTTAGAAAATAAAGGTTTATAATTAAAGTAAAATAAGGAGAAAAAAATGAACCAAGAATTAGAATTAGAATTAACCTTTTTGGCAAAAGCTTTGCCTGAAGGCATCGAAAAAGTAACGCCGACGCGCATAGTTGACATTTATATTCCGGACACACCAGAACATTCACATCTTAGGCTACGTCAAAAAGGCAAAAAATACGAAATCACCAAGAAAACGCCGGTCATGGAGGGAAATGCATCCGAACAAATCGAGCAAACCATACCACTAACAAAAGAAGAATTCGCCGCTTTGTCGAGTTGCAGTAAAAAACGGGTGGCCAAGGATAGATACAAAATGCCAGTCGATGGTAAAATGGCTGAAATTGATGTATTTGTTGACGAATTGAAAGGGCTTGTACTTATGGATTTTGAATTTGATACCGTAGATAAAAAATCAGCCTTCAAAATGCCAAGCGTGGCGTTAGTAGATGTAACTCAAGAAGATTTTATTGCCGGTGGGCTGTTGGCAGGCAAGACGTATGACGACATCATGCCGGAGCTGAAACGTTTTAGCTACGAAAAAATAAACTAATAAAAGAAAGCAGAGTTCTTAGTTTAACGGACTACTCTTTTGCCAACGCTCGAGCCTCTTTAAACCCGTCGTAGAAGTTCTCCGAAATCTTCGGATGACCGATTTTGTTGGCGGCTTTGACAACCTCGGTCACGTCGTTGGTGATGGTGAAAATTTTGGTGTCTCGCGCGCTAATCAGTTTTAATTTCAACATTTTGTCAATTACTTTTTCAAAACTTTTCCAATAATCTTTACCAATTAGGAAAACCGGCATTTTGGGCATCTTGTTTTCCTGCATCAAACACAAAATTTCCGAGATTTCGTCCATTGTACCAAACCCGCCTGGGAAAAAGGCAAACACTTTTGACGCCATCGCGAGCGACACTTTGCGCGCAAAGAAATATTCAAAAGTCAGACAATCCGTCAAGTACGGATTGGGGAATTGCTCGTGCGCCAAAGTGATATTTAACCCGATCGAACGCCCGCCGATTTCGTACGCTCCGTGGTTGGCAGCCTCCATAATGCCAGGTCCGCCACCAGTTACCACCGCATGTCCGTTCTCGGCGAGTAGCCCCCCGAGTTTATACGCCATTTGGCAATATTTACTATCTTGTGGCAACCGCGCTGAGCCGAATACCGTCACTCCCTGCGGAAAAGTCCTTAGGGTTCTCAGCCCGTTGGTTAAATCTTTGGCATAAGCGTTCGCTCGCTCCAAATCTTCAATGGTTAATTTTTTGAGTAATTCATCTTGTAACATAATTTTCCTTATATTTTTTGAATTGGCATCGGGTGCAACTTTTCGCGCCCGGTGAGCGCGCCTTTATTGGCGCCGAGTTTCGAAATTACGGAGGTCGAATTAGCAGAGGCGAATACCAGGGCCTTCTCGAAGGACTTCCCCGCGGAGATGGCGGCTAAAAATCCCGCCCCAAACGCATCTCCCGCTCCCGTTGCATCTTTGATTTTTTGGTCTTCATAAATCCCAAACCGATAAGTTTCCTCGCCGTTGCCGGCAATCCCGCCCATTGCTCCGTCGGTGATGATTACTGTCTCAACATAACTTTGCAACCGATATAATAGTTCCCCGAGTGTCGTCCCAGGCACGAGTTTAGCCGCCTCGGACTTATTGACAATCAAAATATCCACGTATTTGAGTAGTTGGATTAACTCTGGCGCTCGCTCTAGCTCTTTGATGCCAGGATTAAACATGATTTTGGTACCAATTTCATGAGCTTTTTTGCCAAATCGCGCAAAAGTTTCCAAATCTCCGCGCAAAGTCGCAACATACAACCAATCTGGCGAAATTAAATCTAAATCCGTCTCCGAAAAGTTGCCGAATTGCTCACTCGCGCCCCGACAAGTTAAAATCGTGCGCTCTCCCGATTTTGAATCGAGCAACACCACCGACGTCCCCGTTGTTTTGCGCTCCAGGAAGTTCACATAACTATCGTCAATTCCCTCGCGCGCCAGAGTTTTAATAATCGCCGTTCCGGCCGGGTCGTGACCAAGATTGCCCATAAAAATCGCTTCGTGTCCACACCTCGCAAACGTAATCGCTGTGTTAACACCGCCCCCGCCTACTTCGTAAGAAATTTTGTCGATATCGACTTTCGAGCCGACCAAAACTTTGCCAAAAATCGCCGCCTCACCAATCGTGGTCGCAACCAAATCATCATGGTCGATCAAATAAATATCTTGCAACCCTGCGCCGAGCGAAAGTATTCGTGCCATTATAGTACCACCCCACTTTTATCAATTTCGGCGACTAGTTCCTCGAACATAGCAGCCGGATTTTCGGCTTGCGAAATCGCCGCTCCGACATTAATCACATCTAGGTCTGCATGAGCCAAAGCTCGCACGTTAGTTTCGTTGGCTCCGCCGTCCCAACCAATTTCCACTTCTGGCTTCATATTGCGAATAAGTGCAATTTTTTCCATTTGCATTAAATCGGCCGGATTGCCCTGTATTCCGAGTTGCCCCGCAAAAATCAGCACATGGTCCGCCGCGTCGATATATTGCTTAACATCGCCGGGATAAGTCGAGGGCAAAAGCGCCACGCCAGTTTTAATCCCAGCATTTTTAAGCCTTTCAAATGACGGTAATAAATTTTCGCTCGCTTCGGCATGTAAAATACATAGCGACGGCGTGAGTTTTAGGACGGTACCTAATTGTTCTGACGGTTTTGTCGCCATTAAGTGCAAATCCGCCTCCCAGTTTTTCGGCCACCAAATGTTCGTAATGTCGAGCGTCTGCGTCGGCGCAAAAATTCCGTCCGTCACATCAATTTGCACTCGCCGGGTAAACACATTGATGCGCTCAACTTGCGCGCGAAAATCTTGTTTATTGTCGGTTAAAATCGCCGGCACGATCGACACCTGCCTAATCATAATCTTCCCTTTCGTCTAAACGATTAATTCGCCGCGCTCGGCGTTCCAAACTTTCAAACTTGGTTTCTAAAAATTGAGCTACAATTTCCTGCATCATAGCCTCGTCGATAAAATGCGCCGACAAACACAGTACATTTGCGTCGTCGTGTTCACGCGCCAGTTTCGCCGATTCCGCCGAATCACAATTTGCTGCTCGCACGCCTTTAAACCGATTGGCCTGCATCGTCACACCGTGCGCCGAGTCGCAAATCAGCACTCCGAAAGCCTCGTGTTCACGGCGCACCGCTCGCGCCACCGCTATCGCCGGGTCGTTATAATCATCACCCTCGTGATAACTATACGCCCCGACGTCCATTACCTCATAATCTTTGCTCGCCAAAAACTTTAAGAGTTCATTTTTTTTCTCGAATCCGCGATAATCCGCCCCGACAAAAACTCGCATTACGCCCCTTTCCCAAAATCAACCGCGAGTTCCACCAGCCGGTTCGAATACCCCCATTCGTTATCGTACCACGCCACAATCTTGATTAAGTTCCCTCCAACCACGTCAATGAGCGGCAAATCTACAATACAAGAATGCGGATCGCCGATAAAGTCCGACGATACTAATTCCTCGTCCGTCACGCCAATAATTCCTTGATAATATGGCTCTTTGGCGGCTTTTTTGAATAAGTTTTGTAACTCTTCTTTGGTGACGTCGCGTTTAACAATTGCCGTAATGTCCGACAACGAAACCACTGGCGTCGGAACGCGCACCGACAGTCCATTAAACTTACCCTTGAGGCTCGGAATCGTCAGCGCCGCAGCTTTGGAAGCTCCAGTTGAAGTCGGCACGATGTTTTCTGCCGCCGAACGCGCCTCGCGCAAGTCTTTCGCTGGCGCATCGAGGATTTTTTGCGAGCCGGTATAAGAATGTACCGTCGTCATCATTGCCTTTTCAATCCCAATTTCGTCTTCCAAGACTTTCATCACTGGCGCGATACAGTTCGTCGTACAAGACGCGTTCGAAATTATCTCATCGTTATCTTCCACTACGTCTTCGTTGACCCCTAGCACCACAGTTTTTGCGCCTTCGCCCTTAGCCGGCGCCGAAATTACTACTTTTTTCGCCCCCGCCTTGATGTGCGCCCGTGCATCTTTTGGATTAGTAAAAAATCCGGTCGATTCAATCACGACATCCACACCAAGCTCGCCCCACGGCAACTTCGCCGGGTCTTTCTCCGCAAAAACGGGAATTTCGCGCGTGTTCACTACGATCGCATTTTCCTTTGCGGCTACTTTTTTATCATAAGTCCCGTATGAGGAATCGTGTTTTAAGAGGTGTGCCAGAGTTTTTGCATCCGTAATATCGTTAATCGCCACCACTTGCGTGTCGTGTCTCTCCAACAAAATTTTCAACGCATTCCGTCCGATGCGTCCGAAGCCGTTAATCGCTACTTTTACCATTTTTACCTCCTAAATATACTTAAGCTCATTATAGCACACTTCGCCTCAAAAGCACAAGCAACAAAAATACACCTCTTACTGAACGGAAAACATAGGCAACAAAAATCACCTCTTCGGGACAGTACGGAGGCTACGGCCGAGTAATAGGGAGCGAGCCCCGTAACGACGGGCGCGAGCGACCCGTGTCCCGAAGGGGTGTTTTTGTTGCTGGGCGGGTTAGCGAGCAAAATGCGCAAACGCGCGGTTCGCTTCGGCCATGCGGTGGCAATCTTCTTTCTTCTTGAAGGCTGCGCCTTGCTCGTTGTAAGCGTCAACAATCTCAAGTTCAAGCCGTTTCGCATATGGCATCCCACTGCGCGCTCGGGCAGATTGAACCAACCACGAAAATGCAAAATGCAGTTGCCGATGTCCCGAAATCGGGAACGGGATTTGATAGTTCGCACCACCAACCCGGCGACTTTTCACCTCGAAATCCGGCGAAATATTCGCGATTGCTTTTTCTAGAACTTCGACTGGATTCTCCGAATCCAATTTTTTCGCTGCACCCTCAATCGCAGCATAAACCGCACGCTCCGCAACTTGTTTCTTTCCATCTAACATTGACTTATTAATTAATCTTTGCACCAAAATCGACTGATATTTGCGATCTGGGCTCACTTTTCGCTCTAGCGACTTAGTAGTTTTCCGTGGCATTTACTTACCCTCCTTCTTCGCCCCGTATTTCGAGCGACCTTGTTTGCGACCTTGTACGCCTTGAAGGTCCAAAGCCCCACGCACGATGTGATAACGCACACCTGGTAAATCCGGCACCCGTCCGCCGCGCACTAGCACGACCGCGTGTTCCTGTAAATTGTGGCCTTCGCCCCCGATATACGCCCAAACTTCTTGACCATTAGTTAGCCGCACACGCGCGACTTTCCGCATTGCCGAGTTTGGTTTCTTTGGCGTCTTAGTAGTTACTTTAATACAAACCCCGCGCTTTAATGGCGAAGCTTTCTCGTAGCGTTTGGTTTTCAAAGTGTTCACAATCGAACCGAGCGCCGGAGATTTCGACTTTTTCGCTGCCTTTTTGCGTGGCTTGCGAATCAACTGATTGATAGTTGGCATCTAATTCCTCTTCTCTATTATTTTTAATGATACGCTATATCTAGCGTCTCGAGTGCTAAAATCGCCCACAAAACACCATATCTAGCGTCTATTTGTCAGCCCGCCTACAGCAATCCGCGAGCCAACCGAAACTCTTCCTTTCATTATATCACACTTAACCTAAAAAGTCCACTGTTTAATAGTTGAACTTGAACTAAATCAATATTTTTTTATTTTTTATCATAACTATGATATAATTAAAGAGCTTAGACTTTTATAATTTGACAAACCGATTCTGAAAAGAATCGCTGGTTTCAAGAAAATCTTGTGGCTATGTGCTCGAGTTTGGTTCTTGAAACCAGATTTGTCAAAAGGTCTAAGCAACTTGGTACGTAGCCACATTTTTGTGTCAATAAGAAACTATTTAGGCAAAAGTCTCTTAAACGTATCAAAAATAATAAAAGTTTAGGAGAAACTATGTCGAGACGCAGGTCAAAAAAGGATAATAATAAGTGGCTTACTGTTATTATTGTGGTTTTGTGTGTTTGTGCACTTGGTTTTTTTATTTACGCCGGCTCGTCTTCGGGCGAAAATTCAAGTTGCGGTACTCGTGAAGAAGACACGGAACGCAGTGGCTATTGCCTCACGACGAGCAAAGATTATGACGAATTAGTCATCGTAACTGGCAATACTCAAAACACTCCAGCTCCAGACTTAGACTTTACCCAGGGCGAATTATACGATATTTTAGGCGGCGTATTTTATAATTCCGAGAGAGGAGCTGCTCCTAATGTCTCGATAGTTTCAGTCGCCGGCAACAATCATATTATAGAGTATACTGCTAACCATAAAGTTGCTCAAAACATTATCGCATCGAATAACGAACTCAAAAAACTCGGCAAAGAGTTAAATAAGGCTATTAAAACTTTACCATCGGAATCCGGAGCAGATTATTTGGGTGCGATTCTGGAAGCAAACAACATTATTTCAAACACGTCTAAAAATCCCATTATATTGGTGGTCGGTTCGGGATATAGCGATTCTGGCGCATTGAATTTTGCATCCGATGAAATATTCAATTTATATTGGCAAAATGCCGACAATATCACTCAGCTTCTCTCGCAAAATCGGCAAACCAAAGAAGGCGCACTCAATCAAACGGCGGTCTATTGGTATAATTTGGGAGATACGGTGGCTCCGCAGGCCAGTTTGAATGTCTACAAGGAAGATACTAAAGAAATTTACGAACTCGCACTTGAATACCTTGGAGCTGGAAAAATTAGTCTCAATAATTATACCGGTATTTCTTCAGAAGCGACATCTGTCGCTTCTGAATATAGTGTGCAACAGATCTATATTGATGAATTGAAAGTTGGGGATACCTTCAATGTCAACGAAGATATTGGGCGTTTTTATCCGGACGCAGCCACGTTAATAAACGCAAGCGAAGTCAAAGAAAAATTAGTATCTTTTGCCAAACATTTTAACCCGAACGGAAATACAAAACTGAAACTAACTGGATACATCGCATATTGTATAGACGAGGGGCAATTGGGTTTGTCCCGCGCCAATGCAATCAAGAATATACTGATGGAATTAGGCATACCAGAAAATAAGATCGAAACCCATGGCGAGCGAGGCTCTCCGCCAGAATCTAATAACGAAGCTTATACTTGCCGGAGCTCTTTACCCGAGACCGAGCGTAGAACAGTAAAAATAGAAGTAATAAAGGATGAATAATGTCTAAAACTTTTGGTAATTTTGAATTCGGCGAGCATTTGTTTAATATTTGTTTCTCTTCTGGTCTAACATGCGTAATTTGTCTTGCAATTGGCGTTTCGCTTAATTATATGGGTTTCTTTTCTAATGAAGCTAACCTGTGGGTGATTTTAGCCTTGTGCCTTGTTCCTGTGTGGACATTTATAACTGTATTTTTCGAATCGGAGTTTAAAATAGCCTACTACAAAACTTGGCATGATAAAATTATGGGGCTAATCGACCAATCAAAAATTCTTCAACGTTTTGCAAAACAATATAAAATTAAAAATTGGAAAAATAAACTTGAGGAAGTCAAGACAGATGGGCGGTGGCATTTTTATGCGGACACTAACTACATGCATAGGTTAGCGGAGCAACGTGATTTAACGATCGGTAAAATATATCGAGAATATCTCGCAGAAATGGCTCTCAAAAAAACAACGGTAATAAGCGCGCAGAAAGAATTATCGAATGCGACCATTCAACTAAAAGAAGCAGAAGACGCGGAAAAAATCGCTAAAAAATTATGCGAAGAAGCAAAATCGCCAGGCGAGATTTATAAGCAAAGACAAAGTTATCAAATAAAAAGACGTGAACTTGCCGAAGCGATGACAAAGAAAAGCGACGCAGAATATGCCTTGCAAGAACAAACAAAAGAAAGAGAAGATATAATTAACATGTACCAACAAGAGGCCGCTTTGATTGTGAAAATTTTTTATTCAAGATATTTAAAATACACTGAGTCTGCTATTAAGAAAATTAATAAAATCAACGGATTAAAATATACGATAGTCGATATGTCAAAAGCTAATATACCGACATTAACAATATAAGAAAGGAACCAAAATGAAATTTTTTAATTTTTTCACAAAGGAAAAAGATGAAGATATCGACCATGATTGGCGCGATTTAGACGCGTTACCCAAAGAAGTTGTTTCTGAAAAAGAACTTGATGCTATGCAGGATGAGGTTGTTAAAAAATTGACAAATTTAGAGCATGACACTATCAAACAAACCGGCGATATACCAACGGCTAAGCCTCAGGCGCTGTTCTATTGCCATAAATATATTGATGCTAAATTTAACAAAGAAAATTTCGATATCGATACATATTTTTCCAGAAAACAGAATATTTTAGACCGAAAATACGCAGAGGGGCTAGGCGATGTTAAAGCGGAATTTACCGGGTACAAAGAATTGATTGAAGAGATAAAAGAGGTCGACTGGCGCCTGAGAAAGAAGATAAACAAATTGGATCCGAGTTCAAATGTGAATTTGGATGTTGCTGGGACTTATGATGATTCCGAGGTGTTGCTTGCGCAAATTAACGAATTGCCAGCCGGCATTAATTGGGATAATTTTGAAAAGGAGAACGAATGAATATTTTTAGACGCAGACGCAAAAACGAGACTACGGACGCTCAGCAACCCGTGGTCGACTTTGGTAATTTGAAAGGTAAAAACACAAAATCTCCAGAAACAGACACAACGGCTTCGAGTGAGATTGCGGACGTCCAGTATGAAAAAATACAACAAACTATTTTTGGGGTTCGTTTTCCTTGGGAGGCTATATTTTTCGTAACCGTAGGCGCATTGAGTGAGGTCGTCGATGCGATGTTCCTCAATGCTACACTGGAAACTCTAGGGCGTGATTTGGATCCGACCACAGCTACGATCATTTCTTATATTGTTGGTGCCGGTTGTTTCTTTTCGATGGCGTTTGTCGGTTTTCAATTTGGCAACAGACGCTATTATACGAAAGTTGGCGAATATGTCTCTTATGGTTTTTGGGCAGGCTCTGGGATTGCTCTCGTTGCAGCTAAATTATTGGCCGGTTTAGTTGGAGGGGGTCTAGATAGTGTTATTGCCGGCAGAATGAGTGCTAGCGAACTGTTCGGCTCGGAGGAGTTTCTTTCCAATTTGATTGTCGCCGTAGTTCAGGCGGTTCTTTATGTCGGGACCGGTTTTATGACGAGAGATAGCGTTCGTATTCTGACCGACAATGATTTAAGAGAATATTTTTTGGCAAGGCGTCGTTATAAGCAACTTTTGAAAGAACTCTCTGAGCAGCGTGGAAATATCGCCGAAGATATTTCAAAACTAAAGTCCTATCCAAAATTCGCAGAAAGATTAGTCCTGTCAAAACGTTCAGTCAAAAAGAACGTAGCTCAATATAACGAATCTGCAAGGGCTTTAATAGAAGCAAAGATGGCGATCACGGTAGAGCCAGATTTAATGGAAGATATGTACGATAGAGCAATGGAAAAAGAGGCTCTTCGAAATAAAAAATAAAATCATGTAAAAAACAATGGCGCCCAAACAGGCGCCATTTTTTAATGTGCTTTATGCACCCATTGCTCCCATTGACCACATAAATGGTCGTATAGATCCAAAAAGGCTGCAATATTCACATGAATCGGGTGTGGCCATTCTAGCATCAAGGTTCTCTTGTCGGATAAGTCGAGATAGACATAGTCTTCTGTTGAATTCATGAGCCGATCAAGTTGATAGCCAAGATGTTTATTAAGACTCACCGGAAAGAAGCTATAATAGCAGAATATCCACTTCAAAAACATTTCCCGATATGCAAAAAAATATTCAGTAGCCTTTGACGGGTCGTCTTTGAGCATGTTTTTAATATAGGCTTCTTTTGGCATCAGATAATTCTTGATTGACTGAAGTCGTTTATTGCGAACTGCATCGTCGTAATACGGTAAATATTTGAGCGACATTTTATCCAGATCTGACTTATCGCCAGCGATAACAATGCCGTCTCGAACAATCGCACCGATTACGATATCTGTCGAGTCATAAACTGCAGAATGCTTCAGTTCTTCACAAGTCGGCAAGACTGGTCTTGCAATTTTACAATCAAGCACAGTGCCTTGATGAATTATCGAAAACTCAACCCTGTTGCCGGCGCCGTCTCTTACGACATGCGGGTATTTCACCCACTCCTTAACGATGCTCCTTAAGCGATAGCGAACAACTTCTACTATACCGTCTAGGTTGTCAGCTACTGCCCTGTTCGTCAACGCTACTATGTCTAAATCCGATGTCCCGATATTGAAACATCCAGAATAAGCAGCGGAACCAAAGAGGACCAATGTTTTTATCTCTAGTCCACCCAGTTCATGTTTGAAAAAACTTTTGCAAAATTTTATAGTTTCTTGATATTTTTGTGAATCCACGAATCCACACCTCCTTATTAATGTTCGAACGAAAATACGTTATGTAGTTAATATTAAAACATTTATTCAAAAAAGTCAATAGTAAGTTGTGTTTTGGCTATTATTGCTAGCTGACAAGGCAGAATAAAAACGGAAATATTTTATGTTTCTGTGCTATAATAAGGATGTTTAGTAATTCCCTTTTGGTCTGAGCGTTGCAAAAACTGAGTCTTTTTCTTTAAATCTTGATCACTTTTAATATCTACAGAAAGGTCTTTTATGAAAACCTCTCGCAATATTCTTATTGCTTTTATATTAAACTTAACTTTTTCCGTTTTGGAGTTTTTTGGCGGGCTTTTTACGAATTCCGTCGCCATTTTGTCCGACTCGGTTCACGACCTCGGCGACGCGCTTTCAATCGGGCTGTCGTATATTTTGGAGCGCAAAAGCAAAAAAGGCATCGACAAAAAACATACTTATGGATATTTGCGCTACTCGGTTCTCGGCAGCGTCATTACCACTACTATTCTAACTGCCGGCTCGGTTCTGGTTGTCGCCGGCGCCGTTCAGCGCATTTTTCATCCCGAACCGGTCGATTATTCCGGTATGATTATCCTTGCGATTTTTGGTGTCATTCTGAACTCTATCGCCGCCTTTGCCACTCACGAAAAAGGCTCGCTCAACCAAAGGGCGATTAATTTGCACATGCTCGAAGACGTGCTCGGCTGGGTCGTGGTGCTTATCGGCGCGATTATCATGAATTTTACCGACATCAGCATTCTTGATCCGCTGATGAGTATTGGCGTGGCACTTTTCATCCTCTATAACGCCCTGAAAAACCTCCGCTCGATTTTGAATATTTTTCTCGAAAAAACTCCGGATAATATCAATCTCGACCAAATCAAGCACGAGCTTTCAAAAATCGACGGCGTGCTCGGCGTTCATCATATTCACGTCCGCAGCATCGACGGCTTCAACAACTACGCTACGCTCCACGTTGTTGTCTCCGAATATAGCCATGAACTTAAAGAAAAAATCAAACACCAACTAAAAACCTTAAATGTGGACCATTCCACTATCGAGTTGGAGCTAAAAGGCGAAACTTGCGACGACAAAAAATGCCATCCTGCTACCCATGCTGAGCCGCACGGTCATAATCATCACCACGAGCACCACCGCTAGTCGCCTTAACTTGCAAATACCTGTATTAATTCCGGAAAAATCGGCGCCACAAAAAACCTAAAAATTCAAAACAAATTTCGTCACTCTGTCCGACGTTGCGGCGAGTTTCCAACCATTTCGCTCCGCCAAAGTTTTCGCAATCGAAAGCCCCAGTCCCACGCCTTCCGCCGACTTATCGGTCTGGTAAAACCGCTCAAACACATGCTCAAGGTCTTTTGGCGCAATTTTCGCCCCGTCGTTCGAAACCGAGAGCGTATGCGTTTCGACCTTCAGCCGAATTTTTGTGTCGCAGTATTTTATCGCATTATCTAGTAGAATTCTTAAAATTTGCTCGAGGTCCTCGGGGTGAGTTTTAACCTTGTCGTTACCTAAAGTTATACTTTTCTTAAAATCGATATTCATAAGCCTCGGCTCAAAACTCTCCACCACCTTCGCGACTAGTTCGTTTACGTTCACCACTCGCTCTTCGCTCGTCGCTACCAAATCCGTCCGCGCCAAAGTCAAAAGATCGGTATTCAGCCGTGTCAATTTTTCCGTTTCCGTCTCGATATTTTTAATCCATTTATTGTCTTGAATATCCGCCGCTTCGAGATTGGCCGAAATCGCCGCGAGCGGAGTTTTGATTTCGTGCGAAGCATTAGCGATAAATAACTTTTGCGCCTCGTATGCTTCGCTGACCGGCCGCACCGCCTCTTCTGCCAAAAAATACGACACCACCGCCACCACAACTTCAATCGCTACTCCCGCAATAATTAACATTCTAAGTAAGTCATTCGCCGCCGCTTGTTTTTCTTCCTCGATCGACACGCGCACCACGCGCTCCATATCGTTCGAAAACATTTCGACCTTGCTCTCGGCAATTGGCGGGCGTTTATCTGCTGCCGACGTCGCCGACAGATAAATCCCCGTAAAAGTCGCAACCAGCACCGTCGTGGTAATCCCGAGATTAATCAAAATCAGCCGTCTTTTGAGTTTTTTAAACATCTAATTTATACCCCAAATTACGAATTGTTTTAATCTCCGCCCGCGCCCCTAGCGTTTTCATCTTTTTACGCAAATACGACACATACACCTCAACATAATTATCTTCAAACTCCGCGTCCGCGCCCCAAACATGCGCCAAAATCTGCTCTTTCGTCGTCGCCAGCCCCGGCGTTTTCATCAGCATTTCCATAATCCCCGCCTCTTTGTCGGTCAGCTCCACTCCGTTCAGAGTCCGGTTTTTAAGATCCAATTTTAAATCTTCAAACTCTAAATTTTCGGTCGTAAGTAACGCCGGCCGCCGCGCCAAAGCTTTGAGCCTCGCGATTAGCTCCGCCGTCTTAAACGGTTTGGCAAGATAATCATCCGCGCCGTGTTCCAGCCCCCGAATCTTATCTTCGACCTCATTCAGCGCCGACAGCATAATCACCGGTGTTTTCACCTTGCGTTCGCGCATAGTCTGCAAAATTTCCAGCCCCGACATTTTCGGCAGCATAATATCCAGTACCACCACATCATAATTCGGTTTCAGCGCCAGCTCCAGCCCTGCTTCCCCGTCCGCAGCATAATCTACATCAATTTTCGCCTTTTTCAAAAGATGTATCACCGCCTCAGCTAAAAACTTTTCGTCTTCGACATACAAAATTCTCATTTTAGTTCTCCGATTATTATTTTATCACACTCAAACTTCGCATCTATCGCTCCGCTTTGGGCGCACTTTAACTTCGTCATCATCGTCCTACTTTTATCACACTCAAACTTCTCGCCCATCGTCCTATTTTGCTCACATTTAAACTCCACGTCCGTCATTTTATTTTTGTCCTCCACGGTTATTTCGGCTCGGTATATTATGCTGATTAGTATTCGAATTTCCCACGGTCGTTGTTGCGCCGGTAATCGTGAAAGTCTGATATTCCTCACCATTAATGTAGATAGTGTACGTCGCACCAAGTTCAAACTCCGCCGTTCCCGCCGCAAGATGCGCAAAAGTTTTTGCCGACGTGTGCGACAAAATTGTTTTGCCGTCCGCATCGCGAATTTCAATCGTCGTTCCCGCTACCTGCGTCGCCGTAAAATACACACTAATATTATATACACTCGAACTCGTGCCCAGCGTTTCCGCCATTCCGCTCGCACCGACCGCAATCACCGTTCCGCCTCGCATCACTACGCTAATCCCGGAATCCAGCGCCCCGTCACCGTTGTTGGTCGGACCGTCCACTACCACCGTGCCACCGTTAAAATAGAGATACCCATTACTGTCTACGCCGTCCCCAGCTGCATTAATATAAATCTCCCCGCCATTAATCTCAAGAATACAACTCTCGTCGCCTGCCATCGGATTCGCGCCGGCACGATTTTGCGACGAGCTGTCCGCGCCGCCACCCGCGTTAATCCCATCATCCGTCGCCATGATTTTTATCGTTCCACCATTAATCGTCACCGCTTGCGCCTCGAGCCCCTCATAACTTTTGGTAATATTCACCGTCCCGCCATCAATAATCAGCTCCCGGTCGGCATGCATCCCGTCGTCACCCGAATTAATCGTAAAGTCCCCGCCCACAACGCCGATATAATTATTCGAATGCACTCCGTCGTCATACGAATTAATATTAATTTCGCCCGCATACACCAAAATACTCCGGCTGGCTTTAATTCCCTTTAGCCCCGACTTGACATTAAAACTTCCGTTTTCGATCAACACAAACCCTTTGCCAGTTTTGATTTCGTTGGTCGATTTAATCCCGTCGCCCGTGGCATTAATCGTAAACTCTCCGCCTACGATATACACAGAATCCGTCCCTCGAATTCCGTCGTCCACCGAGGTAATTTTATAAGTTCCGGAATTGAATTTCAAATCGTCCTTGCTTACAACTCCGTCCTCAAAATTCGCCACCACCGTCAACTTGCCGTCGCCCTGAAAAGTCAAATCATCTTTCGAATAAATCGCGCCCCGCGCGTCTTCGTCGATGTCGGCGCCGTATTCCGCTCCGTCCTCGACATAATTTTCGCCCATCAGCTCAATCACCAAATCTTCTGCCGAGTCGCACAAAATCGCCGGCCCGCTCGAATTTTTAATCACCACATTGTCCAAAATCAGCCGCACCACCCCATCGCCCGCCGACACTAAAATCATCCCGTCCGCAATTTCGCCGGTCAAATGATAAGTGCCAGGGTGAATAATCTCAAGCGACTGATCCAGCGCAATATCATAAGCCGCATACCGGCTCCAATCGATTTTTAAGTCTCCGTTATCGGTAATAATCGCGTTCGCAATTTTCTCCGCCGTATCTACCGCCGAATTGATATTCAGAACCACCGCCCCGATACTCACTCCCGCTACAAGCGCCACTATCCCCACTCCGCTAAGCCAACTTGAAAGCCGCGAACGCGCCCCGCGCTGGCTTTTCTGTGCCGTCTTTGCCGTACTTCCTTGCCGGCTGTTTGCCCGCGCCGATTTCACTGTGCCACCCTGCCGTTCGTTTTTCTGCACCGATTTTGCCGTGCCTCCTTGCCGTGCTTTCGTATTTGCCTCAGGGCGTTTTTTCGCGGTCATCTAAATCTCCTTTTCTAGCTCCGGCTGCGACAATAACACCTTGAGATTGCAATTTTTCACCCGAATCGCATCCAGAAAATCTTTTTCCCGCACCCCGTGCTTCAACGTAATATCATAAGTCAACTTATATAAACTCCCCATATTCATAGTTTTGGTTTGCACCAGTTCCGCCGACTTCGTATATTTCTTAAAAATTTCACTAAACACGTCCTCGTAGTCCAAATCCTCTGGAATCACAATTTTAAGCGCACGATTGTTTTTGTTCGGTTCAAACATTTTGGTATTCGAGAAAATCACAATCGCAACCACCGCAATCGCCGTCATCACCACGGCGAACAAGAGATGTCCCATCCCGAGTGCCAGCCCGACCATCATCGTGAAGAAAATCCCGAGCAGTTCCCTGGCGTCGCCCCGTACCGACCGGAACCGAATCAGCGAAAACGCCCCCAAAATCGCAATCGACGTCCCGAGGTTGCCGTTAATCATAATCATTACCGCCATCACCAGTAGTGGCAGCACCGCGAGCGTCACCAAAAAACTTTTAGTGGTTTGGCGTGCGGTTTTCTTGTGTGTGAACGCAATCACCATTCCGAGCGCCAGCGCTGCCACCGCCGAAATTAGCGCTGTCGGGATACTCATTCCCGTCGCCGTGCTGTCAAATATTGTATTAAACATGTTGTTCTTCCTTTCTTATTTGTTGATAAATTTTGCTAATCTTTGAAAATTGTTGCGGATAAACCTTTTCCGCGGACAGGGCCTTCACCAGCCACAGTGGCATTACCTCATGTGCTTTAATCTCCATTATAATATTTTTTTCGTCAGTAAAAAAGTTTTTGTCGTCTTTGCGCTTGGTAAAGTTCAGATTCCGAGTGCGATATTTCAAATTTTCATCAAACGTAAGCCTAAGCCCTTCCTCGCCTTGATAGCTTTCCCGCTCATAAAACACTAAAATTTGCGGTTTCAAATCAAAATGCGCAATTAAATAGTCAATTTCTTCCGCAATCCGCAGATCATTTTGGCTCACCGGCGCGGTTTTTGCTGGGGGCGCATTTTTCTTGCTCTTTTTCCTTGTACTAACACCAGCATTCGCACTAACACTCATACTCTCACCTGCGCCCACATCCGTCCCGGCGCTGTTTTTCACCAAATCCACAATCTTCCCACCTTTTTTTACCAGTTTCGCATACTCTTTTTTCGTAATTTTCATCCGCCGTTTATACCCGACATTATTTTCGCCGCCACAAAGCTTGGTTTTTATCTCGAAAAACACCTTGTCGTACCCGCCATAACTGCGCGCACGTAACTTTGCCTTGAACATCGGCTGTTCAATCGACTGAATAATTAAATCAAACTGGTCCGTGTCGAAATAAATATTAAAAATCTCCGATTGATAATAATCGTCCGGGCGCATCTGCTTCTGAATAGTCTTGAGCAAATGTCGCTTTTGTTGTTCATCGATCAAATATTTTTTCTCCACTCGGTCGAAAATCTGTTGGTCTTTCATGATTATATTTTATTATACTTTGCTTAAAAAATCTTAAAAATCGTGGTGTTTATGTTATAATAAAAACACAAAGGAGGTTTCATGCAACTCATCGTTATATTATTAGTCGTGGTCTCGGTTCTGACCTTTTTGTCGGGCGTGGCAACTTTTTTCGGAGCTTCCAAAAAAGAACGCACCCGAGCTGGGCGATTTTTCCTCGCCACGATTTTTGCAACCATCTGGTCGGTTTCGATTGGGATTTTTCTGATGGCGGAGCCGGGCTGGAGCGAGCGCATGCACTGGCACGTCAACTGGACGTATATCAGCGCGATTTTTATTGATGTTGCTTTGCTTGGCTTTATCGCCTGGCACCAAAAATATGGTAAAATCGCGACTTCAGTATTTGCGATTTTTGGGATAATTCTCGCGAGTTGTCTAGCTGCCAACCCGTCATTATTATATACGGACATCATTTTGAGTCGCTACGGCAATAGCCTAGTCACCAATATCGGTCCGTTTTATATTGCCTATATCGCGTTTTTCTGTCTGCTAGTGCCCACGGTGATTTTTACCCTTTTGCGCCAAATTATTCATTCGCACTCGCCTAAAAAACGCGGCGCCGACCTAGTGCTTTTGATTGGGTTTGCAATTTCCGGTACTATGGCGCTGATTTTCGACCTCATTGTGCCTCTGTGGGATTGGAGTTTGATTTGGATTGGACCGATTGCGATTTCAACTACCATCATCGCTTTTTATTACACCATTTTACGTTATCGGATTCTCAGCCTGTCTTCGCGCTGGATTAAAATTTTGTCTTACGTCGTGATTATCACCTCTATTGCGGTGGTTTATATGGTGATTTTCGCCATCGTGTTTGCCGCGCTGTTCCGTGGCGCCACGCCGTCGCTCGAAGTGATTATTTTAAACTTCATTATGATTCTGATTTTCCTGGCTCTCACTCCTGCCATGAACGAGTTTACCAAATTTACTCGTTTCCTCATTTCCGGTGAGAAAAAATCACAAGGAGAGGATGCCTTGACGGATGGAAAGTAATTCGCCACGCAGTTCTAGGTTGACGATTTTGCTATCTATCAATGCCGCGGCGGTTTTGATCGCGGGGGTGTTAATCGCTAGTGCAATTTGGTTCAACGGCGGGCTCGAATTTCGCGTGGTTGGCGAGCGTTCGGACATTGTCGACGACGACGCCAGCGCCGTGGCTCTGCTCGACCCGACTTCCGATACCGACCTTTCGGCCGTTGAAAATACCGAAGATATCTCAAACTACGATTACGTCTCGACTTCTTCCCACGAATTCGACAGCACTCCAGTTTCTAGTGGCGAGCTATGGAACGAAAAATCCATTGTGATTTATGGTACCCCCGATATTGATATCTGTGTCGGTGGCGGGCTATCGGATCTCGGCGAAATGTATTGGCAAACTTCTGACCAAAACGTGATTTCTGGCTTTTACAATTCCGCGCGCACTTGGCTGGGCTACAGCAGTGACACTTGTCGCTACCCGGTCATTTCCGGCTATGGCACCACTACGATTACTGCCGGTACTTACGACGGCAAACGCAAAGACAGCATTGTTGTAACGGTGATCGAACCTCCAGTCGATCAGTGGGAACACGAAGTTTTGACTTTGGTCAATAAAATTCGTGTGCGCAACAATTTATCGCAACTTTCTTGGGGTGAAACTTGTGCCGACGCCGCCAATACTCGCGCTGCCGAAACCCAAACTCTCTATGCCCACACTCGCCCAGACGGTTCTAGTTGGTCTACAGCTTGTAAAGCTCCGAGTTCCGGCGGGGTGAGTGGCGAAAATCTCGCCATCGGCAACGCCGCCGTCTCGCCAGCCACCACCGTGGCGCTCTGGATGGGGTCCGAAGCTCACCGTGCCAACATTTTAAATCCCGAATACACCAAACTTTCGGTCGGTTTTGTGTTCGACATGGGCAGCAACTACAAAACTTATTGGTCACAATTCTTTAGTACCTATTAACTTATCATCTAAACTTACACTGGAATGAACGCGTTTTTTGCCGTGGTCAGTTGCTTGTGCTTTTTTGTCTAACGAGGCCAACCCTCTATGCTTCCCGCCTAGCTAGGTTAGTTTTTAACTACCGTATCATTAATTAGCGTGCCGAGTTCTGCAATTTTCTTATTCGCCACCTCGCTGGTCATCGCCACGACCACAAAATGTCGGTTTTGTTCCGGAAAATCTACAATCGCCGCATCGTGATACACATTCCAAGATTTGCCATTCCAGTCCCAGCCAACTTTATTATAAACTTTCACGCCCGCCGGGAACCCGCTCGGCAGTCCTTTGCGCCAATCGTCAGTCGTGACCGGCTGATTTAAAAACGAATCTTGCATAGTCGCCACAAGTTCCGCGTCTTTGATGTCCGGGTGCTCGTAGAAAATTTGCATCATTTTGGCAATGTCGGTCGCGTTAGCCACCAAACTCGAAATGTCTGAATTTACAATCCCAAAATCCTGCGCAATTATTTCGTCTAGCGTATCATGTCCGATTAGACTCCACAAGGTTTCCGCGCAAGCTGAATTAGACTCCCGAACGGCGAGATCTAGGCACTGCAAAATTGTTTTGCCAGTTCGCCCCGCTGGGTCGGTGCGTTGCCATTCCCCGTTTTCTACCCGCCGGTAGCCTTCGTAAACCACAAATAATTTATATAGCGACGCTGTATTATAAGTCGCGTCCGCATTATATTCCCCGACAGTCTCGCCTCGGTCTAGGTCATATATCACCACGCTTTTTTTGCCGCCAGCCCCCGCCGCCCAATTTTCAACCACGCCCTGAAAATCGATTTTGGCGGGTAATTTTGTCTCATTTTCGACATCGGCGTCGGCAATTTCCGACGCGCTGGAATCAGCTTCTACCTCTGTTGTCTCGGCGGTTTCGACTTCTTGCTCCGCTCGCTCATTAAACAATTTCACGCTCAGCCCGCCAATTGCGATAATTAGTAGTAAAAAAGTGATCAAAAGTATTACGGACGCACGCTGATCAGTCGATTTAGAAACCATTTGGCTGTCTCCTCGTCCATGACTTTAGTTTGCATCTCCGCACCATATACTGTTGGCGTGATTTTAGTTTGCAATAGCTTGCCGTTATAGAAATAATGCCCGAGCACCAGGCTTCGCGTCGTTCCCGGCCACCATATCTGGTCAAAGAACAAATTCCCCAGCCCGTAGTAAATCGCCCCGTCGCCGTATAATTCGAAAGTCTGCGGTTGATGCGCGCTGGTCCCCACCACGAAATCCGCGCCAAGGTCAATCAAGTGCCGGAAAAAGCCCACTTGGTCGCCCGCCGCCGAGTTGGCGTAATCGCAAATCGGATCTTCGTATTCCGAAGCGTAGGCGTTACATTCATAATATTGAATATCGATAATGATAAAATCACCCCGCTCTTTGGCCGCCGCAATCTCAGATACAGCATTGTCTTCGTTGTAGCGGTTCGCGCCCGGTGTATCGTCGTCTGTCGCTCCGCCGGTCGACAAATTGTATGCTAGAAACGTAATCCCGGTGTTTTTCTCATCAATTTCTAACGGTTTGGCCGCCTCCAGCGCCGTTTTGCCGCCACCCACCATCCGAATATTATTTTCGGCATAAATATCAATCGTATTTTTCGCTGCTTCGTCGCCACAATCTTGGTTATGGTTGCCAGTGAGCTCCACAATATCCAGCCCGATGTCCGTTAATGTATTAATAAATCGCGTATCCGAACAAATATTCCGCGAACTCGCATAACTCGAAAACGACGACTCGTTCGAAGTGTGCGTCAAATCAAAACTCGACAGAAAATCCTTAATTTCGGCGCTAAAATACGTCGCATCGCCGCCCGTTGCCACTAATTTTTCGTTCATTCCCCGCGATAAAGCCGTGACGCCAGTCTGCGCAAAGGTCAAAACCGAATTTTTGTCCGGCCAAGTTTTAGTAAAATCTTTTTCAACCAGCGGTCTGATTTCCTCGTCAAACTTTTCCGACTCAAAACTCACCACTCGGTAAATCGCACCCTCGCTAAACTCGTCCAGATAATAATGCCCGTTCACGCTGAGTAATTTTTGCGAAAAGTCCAAATCCGCGACGCTGATTAGCTCAATTTCGGTGTCTTTTTCTGCACCGCTCTCGGCGTCATTCCCCAGATCATTTTCGGCAATTTCGGACGCGCTTTTTTCGCCCGTCACCGAGCTTCGCCCCGCCTTGTTTAGCAGTTCCCCGGCGCTCTCCGCCGTGACATTGGCTTCATCGCTATAAAAATCCCCGACCGGCACCAAAATTTCATACAAAAACTCGCCGTCTTTTAACTCTGGCTGGGCTAAATAATTTTTCGCCGAGATCGTGACGTCTTTGTCCAGTTCGACCTCGTCATTAAAAATCCGCGCCAGCACTTCTTGCTCCTCTGCGCTTAAACTCTCGTCATAATGTACCACCCCCGGCACCTTAAACACCCCAGTTTTAGTGAAAAACTGGATGCCAAAAAACGCCATTCCAAACACCACTACAAATGCTAATATTCCCCCTACAAGACCCCCAGCCCAATTCCGTCTTCTCGTCATGTATATATTATATGGTATAATTGGTTTATGTTCAAGTGGGCAACTTTTTCTAGTCGCACCGAAATCAGTCGCGACATTTATTCGCCGAATGCACAGCTTTGCTGTCAGGTGCGTTTAAAAAACGGGCGAGTGACTTATGCGGTGCTGAAAAACGGCAAACCGCTGATTTTGCCGTCCCGGCTCGGCATCGCCATTTGTGGCGAGGCTCCGCTCGGCGAAAACCTGAAACTAATTCGCGAGCATAAATCTCGACACGAAGAAACTATCGAACTGCCGTGGGGTGAGGACCACTTTATTCCGAATAATTACACCGAGGTCGCCTTTTATTTTACCGAGAAAAAATCTCCCGCCCGGATTTTTACTTTGCGGTTTCGCGTGTTTGATAACGGCGTGGCGTTTCGCTATGAAATTCCGCCCCAGCCAAAATTCAGCCAAATCACAATCAAAGACGAGCTCACCGAATTCGCGCTAGATTTAAACACTATCGCCTGGAAAATTCCCGCTTATCAGCCCGATCGTTATGAATATAACTATGAAAAAACCGCCGTGTACGACCTCGAACATTCCGTCCACACTCCACTAACTTTAAAAACTCCGAACGGCTTTTATCTTTCCGTCCACGAGGCCGCGCTTTATAATTACGGCTCGATGACGATTAAACTAAACGACCGCCGCGCGCTCACGAGCGACATCACTCCGCTTGCCGACCAGACCAAGGCGCACGTCAATTTGCCGTTCCAAACTCCGTGGCGACTGATTATGGTCGCGGATTCGGCGATCGAACTCACCACCAACCGCCTGATGTATGCTTTAAACGACCCACCGGCGGGAGATTTTTCGTGGGTCGAAACTCTGAAATTTATCGGCATTTGGTGGGCAATGTTTGTCGGCGAATGGACTTGGGCGCCGGGCGAGCGCCATGGCGCGACCACCGAGCACGCCAAAGCATACATCGACGCCGCCGTCCGGCTCGGCATTCGCGGGCTGTTGATCGAAGGTTGGAACGAGGGCTGGGAAGGCAACTGGCTCGAAAACGGGGTTAACAATAAATTCACCGTCGCCACGCCGGATTTTGACCTGCCAGAAGTCGCGCGCTATGCTCGGAACCACAATATCGAACTGGTCGGCCATCACGAAACCGTCGGTTTTGTCGATAATTACGAAAAACAACTCGAAGCCGCCTATAATTATTATGTCGCAAACGGTATTCACTACATCAAAAGTGGTTATGCCGGCTCGATGATGACCATTCGTGGTCGGCGCGAGTTTCATCATTCACAAGTTGGCGTCAACCATTATCAAAAAACCGTCGAACTCGCTGCCAAGAAAAAAATCATGCTTGACATTCACGAACCGATCAAAGGCACCGGCATCGAACGTACTTTCCCGAACTTGCTCACGCGTGAAGGTGCGCGCGGACAAGAATATGAAGGTGGCGCTTTGTCGCCGTCGCACGCTTGTTTCTTGCCCTACACTCGAATTTTGTCTGGCGGAATGGATTATACCAGCGGAATTCTCGATTTGACAAATAGCGTTAAACGCATGGCGACCACGCTCGCCCGCCAACTGGCGTATTTCGTCACGATTTATTCCGGCATGCAAATGGCGGCAGACCGCCCATTCATCTACGAAGAGCGTTTCCCAAACGAATTCAAATTCATTCGCGCCGTGCCGACCAATTTCGAGGCTACTCTTCCGCTCGCGGGCGAAATCGGTGAATATTATATTGTCGCGCGCAAAGATCGTGCGACTGACGACTGGTTCATTGGCGGCGTCACCAACGAATTTTCACGCCACGTTCATATTGATTTAAGTTTTCTCGGTGCCGGCGCCTACACCGCCACAATTTATCGCGACGCACCCGACGCGCACTATCGCGAAAATCCGTTCGGTATCGAAATTATAACTCAAACCGTCGGCGCGAACGATTTTCTTGACCTTTATCTCGCTCCGGGTGGCGGTTTTGCCATTCGCTTGCAAAAACAAGCCTAAGAATTACTCCTTTTTGCAGTTTTTTGTCAAAATTCTCATTTTTTCACTAAATCACCAACAATTCCTCAAAAAATCTCAAAATTTCTGGATTTTCGTTGTAAGTTATCGATTTCTTATTCTTTTGTCGCTATTACCATCAGCCGATGGCTTGCGTCGCCGTCATTATATAGCGTTCCCGCACAAGTCATCAAAATCAACGTTTCTTCCTCGGCTCCAGCCAAAACTTTAGTCATCGAAATCTGCCCGCGAGGCAATTTCAAAATTTCTACTGCCCGATAGGCCCCATCATTATAATAAATCGTATCGCCGAGTTTTGCTAAATGCAGTTTTGTAAACGCTGTGGTCGAATGCCCGATTAAAAGCGTTTTGTTCTCGGCCTGCGAGTAGCTCCCCACAATCGTATCGGGCGTATCCAGTTGTCGTCCATTCAGACTGAGCTCCGTCACGTCCGACTTTAAATCAATCGCTGGAATCGAGAGCACGGTGGAGATTTGGTAGTTCACCGCTTCTGCGGACTGCAATCCGGTCACTATATATATAATAGTCACCGCCACCGTAAACACGGTAAACCAAACGCGTCGGTCAAACCGCTTCCTAATCTCCACACTTCCTCCTTATGCTTCAATTATAGCACAACTTTATAGCCCGGGCGAAAAAAACTTTAACTTTTTTTCATGAATTTTATAATTCGGGTCGTGCGTCCCGACCTCCGCCCAAAACTCTTTCGAATGGTCCATATGATTTAAGTGCGCCAGCTCGTGCAAAATCACATAATCCCGTAGCACCTCCGGTACCTTCATCAGCCCAATGTTAAGCGAAATCGTCCGATTCGACGAACACGACCCCCACCGCGTATTCGCGTGCGACAGCCGACACTTATCATAACTATAACCATACAACTTCGCAAAATATTCCAACCGATACGGCAAATATTCCCGCGCTTTTTTCATCAACAACTTTTTTTGATAATCCCGCGCTTTTTGCTCGGCGGGGTTTTTGAGTGGCAACTTTTCGCGAATCGCCGCCCGATTAGCGTTCAAAAATCTTTTCGCCAAAAATTCAGAAGTATAATTTGGCACGCTCATCGCCAATCGTCCCGAGGTCGACACCGAAAACTTCACCCCGCGCACCAGCGCAGATTTTCGCACTACTACTTCGCCAAATTCCGCGTCTTTGATAATCATTTAACCGCCACGAAGTCCCGTGCCCCCAGAGAATTATTTAGTCGCCGCCAAATCCGCCAGCCCCGCCACAACATGACGCGCCTGCGTATCGAAAGTGTGTTTGCCGGAAAGAATAATCGCGTGCTCGTTTTCGCCTGGCGCCTCAATCGCCGCCACCGCCGTTTCGTAAAAATCTTTAGCTTTGCTCACGGATTTAAAACGCGATTTTAGGCGCGTGCGAATGGTCGCGATGTCGGTCTGAATCCAGACTAGCGCCGGCTCGTAGCCATTTTCACGTAGCAAATTTCGCATTTCAATCCGTTCTTTTTCGGTGTCTAGTTCCCCCTCGATAATAATCGTCTGCTGAGTTTTTAAAATTTGCTCGATAATCGCGAGCAGTTCTTTGTGCGAAAAACCATATTCTTTTTTCAAAGCGTCAAGATCGAACGCCGCCAATTTAAATTTTTTTCCGAACTTCTCCGCAAAAGTCGTTTTCCCACTACAAGGCGCGCCAAACACCATCAGCGCTCGCGGTTTAGCTTTATTACCTTCCATCATAGCCCCATTATATCATACTTTTCTTAAAATAAAAAATGGCAGGGGTTGCAGGACTCGAACCTACGACACCTGGTTTTGGAGACCAGTGCTCTACCAACTGAGCTAAACCCCTACAAAAGTTCTAATTCTATTTTATCACAAATCCATCAAAATATGCTAAAATAATATATGATGAAAATACTCATGCTTGGTTGGGAACTTCCGCCGCATAATAGTGGTGGACTTGGCGTGGCTTGTTTGAACATGGCGCGGGCCCTTGCGCGTGAAGGCGCGGACATTGATTTTGTGGTGCCCTACACCGCCGAGCACGAAGACACGGATTTCATGAACATCATTCCCGCGACCAAACTCGACCCGATTTATCGTTATGGTGGCGGTTCGTACGCCTCGATGCAATTATTCGAAGAACTTATTCCGAACGAAAATTCCGACGGCCCTCTGCTGTCTATCCGCGACGTCCAAAAACAATATTGCGAATTTCTAGGCGAATACTTAAAAACCCATCAGCCCGACCTCGTCCACGCGCACGATTGGCTAACTTACGAAGCCGGCATGCTCGCCAAAAAAGACTTCGGCGCCCCGCTCGTGGCACACGTCCACGCCACCGAGTTTGACCGCGCCGGCATGCACGCCGGAAATCCGTTGATTCACGAAATCGAATACGAAGGCCTGACTCTCGCCGACCGCATTATCGCTGTGTCCGAGACCACAAAGCGCATCATTCACGAAAAATATCACATTCCGCTCAGCAAAATCGAAGTTGTTTATAATTCTCTGGACGAAAATTATCAAACCGACCCGTACCGTCTGAACGACGAAATTTATCGCTATATCGAAACCCTCAAACAAACCGGCCACACCATCGTCTCGACCGTCGGGCGGTTCACCGTGCAAAAAGGTCTAGTTAATTTTCTGCATGCGGCAGAGCTTGCCGTTTCAAAAGACCCGAATTTAATTTTCATTCTGGCTGGCGACGGCGAAGAGCGCAATGAATTAATTAATCTTTCTGCCGAGCTCGGTATCGCCAAAAACGTTATTTTCACCGGTTTTATTCGCGGGCAAAAACTACGCGACATTTATTCTCTGTCCGACATTTTTGTGATGAGCTCGATTTCCGAGCCGTTCGGCCTGACCGCACTCGAAGCCGCGCACCACGGCGACGTTTTAATCCTCACCCACCAATCTGGCGTTTCCGAAATCATCTGGTCGGCGCTCAAATACGATTTTTGGGACACTAAAAAACTCGCTGACGAAATTGTAAACGTTGCTAAAAGCCAAGCTCTCAAAAATTCCTTAGTCGAAAATGTAAAACACGAATACAACCGAATTTCCTGGGAAAAAGTTGCCAAAAAGTGCCTGCGCGTATATAATAAAACTATTAACCATAATTGGAATTCATAATGCGAGCAATTTGCCTATACTTACATCTGCACCAACCGGTTCGCTATCGCGAATACTCGATTTTTGATGTCGGTAATAATTCTAATTATTTCGAAGACGCCTTTTCCGGCCGCCAGTCCAACGAACGCATTTTCAAAAAAGTTGCCGAAAAAAGTTATCATCCGATGCTCGATTTGCTCGAAAAAAATCTTCACGCCCACCGCGATTTTAAAGTCTCTTTTTCTATCACCGGCACTTGGCTCGAACAAGCCGAAAAATGGGATTATGCCCTAATTGAACAAATCCGGCGCATGGTCGCGACCGGCAAAGTCGAAATTGTCGGTGAAACTTTTTATCATTCCCTGGCTTTTTTCTACGATCGCGATGAATTTGAAAACCAAGTTAACGCCCACATTTCTAAAATCCGCAATTTGTTTGGCGTGGTCCCGCGAGTGTTCCGCAATACCGAATTCGCCTACAACGACGAGCTCGCCAAATGGGCGGACGAAAAGGGTTACACCGCTGTTCTCGCCGAAGGCTGGGACAAAATCCTGGGTTGGCGCAGTCCGAACCACGTTTATCGCCCAGTCGGATGTGAAAATCTAAAACTTTTACTCAAAAATTACCGCCTTTCCGACGACATCGCTTTCCGGTTTTCTAATCGTGGTTGGTCTGAGTGGCCACTCACTGTGCCAAAGTATCAAAACTGGGTCAATGATGACTGTCTGCGCGGCCCGCTGATTAATTTATTTATGGATTTCGAAACCTTTGGCGAACATCAATGGGCGGACACCGGCATTTTTGACTTTATGGACCAGTTTATCGGCTCGTGGCTCGGCGCCTACGAAAACAAATTCGTCACCGTGTCCGAAGCCGCCCAGCTCGAACCCCCACAGGACGAAATTTCCATGCCCGGCATCGTCACTTGGGCCGACACCGAGCGCGACCTTTCCGCCTGGGCGTCCAACGCCATGCAAACTTCCGCCATGCGCGACCTTTTTGCCTTGCGCGAGCAAGTTTTGAATTCCCGCGACCTCGCCCTGATTTCCGACTGGCGCCACCTCACCACCTCCGACCACGCCTACTCAATGTGCACCAAATACTGGAACGACGGCGACGTCCACGCCTACTTCTCGGCCTACGCCTCGCCATATGAGAGTTTCATATATTTCATGAACGTCCTCCGCGACATTGAATTTAGGCTAGGCTTGACAAAAACAACAAAATAATGTATATCTAGTAAAGATATTGTAAACAATACGTACTTTAACAAGGAGGGAGTAAAATGTTAGATATTTTGTTGATAAACTCACCACTTTACGATCGAAAAGTAAAAAACGACGAGCAATTTTTGCCGCCTTTTGGGCTTGGCTATATTGGAAATGAATTGAAGAAAAATAATCTAAAAGTCGAGCTATTAGATTGTGTTTTGGATAATTTGACGATGTCAGAAATAGTCGAATTTATTCAATCAAAACAACCCAAATTTGTCGGTATCAATATTTTTTCAGTAAATTTTGAGCTGGTCAAAAAGATTATCGAAAAGTATCCCGACGATACGACATTTTTAGTGGGAGGCAGAAGTACGAAAGCATTGTATAAAGAAATTTTGAGCTTTGAAACGGAGAATAAAATTGTTGTCGTTATCGGTGAAGGTGATTATATCGTGTCGGATATCGTGCAAGGCAACGTAAAAGAACGCCCGTCTTATACTTGGGGCGAAAATCGTATAATATATACAGTCGATAGCAAATCAATCTATTTTCCCCACGATTTGTCGCTTTTGTCGCCGGATCGGGAATTATTTAAAAACAGAGTTCTCGTAAACGTATTCGGTCATAAAGAAGCAGCGATAATTACCTCTAGGGAATGTATTTTTGATTGTGCATTTTGTGGCGCTGCACGTTCTTTGAATCGAAACATACCAATTCGCGAATGCAGCGAGCTGGCGATTAAACACGAGCTGGAGGCGATAGCCACGCTAAACCCAGAGGTAGAGGATATCAGAGTTTTAGATGACTTGTTTCTAAAAAACCAAACAAGCACTGAAAAAGCGATACGGATTTTTAGCAATTTTGCATATGAGTGGAGGGCTATGGCGCATGTGATTTCTCTCAAGAATATAGAAATTCCGGTGCTAAGAGCCTTAAAAACATCCGGTTGCAAAGAACTTGAAATCGGTATCGAATCTGGTGACTCTCAAATTCGCCGACTAATCAATAAGAAAGGCAGTATCAGCGATATACTAAAAGTCATAGCAGATATTTTAAACGTCGGTATAAACGTGAAGGGATATTTTATCTACGGTTTTCCGGATGAGACTCTTGAGCAATGCCAAAAAACCTTTGAACTAGCTCAAAAAATCTCTCAAATCGCGAAAAATACAACTGCACGTTTTCGGGCGAGCGCATTTATCTTCCGACCGTATCACGGAACTAAATTATATAATCTAGTTTTACAAAACCATCGAAAAATAAGTTTTTCACATGATGATACGCTAAATGGATTAAGTAAAAGAAGTCAATTCAACTTTTCGGCGGGCAATTTCAGTAAATGTCCCGAAGAATCTTTGAAGGATTTCGTGATCCGCACAAATATGCTAAAATAATAGCATGAGCAAAATCGATGTGATGTGGGTGGGGCTATCCGCGAAAAACGACAAGAGCGGAAACAAATTATCGCCACTTGATTCAAATAGTAATAGCGGAAAAGTAGTTGACATGATTGAGGCGCAACACGAAAACTTAAGTTTTTACCGCACCAATCTTGTCAAATACACCCCGTTAGACAAACATGGAAAGTTGCGATACCCAAATCCCAGCGAAATGGCGGCGGCAATACCAGACCTCATACGAGAATTCGAGGATTTTCAACCAAAGATAATCTTTTTACTCGGTGGGCGAGTTGGTAATTCCGTTCAAAAATATCTAGACAAAAATCATATCGTTCTTTCGGCTACAGTCTATGAAGTCTATCATCCATCATATGTTTATATTTATAAACGCAAACAAATAGAAACGTATGTCCATGAAGTCTCTGAAAAGATCGAAAGTCTAATGCTTTAACCTCCGCACAAAATTCCGCTCGAATTGGGCGGGATTTTTAACTTCCTTAACAAAAAAAGGAAGTCCTCACACTAAGCACATACTGCGCCCTGCAAGAACTTCGATGATTATACTATAACACATTTATATTCGGGTATTTTAAGGGCTGAAAAACCACGTTTTTTTACTGTTGATTTTAGATAGTATCTGTGATATAATTAAGAGAATTATGGCAAAGAAGAATAACACTAAGCGAAAATTGGTTGGTCTCGTCTCTGAAGAATCGGGCGTGCGAGCTTATTATACCAAGAAAAACACCATGAACACTCCGGACAAATTGTCGCTCAAAAAATACGACCCGGTGCTTAGGAAACACGTGGTGTTTACGGAAACCAAGAAAAATCTCGGCCGCAACGAAGTCAAAGAAAAGAAGCGCTAACGAATTTAACCCAGGAAAAACGGAGCTCATGATAAGCTCCGTTTTTGAGTGATTGGTTCGCTGCAATTAGCGAATAGGTTTACGAGTTGCATTTTGGCCGAGCGTGTTGACCGTGTAGAACTAGCGGACTGGGCTAGTAGGTTGGTGAGACTAGCCTAGTCGGCGCATAGCCTAGCGGGTCTAGCGAAAGTCAATAGATAAACGCCATGACTTTACCGACGTCTCCGCCAACTACGTGGCCCTTGCTTTCGATCGACCGTATCGTCGCATAGGCATCGCGATAGCCCTGCTCGGTAGTTACGAAAGTGTAGCTCTCGTTCATCGTTTCATCTCTGATAATAATCACTCATTTCACCCCCTTTTGTAATGTTCTTCAGCTAATTTTAGGAAACTTCTGCGTTTTGCCCCACAATTTTAGGCATTTCACCCATAAATCGGGCATTTTACCGCCAAATCTAGACGATTTTGGCAAAAACGCACTAATCCCTTTTACCAAGCGACACCGCAATTATATCATTCATAGAATTTTTGCGCAAGCAAGAGCGTAATAAACTCGTTGATGTCTTTCAGCCCCCGATTTTTGTCTGGCGCGATAAAAATCTCTGGGTCGTCGATAAACATCAGCGACTTTACCCACCCATACACCGAGTGCATCAGCGCCAGCAGTTCTTCCTCGTCCGCCTCGTTAAACTCGTATTCGCGCATATGCACCTCGCCGTCATTGTCCGGCACCACAAACAAAATCGCCGCTTTTTCGATTTTATACTTCTTAAATTCTGCCGAATTTTTAAGCAACAACCGATAAAACCCCAGCTGGAGCATATATTTATACAGCGTCGCGTGCGACCGCCACTTGTCTTTGTGATATCCGCCAGTTTTATAATCAAAAATCATCAAGGTTTTGGACTTTTCATCGATCACGATATGGTCGATTTTCCCGGTTACTGGCACGCCTGGCATCCCAATTTCTGGTCTATCGCCTACTACTATTTTTTCGGGCGCCAGGTTCACTTCTGCCCGCCCTTTGCGAATAATTTCGCCAAATCTCGAAAGCGACACAGATAAAATCGCCGGCCCACGCTCGCGCAGAGTCTGTGTCATTTCAAGAGTTAAATCTTTTTTCTCGAGCTCAGATAGGAAAAACTCCACCGCTTCCGCGTCCGTGAGCCCCCGCACCGTCACCGCCTCGAACGTCGCGTGAATCAAGTTCCCGAGCGCAAGTTCCTCGGTTTCGCACTCGCTCGGCGCTCTCAACACGTAATTTTTGAAAAATTCCTGCGGCCCGGCATAACAAATATCGATAAACGACGTCAAACTCGACGCGCTCATCCGCCAGTCCGCCACCCGTTCCAAATACAACTCCCGCATTTCCGGCGTTAATTTCGCTAAAGGCGTAATCCACGTCTTTAGATTCTCCGCCACTTTCGCCGGCTCCGCCATTTCATACATCGTCTCGACCTTCCCGCCCGGCACAAACGGCGACACCACCGCGCCATTTTCGTCGTATTCATTCAAATATTCCAGTCTGTCCGACGTTTTACCGCTAAAATCCTTCAGCGAATTCGTAATCATCAGCCCCTCCTTTGCCCGGGTCAGCGCCACATACAAAATCCGGAGCCTCTCCCCGTCCGTCATCCCGGTATGCCGAATTTGGGTCAGGTTTTTCGGCAGACTCAGCATACTATTGTTTCCCTTCCCCGCCCCCCACGCTCGGTGGTCCGCCGCAATAATAAACACGTATTTAAACTCTAGCCCCTTCGCCTTGTGCGCCGACAAAATCTGCACCGCCTCCACCCCCTCGCGATACGGCGACGTCATCGCAATCGGCATTTCCGCCTCCTCAAAATCATCCACCATCGCCACAAAATCTTTCACCCGCACTTTTTGCTCACCATAGTAGCTCTTAATCCGCGCCCGGAGCGTCGCCAATTTTTCATACAACGAAAACGCCTCGTATTCGCCTTGGCGAGTATAATAGGCGAGAAACGGTGACCGATACCCGTCCAGTTCCGCCCCGCCGATAAGCAAATCCAGCCAGATTTCAAACGGCTCGGTCAGCGACTTTGCGGTGAGACCCGCTAGGAACCGCATGACCTCTGTTATTTCGGCAATTTCGGACGCGCTTAAAACCTCAAAAACCGACCGTTTTTCGCGTCGCGCCTGGCCGGTTAATTTTACCACTTCCAGCACCGGCAACTGCCAAAACGGATAGGTCAAAATCTCCAAAACCGACGTATCCACCCGTTTTTCGTTCGCCAGCTCATAAATATACCGCGCAATCGTAATAATCTGATGAATTTGCTCGTCCTCGAGCAGGTTGTCCTGTTTTTCGTACGCGATTTTAATCCCCGGTCGCGCCTTCAGAAACGGCAACAAAGGCAAAAAATACTTGGTTTTATACGAAATCACTGCAATTTCGTTTTGCTTCACCCCCGCCGCGACCAGCTCCGCGATTTTATCTGCCACAAACGCATATTCCATGTCGCTAGCCAAAAACTCATACCGCCGAATTTGCGATTCTTTTTTGCCCTCCCGATGCGCCGTGAGCTTTTTGTCCTCAAACCTATCCGTCGCCTGGTTAATAATCTCGTGCGAAAAGTCCAAAATCTCCTGCGTGCTACGATAATTTTCGGTCAAAGTAATCACTTCCGCGCCGTAATGTTCTTTGAAATCCACCATATTCGTCGACAGCGCCCCCTGAAATTCATAAATCGCCTGGTCGTCGTCGCCCACCGCCATCACCAGCGGTTTTTCGTAATCCGTCAGCGCCTTAATAATCGCAAACTGCGCCGGATTGGTGTCCTGAAATTCGTCGAGCATAATAAACTGGTACTTTTCCTGCATCGTCGCCCGAAACCCCGCGTCCTCGCGTAGTACCTTCGCCGCCTCTTGCACCATATCGTCAAAATCATACAGCCCCTCGCGCGCGAGTCGCTCATTATACGTTTTCATCACCCGCGCCACGGATTTCAATTTCAAATTCGCCACCCGGTCTTTTAACCGATACCCGCCGAGCTCGTCTTTTTCAAAATATTTGTCTTTCCAACTCGACAACGGCTTTAATTTTTCCGTTTCCGTCGCTTCTAAAATCGCCTCGTGCAGTTCCTGCGCCAACCCCACAATCGTCCGCTCAATTTTCTGTAAAATCGGTTCCGACCCCTCGATATATTTAGATAGTAGCTCGTCAATCGGCTGATACGCATTTTTTAGCGACTCACCGAGTTTTCGCGGCACGATATTTAAAAGCAGCGGCGTTACCGCGTCCGAAATTACCGCCGAATCCGCGATATTTTTCTCGGCAATGATGCGCAGTTTATCTGCCGTCAGCCCCGCCCCCTTGGCCTCGGAAATCACCGACACCACGTCCCGGGCGTTGTCTTTTCTCAAAATATCATTCCCGGGCAGCCCCGCCATAATCTCTTTCACAATTTTAAACCGGCGCACCTCGTCAATCGCCCCGTCCAGCCGCCGCGGATATTCTGGCGCATAATTAGTATAAGCCGTCAAAATATCCGTCCCAATCGCGTGATATGTCCCAATTTTTACCTTGCGCCCGTCCGCGCCAATCACCGTTTTGAGTCGTTCGCGCATATTCCGCGCCCCCGACTCCGTAAACGTCATGCACAAAATATTTTCCGGGTTAGTGTCCGTATTTTTCAAAATAAATTCGACTTTTTTGGACAACAGCTGCGTTTTGCCCGTCCCCGGCCCAGCCAACACCAAAAGTGGCCCTTCCAGATATTCCACCGCCCGTTTTTGCTGTTCATTTAATTCCATTTTTCACTTTCCGCCAAAATTTCCTGTAAATACTCTGCGCTAGAAGGCACCTTAATCTCGCCGCGTTTGATCCTCCGAATTGCCGACAATCCCTCCACGGTTTTGTCCGGCGTGGCGTGAATATCCGTCCGTAGCCTTTGCCCGTATTCATAATTCCTAGACGGCAGCCCACAAGTGATTTTGAGGTCCCCCACCCCGCAATTCATCTGTACCGTCTCGCCCTGCGCGCCGTTATGCTCCAAAACTTCCGCCATCTCGAGCGATACTCGGTGCAAAAACTGCCGATGCTCGCGCGAAACCGGCTTTAAATTTAGATACCCCGCCCATATCGCATAGACATTCTTCAAAGCCCCGCACATTAAGACCCCTCGGCGGTCGTCGGTTAGGTCAAAGTCCAGATACTCCGTCCCAAACATCTCCACCACCCGCTGGTCCGTCGCGGTCAGATGCGTCGGCAGCGCCCGCTTAATATCCTCGGCAAACCCTGGCCCAGACAACACCATCCAGTCGGAGAATTCATTAAACGCCGCGTCGCTCAAAATCCCCTTAGTCGCGACTACTAGTGACACATCCTTCGGCAGATGCGGCAACACATACGGCGCCGCCGCCGACGGCACACACAGCACCACCGCCCGCGCGCCCAAAAGCACGTCCGACAGCCGTTCTTTCTCGACCCGCGTGTCGTAAAAGTCAATATCAAACCCTTTGTTTGCGAGCACCCCACCCAGCGCCGTCCCAAACGCCCCTGCTCCTATTATAGAAATCTTCATAATTCCCATTTTACCACGCCATGCTATGATAATAAATGGGTAAAACCGAAACACAAAAGCGGATAAATGTGATATGATTAATTTATGAAGAATATCGTATATATTGACGGCCAGAATTTCTTATATAAAGCTTCCGAAATTCTGATGAAGCACGGGCTAATCATGAGCAAGCAAGATCTTAACGCTATCGATATTCGTCCGATGCTTGAAAAATTATTCCCGAGCGAAGAGCTAGAGATTAGGTTTTTCGGAGTCGCAAAAATTAAACGACGCCCGGATCTCGGCCAAGAAATTTTAGACAAGTCAATCAGATTTTCCGATAATTTGCGTCGTGTGCGTAATAGTCTCGCCAAACAAAACATCACCTATATCGAAGCCGGAAAGTTGAAAATTAGAGATAGTGACGTTTGTAAAAGTTGTGGCAGTAAAGATTACCGCTATCAGGAAAAAGGTGTTGACGTTGGCGTAGCCGTTAGTCTTGTCGAGGATGCGCTGAGAAACGAAGTCGATCGGATTATATTGGTTAGTTCTGACACGGATTTGATTCCTGCCGTCTTAAGCGCGAAAAGAGCTGGTAAGAATGTTACTTATGTTGGGTTTAGCGAGAGATTAACTAGAGCATTGGTGGACGAATGCAATGTTACTCAAGCACTCAGAGACGAAGAAATCATAGAGGCGTATAAAACCGCAAATAACTATTGACATTTTACAGTAAGTAAAGTATTATTAAAGTACAGCGCCTAGGTCTGGATTCGTTCCCGCCTAGGTTTTTTGATGATCAATCCTAAGTTCTAGCTCAAAACCCAAGACTTTTAGAAAATAAAGAGACATCTTCTGCGGCTCTCCAGTATAATAGTGCTTGTATAAACATTAAAAATCACTAATTTTAATCACCAAAAGGGGTAACTTATGAGTAAAAAATTCAAAGAGCCCGAGAACTTTCTCGTGTCTCTCAAAGAATATCGTCGCCTAAAAAGCATCGTCAAAGCTATGGAAGCGACCAACTACAACCAAATCATCGTCGTAACTTGCGACGGCAAAGAAGGCTGGCGCGACATTTCCGAGCACTCCGCGCTGATTTATTACTACGCCGTGCGCGAAAAGCTCACTAGCAAAAACAAAAATAAATTTATGTCCGACGACAGCAGTTTTTACACCAAATACGACATCGGTTACATGCGCACCAAAGGCCTAAACGCCGTCCGCGACAATCTGATTAAACTCGGTCTCTACAAATCCGAGCGCGCCGAGAGTAAATATATCCACGTTTTCGAGCTGACTCGCACTTTCACCGAGGCGGAACTCGACGAATATTATAAAAAAGAAGTCCAGCGCCGGCTGGACGAAACGCTCCCAATCGATTCCGAGGTGGTCGACCCCTATCTCTGGCACAAAATGGCGCACCTGGCGACTATGCTCCACCAAAAAGCCAACAACAACCTCGCCAAACTCACCGGCCAGGTGAACGGCGCCCGGATTATCGCCCTCGCCGACGAATTGCTTAAAAATTATCTCCGCGCCTCTGACGTCGAGAAAGACGGAGCTCCTAATGCCGAGAAAGGCCACGCCAACAATTCCGATAAAAACCACGCCAATGACCCCGAAAAAGGCCACGATGCTAAAGTCCTTGCCTTTCTAAACACCATGCAAAATGATTTAAACGAGCTAACTCTAGAGATCAAGGTTATCAGCGCCACCGGCCAATGGAATCCGCATATTTGCGTGAATATCATGTCAGAGATTAACGCTGTCAAAACTTCTCTGGACATCGATATCGCCAAACTAACCGCTCCCCAAAAGCCCCAAACCCCCAAACAACCTCAAAAACCCGCTCAAAACCCCGCAACACCCCCCGAGCCAAAACAACTCACCCTCGGCGACATCTTAGACAAAGGAGCAAAGTCATGAAACCCACCGCCGACCTAGACCACATCATCGAAGAAATCGAGCTCCACGGCATGCACGAGTGGCTACTCCACACCCTGACCGACGCCTTTTTCGAGGCTAGAAAGCACAAACTAAAAACTTTCAACGAACACAAATACGAAGTCCACTGGGAAGAAAACCTAATTCGGCTCACCGACGCCATTTTGGACGACTGTTATCACCCCGGTGGCTCGGTGGCGTTTGTGATTTTCGACCCCATGATTCGCGAAATTTTCGCCGCGCCGTTTGTGGACCGCGTCGTCCACCATCTGCTCTACGAACTCCAGGGCGGCTGGTGGGACCACCACTTTATCAACGATTCCTACTCCTGTCGCGAAGGCAAAGGCACGCTCTACGGCATCCAGCGCGCCCAAAAAATGATGCGCCAGGTCACCAAAAACGGCACTCGGCGTGCCATGATCATCAAATTAGACATCCAAGGCTATTTTATGTCTCTTCCGCGCAAAAAGCTCTTAGAACGCGTAGAATGGGGCTTAGAACGGCAATTTGCACCCTACACCCGCGACCGTTCCGCCGCCTACGACCTAAAAAAGCTGTGCAAATACCTATGGAAGGAGATTTTGCTCGACGACCCGGCCTCCAAAGCCAAAAAACGCGGCCCGCTCTCGAACTGGGACAAACTCCCGCACACCAAAAGCCTCTTTTTCCAACCCCCTGGACAGGGGCTAGTTATCGGCAACTTAACTTCGCAACTCTCGTCCAACATCTACCTCGATATTTTCGACCACTACGTCAAATACGAGCTCGGCTACAAGTATTACGGGCGCTATGTCGACGACTTTTTCATCATGGTCCCGATCGAAGACTACGAAAAAGCCAAACAAGATGTGCTCAAAATGGACGCGTTTTTAAAAGAGATGGGTCTGACCCTCCACCCTGTTAAACGCTATTACCAGCCAGCCGAAAAAGGCATGCCGTTCCTCGGGGCGCGGATTTACACGCATTGTCTCTACCCCTCGAACCGTCTGCAGAAAAAGTTAAAAAAGGCCATGTATCAAATCCATCACGGCCAGGTCAAAGACGCCACCATTATCTCCTATTTTGGCTTTTTCAAGCACTTAGACGGCGACAAATACGTCAAAAAAATCTTCCAGGCCGCCGACCTGGACTACAACTTATACTTAGAAGCTATGAGCGACGATAAAGATCGCCGCCCCATGCCGGACATCATCCGTGACCTGCGCCGTAGCCATTTTATAGATGATGCAGATAATGTGGGTGAAGGGGATACGCGCGAAACTGCCGCCTAGCCAAAACTAACCTAAAGGAGAAAAGCAAGCTATAACTGACTAATAGCACCTAGGTGAGCCTACCGAGCGACGCAGCGGACTGACCTTCCGTTGTTGCGATTGTTACGGTTCGCGGGGTACACAGAACCGGAATTGAAGTTCAGATTGTACCCGTTGCTGGAAGAATTAACAGTACCCGACCAGTAGTTCCCGTTCGTGGACGAATTGTAAAGCGTAGAGCCATTCACGTTCCCGGAGCGGGAGAACCCAAGGTGAAACATCGTGCTATGCGGTAATCCGGTCAGCTCTCATTATAACCAGCGCCTACTCTGGATACTTTTACTCGAACTCTGACCTCGTTCCCAGTGTTAAACTGCTAGAGCCAAAGTGTGACCATCCGACTCCCCGTTAATGCCGCTGGCGAGGGTATTTTCATGCCTCGAACGACCCCCACATTGCCATTATAGCACGTTTTTTCTGGAAGTCAAAAAGGTGTTTACCCCCTTTTGCTCGCTTCGCTCGCAAAAACTCTTTTCCCTTTGCTCGCATAGCTCGCAAAAGGTGTCCCGCGACCATCGGTCGCGGGAGTTTCTTCCTTGTCTATCTTTGCTTAGCAGTTTTATGCATTGGTCTTACTTACCCTAAGCGGTCCATCAGAGCTTTTTTTCTTCAAACGGGGAGCCACGCGAAACTGCCGCCTAGCCAAAACTAACCTAAAGGAGAAAAGCAAGCTATAACTGACTAATAGCACCTAGGTGAGCCTACCGAGCGACGCAGCGGACTGACCTTCCGTTGCTGCGAGCGTAACGGCCCGCGGGGTACACAGAACCGGAATTGAAGTACAGACTGTACCCGTAGCTGGAAGAATGAACAGTACCCGACCAGTAGAACCCGCCCGAGGACGAATAGTAAAGCGTAGAGACACCCACGTACCCGGAGCGGGAGAAGTACAGCGGATCCCCGTATTGCCCGGTCGAGCGAAGGCGG
>CAVEVN010000014.1:0-7934 GCA_963619155.1 bacterium
TATTTTGATGGCAAGAGATTGTCATTTTATGTTGCAAAGGTTGTGAGATAATACGCGGGGGTTGACTTTTTGTAAGAAGCGTGCTATAATGGGAAGATAAATATCATTAATTATCGACTCTGAACAACTCCAGTCTTAGAGAGGTTATCAGAGAGGAAGGAATACATGACAGAAACTAAAAAAGATGCAGGGCTTAAAATTCGCATCCGACTTAAAGCTTATGATCACCGCGTAATTGATCAGAGCGCACGCCAAATCGTGGACACAGCAATTCGCACGGGAGCTACCGTGTCGGGGCCAATCCCGTTGCCAACGAAGCGTTCGACCTTTACCGTGGTCAAGTCGCCACACGTCTACAAGACCGGTGGGGAAGCTTTCGAAATGAAAGTCCACAAGCGCTTGATTGATATCGCGAACGCGACGCCAAAAACGATTGAGAGTTTGCAAAACTTGTCGCTCCCGGCGGGCGTTGATGCCGAAATTCGGATGTAGGCTTTTAAAGAGTAAAAACTGGCTCCTCGAGCTAAGCTTCGCCTGAAAATTGGTCGCCAAAGGCCGAAATTGAAACGGATACGAACTCCGTTTCAATTTTTGTTGATAAAATGATATAATAGAGGGGTATGAGTGTATCTAGTTTGAAAAAACGGTTTTATTTTACGGTGGCGCGGTATTTTCGACATTTTGCAAATCGAGTGTTAAAGAGGTGGAACCCGCGGGTGATTGCGGTGACGGGGTCGGCGGGGAAGACCACGATGCTAAATATGATTGAGTTTGAAATGGGCGACAAGGCGCACTATTCACACGATGCGAATTCGGCATTTGGAGTGTCGTTTGATTTGCTCGGGATTGACGGGGTGCGGGGGTCGAAATGGCGGTGGTTGTGGCTGATTTTGATCGCGCCGATCAAGTCGTGGCTTAAGACTTTCCCGCAGAAGTTTTACGTAGTGGAAATTGACGGGGAACGCCCGCACGAGGCGGAGTTTTTGGCGGAATGGATTCGTCCAGAGGTGACGATTTGGGTCTCGATTGGGTTGTCGCACGCGGTGCAATTTGAAAAAGTGGTGGCGGAAGGGAAATTCAAGGATTTATCCGAGGCAATTACGGCGGAATTTGCGAATTTGCCGAAAAATACCCTGAAACGGGTGTATATTGACGCAGATTCGAAGCTGATGACCTCCGCGACCGAAGGGATTTCGGCTAAAGTTATTCCGATTAAGAAGACTGAGATTAAGAAATACGTGGTTTATCCGGATGCGACTGATTTTACTTATGGCGACACGACATTTCATTTTGACCAGCCCGAGCCGAAGGATATTGCGTTTAATCTGTTCGTGTTGCAGGATTTAATGAAATATTTAAAACTCAAGTTCAATCCAGATTTCTCTGGAATGGTGGTGGCACCGGGGCGGAGTTCGTATTTCGAAGGCATTAAAAACACCCATATCGTAGATAGTAGTTACAATGCGCACATGATTAGCATGGCCTCGACGCTGGATATGGCAAAGCGCATGCACGCCGAGAAAAAGTGGTTAGTGATTGGCGATATCGTGGATCAGGGGTCGCTGGCCGAGAGCGAACACCGCAAACTGGCTAAATTGATTGCCGACGTGGAGCCGGAAAAAGTAGTGCTGGTGGGGCGGAGAACCAAAAAATACACGGCGCCAGAGTTAAAGGCGCTCGGGGTGTCGGCGGTGGCGACTTTGGATCCGCATAAGGCCCTGGAATATTTGGAGAAAAATTTAAAGGGTGGTGAAACTTTGATTTTTAAGGGTAGCCAGTATTTGGAATGGATTATTGAAAAACTGCTAGCTAATCCTGACGACGCACGTTTGCTCTGTCGGCGGGAGAAAGCGGCAGTTACAAGGCGTAAAAATTGGGGGCTAGACTCGTGAAAGGAGGCAAATAATGGCAGACCTTTATATCGTACACGGTTGGACTTACACCGTGGAACCGTGGAAAAGTACGATTGAATTGCTCCGAGAGCGGGGAATTAGCGTTAAAATGCTGAAAGTGCCGGGGCTGACCGAAAAATTAGATAAAGAGTTCACGGTTGAGGATTATGTCAAATGGGCGGACCAGGAAATTCCGGATGGAGCGGTGGCACTGGGGCATTCGAACGGGGGGCGGATTTTGCTCAATCTCTGTGCCGCGAAGCCCGATAAGTTAAAATACCTGATTTTGCTGGATGCGGCGGGGATTTATGAGCCGACGCTGAAGAAAAAAGTGGTCGAAAAAGTGGCTAAACTCGGCAAACCGTTCAAAAAAGTAAAAATTATCGATAAGGCGTTTCACCGTGTGACCGGATCGACAGATTACTCGCGGGCGCCGGCAAATATGAAGAAGACTTTGGCAAATATGATTGAATCGGACAAAAATCTGGATTTTTCCAAGGTCGAGACCAAGACTTTTATCCTCTGGGGCAAAAAAGACACCACTACGCCGCCGAGGCAGGCTACTTTGATGTACGAAAAATTGCCGAACGCGGAGCTGAAATTTTACGCCAATTGGACTCATGCGCCGTATATTTCGAGTCCAGAAGAGTTGGCGCGGGCGCTGGCGACGCTGGTAGAGAGGATGAAAAAGTGAGCTTTAGCTTTAACTTTGGGCCGAAAAAGCAGTATTTTTTGGGGCTGGCGGCGGGTTTTTCAAGAACAGCAAGGCTAGAGCATACTTTTTGCGTCGGACGAGAAAAAAACCGGCAGGAATTAGCGCGATATTTAGAGAGAAAATATGGGGGAGGTGTCGGGGCGGAGGATAAGGAGAAGGCGGCAGGGACGGACAAAAATTCCAGAGCTACTGTTTCGGAACGGCCAAAAAACGTGGGGCCGCGGGCGATATTGTGTAAAAACGGGCGCTCGGCGCTGTGTTTAGCGCTTCAGGCCTATTTTGACCGAGGTGACAAGGTGATTGTGAATGGTTTTACTTGTTATGCGGTGGTTGAGGCGGTGAAAAAGGCGGGGCTGACTCCGGTGTTTGCCGATATTTCGCACGAAAACTTGAATTTTAACGCTGAAACACTCGAAAAAGTCGCGGACGGGGCGCGGGGCATAATTATTCAAAATTCGCTAGGGAATCCGGTAGATATTTTGGCAATAGAAAAGTTCGCGCAGGGGCAGAATATGATTTTGATTGAGGATTTGGCGCATGCGGCAGGGCGAAAATATAGAGACGGGCGCGAAATGGGGACGGTCGGGGCAGCGACGGTGCTGTCGTTTGGTAAAGACAAGGCGATTGATACGGTTTCGGGTGGGGCGGTAATTTTGCAAGGCCCCTGTAAAAATACGATTACAGCGCCTCTCAAATTGCCGAAACTGTCAGATCACCTAAGGGCGCGATTTTACCCGCTGCTGGGAGCGATTTGCCGAGGATTAACTCGGGTTCATCTTGGCGGAGTTTTAATGCGGGGACTAGTCAAAATCCACTGGGTGGAAAAATCGGCAGATAATCGGCTGGATTTAGAACGCAAAATCAGTAAATTCGAGGCAAAATTGGCGCTAAAACAGTTAAAATCGCTCTCTGGGCGAGTGCCAATTCGGGAATTTTACCTAGTAGATGACCGCGACGAGGTGTTGCGGGAACTTCGCAAGGCTGGCTATTATTTTGACGGTTTTTGGTATGAAAAGCCGGTATCACCGGAGCGCTATTACCAAAAAGTGCATTTTCCAGAGAAAAATTGCCCCGAGGCGGTGTTTGTCGCCGAGCATGTCGTGAATTTGCCGAAGTACTATACGAAAAAAGAACTAGCGGGGGCGCGAAAAATTATAGAGAAGCATCTGATACAAAAAGGTGGGGAGCAAAAATGAAAAAGGCAGAGACTAGAATAACCGGTAAAAACGAAGTGAAGGGGCTAAAAAATAATAAGCCAGAGAAGGGTTGCGATAAGGCTAAAATGCGGGAAAAAAGTGAACGAGAAATGGAGAGATGGCAAAAAATCGTCAAGGAATTCCCGGAGGCGAACTTTTTGCAGTCGCCAGAATATGGACAGATGAATACGCTGCTCGGCGACAAGGTGATTTCCCTCGATTTACAGGGGAAAAGCGGTAATTTTGGACGCGCTTTAATGATTGTGCGGGACGCAAGGCGTGGGCGATATCTTGAGATTCCGTGCGGGCCGCTGATTGATTGGGAAGATGCGGAAGCGCGAACAGAGGTGATTAACAAAATTCGCGAGACGGCGCTGGCGGAAAAATGCGTGTTTGCGAGGATGCGGCCGCAACTTCTGGCAACCACGGAAAATGTGCAGATTTTAGAGGATTTGGGGCTAAAAAAGGCGCCGATGCACCTCGCGGCGGAGCATACGGTGATTATTGATTTGGCGCCAACAGAGGCGGATTTGCTCGCGAATATGCGCCGACAGACCCGTTACGAAGTCCGACGAGCCGAAAAACTCGGGATTTCTGTGTCGCGTAGTGATACGGAAGAGGTGTTCCGGGAATTTCATGGGGTGCAAACCGAGACGGCCAAGAGGCAGGGGTTCATTCCGCCGTCGCTAAAGGTGCTTTTAGCCGAAAGAGAGGCTTTTTTGGGCAATATTTGGATTTACACGGCGAAAACCGCCGAGGGCGAGCCGGTGGCGTATGGGCTAGTAGTTAAAAACGGACGCGAGGGGGACTATTACGAGGCGGCCTCGACGGATTTGAACCGCAAGTTGCCAGGGGCGTATGCGCTTTTGTGGCAAGCGATGCGAGACCTGAAAAAAGAGGGCGTGGAGCGATTCAACCTCTGGGGGATTGCGCCGAAAAATCAGCCGAAACATCGGTATGCGGGGGTGACGACGTTTAAAACTGGGTTTGGCGGAGAAATTGTTGAGTACGTGCCGGCGCACGACCTTGTCGTCTCGAAAGTCGGGTATTTGAAAAACTTTATCGTTGAAACTATTCGGAAGAAAAGGAGACATTTGTGAAAGACGCTACTGACCGCGGAGTTTGGGATGAATTTGTTAAAGGGCGTCCGGAGGCGAATTTTTTGCAGTCGTGGGATTTTTATGAATTTCACCGGGCGCGGGGCAAAGAGGTGGTGCGAAGAATTGCGACGGATGAACAGGGGAAAATCGTAGCGGTGTATGCCGGGGTGGTAGAAACCGCGAAGCGGGGAACGTATCTGGCGATTGCGGGCGGGCCGCTGATGGACTTTTCTGACGGAAAAATCGTCTCAGAGGTGTTTTCTGACATCCGTGAGCAGGGCAAGGCCCATAACTGCGTGTTTGTCAGGGTGCGACCACAAGAGCCAATGTCGCAAAATATGTTAAAATTATTGCAACAACAGGAGTTAAAACCGGCGCCGATGTATTTGTCGGTAGAATATGCGGGGATTTTGGACCTTAAAAAATCCGAGGAGGAGATTCTTGCGGGTGCGTCGCAGGGTTTTCGGCGAAAACTTAGAAAAGCTCAGAAAAATAAGGTTGAAATTACCGCTGAAACTGACGAAAAAGCGATTGAGGAGTTTTGCCGGCTCGAAAAATTACACGCCGAAAGGCAAAAATACGTGGCGTTTTCGAGCGATTTTTTGAAAAAACAGTTTGAGGCGTTCCAAAAAAATGGGGAAGTGGTAATTTACACCGCGAAGAAAGACGGGGAAACTTTGGCGCAGAATTTTATCATTTTTTACGGTCCAGAGGCGAGCTATCATTACGGTGTGTCATCAACGCTCGGAACAAAATATTCGGCGGCGCCACTTTTGCACCTAATGGCAATGGAAGAGGCTAGGAAACGCGGTTGTGTGCGATATAATCTCTGGGGGATTGTGGGCCTAGACGAAAAATCGCACCGTTTCTACGGAGTTTCAGAATTTAAACGTTCGTTTGGCTGTGATGAATTAAAATACACGCCGGCGCATGATTTGATTTTGAACCCGGCGAAATATCAGATTACGAAATTGGTCGAGAACGTGCGCAAAAAAGTGCGCCACGTGTGATATAATAAGGATAAGTAATTTAAGGAATTCTCATGGCAAAAATCAATCGAAAATTTATCGACAAACATTGGTTAATGTTTTTGGTGCGCGGAGCGATTGCGCTAGTGTTCGGCGGGCTAGTATTGTTTAGCGGAGCGAGCGCCGTCAACGAAATTGTGGCGGTGATGAGCGTATTTTTGCTGTTTATGGGGATTGTCGACGCGGTAGGGGCGCTCTATAGCTCGATCAAAAAGCACGATTGGTTTAATTCAATCGTGGACGCGGTGATTGATGTCGTGGCGGCGCTAGCTCTGTTGTTTCTTGCAAAAGACAGCTTGGTGCATAGCCTGCTCGTCATCTCGATTTATACGATTTTGTCGGGGATTGTGGATATTTTTCACGGATTTTTGTCCTCCGAGGACATTACTGACCGGTTTATTCGCATGATTACAGGGGTGATTGGTTGCGTGATTGGTGTGGTGATTTTGAACGCAGGGAATTTTGAGGTGACGATGTTCGTGCGCTTTTTCGGAGCTTACATGTTAATCGTGGGGACGACGAGCATGATTTATGGGGTACACAACCATTCGCAGGGTATTGAAGACAAAATTGCGCGGAGCGAAGCTCGAAAAAAGGCTAGTAAAACTAAGAAAAAATAGTATAATAAAAAGATAATATCAAGAAGGAACGAGGGAACGGCCCTGTGACTTCCTGCCAACCTAGCTGTGCCAAGGTGGTAAATCCGACCAGAAAGGAAAGATATGTTCTATCGAACTGCGGAGAGCGTTTCTCCAAAACACCCAGACAAACTTTGTGACCAAATCAGCGATGCGATTTTGGACGCGTATCTCGCTAAGGACCCGAATGCGCGCGTCGCAGCGGAAGCTTGTGGCGGACACGGCGTCGTATTTGTGACCGGCGAAATTACTTCGACGGCTACTGATATCGATATTCCGGCGATTGTGAAGCGGATTGCGGGGGATGTCGAAGTGCATACAAAAATTGTGAAACAATCGCCTGAGATTGCGCAGGGCGTCGATACTGGTGGCGCGGGCGACCAGGGAATTATGATTGGGTTTGCGTGTGATGAAACTCCGGAACTTTTGCCGCGTGAAGTCGTGTTGTCGCGCCGACTAAATCAATATATTTACGAAAAATTCCCGTTTGATGGCAAAACGCAGGTAACGATTGCGCCGGATGGCTCAATCGATTCTATCGTGGCGAGCTTTCAGAATGCGCCGAAAGCTGAGCTTACGGAATTAGTGCAGGGATTTATTGCGGAAAATAACTTGTCCGGCAAGCTGGAACTGCATATAAACCCGGCCGGAGACTGGAATCAGGGCGGATTTGACGCGGACACGGGACTAACTGGGCGCAAATTGATTGTAGATAATTATGGTCCGCGCGTGGCGATTGGCGGGGGCTGCTATTCGGGCAAAGACCCGTCAAAGGTCGACCGCTCGGCGGCATATATGGCACGGAAAGTGGCGGTGGATTATTTGCGAAAACGCGGAGCACACGAAGTCTTGGTACGCCTAGCTTATGCGATCGGCTACGCCGAACCGCTAGAAAAAACCGTGATTATCGACGGCCAGCCAGAAGAAATCGAGGGCTACGACTTAACGCCAAACGGAATTATTGAATTTTTGGACCTAAAACGCCCGATTTACGAACAAACCGCCCGCTATGGTCACTACGGCGAGGGGTTTGGGTGGGATAAGTAATTAGTATTATAATAGCAGAGAGTGAAACAAGACACCGTACGGAGCTGGCGACACTCTCTTTTTTTATCATATTATAAAATGTTGGATGGAACTTGGATGTTTTAAGTTAGTGATAAAATTTAAAAAAGTTAAAAAAATTTTTAAAAAAGTATTACAAAAAAATAAAATTCGTGTTAAAATACATAAGTATCGAGTAGCGAAAGCGTAAATCCAGATAAAAGGGCTTGCGTTATTTTTTTACTAAAAATTTAGAAGGAGTATACAAAATGGAAAGAACACAAAAAAACAAAATGGCAGAAGTTCCAATGAAAAAATTAT
>CAVEVN010000015.1:0-67987 GCA_963619155.1 bacterium
TAGTAAGCGACCCCGACCTAAAACCTAGTCCCCCCGAACTCACGCCAAAAAACAATCTCTAAAAATTTAACCTCTGCTCCAATTCCGAAATCAGCGCCTTTTCTACGCTCGACACTGCCGCAAAGCCCCGAATTCCCGTCCCCGCAAATTCCCGCGCTAGCTCCACCATCTTAAACTTGTCAATCGACTTAATCAACTCCGGAATGTCATCATATTTTTGCACCGACCCATTGGTAAAGAACCCGTCCGCATAATAATCCGCAATCTGCGATGGCGTCTGTGCGCCCATCTGGAACCGCCCCAGCGCATACGACTTCGCCGCCAAAAAATCCATGTCCAAAATCTCGCCATTCAGCGTCTTCATTAGTTCCGTCTGTATCAATTCAAACAACGCCTCAGCATTTTCCACGTTCACTTCCCCGTCAAAATCCCAATACGAGCTCGTCGCGTTCGACGCCACCGACGACCCCATCCCATACACCAGCCCCCGTTTTCTCGCCGCGCCAAAAATCTTGGAATTGGTCGTCCCGTTCAAGATATGATTCAGACAATTCATCGCAAACACCTCGCTCGGCTCCAAATATCGCGGCGTCACCAGCGAAAACCCAAACGTGATGTTCGACGCGTCCTTGCGCCGAATCGACACCGCCTCCGACGAATGCAAATCCGTCATCGGAATCTCAAACTCTTGCCCCTCTTTCAGTTCCCAGTTTTCCAGCATCCGCAAAATTTGCCGCCGCCGCCCATGAATTTTTCCAGCAATAATAAACCGCATATTTTTTGCCGTGTGTGTTCGCCGATAATGTTCCCGAATGTCTTTCAGTTCGATATTCGGAATAGTTTTTAGCCGTTCTGGCAAATCCAAAATATCTTCCCCCACCGCCTGTTGCACCCGCGGCCACAGCAGGCGGTAATAATCATTCATATACCCCGTCAGCTCCGACCGCACGTTCGCCTTCTCGGCTTTTAGCTCCTCCTCGTTGAACTTCGGCTCCGCAATCGAAACCTGTTGCAACTCCATAATCCGTTCCCACTCAAAATCCGCACACTCCGTCTCATAGCACACCGAAATATCACTGGTCCACGCATTGTGATATGCCCCATTTTTAGTGAACTCCGCCTCAAACGCCTGCTCGTCTTTAAACTTCGCATTCGCCCCAAACGCCAGATGCTCCACGATATGCGGAATCTCATAAACTTCTTTACTCTTTGCATACAGCATCCCCGCCCGAAACTGAAACCTTGTCGCCATCACGCTCGAACCGGGGATATCAATAAGTAGCCCCTGCGCCCCGTTTTTTAACTTTACCTCTTCAACTGAATGTTTCATCGCTTAATCTAGTCTTTGCCTCATCTCACACTTGACAATTCATCACGCTTGTGCTATAATGGAATTATCGGATTATTTCCGCTTCGATTTTGATTTCTTGCGTTTCGAAGCCTTTTTCTTAGTCGCTTTTCGTGTCGGTGCGGTCTTTTTGCCGGGTTTTGCCTCTTTAAATTCGTCGTCTAGGTTTTTCTCACCCTTCGAGATTTTATTCACGCCTTTTTCGGTCTGACTCTCCGCCATCCTAGTAAGCTCCGACTCGTATTCCTCGCCGTCCGTCACGTTATCCTCTACCGCTTCCGCCGGCGTAATCGTCAGCAGAATCCTCAGCACCTCTTCCCTCAAGTTTCGTTGCAACCCATCAAAGAGCTTCTGCGACTCACTCCGGTATTCCACCAACGGATCGCGCTGTCCCACCGACCGCCAATGAATCCCCTCGCGCAAATGTTGCATATTTTCCAGGTGTTGCATCCACAGCGTGTCTAGCACCTTAAGGTACACTTCCCGCTCAATTTTGCGCATAATCTCCGCGCCAAATTTTTCTTCCTGGTCCTCGTAAGCTTCTTTCACCGCCTCGAGCGCCGTTTTTTCGCGATCTTTCTCTTTACGCATAATCCCGATACCGTGAATCAGATCGTCATCAAAATTAAACACCGCCTTAAAATCCGTATCGAAATTCTTGTTCACTCGCGATGAAAATTCCGTCAGCGTCCTCACTTCTTCGCGCATCAGCCTCTGAATTTCCGACTGAATATTCTCGCCCTTCAGAATTTTTCGCCGAATCGCATACACCACCTTGCGGTGCCGATTAATCACGTTGTCATACTGCACCACGTTTTTGCGCGAATCAAAGTTAAAGCCCTCAATCCGCTTCTGCGCCGCCTCGAGTGTCCTTGAAATCGCCTTGGTCTGAATCGGTGTATCTTCATCCACCCCTAATCTCGTCATTAGCATCTTTACTCGGTCGCCCTGGAAAATCCGCATCAAGTCATCTTCGCAGGAGACGAAAAATTGCGTCGTCCCTGGGTCGCCCTGTCGGCCGCCTCGCCCACGGAGCTGGTTATCTACTCGTCGAGAATCGTGCCGTTCCGAGCCAATCACCACTAATCCACCCAGTTCCTTCACGCCTTCGCCGAGTTTAATGTCCGTCCCCCGCCCCGCCATGTTGGTCGCCAGCGTAATCGCACCTTTTTCGCCGGCTTTCGCAATAATCGCCGCCTCGCGCTCGTTATTTTTTGCATTCAAAATCTCGTACGGCAAGCCAAATTGCTCCAAATACCGCGCAATTTCCTCATTGTTAGCAATCGAACCCGACCCAACCAGCACCGGCTGACCCTTTTCGTGATATTTTTTTACTTCCTCGGCGATCGCTTTCAGCTTCCCTGCCTTGGTCTTATAAATCAAATCATCTTTGTCCACGCGCGCAATCGGTCTGTTCGGCGGAATCTGAATGACGTCTAAAGCATAAATCTGTTGGAATTCCTCCGCTTCGGTAAACGCCGTCCCTGTCATCCCCGACAATTTCTTATACAATCGGAAAAAGTTCTGGAACGAAATCGTCGCCAGCGTCATCGATTCTTGTTTCACCGCCACGCCTTCTTTCGCCTCAATCGCCTGATGTAGACCTTCGTTATAGCGCCGCCCCTGCATCAACCGCCCCGTATGCTCATCCACAATAATCACTTCGCCAGAATTCGTCACCACGTAATCTTTATCGCGCTTAAACACGATTTCCGCCCGAATTGCCTGTTCCAAATGGTACACCAGACGCGTATTTTTGGTCGAATACAGGTTATCTACCCCTAAAATTTTCTGCACCTTGTCAATTCCAGCATCCGTCAAGGTCACCGACCGCCGTTTTTCATCAAACACATAATCTTCTGGCGTCAATCTCGCCGCTACCTTTGCAAATTGGTAATAACTTTCCGGATTATCACCCGCCGGCGCGCTAATGATCAGCGGCGTCCGCGCCTCGTCAATCAAAATCGAGTCCACCTCGTCCACAATCGCAAAATTCAGCTCTCTCTGGCGCAAATACTGCACTTCGCTCGTCATATTGTCGCGCAAATAGTCAAACCCAAATTCGTTGTTTGTCCCATAAGTAATGTCCGCCGCATAGGCTTCTTTCCGGGTACAAGGCTTCAAATGCACAAACCGCTCGTCGGTGTGCTCCTCGTTTTCGTATTCCGCATCATAAATATACGACGCATTATTCACAATCACCCCCACCGACAACCCCAAAAAGTCATAAATCGGCCCGTTCCAGCCCGCGTCCCGTTGTGCCAAGTAATCATTCACCGTCACCACATGCACCCCGCGCCCAGTCAACCCGTTCAGATACGCCGGCAGCATCGCGACTAGAGTCTTGCCCTCGCCGGTTTTCATCTCTGCCACCGCTCCCTCGTTTAGCACCATCCCCCCGATTAGTTGCACATCATACGGTCTTAACCCAGACACCCGCTTGGCCGCTTCTCGCGCCACCGCAAACACCTCTGGCAAAATCTCGTCCAAAATCTTTTTATCATCCACTGGCGGACGTTTTTTACCGGTTTTATTAATCCCCTCCTCGGCCGTAGCGATTTTTAACGCTTTCTGAATCTTTCCGCGAAAAACTTCCGACTGCTCTTTCAGCTTTTCATCGCTCATTTTCGCATATTTTGGCTCTAATTTATTAATTTCTTGCGCCCGTTTCCATAATCGTCGCAAAATCTTTTTCTGCGCATCACCAAAGACCCCCTGCAAAAATTTCGTTAACGCTGTTCGGTCAGCCAACTTATCAGTCGGTTTTTTCTCTTTTTTCGCCATAATACTCCAATCTCCCCCTATTGTATCATATTATTTACGCCGAATAAAGAGATTTTTCAGGCTTCGTTTTTGCCGATGCGGTTGCGCCTCTAGCTTAAATCGTCGGATCTGCCCCGCCAGCTTCGCTTCGACCAAATCCACCCCCGCGAAAATGTTCGAACACTCGTCTTTTGCTGTAATCACCTTCCCGCCCGGGATTTCCAGCGTCGCCGTCAGTTCGTAACGATCATTTTTACTCTTATTTTCCTTCGCCACCACCACTTTCAAAATCACATCTTTTTTCGACCCCCGTGGCAAATACCGGTCCAATTTCCCTAGTCGTTTCTCGACATATTTGTTTAACGCTTCGTCGACCTTGTAGTCTTTTCCGCTAGTGTTAATATTTTCAATCATATTCCTCCTTTAAATTTCTTCTTTCCCGCCCAGATACGGTCTCAGGACCTCTGGCACCTTTAATTTTCCATCTGGCGTGGCAAAATTCTCAATCATCACCACCAGCGCCCGCGCCAACGGAATCGCCGTTCCGTTCAAAGTATGCACAAATTCCACCGTTCCGTCTTTACGGCGCACCCGCACATTACATGCCCGCGCCTGGAAATCCGTGCAGTTCGAACAAGAAGTGATTTCTTGATACTTTTGATTTACCGGAGACCAGTATTCCATATCGTATTTTTTCGCCGCCGGCGCCCCAAGGTCGCCCGCCGCAATATTAATAACATGATACGGCACCCCCAGCCCCTGCCAAATTTCTTCCTCAATCGCCAGAATTTTCTCGTGAATTTCTTTGCTTTGCTCTGGCAAACAAAACGCATACATCTCCAGTTTATTAAACTGATGTACTCGGAACAGCCCCCGAGTATATTTCCCATAAGTCCCCGCTTCTTTACGAAAACACGCCGAATACCCCGCATAAAACAGAGGTAGTTTATCCTCGTCAATAATTTCGTCCATATGATAGCCCGTGAGAGGCATTTCTGCCGTCGCAATCATCGCGAGATCTTCGCCCTCGATATAATATTCATCCGACTGTTCCGACGACCGCGGGTTAAACCCACACCCCTCCAGCACTTTCGACGATACCATGTCCGGCACAGTCATAAACGTAAAGCCATGTTCCAGCACCTTCGACAGCCCATATTGCAACAACGCATTCTCGAGCAAAGCCAACCCATCTTTTAGATAATAAAACTTCGCCCCAGCAACTTTCGCCCCGCGCTCAAAATCCACCCAGTCTCGACCGGTCGCATAATCCAAATGGTCCACCCCTGTTTCGTGTGGTTCGCCCCACTTTTTTACCTCTTTCGAGCATTCTTCGCCCCCTAGCGGCACATCTTCAAAAATAATATTCGGGACCCTCTTCAGACCATTATAGCACTCTTTCTCGATTTTGTCAAGTTCACCCTCGAGTTCAGCTAGCTCTTCTTTAACCTTTTTCCCCTGTTTAATTAACTCTTCCGCCGGTTTTCCACCCTTCATTTTCGCTGCGATTTCGTTGCGCTCACGCCTCAGCTCCTCGACTTTTTGCAATTTTTCTTTTCGCTCATCGTCCAGCCGCAAAATCTCGCGAATGTCGATTTTATACCCCTTTTCCTTGGCTGACTTCTCGACCAGCTCCAAGTTCTCACGAATAAACTTCACATCTAACATATCTTGATTATATCACACTCTATCACAAAGTTGCTGATAATCACCAAGATGCAAATCTGTTGGCTGTCAACCTTATAAACCGTGAAAAATAGATAAAAAAATGAATGGGACGCAAAACATAGCTAACTACCAAGATGATAATCTATTGTATCTAATGGACATAACACCTAAAAAGTGGTATACTATTAGCATCCGGCAATAGACGGCGTACATTAAAAGCGTATTAGGAGGTGATCGTATGAATTTCGAGAATTATTCTGTCTCAGAACTAGCTTATGAGCTTGTTCTATATATTGGTAAAAAAGCTGAAGAAAAGCGCAGAAAAGATTTGTTGAGGGCCGATCGTCTTGTAAATAGTTCCGCGGTACCCCAAAGGGACTTCGCGGAGGTAGAAGATATCTTCTTCAAGGTGTTCGAAACATTCGATTTCGCAGAACTTTCGCCGTTACAGCCACTTGGGCTAAATTGCTTTCTGGCTGGAACGGACGGCAAAAAAGCTATCCCCACCATCAGAGGTCAAGAAGTAAACTCCGATGCAACGACGGCACTATTTCTCGAAGCTTTTAAACGATTTAGTAATCAGCCTATTGATTTGGCCACTAATGTTAGGACTGTTAGACCGAAGATTTTTTCTGCGGAATCTAAGTTCCTAACACACTTTAAAGTTTTTGCCGCTGTGACGATTGGCATTCAGGGCAGACCTTTTGGGTTAAACGAGGTTTTAGCAATTCGCGATCATCTTCTCGGCGAACTCGAAGCGCTCTATGCCTTAGGAAATTTAGCAGAATATGATATTCGGAGAATTGACGTCGGAATTAGCAACACTATTTTTATGGATGAATTACTAAGACTTTTTGCTCGATAAATGAGGTCACGTTGCTACACCAGACTAGATCGAATTCACCGTCTTTAAATGGGAGATCGAGTGCCGTTCCTTGCACAAAACTGGCCGTTTCCGCCCCCATTTCTCTAGCGTAAAGCTCAGACTTCTTGACCGAATCAGGTATAATGTCAATACCAACTACGCTAGCATCGGATAATAATGCTAAGTTTACGGTCGTAAAACCAGTGTTACTGCCGATCTCGAGAACCTTGCTATTTTTACCGATGTGGGCATTCACGATTACTTCCTGAATTGTTTTAATGCCACCAGACGGACGGTTTCGTTCATTTATTAGTCCAACAAATTGTGCATAATTTAATTTATTGATGTCTATCATTTTTTTGCCAACCCTTCCGGTAAAGTTATTATTTGTTGCCCAAAATCAATCCGCATCTTACGTCCATACGGCAATACCATACGCGGAGAAGAATGGCCAAAATTTAGATTATAAACCGTCGGTAAAGCATGTTTTTTGGCTAATTCTTGATAAATATTTTTATATTCATAATAATAAATCTCGTCCTGAGGCTTACCAATAATTAGCGCAGAAATCTCCTCGAAAACCCCCTGCTTTTCCAAAGCCTCCAGCATTTTTTTGACTTTTTCCGGGGTTGGCTGTTCCTCACTGGTTTCAATGAATGCAATTTTATTTCTCCACTCCGCCAGAGTCGGGAAAATATTATATTTTTCATAAATTTCCAGCTGATCATCATACCGTCCGCCCGTCAGCATTTCCGATAAACTTTCCAAACATCCGCCAAGCAGTTCGCCCTCAACCACCCCGTTACCGTAGAGGAATTCAAAACCATATTTTTCCTCATGTTTTACTCGCTCTACGCCTAGTTGCTGTTCGCTAAAATCAGTCCTAGCCTCATACCAAAACGGACTCGACTTAACTTCGATAGCAGTTTTCGTGTCAGCAAATAACAAATCCAACCATTCTTTGGTGTAGGGCAAAATTTCTGGCCCAAGTTCGGCGATATCGGAAAAAAGCGAAGGCGCATAAAAAGTTTTGAGCCCCATTTTATAAAGCATTAAATGATTATTGGTCGTATCAGAAAAACCAAGGAATAGTTTCGGATTTTTTTGCACAATTTCTTTAAACTCGTCGTTCACCAAATATGGCAAAGTACGAAAAGTGTCATCACCGCCCAGTACCGTCCAAATAATGTCAACTTCTGGGTCCAAAAACGCTTGTTTCAAATCGGCAGCCTTAGCCTCCGGGTGCTCGGCTAAGTATTTTTCGCCTTTTTTAGCGTTATCCATGTACTTAAAACTAAAACCAAAGATGTTTTTTAGACGTTCTTCGACTAATTTAACCTCGTGCTTTACGAATTCTTCACCAAGCACCCCACTCGACAAAGACAAAATCCCGACGCATTTTTTCATACTATATCCTTCCCATCATTAAATCTCCTAAAAACTTGCATTTTTCGGATATCGTCTTTTTCTAGCACAAACAACAAAAATCGTTCAATCCCCATGCCGAACCCAGCGGTCTGCAAAGGGAATTCTTGTTTCATTTTTACGTACCAATTATATTCTTTTGGCGAAACTTGATGCCTTTTTAGCGCCAAAAGCACTTCATCGCCATTTTGCCATCGTTCCCCACAGCCCACAGTCTCCCCTATCCCGAGCAGCAAATCCGCATTCTGTGCCTTGCCGTCAATGTTTCGTTGATAAAACGGGACAGTCATTTCATCATAATTCATCACCCAAACTGGGCCATTGAAATGTTTAATCAGCTTCTGCTCTCCCGTCGTAGTGATATTTCGCCACGTTTCATGCGCCTCAATGTTTTCATTATTGAGAATTTGGACTGCTTCGTCAAAAGTAATACGCGGAATTTTGTTTTCTATTAAATCAGTAAGATGTTTTTTCGCTCCGAACTTCTTTTGGATTTCCGCTGCCAAAAATTTTAAATATTCGTCAACCAGGCTCATAACGTCTAGTAAAGCTCCAGGAATCTCCGCCTCGCTATGGAAAAATTGTTTTAAGTGCCTTTTGTCTACTTGTTCCCCTCGAAACGTGGGCATGATATACCAACAACCGTTCTCGAAAAACCTACATCCGTATTCTAGTAGAAATTGCATCGAATCAGCCAAGTAAGTATCGCGACCATCTAATGAAATTTTTACTGGCTGAGAATCACTCCCGAGTCCCATTGGGCTCGAAATTGTGCCAGTAGTAATTGGTGCCGACAGCCAATGAATATCACGTTTCGAGTAAAATTCTACACTTTTTATTAAAATCAATTCCTGAAGCAATAAAATCTGTCTTTTCTCTTGATCGCCGATGACCTCTAAATAATATTCATTCATGTGGTGAATCTTTCAAACGTATTAAAGTTATTAAATAACCGCTGATAATCACCAAGATGCAAATCTCCCGGCCGAGCATTTTCGTCTAGTCCAAATTCTTTTAAAGTCTCGGTGATTTTCTCTTTGCTACCATATTCACTTAAATTATGTGCCAACTTTTTCCGCGGAGCCTTGAAAGCTGTTTTAATCAACCGAAAAACTCGCTCATCCACCTCTGGTGCATGCGGTTCTAACACTAGTACCTGCGAATCCACCTTCGGTGGTGGCGTAAATTCACCCTTTAGTACCACCGGTCCCGCCCATACGGCAGCCCGATTTTTCACAAACAGCGACAAGACCGTCTCTTTTTCACTCAAAATCCGCTCCGCCACCTCTTTCTGCATCAGCAGTACCACCCTTTTAGGCAGTTTCGGCGCAGTCAAAACCTTCTCCAAAATCGGACTTGTAATATAATACGGAATATTTCCTGCTATAACATAATCTTCATCAAAGTCCAAATCTACCCCTAGAAAATCCGCGTTCACGACTCTCAAATTCGTCCCCGGAAACGACTTTGGCAAATTTTCCGCCAGTTTCCGATCAAATTCCACCGCAATCACTTTTTCAAACCGCCGTAGTAGAGATGCCGTCAGCGTCCCGAGGCCCGGTCCAATCTCCACACACACGCGCGCGCCACCTCCCTTTTCCGTACACGCCCCCGCGCCATTTACCCCTGTTTTTGCGGTAACTTTCGACGCGCTAGAAACCGCAGCTAAATCGTCCTGAAAAGCCTCGCCCGACTTCCCCGTCTTCGCGAGCTCCGCAATTTCCTCCAAAATCGCCCGGTTATACAACCAGTGCTGCCCCAGCGCCTTATTTACCATTCCGATTGGTCCAATCTGTCGCGATATCAAATTGCTCCGGATTATTCACCGCAAATCCGCCCGTATCATAAACCTTCCCTAGCCCGAGCGACGTCTCCACTACCGAACAGCGCGGGTATCGGCCGAGGTTCGCCGCCACCAGTACATACCCATCTTGGTCCACCTTCACCCCGTCCGCGCGCACCGAATAGCTCGTGCCACAATACCGAATTACCACGCTCATATCGAGGTCATAATAAGTCTCGCGCCGCACCACCGTCGACCCGTTCACGGTTACAGTATAAGTATTTACCCCCATCGACGCCGTCAGCGGACGTTGTTCGATCGCGCTCGCCCCCACCGCCACCACTCGTGCCACCGGCTCACGCACCACTTCCTCCCCGATCAGTTCCCGCGAAACCTCCACGTTGTCCACATATAGCACATTATAATAACTCTTTTTCGCTCCCACCTCGCCCAGTTGTCGCACCTCTGAAGTCCCCGGTGCCAGATTATAGTCCTTGACCTGCTCCTCAGTAAACGGAATTTCCTCTTCCACCGTCAGCGTCCGCCCGCCATTTCGCGTAATTTCATAAATATTAGCCGTGCCGTTCTCTAGAAAATTAGTATTTGGCACCATTTTCACCTCGTCACCGTCATACACCGTCAGCCCCGCCTCGCTCATAATCGTCCGCATGTCATAACTCGCCGTCATCAGATATTTTTCGGTCATCCCGTCTCGCACCACCACCGGCCGCGCCCGATAAATATTAATATAAAAATTATCCGCATTAATCTCAGAGTCCAGCCCCGGCTCCACTTTATCGCCTGCCGAAATCGTAATCCCCGCTCGGTCCAAAGCCTCCTGCACGGTTTTCGCCCCTGTTTTGACAGTTAATTTTTCGCCATCATCATAAAAAGTCACATATTTCGCCCCCAAAGTCTCAAACGTCCCATTTTCCGCCGCAACCGCCTCCTCCGCAAAGGTATTATTCGCCTTTATCTTGAAAAAACACCCAGTAAACAACAAAAAAACCGCAAAAATCACCAGAATAATAGCTCGATCGAACTTTTTCGTCAGCTTCATACTTATAATTATATCACACTTAAGCCAAAAAATAAAGCGGTCTTTCGAGTTTTACCTCTTTCCCGCTCTATTCCTACCCTTCCAATCGTTCCGGCTGTTCTCAACTCCAGCCCGAACCTAATTCTATTTTAGCATAGGCAGTTCTTGTGTCAACCTTGTTTTTTACAATTTTTTATGTTGTAATTATACTTGACAAAATCCATAATTCATTAAGTTATTATTTCAGCTTTCACCCCTGTTATTTTTCGCCCCTAATCTTCCTGAATTTAACACCACCAAACCCCCTCGTTAAATATCGCTTAGCGTTTTTGCCACTCATATTCGTTTTTCATCATTAAAATATGCTACAATATTCATATGAATTGGAGGAAATGGCTCGATGAGTTTGTTTTGGCAGGGCGCGGCATCCTGCTCGCCACCCGCGAAAAGACTTTTTGGTATGGTTTTACTCCCAGTTTTCTCTTTTTTGGGCTTCTGATGAACCTACTTTCTGGCGGCACCGCCAAATTTGAACTCATGGCCGCCACCGGCTTTACCGGTAGCTTCAAAATCCTTGGCGACAGTTTTCTTGCTATTTTTGGCTTTAACCACGCCTTTTTGGACTGGTTGCCAATTTTTCTCCTCTCTGTTTTACAGGGTATTTTGCTCGGTGTCATCACTCTCTTGGCCCACAAAAAACGCCCTGAAAAAAGCGCGTCTAGGCTTACCGCAAACGCCACACCAAACGCCTCCAAAACCGCCCCAAACACCGCAAAAACCACCAAATCTATCTCCAAAACCTCCAAAACCGCTCAATCCACCCCTATAACTGCCCATTCCAGCGCGTCCAAAGTTACCGACAACCTCGGTAGCGCCGGCATCATCACCGGTCTTATTGCCCTCGGCGCGGGTTGCCCCACCTGTGGCGTTACCCTCATCACGCCCTTAATTGGCGCCATCTTTTCTACCAGCAGCCTCGCCATCGCCGGCGCCGTCTCTTCTATCCTCACCGTCCTCGCCATCATTATCGCCATTTTATCCTTAAAACGCCTCGGCGAAGAAGTCTATGTTATAATAATAAATGAACAATATCTCGCCAAACACGCGAGCCAAAGGAGTAAATAGTGAAACAAGTTAAAACCACCCCTGATGCCGTCGCCACTAAGATCGCCGACGACAAACCTAAAAATCTTTTCGGCACTGTCGCTAAAATTGTTGGCATTATCGTAGTCATCGCGCTACTTGTCGCTGCTATTATTACCAGCACCACCAGCAAACCCAGCAACGCCGAAATGGTCTGGGACGAACAAATGACCATCGGCAATCTCGACGCCGAAAATTATTTCATCGTCTATTCCGACCTTGTCTGCCCTTATTGTATTGCTTTCGAAAACGCTATCGTCGAGCACGAAGAGGAATTCCAAAAATATCTCGCCGAAAACGACGTTTTGTTCGAAGTTCGCCTCTCGGACTTTCTCTACGAATACGGCGAATCCACCCCCATCAACTCCCGCTATTCGGCTCTGGGCACTTATTGCGCCAAAAACGAAGGCAAATTCTGGGACTATTATAACAAAGCCGTCACCAGCGTCTGGAACGACTTTTTCAAGAGCAGTGGCAAATCCGGCGTCTCCAAAATGTCCAATATCGACAAAACCTACTGGATCGACCTCGGCAAATCCGTCGGCCTTGGCGAAACTTTCGAAAATTGCGTCAATAACGACGAAACCCTCCCCGAAATCAAGCAAAACGCCGCCAAAACCGCCAAACTCGCTAGCGGCATGCCCTACTTTAAGTTTAATTCCTACACCTCCTCCGGCTTCGACCTCTCTTGGAACTACAACTACGTCCTCATGTATTTCAACGCCGGCCTAGAGAGCAAATAAACTTCTATAGTGTTTTTGTTTTTACCAGATTTTTTGATTCTTAATGCTATCCGGCAAATAATTTTTATCCAGGTGAAACCCCGCCTCCCACTTTTGCCCTTTACCGTAGCCGAGATCTTGCATCAACTTCGTCGGCGCATTTCTAAGCCACACCGGCACCGGCTCGTTTGGGGCTTTACGCGCGAGCTCTAAAGCTCTGTACCACGCAACCGTCGTCCTTCGCGATTTTTTCGAAAGCGAGAGCGCCACTGTCGCATGTGCCAAAATCAGCCCCGATTCCGGCATCCCGACCCGTTCCACCGCCTGAAAACACGCCGTCGCCAGGCTAAGCGCCCCGTTTCCCGCCAGTCCAATATCTTCACTCGCAAAGATCACCATCCGCCGGGCGATAAATTTCGGGTCTTCCCCCGCTTCCACCATTCGCGCCAGATAATACAGCGCCGCATCCACGTCCGATCCCCGCATCGACTTGATAAACGCCGAAATCGTGTCATAATGCTTATCGCCTTTCTTATCATACCCCGGCAATTTTCGCCCCGCCGCCTCCTCGACCACTTTCCGGTCGACTTTTTCCGCAAGCGACAATGCGAGCTCTAAGTCCCCCAGCGCACTCCGCGCGTCCCCGCCCGAAAGCTCCGCAATATAATCCAAAGCCTCTTTCGTTACCCGCTTCGAAGCTTTTTCCGCTTTCACCGCCCGCTTCAAAACTTCCAAAATCGCCGTTTTCGCGAGCGGCGCCACGACCACCACCCGCGACCGCGACAAAAGTGGCGAAATCACCTCAAACGACGGATTTTCCGTCGTCGCCCCAATCAATGTAATCAGCCCGCTCTCAACGTGTGGCAAAAACGCATCCTGTTGCGCCTTATTAAACCGGTGAATTTCATCCACAAACAACACCGTGCGCGTTTTTAAGTTCCAATTCACCTTCGCTCGCTCAACGACTTCCTCAACATCTTTTTTGCCTGCCGTCACCGCTGAAATTTCAATAAAATCCGCCTGAAATTCCTGCGCCAAAATTCGTGCCAAAGTCGTTTTGCCCGTCCCTGGCGGCCCCCAAAAAATCAGATTCACCGGCTCGCCTTTTTTCACGATTTCCGTCAAAATTTTACCCTCTCCGATAATCGCCTCTTGCCCCAACACCTCTGATAATTTCTGCGGCCGCATCCGCTCCGCTAGTGGCACTCTATTCATATTCCTATTATACCGAATTTTCTTGATTTTGGCGTTTTTATGCTAAAATAGAATTAATATAACCAAAGGAGAATTAATGAATAATTCCTATTACGGGCTAGATTCTAGCCTCTACAACACCAACCTTACCACTACCACTTCTACTAGTGGAGCGGAAGTTTGGGTCATCATCGCGAGCATTTTGGCTCTAGTCGGTGGTATTTTGACTTACTTCTTGTTTGTCAAAAGCAAAAATGACCCTAAAAACAAGTTCTTAAAATGGCTCAAAGATTTTCTAGCCTTCAAAACCATGTGGCTGGAACCAATTTTGAAGTGCTTCTACTACATCGCGACAATTTTTGTCATCTTGTTCTCGTTTGTTTTCTTGGGGCAAGGCGGCTCCGGTGTAGTTAGCTTCTTCTTTATGCTGATCCTCGGACCAATTATCGTTCGCTTAATCTATGAGGCCTCGATGATGTTCATCATGATTTGGCGCAACACCGAAAACATTTCCGAAAACACCAAGAAAAAATAGTTTTCGAGATAAATTCAAAAAAATCCTCCGCTAGAAACGGGGGATTTTTGTTGGTTTTTAAGTTGTGGTGGGCGATAGAGGAGTCGAACCTCTGACCTCGTCTACGTCAAAGACGCGCTCTAGCCAACTGAGCTAACCGCCCTTGAATGGTGAGTCGGGAGGGGCTCGAACCCTCGACACCGGGCTTAAAAGGCCCGTGCTCTAACCAGCTGAGCTACCGACCCAACGACGGTTGGTGGTTCCGGCTGGACTTGAACCAGCGACACAAGGCTCTTCAGGCCTCTGCTCTACCAACTGAGCTACAGAACCATAATGTCATTATATCACATATGTGCTATAATTAAAAGTATGAAAAAGATAAATACCTCCCCAATTTCTGGCGCCGACGAGTTTTTGCCAGAAATTCAGGCCACTTTCGACGATTTTAAGGCCAAAATCGCAACCACTTATTCTAAACACGGCTTCAAAAACATCGAAACTCCATTTATCGAACGCACCGAAATTCTTTTCGCCAAAGCCGGCGGCGACACCGAAAAACAAATCTACGAAGTCAAAAAAACCGGTGACAAAACCGCCACTAAAGCCACCCAAGCTCTCCGTTTCGACCACACCGTTCCGCTCGCCCGCTACGTTATCGAACACGAAAACGATTTAAACTTTCCCTTCAAAGTCCAACAAATCGGCGTCAATTTTCGTGGCGAACGCGCCCAAAAAGGCCGTTTTCGCGAATTCTACCAATGCGACATCGACGTCATCGGCCGCGACAAACTCCCGCTCGCCTACGACGCCGACGTTATTGCGACCCTGCTCGAAACTTTCCGGGTTTTCGACCTCGGCACGCCAGTTCTCGCCCGCATCTCTAACCGCAAAATCCTCGCCGGCCTACTCGAAGCCTTAAATCTCGAAGACAAAACTTCCACCATCAGCAATATTATTGACCACGCCGAAAAAGTCACCCCCGAACAAACCAAGGTCGCCCTCGAAGACCTACAGCTCGCCAAAATCCAAGTCGAAGTTATCCTCAATTTTATCGACCTCAGCGGTCCCCGTTCCGAAATCGTAAAAGCCCTCGAAAACCTCGAAATCAAAAACGAGACTTTTGAGCTCGGCGTCTCCGAACTCGACCAAACTCTGGGTCTGCTCGAGGCTATGGGCTTTGAGGACGAAATCACCGCCGATCTCAAAATCATCCGCGGCCTCGATTACTATACCGGCACCGTTTTCGAATTCATCTTACCCGAACACAAAAACCTCGGCTCGGTTTGTGGTGGCGGTCGCTACGAAAATCTCACCAAACACTTTTCCAACAAAACTTTTCCTGGCGTTGGCGGCTCCATCGGTCTTTCTCGCCTCTTTTTCACGCTCACCGAAAACGGCTTATTAAATTCCGCCACCCAAAAACTCACCGAATATGCCCTAATTCCCTTTTCCGAACAAGAAATCGAATATGCCTTCAAACTCGCTCACGAGCTTCGCGCCAAAAATCACAGCGCCGACGTCGTTTTGCTCGACAAAAAACTCGGCGAAAAGTTAGCCTACGCCTCCAAAATCGCCGCAAATGGCATCGTCATCGGCGAAAAAGAAGTCCAAACCGGCAAATTACAGGTCAAAGATTTCGCCACCGGCAAATCTCGCACTTTTAATTTCTTGACCGAAGATTTACTCGAAACCGACTACCCCAAAGCCGACCCCACCGATTTCTGGACCGACCCGTCCGAGCCTTCCACTTTTCTCTAAATATGCTATAATAAATAGGTAATATAAAGGAGCTTTTATGGCAGATTTTAATAAAGTTTTAACTCCGGGCGACTACGAAAACGGCGAGCTCAACGTCGTAATCGAAATCCCAACCGGTTCCAACCACAAAATCGAATGGGATCGCGAGCACGCTTGCTTTATGCTGGACCGCGTCGAGCCAATGGCTTTCGCTAAGCCTTGCAATTACGGTTTCATTCCACAAACTTTGGACGAAGACGGCGACGAACTTGATGTCCTTATGATTACCGACCAGCCTCTCACCACCGGCATCTGGATGAAAGCCAAGATTCTTGGCGTAATGAAGTTTGTAGACGGTGGCGAAGTCGATGACAAAATCATCTGTGTTCCTGCCGACGATCGCAACAACGGCGATGCTTACAACTCGCTCGAAGATTTACCAAAACAAACTTTGAAGCAAATTGAGTTCCATTTCAATCACTACAAAGATTTGAAAAAACCCGGCACCACCGAAGTCAAATCCTTCGAGGGCGTCGAGGTAGCCAAGCAAGTTATTGCCGACGCCATCGCGCGCTTTAAATAGACCCCTTTTCATTATCCCCGTTTGAAAAGGGGCCCCACAGAAAAACCCTCGCTAAGAGGGTTTTTCAACATTCACATTTTTATAAATCAACTATTAAACCCTTCCGCCAATATCTATACGAGACTTTTATCCATTGCAACCTTGACCCCCCCCCTACAAAAAACCTCCCTTACGGGAGGCTTTTTGTAAAACAGCTATTTTTATTCTGTTACTTCTTCGGTATCGTCAGTGGTGTCGGTTTCCTCGACTTCTTCGACTTCGTCTTCGCTATAATCCATGTTCTTCAACGCTTCCATGAACTCAATCTGCGATTTCACGTCCGACGCCGTCATCCCCTCGTATTCCGACGCGTCAACCGTCACAACTATATATTTACCGTCCACAGCCGCATCCCCAAGGTCTTCGCCAGATTGCTCTTTCATTTCTGCGAGCGCCGCCTTGGCCGTTTCCGCGTCTTTGTATTCGTAATATGCCTTCGCGCTTGTAATCTCATCGCCAGAGTAATAATACACGATATGCGCTTTCGTCGGCACGTATTCGTTGTCCGTTTCGCCAAGCTCCATATCCTCGGTGTCCAGCGTCAACACATATTTTTCGCCATCCGACACAAAATAGCTGTCGCCAAGCTTCCCGCTGCCAGTTGTCGCCACGACCACCGCGATGATTACCACCACCACAATCGCCACGACCGCACAAATCCCGCCAACGATTAAGTTTTTATTCTCTTTTTTTGACTTGTCAGCCATCTTTTATCTCCTTTTATTATTTTAATCATAACATGACTATTTTCAAAAAACAACCCCACGCCCATTTTCCCTATAGCCTCAGAAATATCAATATTTGATGACGCTACTTTTGCCCGCTGTCCGCGTTCTCAATTCGCCATTATGTGATACAATATATATTATTACAACAAGGAGTTTAATATATGAAAAAAGAAGAGATTGTAAACCGCCTAAGGGAATTACATTTTCCCAAAGATGAATACTATGTTCTTTCTGGAGCGTCTTTAGTATTAAGAGGTATTCGCGAAAAATGTTCAGATATTGACCTTTGCATTTCTGAAGAACTTTTTGCCAAGGTGAAAGATGAACTTGGCATGACGCCGGACAAACTGAATGCCTGTAATTTCTATCATCTTAGCGACTCCTTAGAAATAGTCGTTGATAAAAAATCACGTTTCAATATGGATGAGGGAGATGAATTTAACCTTGAAAATATCAATACTATTTTAGCTTTTAAAGAATCGCGCAATTTACCCAAAGATCAACAAGATATAGCTAATATTAAAAAATATCTAGAGAAATAAAATCCCCGAGCGGTTAAACCCGGGGATTGTTGACGAATTAGCACTGTTCAGCATCAAGGCACAAGTTTTTTGCCGCTTCTTTCATAAAAGAAATCCTATTGTGGAATTCACCGTAAAGAATCGGATCATCGCTATCCTTGATATCTTCGACAGTACTGATATTTTTGCCGTAGGTTGCGTTATAAAGCGCAATAGCCTCCGAAAGATTTTTAACACAGACGTCGTAGTGTCCAAGCTTGATTAGAGTAAAGAGAATCTCCCAATCAATAGAACGTAAAGCGTCTTTCTTCACGAGATATTGCTTTACAATGTCAAAATCAGACTGAATATACAGTCCTTTCAACTTCTCGCCATCGAGACTAATTGCTTCCTGCAAGATCCAAGGCAAAAAAGCTATGTCGGATTCTGACAAAATCCCGTCATCAAGATAGTCTTTTACCACTTGCAATGCATAGTAAAGCTTCGTTCGACTTTCTTCAACGAGGAAAGCTCCCGCATAATCACGAAGGTTGATAGCCTTCGATCTTAAAACGGCACGAGGATTTACTTTACGAATTATCCTCTCTCGATAATAATAACCTTTGTCCAAGAAAGAATAACTGATGATATTGTCGAACGTACCTTTTACTACATCCGCGTAAGTGTCGGTATAAACATTATAGAGGCTGTCCCATTGCTGATTTCCCCAGGTTGTAACATTCCCGTTGTAATCAATCCAGAAATCGAGCCCCAAGGAGCCATCACAATTCGTCAAGATGGATGGATTCCCATATTCGCTAATGCTCATATCCTCTTCAAACACGTCAAGCGATCTTTGGATGTCGTCGTTCAATTCGTTAATATCCAATTTGAGATTAGACAAGAACAGTTTCGAACATCCTACAAAAACTTTGTAACCGTCATCGAACATCAAAGTTGCCTGCTTTGGCAGGATTTTGATGATTTCCTTATTATCGGAAACAGATTCGATATCACTGTAGACTACCCTGCAACCACCGATTTTATCAGCCACTATTTCCAACGTATCATCATTTTGCATGGTATGGATACGCAACTGGAAATTCGGTTCATCTCTATAGGTGTTCCTAAAAACAGAGATGATGTTGTCCAAGATAGCAAAACCGAGCGATTCATAATGGAAACTATCTATGCTTAGCCGAAGGACGAACGTCATATTGTCATTGACGATTCTACCATTGAAGCTCTCATAGAGCTCAGCAATTATGTCCTGCGCTACACCATAAGTACGCGCCCAGATTCCGCTAGTTACGACGACGATACGGTCAGTTACAGCTTCTCTTACAATCTTGTTGACAATATCCCTCCTAATCATTGGTTCGCCGCCACCAGAAAGCATAAGATAAGAGTTATTGGAGTCGTTTATAAATTTAATCAGACGCTCCGTGCCATAATCCGAAAACTGATATTTTTCGCTAGGCTTTCCTTCGTGATACATATCAGATTTGAAAAAGCAGCTCTTACATTTTGCTGGGCACAATTTTGTTACCCAAGCACAACACATAGATTTTGAACCAAACTTCTTCCGCTTAGCTTCCGGAATGCGAATCTTCTTGATTGCCTCAATGTACCTATCAGGATCATTAAAAATATTCGTCATGGTAATGTACTCCTTTCTTCAAAAGGTCTGTAATTTTCATGGGGAACCCCATGATTGCCTATATTCTAGCATATTTTATTATATTAGTCAAGAAAAAGCACCCATATAAACTATGGGTGCTTTCGAAAGGCTGTCAGCCATAATAGCTCAATCCATTTATCCGTATGGAATTAATCTCATCAAGCGTTAATGAAGTCTCTGTCAATCTTAAGTATTCATTCGTTACGGAAGAATCAAAGATTAAAGCATCATCACTTCCGACCAAAATGTTTAGGTCATGACGATAAAGCTTGGCAACTGGATGTTCCTCCATCGACCTCACTCTTGATAACATCAAGTTACTACTTGGACAGATAGTCAATGCTATGTTTTTTCCTTTTACTATATGCATAGCATCTTCATCTTCCGCCAACGTGATTCCATGTTGAACGCAGTCAAGATCCAACTTGTTTATTGCATCAATTACATAACTAGAATCTGCGAATTCACCAACATGAGCCTTTCTGATTATACCGTATTCCTTAGCAATTTTGTAACACCCCACAAAACTATCAACACCAATAAATTCATCGCCAACTAGATCAATACTTTTGAAAATTCCTGTACCCAGAAATTTTTTAGTGATCTCCTCCATTTCTTCGCCGCGCTTATTTCGGTCTAGACATAATTCAGGATAGATATGCATATATTCCCCGAACATGTTTCCTAGTCTTTTTATAAAATCGATGTATTCCATAAAAGAATTGAACTCTTTTTGTGCGCAAAAAGCAAAATTAGGGGCGAATACTTTTACCCCGTCTTGCCATGCCTGAAAATAACCAGCAAAAACTCTCAACTGATAGTCATTTTTTATCTTGATATTATTTTTGCGCCAAGCATTCATTTCTAGAATGTTCTGGAACTTGTTGTCGCATTTTGGAATCATACGACCTTCGATTACTTCCAAAAAAGTTCGACTACCACCATAGGGTACATGATTGTGCAGGTCACTTTTTGGAACTCTAGCAATTTTCGCTCGGTCTTTATCGCGCAATGCCTCAATAAACATCGCATCATAATCTGTTGTCATAGGCAATCACCAGCCTTTCCTAAAATATAAAAGTACAAGTTTTTCCGATAAAACTCGCCACTACAATTATATCATATTTACCACAATACGTAAAATCGTTTCTACAGTTCCTCAATTTTCACCCGCTCCTGCGCCATCGTATCACGATTTCGCACCGTCACGGTCCCGTTTTCCAAAGTCTCAAAATCCACCACCACACATTCATATGTCCCAATTTCGTCTTGTTTGCGATAGCGCTTGCCAATATTCCCCGAATCATCCCACGTTACATTACCATATTTCGTGCGTAGCTTAGCATAAACTTCTCGCGCCTTTTCTACCAGTTCCGGCTTGTTTTTGAGCAGTGGCGACACACAAAATCGATATGGCGCCAAATCTTTCGGCAATTTTAGCACCGTGCGCACCGCCCCATCCACCGTCTCTTCCGCATACGCCGTCGCCAAAATCGCCAAAAACAATCGCTCCACCCCAATCGACGGTTCAATCACATGCGGCACAAACGTTTCGCCGGTCTTTTTATCGCGATATTCCATATTTTTGCCGCTTTCGCGCTGAATATTATTCAAATCAAAATCCGTCCGATACGCCAGCCCCATCAACTCTTCTTCGCCATTCGGGTAATCAAACATAAAATCAATCGTGCGCTTGCTATAATGCGCCCGGCCCTCCGCCGAAACCTCTAACTCATGAATATTCTCAGTCGGCAGCCCTATCACCTGCTCCAAAAACTCATGTTGCAGCGCGCGCATTTTCTCAAAATTCTCTTCCCAAGTTTCTGGTGCCACAAAATACTCAATTTCCATTTGCGAACATTCTCGGTCTCGCAAAATAAAATCTCGCGGCGAAATCTCATTTCGAAACGCCTTGCCTTGTTGCGCAATCCCAAACGGCAAATCCGGGTAAATCGTATCTACCACATTTTTATAATTCGTGAAAATCCCTTGTGCCGTTTCTGGTCGCAGATACGCAATCCCCTTTTCCGCGAGTTCCGGATTGTCCGCCACATCTTCCGGCAATACCGCCCCCACATGCGTCGCAAACATCATATTGAACTTCCGAATCGGCCCCCAATTTTCCTTACCACAAACCGGACATTTGGTGTGCGTCGCCAAAAATTCTTCCGTCGTCACGCTCTCGCTAATACCTTCCGCAATTTTATCCGCCCGAAACCGCGATTTACATTCCTTACATTCCACTAACGGGTCCGCAAAAGTCGCTGTATGCCCTGACGCCACCCAAGTTCGCGAATTCATCAAAATCGCCGCATCCACGCCAAACATATCCTCTCGATCTTCCACAAAAAACTTCCACCACGCGTCCATCACTTTTTTCTTTAGCATCACTCCTAGCGGACCATAATCCCAAGTCCCCGCCATTCCGCCATACACTTCCGAACCTTGAAAAATAAATCCCCGCCTTTTACACAAACTTACAATATCTTCTAACTTTCCCATTTTTTAATTATATCATAAATTCGCCAAATCAGCTCCGCGTTCACCTTTATCCGCCCCACCACTGCAAGGTCCATCGTCGCCATCAACCTTAACATTTTTATCTCATTCGCCCCCGCCTCCCCGGTTTCATTAACTACAAACGCTTCCTCCGCCGCTCGCCAATCATACCGTTGATTTGCCACTAGCTTTTCGCCAATATTATCTCGATATAAATTCATTTCTTCCCCACTCGCCCGCTTGAAATTCAGCCGAAACCAACTCACCACCAATTTCAAATCCACCCCATTATTCAGTCCCTCCAGACTCTGCCTTAAAATTTCAAAAAACTCGCCCTGCCCCACGCCTTCCGCCGCCTTATCTATTTTTTTCAACATTTCCGCCGCCATTTCCATCCGTTCCAAATCCTTCACAATTTCGCCATATTGTTTTTTCATTCTGGCGCTCGTAACAATCCCCAGCTCTCCCTTCCCCCGATGTATCACCAGCTCCGACAAGCAAAACATCTCCACTCCCCCAGCTAGCTTCGATTTTGGTTTTCTGACGCCTTTTGCTATCGCCGCCACCTTTCCGACCGGCGTAATCATATTCAAAATCCGGTCCGCCTCGCTATAATTCGTCCGCCTCAGCACTATTCCTTCGGTTTTCAAGTCTTCATTTCGCATATTTCGCCACCAATTCCTTAATTTCCGCCGGCACCATCGTGTCTTTATGCAAAGTTTTTACCACATTATACACCGACAAATCTCGCCCCGTAAAATCTAGCGACGACACCACCACTACCGGCACCGTCGCCGTATCCGCATACGACATGAGTTCGTTCAAAAACGTAAATCCGTCCGGTCCGTCCAACAAAATATCCAAAAAAATCATTTCCGGCACGCCATTTTCCGCAATAAAATTCATCGCTTCAATTGCATTACTAAGAATCCGTACTTCGCGCCCATCCTCGCCTTCGTCTCCACGTCCATTTTCATCTGCACCATCTTCATCTCCACGTCCGTTTTCATCCGCACCATCTTCGCGCCCCCCACCACACCCCCGCGCAATGCACTCCGCCATAATTTCATCATCATCAATTATTAGAATCATAACTCAAACAAACTCATTTGCCGCGAAATCGGCAATTCCACATAAAAACTCGTCCCGTCGCGATGTCTCACCGCCCCGACCTTAGCGTTCATCATGCGCGAAAATCTTGAAGCAATAAAAAGCCCTAGTCCCGACGACCCTGGTCGCATTGCAATCGAAGTCGGTTTTTCAATCCACCCCCGTCGCATTTCGCGCCACACGTCCATCGGCAACGCCGGCCCAAAATCCCGAATTTCCACCCGCACATTGTCTTTCGTGTCGCGCACCACCAGCTCCGCGCGCGTCCCCTCGCCCGAATAATGCATCGCATTGAGCAGAAAATTATACACTACACTATGCAGCATTTCCCGATTTGCCGTTACCAGCCTCGCTCGATTCGCATATTTCACAAACAACTCTCGCCGATTATATGAAAACAAGTAATTTAATTCCCGCGTCACTTCATCGCACACCGCGCGCACCGCCACCGGCTCCATGGTAAACAACCCATCTTCGAGCCTCCGCATTTTAGTCAGGTCATTCACTTGCCGAATCGCCCGCTCCGATACACTCACCATTTCGTCGCGCATCCGCTCCCCGCTCGTGTCCATGCCCGGCAGATTAAGCGCCAATTGCCTCAGCACCGCAAGCGGCGCCTTTAGCTCATGCGCCGCCACCAAAATCCCGTCGACCTCCTTATCCATACCCCCATTATAACAGATTATTCGTTAAATGTCACAGTCCCGAGCAACTTATCGAAATCATCTTTAAATAGCACCGAGTCGGTTTGTAATACCGCGGTCTTATCCCGAATCTTAAAAGTCACAATATATCCCGACAAACTCGTATTCGGAATCGTTCCCGTGTATCTATTGGCCGTGATATTGCCACTTTTACCAATCGTCACCGACTCCATCGTGAGGTTCGAATTTTTCTTTTCCATCGCTTTTTGATATTCTTTGGACACCTCGTCAATACTCTCGTCCCGAATCGTCACCCTCAGTGCATTCACGGTCTCCTTACCCACCGCATCCACCTGCACCGGATTCATATAGGCATTAAAATCACCCGTCGAGCTAGTCGCCGCCGCCGCAATATATACGCTCCAAGTTTTTGGATACTCAAACGACAACTGCCCATAATCCGCCGGCCCCGCAAAAGTCTTATACGGATACTTCTCGGCCTCCAGTCGCTCCGCTTCGTCCTTAGTCGCCTGCTCATCTTTAGCCTCTGCCACCGCAATCTCAATCTGTCCATTCACATCAGTCGACACATTTGTATATTGCACTGTCATCCAAATAAACAGCCCAATAAACGTCACCGCAACGAGCGACAGCGCCACAATCACAATCGTTTTAATCAACCCCGCAATATCTTTCTTCGGCATCGTCGGCATCTGCACCTGTTGCACCATCGGCATTCCGTTCGCGCCATACTGCGCCCCCACTGGCTGAACCGGTTGCATCACCGGTTGCATTCCGCCCATATTCGCACCCGCATTATCACCAGCCCCGGCGCTCATCCCGCCAAAACCATTCATGCCATTCATTCGACCATTATCCATAAGCTTATTATATCATACTTTCAAAACATTTATTTACTAAAATCTTCCGCCAAAAACTCGATTTCGTTTTTCAGTTCCTTCAAATTGGCGTTAATTTCCTTGGCCAACTTCGTCGCCTCTTCGTATCGACTCACCGCTTCGCCAAGGTTAAAATCTTCCGAATAAAACCACTCGACCTTTTCATCCAGCTCATTAATTTTTGTATTTAAATTTTTCTGTTCGGTTGCATCCTTCTTCTCAACCATTTTTAATTCCTTTCCTTAACTTTTTTCACTTCGGCATCAATTTCCGCCTCAAATGTTGTAATTTTTACAACATTCCCCGGCGAAATCTTACCACTTAGAATCGCATAGCCCCGTTTCAGCACTTTTTCTGGATTTAGCGCCTCTAGCAGTTTCATTTTCCCTTCAATTTCACTACTCACTCTCGCCAACTTTTCTTTTACCACCGCCGTAATCCGCACCATTTTATCTTCACAAATCGCATTAATTTTCGCCACCATTTCTCGTCCCAATTTTTGCATTCGCGCACTCACATTTTCCGCTTCACTAGTAATTTCACCCGTCACTTCCCGGGTCGCACTTTCCACAGAACGTCGCACCCGCGCCATTTCGCTCGCCCGGTCTCTCGGCGTTAACTTTTCCGCCGCGTTCGACGGCGTCGACGCCCTCACATCGCACGCCAAATCACACAAACTCTCGTCCACCTCATGCCCAATTCCGCAAATCACCGGAATTTTTGACGTCGCCACCGCTCGCACCAACTTCTCATCATTAAAACACGCCAAATCATCCGCACTTCCGCCCCCACGCAAAATCGCAATCATCTCCACCTCGCCCCGCTGATTAAAATAATTCAAAGCTCGCACAATTTGGTCCGGCGCATCCAGCCCCTGCACTTGCGTATGCGCAACCTGCACTTTCAGCCCGCCCCACCTTTCGTTCAGAATTTTCACAAAATCCGCAAATCCCGCCGCCTGTTTCGAAGAAATCACCCCAATTTTGCTCAAATCCGCCGGAATTTTACGTTTTTTCTCTGGCGCAAATAACCCTTCCCGCGTCAACTTCTTTTTCAACAGTTCATATGCCTTTTTGAGCGACCCCTCGCCCACCGGCATCACTTGCTTCACTGTTACCGAAAACCTCCCCCACTTCGTCACCCCGGGCGTTCCATTCACTATCACCGTCATACCATCTTCAAGCTCCGTCCGTAAATCCCACACCGGCATAAAACAATTCACACTGGTTTTCTCATCTTTCAAATCAAAAAACACCCACTTACCCTGATTTATCTTAAAACTCGCCACCTCGCCCTTAATCGTCATCTCCCCACATTCATATTTCAAAGTTTCGTTGACTTCTTTTACAAATTGCGTCGGTGTCAGCGCATTATTCTCCATCGTTCCCCACAAAAATCTTTCCTCTCTTTCAAAAAACTCATCTTCGGCTTTTTCTTCGTCGGCGTCAAACCACCATTTAGAGTCATCATTCATTTTGCTTGCCTTTCATCGCTTTGTAATACGGCACCACCCCCGAAACCACCGTAAATACTAACGTAATCACTCGCGTCATCACCGTCACAATCGTCGCCGTCGGAAAATCCACTCCCAGCGCAATCATCACCCCCGCCATCCCGAGCTCATACAACCCATACGGCACAATCCCGTCAAACACCGATCCAATCGCCTCGCCCACCATAATATATAATAGTAGTTCCGGCCGCCCCAGAGATAGCGCCACAATATAATACGTCCCCACTTCACAAAAACTATACACCAGCCCCCACGCAAATGGCCGTTTCAGATTTTGTTTATCTTTTTTCACAATTTTCAAACTTTCATGCACGTCCGTAAAATAATTTTGAATTTTCGCACCCTTCACAAAATATCTTTTTCGCCCAAAAGTCAAACTTCGCGCCACAAAACTTGTCGTTTTTTCCACGATTTTTGCAAAAAAGTCAATTCGCCGTTTATTACTCGCCACAAACACCACGAACCACAGCACCCCCGCCACCACCGTATTCATCAAAAACGTCACCGGCACAATCCACATCGCGGACTCCGGCATCAGCCCCGCCACCAGCAAAATAATAATCGCTACCAGCGCCTGCAGATAATTCACCACCGTCGTCACCGCATACCGAAACAGATACAAAAACGACGCCTGCCCCGCCGTCACGTTCATCGGTTTCAACCGATAAGTGAGAAACGCCAACCCCCCAATCCCTCCCGCTGGCACCGCGTGATTTACAAAATTCAGCTCCGTCGAAATTTTCAGCACTTCTTTGTTATCAATTTTCCTAATATTGTGCTGGTTTTTGAGGTACGAAAAGAAAATCTGCCCGCACGCATAATACATAAACAACTGCTCCGGAATTAACAAAAGCAGCACAAACACGTTTGTCTCCCGCAAATGTTCCATCGTCTCCACGATATCCGCCCAGTTTTGATACATCACATATCCCACCAGGATAAATGTCAGAAAAGTCAACACTGTCCGAAAGGAAAGTTTCAGCTTCTTTGTTTTTACCATAAAAAAATTATACCATATTATGATATAATTAAAAAATGAAATATCTGGCAATTCTTGGTCGTGAACCCAAACTTTCTCTCGCCGAACTCGAGAGTTTATTTTCCGAGGTTCGCCAAATCTCCCCCGAACTCGCCACTTTTACTGCCAAAACTACGCCCAGTATCGATTTTTTGGGCGGCAGCTTAAAGCTCGCCGTCGAGCTCGACCAAAAACCGCTCGATTTTCTCCAGACCCTACCTGAGGGCAAAATCACTTTTGGCTTATCCGACTATTCCAGCACCGCTTCCGCTAAGTCCGCCACCACCGAAGCCTTAAAACTGAAAAAAATCCTCGTTCGCCACGGTCGGTCTGTGCGTATCGTCGAAAACAAAACCGCCGTCTTATCGACCGCCACCTCTCTCCATAACGGTCTCTCCGGCAAAAACGCCCGCAAAGTCGAGCTCATCAAAACCAATCACGACTACTACCGCGTCATCGGCGTCCAAAATATCGACGCCTACGCTCGTCGCGATCAAGCTCGCCCCGCGCGCGACGCTCGGGTCGGCATGCTCCCGCCTAAACTCGCCCAAATTCTCATCAACCTTTGCGGCCCCATCACCAAACCCGCCACCCTCCTTGACCCCTTCTGCGGCACCGGCGTCCTTTTGCAAGAAGCCCTGCTCATGGGCTTTCACGTCTATGGCACCGATATCGACGAACGCATGGTCAAATATTCTGAAAAAAATCTTGATTGGCTACTAACTGACTCCGCAACTGCCGTCTTTCGGGCCGCGTCCGGCCAGCCCGTCGCCACGGGTGGCCGGCGCTACTCCTCGGCTTGCCAGCCTCCGGACTCCCTCAAGACTGGCAGCTCCAGAGTCAAACCAACAAATTCAATTCAGAAATCTGAAAAATACTCTCCTGAGGACCGTAAGCTTGGGCGAGCGCCCTTGAGCGTGTCCGAAGGAGAGTATTTTCAGATTTCGCAAGGCGATGCCACGAATTACAAGTGGCCCCACGTCGATGCCGTGGCGTGCGAAGGCTACCTCGGGCGACCATTTTCGAACATTCCTGCCGACATTGCTTTAAAAACTGTCAAGCAAGAATGCCAAACCATCATTTTAGGTTTTTTAAAGAACTTATCCAGCCAAATCGAGCCAAACACTCCGGTCGTATTGGCTACTCCCGCCTGGCTTCGCCCCGATCAAACTTATTCTCGCCTGAAAATTCTTGACGATATCGAAAATATGGGGTATAATGTTAGTAATAAAACGCGCGAGGGGCTTCTTTATCATCGAGAGGGCCAAATTGTCGCGAGAGATATAATAATTTTAAGGAAAAAGTAAATGTCACATGTTAAAGCTGGCGGTACCGCCAAAAATATTCACAACAATGCTGGCCAACGCCTCGGTGTCAAACGCTTTGGCGGTCAAAAAGTCAAAAACGGCGAAGTTTTAGTCCGCCAAACTGGCGCCACCAAACTCGCTGGCCCAGGCACTTATATGTCGCGCAACTTCACCATTCATGCTGCCAAAGACGGCGTCGTCACTTTTGTCAAAGTGAAGAAAACTCACTTCTCCGGCAAAAGCTTGCCCCGCGTCCGCGTTGAAGTTCGTTAACTTTAAAAAACTGCTCGAAAGAGCAGTTTTTTTGTCGCCCCAGCAACTTTTAGCAAACTACCAAGAACTTATTTTTACCTTTTTTCACGATTGCCGTTTGCGTGAGTTCCGCGTCGTCCCGCACTTTTGTTCCATTCACCGACACCGCGCCTTGTGCTACAAATTCCCGCGCTTTTTTCTTAGACTCCGCAAGCCCTGTCGAGACCAAAGCTTCCACCAGCCCCGTCCCCTTTTTTGCCGTCGGCAAAAACTTCGCAAATTCCATAATTTCATCACCCGAAAACTCCCCAAAATTCGTCTTTCGTCCAAACAACACTTCCGTCAAATTCTCTACCGCTCGCGCATTTTCGACCCCATGTACCACCTCCGTCGCACCTCTCGCTAACGCTTTTTGCGCAATTCTCTGCTCCGGCTGCGCTTTGTGCTTTGTCAAAACCTCTTCAATCTCTTCTTTTTCTAGCAAAGTATAAATTTTAATCAAATATTCTACCGCCTCGTCCGGCTGATTCAGCCAGAATTGATAAAAATCAAAAATTGACGTGTAATTTCCCGAACCATTGTCCGAACTCGCGAGCCAAATCGCATTACCCTCACTTTTGCCAAACTTCCGCCCCGTCACTGGATCGATAATCAGCGGTGTCGACCACACATCCGCATCTGCATTTTCCAGCCGACGAATTAGATGGATGCCCGAAGTACAGTTCCCATATTGGTCCGCCCCACACAACTGCAACGAAATCCCATATTCTCTAAACAAATGCAAAAAATCATAACCCTGAATCAAAGTATACGAAAACTCCGCATAGCTAATCCCCGACCCGCCGTCACCAATCCGATTCTGCACAAATTGCCGGTCCAACAGTTGCGTCATCGAAAACGCCTTGCCGACTTCCCGCAAAAAATCCAAATAATTAATTTTCGAAAACCAGTCCAAATTATCCACCATCGTCACATTGCTGGCTTTTACGATCTGCTCAATCTGTGCCCGGATGCATTTTTTATTATGCTCAATCTCGTCCAGAGTTTTTAAATCCCGCTCGCCGTTTTCTTTCGGGTCGCCAATTTGCCCCGTCGCCCCGCCGACCAACAAATACGGCTCATACCCATGACGCACAAAGCACGCACACATCATCAGCGCCGCCAAATTCCCAATTGTCAGCGAATCCGCCGACGGGTCCGCACCCCAATAAAACTTTTTCGATGCCCGCGTGTCCAACTCCGCCGCATCCCCGATTGTCGTCTCGGCCTTAAACCCCCGATAAATCAACTCTTCTGATAATTTCATAATACCTTAATTATACCACAATTTTTTCCGGCTCGCCCCTTAATTACGACTACGCATTTTCCGCCCCTTTAATCATAACTTCACGCTACTCCTGGCGCTCAGGTTGCAATTTTTCTCCGGCTCGCGCCCGTTTCGCCCACTCGTCCGCCATTTCGTTATATTTCGTTCCCACATGCCCATGTACCCAAACCAGCTCCATTCTTGACGGATCATAAACCTCATAGATTTTTTTCACAATATCCAGATTTTTAATCTCGCCTTTCGCCTTGCGCCAGCCCATTCCTGCCCACCCCTCCATCCACTCCGTAATCACATTAATCCAAAACTGCGAATCCGTATAAATCTTACACTCTTCCGCGCCAGTTCGCCGCATCGCCATCAAAATCGCCCATCCTTCCATCCGAATATTCGAAGATTTTTTCTCGGAGCCCAAAATCACCGGCTTCGCCACTTTCCCCCGCACTTCAATCACCGCAAAACCGCCCGGCCCAGGATTCGGACACGCACTCCCGTCAGTCCAAAATACATATTTCATTTTTCAATTATACCACAACGTTCCCACCAAAAAACCAACTTCACCCCCACCAAAAACGGTCTCCATCCACCACCAATCTACTACTTAATAATCTCGTCAATAATTCCGTAATCCAACGCTTCCTTGGCACTCATCCAATTATCCCGGTCCATATCTTTCTCGACCTGCGCCAAATCTTTCCCTGTATTTTTCGCAAAAATCTCCGCCAGCCGTTTTTTCAAAAACACGCCCTCCCTCAACATAATTTCCTGATCGGTAATCTTCCCCTCTGTTCCCGACGACGGTTGATGAATCATCACCCGCGCATTCGGCAAACAATACCGCTTGCCCTTCGCGCCCGACGACAGTAACATCGCCCCCATCGACGCCTGCAGGCCAATCCCAATCGTCTCTACATCCGGCTCAATATAATTCATCGTATCAATAATCGCCAACCCGTCATACACGCTCCCGCCAGGCGAATTAATATACAGCTTAATCGACTTTTTCGGGTCCTCGTGCGCAAGGTACAGTAGCTGCGCCACCACCAAATTCGCCGTGTGCGCATTCACATCCTCGCCGAGAAACACAATTCGGTCATTTAAGAGCCGGGAATAAATATCATACGCCCGCTCGCCCTTATTCGTCTCCTCGACTACCGTCGGCACTAAATAATTTTTCATGTTTTCTCCTTTCTGGATTATAATTTTTTCTCCCCCTGTTAAATCGCGTTTTATGATTTTGTCACCTCCGCTTATACTTTTCTTAAGCTTTTTCTAGCACTAATTTGCCTTTTTTCAGCTTCAATACCGGAATATCGCCTTTTTGTAGTTCCCCCGCAATGATTTTTTCAGACAATAGCGACTCCACGCGGTCCTCAATACAGCGCCGGAGCGGCCGCGCCCCATTTTTCGGATCGTAGCCCTTTTCAATCAAATAATTTTTTGCTTCTTCTTCTACTTTTAAGCCAATCCCCTTCGTCGCCAATCGTTTTTTGAGCTCGTTAATCAAATTATCAAAAATTTTCTCCACATCTTTTCTGGTCAGCGCGTGGAACACTTCAATATCATCCAACCGATTAATCAACTCCGGTCGCATCACTTTTTTCAGCGCCTTCATCGCGTATTCTTTATTCTCCTCATATTCCTGTTCTAACGCTTTTTTGTCTTGTTTCGTCTTAGCACTAAACCCAAGCTCGCTCTCGCGGTACATGTCCGCCGAGCCAAGATTAGAAGTCAGAATCACCACCGTATTGTTAAACTTAATTTTATTACCCTGTCCGTCCGTCAGCACGCCATCTTCCAAAATTTGCAGTAGCAAATTGAACACATCCGGATGCGCCTTTTCGATTTCATCAAACAGAATCACCGAATACGGTTTGCGTCGCACTGCCTCGGTCAATTTCCCGCCATCGTCATAGCCGATATACCCTGCCGGCGCACCGACCAGTCGCGACACATTATGCTTTTCGCCAAATTCCGACATGTCAATTTTAACTAGCGCATTTTCGCCGCCAAACACTTCTCGCGCAATCACTCGCGCCAGCTCCGTTTTGCCTACGCCCGTCGGGCCCATAAACAGGAACGAACCAATCGGTCGCTTAGAATCCGCAATTCCACTCCGTCCCCGCCGAATCGCTTTCGCCACCGCTTTCACCGCTTCTTCCTGACCCACCACAGCCTTGTTTAGCTCGTCTTCTAGCCCCATCAGCATCTTCATCTCACTACCATGCACCTTCGACACCGGAATACCGGTTTTCAGCGACACCGCCGTTGCCAAATTCTCTTCCGTCAGCACCGGCGTTTCCTCTTCTTTGGCGCCCGATTTTTCTAATTCCTTAATTCTTTTTTCGAGTTGCGCCAGCCTTGTTTTAAACTCCGCCGCTTTTTTAAAATCTTCTTTTTCCGCCGCCGCCATCACTTTTTCTTCGAGTTGCGCTTTCTCGATTTTCATCTTTTTATACTTACCGCCGCCTTTTTTGTCCGCCGCCACTTTACAAATTGCGCTCGCCTCGTCGATAATATCAATCACTTTGTCTGGCATAAACCGATCATTAATGTATCGCTGCGACATCGTAATCGCCGTTTCCAAAATTTCGTCCGGAATGCTCACGCCGTGATGTTTTTCGTAATGTTTTTTAATTCCCTTCAAAATTTTCAACGTCACTACCGCACTCGGCTCTTCCACCATCACCGTCTGGAACCGTCGCGACAAGGCCTTATCTTTTTCGATTGTTTTGCGATATTCGTCTAGCGTCGTGGCGCCAATCAGATTAATCGAGTTTCGCGCCAGCGCCGGCTTCAAAATATTCGCCGCATCCATCGAGCCTTCGCTCGAACCCGCCCCGCACAACAGATGAATTTCGTCGATAAATAGCAAAATCGTCTCGTCATTCATCGCCTCATCGATAATCCCCTTAATTCGTTCCTCAAACTCCCCGCGAAACTTCGTCCCCGCCACCACCGACGATAAGTCTACTTGGTAAATATGTTTTCCGACCAAGTTCCCGGGCACCTCATTTTTCACAATTCGCGTTGCCAAACCTTCCACAATCGCCGTTTTGCCGACCCCCGCTTCACCAATCAGCACCGGGTTCGACTTGGTCCGGCGCGACAGCACCGTTACTACGCGTTCAATTTCATTTTCGCGCCCAATCACTGTGTCTAGTCGCCCCGCCCGCGCCTCTTCCGTCAAATCTTTGCCGTATTTTTTCAAGAACCGCACCCCCGACGACTTCATATATTTCGCTTTTTCAGCCTTGTTTTGCTCATCTTTGGTTTCCTCGTCCACCAAATCCTCGATTTCGTCCAAAATCTTTTCCACGTCAACCTTAAGCCCCGACAAAATCAACGACGCCCGTGAATTCGGTTGCGAAAGCAATGCATACAAAATATGCTCCGTCCCAATTACCGTCAGCCCATTTTCTTTCACGAAATTTTGCGCCATCCGAAGCGTCAAAATCACCGCTTCCGAAAGCGACATCATCGCCATATCACTCCCCAGCACTTCCACTGCCACTCGGTTTAACGCCTTTTCTACGTCATCCACCGTCACTCCCGCCGCTCGTAAAATATTCGCTCCCATCGAAACATCCATCGCCAAAATCCCCATCAACAGATGTTCAGTCCCCATATAGCCATTGTTGTATTTTTTACTATAAACATCTGCCCTCTGGAGCGCAAATCGCGCATTTTCGGACAAATTATTCATAATTTCACTAAATTCTGCTTGCATAACCCCAGTATACCAAACTAGCACTCAAACGTCAAGAGTGCTAATCGGCTTTTTGCTAGTTTTTAAGGTCTGCTCAAGTTTTCGGATTTACCACTTATAATTGACTTATTTTCCCGCTTCCACGCCCATCTCTCGCGCCATTTTTTCTAACTTCCTAAAATCAATTTTGTTTGCTTTCGTCATCGGTAGTTCGTCCAAAAACACCACTTTGCGCGGCAGCTCATACGGCTTTAAAATCACTCGCCGCTTCCCCACATAAAACGGTCTCGTCGCATCAGTCACAATCTGCCGACGCACTTGGTTATTATGCCCCACGCCCTCTTTCGTCACTACAAACGCATACGACGCTAGTTTCAGCTTCGTATCCGGCCCCTTTACCACATAGCACCGTTCAACCAAATCCGATTTCGCCACCGCAAGCCTCACCACTTCGTAATACACCTTCGCCGGCAAGTTATTAATAAAGAACGTTGCCCGCCCAAGCAACGTCACAAATCCCGTTTCCGACACCGACGCGAGGTCCCCCGTATTCACAAATCGTTTGCCATTTACCTTGATAATTTTGTCTTCCGTTAGCTCTGGCCGGTTGTAATAACGGTTCAAAATGTGCTTGCCGTGCACATACAAAATCCCCGTCCGCCCGAAATTCAATTCCTCGCCAGTTTCCGGGTCCAGAATCATCACGTGCGCCCCCGGCACAATTTTCCCGACAGTGTCCGGATGATACGTCGCCCCCACCGCCACCGTGATACTCCCCAGACACTCCCCCACGCCATAACCGTTACACATTTTCACCGTCGCGCCATGCGCCTTGAAAAACTCCGCCGCCGCGACCGACGCATTTTTTTCCAATCTCTCCCCGCCCGAAATATACATTTTCGTCGCCGACAAATCCACTTCTGGCGACAAAACTTTCGGCAACATGTCGAGTAGCAGCGGCACCGCCTGCACCACGCTCATCGGTTTACTAAAATAATAATCCAAATTAGTTTCGTTAATATCCGGCGTCAAAATCACCGAACTACCCCCGATAATCGGCGTCATCGCTGACGTCCAAAACCCATATGGACAATCAAACTTCACAAACGACAGCCAAGTTGTAATGTCTTTGTCCCACATTTTTATTCCCGACGCCGCCTTCGAAAACAACGCCGCCGCGACCAAATTCTCGTTCGTAAATACCATCGGTTTCGGCCCCGAAGTCGAACCCGACGTAAAGGTTACAATCGCTTCGTTTCGTCCGCCAAAAATATTTTTCGGCACCCATCCGTGATAATCCTCCGCAATTTCCACAAGCGACTTTTTGCCCAGCATAAAAGTCTCCACAATCGTCGTCTCAAACTTCTTTTCATCATAATCCGACGTCAAATTAATCACATTTTTAACCGTCTTCGCGTCTTTTTTCAAATCTTTAATTCGCCCCGCGGTTTTATTCTGCACGATTAAAAGCGACGATTTAAACTCTTCAATATGCCGAAGCAGTGTATCCCGCGGAGTTTTTTCATCTAGAAACGACACCAACGCGCCAATTTTATTCGCTGCTAAAAAAATGACGATATTGTCATACATCGAACGTGCTGTATAAACTGTAATAATATCGCCTTTTTTGACTCCGAGAGTGAGAAACGCTTTGGCTAGAATTTTGCGGTCTCGTTTTAGGTCTCGCCTGGTGAAGTTAAGTTCTTTTTGATTCACGACTGTATCGTCCCAATGCCGGAAACTTGACAGATTAAAAAGCGCCGAAATGCTCAGTGGTGGCACTATCGGATCGCGTTGTTGATTCTTGATTTTTAGCATAGCTACCTCGTTTTTATACCTTGATTATATCACACTATGTTATAATATGGGTATTATGATTACGAAAGCTATTATTCCGGTAGCGGGCTGGGGCACTCGCCGGCTACCGATCACCAAAATTATCGAAAAATCCATGCTCCCAGTCGGCAACCGTCCGCTGGTGGATTATTCGGTCCAAGAACTCATCAAAGCCGGGGTCAAAGATATCTATATGGTTATCTCAAACGTCGAGCCTTGCCAAGTCCAAGAATTTTACAAAGACAACTTGGCGCTCAATCAATATCTCACCGCGCGCGGCAAAGCCGACCGATTGAAGCTTGCCAAAACTCTGCCCGACGACGTCACTATTCACTACACTATTCAAGACCCGGCTGGCAAATACGGCACCGCCGTTCCGATCGCCATGGTGGTCAAAGAATACAATTTAGACGAACCGGTCTTGGTCTTTATGGGCGACGATTTTATCTGGAATCCAGATGGTGAATCCGCCTCGGAATCGCTCATTCATTCCTTGCAGTCCCCGACCGATTCTGCTATTCTTGGCGTCGAAATCGATAAAAACGATGTCGAAAAATATGGCGTTTTGTCTGCTCGGGAAGGCAAACTTGTCGGCGTAGTCGAGAAACCGACTCCCGAAGAAGCGCCGAGCAATCTCATCAACGTTTCTAAATATATTATGTCGCCAGAACTTCTGCAAACTATCGTAAATTATGTCGATACGCACGATTTCGGTCCGCTCGACCAAGAATATCTCGTCACCGACCCGATCGACGAGTTTATTAAAAACGGTGGCGTCATGCGCGTCGCTCCGACCTCTGGTCAATACCTAGACGGCGGTTCCGTCGAAGGCTGGCTCCACGCCAACAACGTCGTTTGCGGAAAATAATCTTCTCAAAAAATAGCTATCCCGGCAGTAGCTATTTTTTTGAGCGTTTTATTTATGTTTTATTTATAGATCTTGCAAACTGTTGCACTTAATCGTTTCTGTTTCTTTTACGAAACTTGCAAACCATTACAGTTAATTTCCAGGCTACTTTTAGTTGTTTTTTTCAATCAACGACCGGTCCCAACCTTCCGGCCGACTTTCTACACCCATCAAATCCGTAATTGTCGCCGCGAGGTTCGCCAGTCCCGCGTTTTCGACCCACGCCAACCGATACGCCCCGTCGCTCGCATTGTCGTAAATAATACACGGCACTCGGTTGGTCGTGTGCGAAGTTTTTGGCGCACCATTTTTATCCAACAACTCTTCCGCGTTGCCGTGGTCCGCCACCACTACCAGCACCCCGCCGAGCTCATCTACTTTTTCCGCCATCCGCTTCAAGGCCAAATCAATCGCTTCCATCGCGATAATTGTCGCGCTCATATTCGCCGTATGCCCCACCATGTCCCCACCCGGAAAATTCACTCGCACAAAATCATAATCTTCTAGTTTATTGGTCACCGTGTCCGCAATTTCCGCACTTTTCATCCACGGTCGCTCCTCGAACGGCTCCGCAAACGACGGAATTTCCACGAATTCCTCGCCCGGCGCCTTATCGTAGCTATTGCCGTCAAAATAATACGTAATATGCCCGAATTTCACCGTCTCCGAGCACGCCAGTTGCCGCACCCCCTGCGCGCCCAGCACCTGATTCAAAGTATCGGTAATTTTTATCGGCGCCACCAACTGATGCTCCGGCACATGCGTGTCCGAATTATATTCCGTCATCCCCGCAAAATACACATCGTTCGGCGTGTATTTGCCCCGATTAAAATACGGAAAATCCCAATACGTAAACGCCTGCGCAATTTCAATCGCCCGGTCCGCCCGGAAGTCAAAATAAATCAGCGCATCACCTTTTTCAATTCGCCCCACCGGCTGTTCATTTTCGTCTACAATCACAAACGCTGGCAAATTTTGGTCCTGAACGTCTAAATATACCCGACGCAACGTAGTAATCGCCTCTTCCGCCGACTTAAAATAATAATCCGCCTCGCCATTCACCATCATATCCCAACCTCGCGCCACCACCGTCCAGTCATTTTCATACCGGTCCGCCACGGTCGTCATCCGCCCGCCACCCGACGCAATCCGAATGTCCGCATCGGTAAATTTGGCCACAAATTGTTCAAACCGTTGAATGTATTTTGGCTCGCTGGTCGGCGCCACGTCGCGCCCGTCAAAAATCGCATGCACTCGCATCCGCCGCACCCCCTCTTTATAAGCCTGTTCCACCATTTGTTCTAGATGTGAAATATGACTATGTACGCCCCCATCCGAGAAAATTCCCGCAAAATGTAGCGTTCGCGGGCCCATCTCCCCATTATAGCACACCTTAAGCGTTTTGTCAACCGCCCCCCCGTCTGCACCTCTGTTGACGCCCTCATCTGTGCCCCTGTTGGCACTTCCATTTTTGCCCCCGTCCGCGCCATCATCATAATCACCCAGCACCTGGCGCATCGCACCTTTCCACGCTTCCGACCGAAACACTTCGCCACTTGAAAAAGCCGCCTCGATATGTGCAATTCCATGCTGAATAATCCGCCCCGCCCCCATCGTACTATGCCCCACCTCGGAGTTACCCATCTGCCCAGGCAGTAGCCCCACCGCCTCGCCCGAAGCCTCGAGCGCCACGTGCGGATAATCCCGCACCGCATGCCCCAGCCACGGCGTCCGCGCCTTTGCCACCGCATTGCCATTGCTATCCGGCGCCAGACCCACCCCGTCCAGCACCGCGAGTACTACCTTTCTCATGCCTTCGGCACCTGTTGCGTAATGCAATGAATATTTCCGCCACCGAGCAAAATCTCCCGCGCATACACCGGCTCAATCACTCGGTCCGGGAAACACGCTTGCAAAGTCCGAATCGCCTCCTCGTCTCGCGGGTCATTAAATACCGGCAGAATAATCGCCCCATTGCAGTTGTAATAATTAATATACGACGCTGGCAACCGGTCGCCCTCGTTGCGCGGGAACGTCCCCTCGACCACATCCACGCCTTCCGACTCCTCTTTCGTAATCGTCACTGGACTCGGCACATGAATTTTCACAATCTCGAGTTTGCGCCCACGCGCATCGGTCTCATTCTCCAAATATTCTAGCGCTCGCACCGATCGCTCGTGTTGCGGGTCGGAAATATTATCTTCCCAAGCCAGCACCACTTTCCCTGGCGCCACGAATTGACAAATATTATCCACATGCCCGTTCGTATCTTCGTCTTTATAAATCCCATACGGAATCCACAGCACTTTTTCCGCACCACAATATTCAAGCAACTTCGCCTCAATTTCCGCCTTGCTCATACCCGGATTGCGTCCTTCGTCTAGCAAAGTCTCTTCCGTTACCAGTAGCGTCCCCTCACCATCACTATGTACCGACCCGCCTTCTAGTACAAAACCATCCGTCCGGTAGCGGTCCACTTTTTCAATCGCCGCCATTTTGGCCGCAATCGCATCGTCGAGATCCCACGGGAAATAAATTCCATTAAACAATCCGCCATAACCATTAAATTCCCAGTCCACCGCGCGCATCTCGCCCTGGCCATTAATTACCATCGTCGCGCCCGTGTCCCGAATCCACGAATCATTGTTCGAAATTTCCACCACCGCCACGTTTTTCATATTCATGCCCAGCACGTGCGCATATTGCGACGAATTCACGCCCAGCACCACCGGTTCATACTTAGCAATTTTTTCCACTACTTCGCGGAAAGCCTTTTGCGCCGGCTTGGCTCCACCGTGCCAGTTGTCTGGTCGCTCCGGCCACAGCACATACGTACATTTATGTTCCGCAAGTTCCGACGGCATATAAAAACCGTCACTTTTTGGCGTTGAATTTAGTTTCATCTTTTGGCCACCTTTCTTGTTGACTTTTTAGCTAACTTTTTTTGCTTATCTTTGCGCGACATGTTCGCAATCATCACTTCGCCAATCACCACACAAATCGCCGACGATACAATCAAAGTCATATTTCCTTCAATCGCTTCCAGCGAAAACTCCGGCACCAAAGTAAACAGCAACGAAATTCCGAGTAGAATTAGCGGCACTATCCCCAGCACCCACCGCATCACCGGCCCAGTTTTAATCCAATATCCGTTTTTCACTTGTTTGCCCTCTTTGTGGAGTTTGATAAACGCCGCAAACATCGGAATATACGATAGCAGTAGACACACTAGCGACAAATCAAAGAACGCCCAGAACATATTCGAGCCGGCTTCCCATTCTGGGAAACAATACGCCAGAATGATTCCCGCGACTGCTAGTATCGCCGCGACCACCCCCGTCCACACGCCGACCATATACGGCACACCGTCTTTATTGCGCTTGGTCCAAGATTTCGGGAACATCCCGTCTTCCGCCGCGTACGCAATCACCGAATACACGCCAAAGTTCCACGACGAAATATTCGAAATCAGCGTCAAAATAAACAGCGACCCGACCACCACAATAATCGCCTTAATCGCCGCCACCGAAAATCCAGCGTTGGTCATCAAAATCTCATACGAATCTAAAAGTCCCGTGTCTGTCGAAATCGCCGAAAATTCCGTCCCGACGCCAATCGCAAATGACGGCAAAATATAAAATATCGCAATCAACACCCCGCCCAGAATAATCGCTTGAGGAATTTGTTTTTTCGGCTTGTCCATGTCGTCCACAAAAGTCCCCACCACTTCGAACCCCAGCATGTTGAAGATAATTAGTGACACAAACGCCAGCCCCGTCCAATCAATTCCCCCGTCCGCCGAGAGTAGCGGCACAAAATCGTGCCACGATTCCACCGGATTCATCGTACCTTGCGTAAAAAACACATACAGCCCCAGCGCCGAAATCCCGCCGAGAATTAGAAACTTAATTATCGCACCAAGATTCGACACCCACGCCGACTGCGAAATCCGAAGCATCCCCAGCACCGTCACCAGCACCGTATAGAATAGCTGTATCGCGAGCACCATCCACAGCTCCATCTCCACCCCGAGCATCTGCATGAGCAGTGACGTAATTAAATCCGCGAGCGACGCAATCCACAGCGGGTAGTTTACCCAATAAAACCACGCCACGCGCGACGCCCACTTTTTGCCAAACGCTTTTTTAATCCACGTATACATGCCCCCTTCCGACGGATATTGCGTGCCAAGTTCCGCCGAAATCAAAGCATAAGGAATAAAGAACCCGATAATCATAATCAGCCACCACACATACATCGAATTTCCAATCGATGCCGTCGGCGCGACTGCGTCTCCCACCAAAATTATACAGACCGTCGCGAGTACCGCCGAAAACAGCCTGAATTTACGTTTTTTCTGTGGCATTATTTTGCCTCCTTCTGTTGTTTAATATAGTTTAAGGTGGCCTGCGCAACGCCACCAAAATATAATACCAACCCCCTTTGTGCGGTCAGCCGATTTTCCGATTCGTCCCACGCCGCCGAATTCTGCCCGTCTAACACTTCGTCCGTCACCTCTTCGTTGCGATTTGCCGGCAAACAATGCATAAATTTTACCGCCGGATTACCAGTTTTCATAAGCATTTCCGCATTCACCTGATATTTCGGGTAAAAGTCCGCCATGTAAACTTCTTTTGGCGTTTCTTTGTCATAAAGTCCGTACCACACATCCGTATAAATAAAGTCCGCCCCGGCTAGCACCGCCTCGTCGTCGCTCCAAATACAACTTCCGCCATATTTTTCAACGTTTTTCTTGCCAATTTCTAGCCATTCGTCCGCAATTTTATGATTTGCCGGTCCAAAATGTACAAAATTGAACCCAAGTTTCGTCGTAATTTCGCACAAAGTATTACACACTTGCGTCGCGTCCCCCACAAATACAAACTTAATTTCGTTCGGCTTTTTCCCCGCCGGCCAATGATCAAACACCGTAATCATATCGCCCACGCCTTGCGTCGGATGCACGCGATCGCTCATCCCGTTAATCACCGGAATTTCCGCGTATTTCGCCAGCGCCTCGATCGACTCGTGCCGATCCACTCGCGCCATCGCCATATCACACATTCGCCCAAACACCCGCGCCGTATCTTCAATCGTCTCGTGCGCGCCCAGCTGAATCGCCCCCGGCGCCAAGTTCAAGGCGTGCCCGCCTAGTTGCGCCATCGCCACTTCAAACGATACTCTCGTCCGTGTCGACTTTTGTTCAAATAGCATCGCCAAAGTTTTGTGAAACAACGAATTCAAAAGCCCGCCACCCTTGATATAATCACGCACAATTCGCGACGTATTAATAATGTCCATAATCTCGGACTGCTCAAAATCAGCCGTGTCCAGAAAATCTTTTCGTGTTGGTTTTTGGTGCTTTAAAATATACCCATCCATACTTTATATTATATATTGTTTACAAAAAAGCACAAGTGGTATAATTAATATATGAAACAACGAATCGTACTCGCTTTTGGTGGTAATGCCTTGCAAAAAAATGGCGAAAACACCGCCGACGCTCAGAAAAAAATCGCCGAGACCGTCGGCGAGGCCATTGCCGACTTAGCTAAAGAATACGAAATCATCATCGTTCACGGCAACGGTCCCCAAGTTGGCAACATTTTAATTCACGAAGAATCCGCTGCCAGCGCCGCCGCGCCCGCCATGCCTCTCGAGACCGCCGTCGCCATGAGCCAAGGCCAAATCGGCTACTGGCTCACCCAAGCTATCAATAATGCCTTTATCAAGCGCGGTCGTTCTCAAAAAATCGCTACCATTATTTCCCAAGTCGTAGTCAGCCGTTCCGATCCCGCCTTCAAAAACCCTACCAAACCTATCGGCCAATTCTACGACGCCAAAACCGCCCGTGCGCTGGCTCGCGAAAAACATTGGGTGGTCAAAGAAGACGCTGGTCGCGGTTGGCGCCGAGTCGTCGCTTCGCCAAAACCTATCGATATCATCGAGAAAAAAACCATTATCGAACTGGTTAAAAACGGCGTTATTGTCATCGCCGCCGGCGGCGGTGGTATTCCGGTCGTCCGCACCAAAGTTCTAAAACGCCTAAAAGGTATCGACGCCGTCGTCGACAAAGATTACGCCGCCGAAAAACTCGCTGAACTCATCCACGCCGACATTTTTGTTTCCGTCACTGCCGTGCCGAATGTCTATCTCAACTTCAACACTCCCGACCAAACCGCCCTATCCGAAATTTCCGCCGCGGAGCTAAAAAAACTCATCAAAGCCGGCCATTTCAAACCCGGCTCCATGCTCCCCAAAGTCGAGGCCGCCATCAAATTTTCCACTCACAAAACCCGCAAACTCAGTATTATCACCGATATCGACCACTTAAAACCCGCCCTCGAGCGCTCCGCCGGCACAATTATCACAGCAACTGCTTAAGCTCCGCCTTATACGCCTCCACCCCCGGCTGGTCAAACGGGTTCACGCCAAACAATTTCGCCGAAACCGCGCAAGCCAGCTCAAAGAAATAAATCAACTCCCCAAATCCTTTTTCATTAAACTCTGAAACTTGAATATCCAGCACCGGAATCCCGCCCATCGTGTGCGCCTTTCGCACTGCCGTCACAACCTTCGCATTTTGCTCGTCGGTCGGAAAATCGATAATTGTCTCCCATAAATTCCGCCGCCCATCCTGCATAAATTGCCCCAGCGAATGTAAATCTGTCGAATAAATCACACTCGCCGGCCACACGCCTTGCTGGTTTTTGCCTTCGCTTTCGCCAAACAACTGCTTCAGCCACTCATTAAAATACATCGTCGCCGGCTCAAAACTCGCAAACACTTCCGTATCGTAATTTTTCTGCCCGAGCCCCCAGCGCATCCACGCATATTTCGCCGCCGGACCGACCGCCGTCTCCACCGCTTCTGCCGCGCCCTCGAGCAACTTATCCACATCCACCCCCGCGACCGCCATCGGCAACAGCCCCACCGCCGTCAGCACCGAATACCGCCCACCGATATCGTCCGGCACCACAAACCGCGTATAGCCCGCCGCCACCGCCTCGTCGTGCAAAGCGCCCTTTTGCCGGTCCGTCGTCGCATAAATCCGGCTCGCCGCTTCCGTTTCGCCATATTTTTCAATCAATTTTTGCTTAAACGCATTAAACGCCACCGCCGGCTCGAGCGTCGTCCCCGATTTCGAAATCACATTCACCGAAAAATCATGGTCGCCAACTTTTTCGAGCGTGTATTCAAGTTCCCGCCGCGACAACGAATTTCCCGCATAAATAATTTTCGTTTCCGACCGCGGCCTTAAAGCCTCAATCACCGCCCGATGCCCCAGATACGACCCACCAATCCCGATACACACCAAATATTCACTTTCTTCCTGAATTTTCCTAGCGGCTTCTTTGATGCACACAAACTCCCCCATATCCACTTTTCGCGGCAACTCCAACCAACCCCCCATTTTATCCCGCTTGATTTCTTTCAAAATCCCCGCAATTTTCGCCTCATCCACCTCTGGGTTGAAATTTAATGTAATCATTTTACCTCCAAACTACTTTCATTATATCACATCCCGCCACGCCGCCACAACCTCATACTAGCTTCGCCATTTTTCCGCCGACCCTTTTCCCCATTTTTCCGCAAAATATGTTATAATACTCTTAGGCCCGAGTGGCGGAATTGGTAGACGCGCTAGCTTCAGGTGCTAGTGGTAGCAATACTGTACAGGTTCAAGTCCTGCCTCGGGCACCAAATCTTGACTTTTATCATAATCTGTGATATAATAGAAAGATATCCTATTTTCGCCGCTTTCGCGGTCTTTTTTAATCCTCGAATTTCGCTAATTCAGGAAACGCCCCTCTACGGTCTTTTCATCCCGTAAATTTTGCCAATTCGGCAAACACCTATCTATGATATTCTTATCCCATAATTTTTTCTAGTCCAGCAAACACTTCCGCCTGATCATTTTTAATCAGCTCTAGTCTCGCCACAATCTCTTTCTCCCCAATTTCGATCGCGCGCTTCAGAGCCGGGTCTTCTCGCATCGGCTCGAAAAATTCCCGCCAAGCCTCGAGCCCCGCCTCGGTCCGAATTACATTCGCCGTATATCGCGGATACGCGTCGAGCGACTTGTCGCCCATCATTTTTTTCACAAAATCCCAATGCGTCGTCAACCACCACCACACCATTTTCCGCGCCCGCGCATTTCTAAACAAATAGATAAACAGATGCAATTGATCCTGTGGTTTCACTAATTCCACATCATTCAAAACTTCCACCATTCGCGTCAAAACTTTTTCGTCCCGCGCCAAAGTCGTCGCAAACAACAAATCAAACTTTATATCCGGGTCCGCCGTTTCGCGATACGCCCGCAAAAATTCCTCTACTTTTTCCGGCTCAAAATAAATTTTCGCGTCGAGCACCGCGTCCCGAATTTCTGCATCGATTTTCGCAAAATCTTGCGTATATAACTCCGCCAAAACTTTCAAATTTTCCTCATCTTCCGCATAGTAATCCAGTCCCTCCAAAATCGCCCGAAGTCTCAGCGTATTTTCATCGTCTCCCGCCCGCGTCACTAGCCTAATTTCCGCGAGTTTCGGTCGCACCAATTCCCCCACAAACTTTTTCAACTTTTTTTCTTCCTCGGAGTCTGGCTCGCAGAAAATTTTGAGTTGCCCGACGATAATCGCCACGATATTCCACACCGCCGCCGAATTTTCGTCCCGAAATTTTTCAATTAATGGTAGCAGCGACGCCGATGATGCCAATTTTGTTCGGCACACCAGCGACCGGTCGATCAACAGTCGTAATTTTTCCTCCAAATTCAACTCATTAAACCGCTCCAAACGCGCACTAAACTCCGCTTCCGACAGATTCAGCACATAATGCCCGCTCATATCTTCCGTAATTTTCGGCAATGGCCAATCCGACTTCGTCATTTCGCCATCTAATAAAAACCGTTTCTGCGAAAAACCGCCAGCCGAGCCAGCCGAGCCGTCCGCCGTTTTTTGTTCTGCCGATACCGAGCCCGCCGACGCCGAATTTTCTGCCCCGGCATCAAGCTCTACCACCGGATACCCCGGCCGGTCGATAAACGCATGCATCATTGCCCCGACATCAAACTCCGCGTGCCGCGACAAGCACGCCCACAAATCATCCCCCACCGTATTCTGATACTTAAACTTCTCAAAATAATCCTGCAGACCTCGGCAAAATTCCGCCCAGCCCATCGCCCGAATCAGCATCAGCATTAACCTCGCCCCTTTCGAATACACAATCGCCCCGTCAAACAGCGTCGCAATCTCCGCCGGCTCCGTCACGTCTTGGTGTACCGACTGCACGCCCGAATACGCATCCCGCATAAGCGCCGAAAGGCAATCCCCCGTAAAAAATCCCTCAAAAATCTTGAATTCCGGATACGCCCGGTCGACCGCATAATATTCCATCACGCTCGCAAACGACTCATTTAGCCACAAATCATCCCACCATTTCATCGTCACCAGGTCCCCAAACCACTGGTGCGACAGTTCATGTGCCACCGTCAGCGCCACCGACTTTTTCGTGCCGAGCGTCGCATTTTTTCCCGCCAGCATCATCGATTCCCGATACGTCACCAATCCCCAGTTTTCCATCGCCCCCGCCTCAAAATCCGGCAACGCCACCTGATCGAGTTTTGTCAATGGATACTTCACCCCAAAATTATCATCATAAAACTCGAGCGACTTCGCCGCCACCTCATTCGCAAAATCCACCGCGTCAATGTCCTGCGCCAGCGAACAATACGTCGTAATCTCCGTCCCGTGCGCATTTTTTACCGTCTTGCCCTGAAACTTCCCGATCACAAACGCGAGCAAATACGTCGACATCCGCGGCGTCGGCTCGAAAACGGTGGTGTATTTAGCCGAAGCAAGAGTGTTGTTTGGGGTATTGCGGAGGCTGGTAGCCGAAACAAAAGTATCATTCGGGGTATCCCGGAGCGCGGCAGCGCGAGGATTAGCGCGCTCTCCCCATGGCGATGGGCGAGAGCGACGCGACCCCGAATGATACTTTTGCTGAGGCTGCTTAGAAACTACAGGCATATTAGATAACACTAAATCACCTTCGTCAGGAGTAGTCAGCGATAGCCCAAACACCGCCTTCGCCGCCGGCTCGTCGATGCACGGAAACGCCTCCCGCGCATAATGACTCTCAAACTGCGTCGCCACAATCGTCTCTGTCCGCCCCTGATACTCATACGTCGACAGATACGCCCCCTGCATATTTTCATTCAAACCGCCCTCATACCCTATTTCGACCCTAATTTCGCTCCTAGGCACCTTAAAAACGCTAAGAACCCCATCTCGAGTTTCAAAATCCGCTTTTTTACCATTCACCACCACCGAGTTAACAGATAAGCCCACCGCATGAAACTTCACCGTTTCCGCCTTCGCAGTCCCCAAAACCGTCACCACGCCCCCAATCGTCTTCCGCCCCTTATCCACCTCTAGGTCAAGAATATACTTTTCCGGCTCAAAATATGCTAACAATCGTTCCATTTTACCTCCTTTTTAACTTTTCACCCCCCACACTAACTCCAAATCCCCCCAAACGCCCCAACAAACACTCCTTTACGCGTGCAACTTTGCCCCCTCCGGCAACTTCGTCTCGGCCAGAATCGGCTCGAGCTCCTTTTCTTCCAAAGTCTCCCGCTTCAGTAGTTCCTCCGCAAGCTTATCTAGCACTTTTTTATTCGCTTTGAGCACCAATTCCGCCCGTTCCGCCGCTTCATCCGACAACTGTTTAATTTCCGCATCAATCAGCTCCGCTGTTTTTTCCGAATACGGCTTCCCCGCCGTAATCGTATAATACCCAGTTTTTTCATTCGGAAACACCGAGTTGCGCAATTTCGAACCCATCCCTTCCTCAACCACCATCGATTTCGCGAGCTCCGCCACGTTGCTCAGGTCCGAAGACGCCCCAGTTGTAATCGCCTCCGCACCAAACACCAACTTTTCTGCAATTCGTCCGCCCATCGCTCGTGCCAAAATGTCCTTCAAATCATAAATACTCTTATAGCTCCGGTCCTCCGGCGGCAAAAACCACGTCACCCCGCCCGTCGAGCCTCGCGGAATAATCGTCACCTTATGCACCGGGTCCGAATCCGGCAACACGTGCCCCACAATCGCGTGCCCCGCCTCGTGATAAGCCGTAATTTTACGCTCTTTTTCGTTCATCACCTTCGATTTACGTTCCGGCCCGATCGCCACTCGCTCAAACGCCTCGGTCAAATCTGCATTCGAAATCGCCTTATGCCCTTCGCGCGCCGCCGTAATCGCCGCCTCGTTCGCGATGTTCGCCAGGTCCGCCCCCGACGAGCCCGCCGTTTTCTTCGCTAACGCCTCAAGGTTTACGTCCCCGTCAATCGGCTTACCCTTAAAATGCACTTTCAAAATCTCCAGCCGGTCTTTTCTCTCCGGCAAAGTCACGTTCACATGCCGATCAAACCGCCCCGGCCGCAGCAGAGCCTTGTCCAGCATGTCCACTCGGTTCGTCGCCGCCATCACAATTACCCCCGAATCATTGTCAAATCCGTCCATTTCCACCAAAATTTGATTCAAAGTCTGTTCGTCCTCGCGCCCCGCGCCCCCGCGCGCATCACGTTTGTGCGCCACCGCATCAATTTCGTCAATAAAGATAATCGACGGTGCATTTTTCTTGGCCTTAGAAAATAAATCTCGCACCCGCGACGCCCCCACGCCCACGAACATCTCCGCAAATTCCGAACCCGAAATCGAGAAAAACGGCACATTCGCTTCGCCCGCCACCGCGCGCGCCATCAACGTCTTGCCCGTCCCCGGGTCGCCCGCGAGTAGTACTCCGCGCGGGATTTTCGCTCCTAATTTCTCGTATTTTTTCGGACTTTTCAAAAAATCCACAATTTCCATCAAATCCTGTTTTGCCGATCCATTGCCCGCAACGTCTTTAAACATCACTTTTTTCTTGTCCGGCCCATACAACCGCGCCCGCGACTTACCAAACCCCATCGACGAGTTGTTCGCCGCGTTCGCCTGGCGCATCATCCACGACAAAAAGATAATCACCGCCAAAATCGGCACCACCGTAATCGCCACATCCAGCACAATCCCCCACGTATTAATATCTTCTTTATATTCAATCGTCGGGTAGTTTGCCTCGCAACTTGTCCGCTCGTCAGCGTTTTCCACCTCCGCGCAATAATTTTTCAGCCCCTGGTCATACAAAGTCCCACTCGCATCTTTACGTGAAGTTTCCGTCGCGGTCTTTTCGCCCTTTAAAGTAATTTCGAGCGTATCGCCAATCACGGTAATTTTTTCAATGTTCCCCTCCGGGTCGTTCGCCCGCGCAATCACATCCGAAATCGGCACTTCCTTCATTTCGACCGTCCCCTGGTTCATTCGCGCCAGCAAAAATCCACAAAAACAAATCATCAAAACCGCAAACACCACGCTCCGCGCCGTGTTGGATTTATTATTCATATTATTTCGTCCTGACGGCATCTTTGTTTTTTCTGTCATTTTCCTCTCCTTAATATCTCTATTTTACCATATTTTAGCTAAAATGTGCTATAATAATATTACCTGGGTGTGGCGCAGTTGGTAGCGCGCGACTTTTGGGAAGTCGAGGCCGCTGGTTCAAGTCCAGTCACCCAGACCATTTGCACCTCGGGGCTTGGCGCAGCTCGGTAGCGCGCACGCATGGGGTGCGTGAGGTCAGGAGTTCAAATCTCCTAGCCCCGACCAAAAAACATTAAAAATCAGGGTGTGGCGCAGTTGGTAGCGCGCAGCGTTCGGGACGCTGAGGCCGTCGGTTCAAGTCCGATCACCCTGACCACGCAAGGAGCCGAGAAAAATGAAATTTATTTCATTTTTAGAGGCGACGCCGCGGGGTCTATTTTTTTACTTCGTAAAAAAATAGACCAAACGGAGGCGAGCGAAAAGAAAACTTGTTTTCTTTTTCAAGATGACGCCCTGTGGTCTATTTTTACGTAGTAAAAATAGGACCATGCAACGAGCGAGAGAAAATAATAAAATTATTTATTATTTTCCGAGCCGTGAGGATGGTCTATTTTTTGCGTAGCAGAAAATAGACCAAAAAAGTATACGAAAATAGCAAAAACACTAGGAACCGGCGACGCAGCGCACGGATTCTCCATAATATTTAGAATTGTAATAAGTCCCTGGATACACAGACGATGCATTAATTAAAAACATATATACATAATTATTGCTATACGATGTAGATGACCAGTAATGTCCACCACTACCACGATTGCTGGCTGAGCTAGCTTCCCAGTACCCAGAATAAACAAAATTATTAGGAAATTGGCGCATTCTATTTGAGCTCGTCGCACTTGAACTCGTCGCACCTATTAAATTCGCAAGACCATAGAACGACCCCTTACTTGTTACCTGTCCACCTACGGGCAATTTCCAGTTTTTAGGGCAAAGATCACCTGTCACTGAGCCTGAAGACTTACTATAAGTTCCATTTCCCGCCGTCGCCGCATACCAATTATAATAGTTGCCATATGTATACCAGTTACCAGTATAGGTTCCGTTCATGTTCATGTTACTCGTATTTAACTTTTTTTGATTAGCGCAACTCGTGCTATCTTCGTCGCACCACGAACTCGAACTCGCCGGAAGACTCGTGAAGCTAGAAATCGGGCTATGTGTATTCGTACTAGAAATCGTCGCAGAATTACTTAACCTTAAATTTTCTAGCATCCAGCACTTATCATCTGTCAATCTCCCCACCGCGTAAACATTCCCATCACGAGTATCCTCCAAAGCGATAAACGTCTTTTCAGAAACCCCAAATGTACCAGTGGTCGCATTATAGGTAGCTGGCACTGTAAGTTTAGACGTACAAATACTATCAGAAAAAGTCTGCATAGTGTACTCCGTAGATTTCGGCAACCACACTGCATAAAGATTTAGTCCCTCTGTAGCTAAAGCGCCGAAAGTTATTGTCTGCATTGGTCCATAAATATTGGTGGCACTAATAGTCGGACTTTCTTTTGTACTCCAACCCAGAAACGCGTAGCCACTACGCTTATAATTATATCCCCGAAGCGTTGCCGAAGTTGCACTCGTACCTACGCTCTGGTCCGCCATTGTACCTTCCACTGTGTCCGTCCCAGCGTTACTCCTATAACAAATATATCCTGGCGTACAACCCCATTGGGCATAAAGTACTAAAGTATTGCTCGCTGTCGTCTGATTCAACGTAAAACTGCTCCCCTTGGCATAACTCGTCCCGCTACCACTCGCCGAAGTGTTCCAGCCCTTAAAATACCAGCCACTCCGGGTGGGGGAGTTGGAGCTAATTGTTACCGTTTCGGCTGATGAGCTGGTGCTGACATTGCTCGGCATATTTGAAACCGTGTCCGTAGTATTAGCATTATAGGTAATTTTATACGGCGTAGGGTTGGCGGTCACGGTAAACACAAAAGTATTAGAATAACTCCCAATCGCGGTATTGATATTAGCCCTAGCACCGATTGAGACCGTATAATCATTATCCGTCGCGCTAGACACCGAATCTAGCGTGCTGCCAGAAGTCGTTGGTGAAGGCTGGTATTTAGTGTTGGCTACGCTGTTTAACTTGCTCGGTTTGTAGCCCCATTTACCGTTGTAGGCACTAGTATCAAAAGTTTCCGCCGTAATCGCCGAAGCAATAGAAGTAAATCCAGTCGTGCCAGACGAATTTTTCAGATCTGTCGCACTACTAGCCTTTACCTTCAACACATACCCCGCCGCATGCGTCGTGGACACACTAATTGTCTCGTCCCCGCTGTCCACAAACTTCCCCTCCGCCGACGGTGGTAAATTAATCGTAGGGTTACCAGAAACAGAAATCGTCAGCGACGACGCCGTGGCAAACGCCTCCTGCCCGCCAAACATTACTCCGCCAGCAAGCACCAGCGCCACAACCCCAGCAATATTAACGCCGAGCTTCCCCAGAGCCCAAAAACCAGCGCCGTTCTCCCCGCGCCCTACGCCAAAATTCTTTAAAACTCGCTTTTTAAATCCATGTGGAGACATATTTTTTCCTTTTAGTATGACTTATGCTTAACTACTATTATACCACTCGTGGTTAATCGCGCAAGACTAAAATTATTCAAAAACCGGCAAATCTTCCGGAAACGGGTCGCCAAGCTCCCCACTAAACTCCCCGCTAACCCCCTCGCTAAAATCCCCAAAATCCTCGTCACAAAACCCGTCCCCGTCCCGGTCCACTCTGCCCAAAATATCCCCCGCCGACCGATACGGGTCGTACCCGAGCTCCGTCAAAAACCGCGACGGCGTCTCGTAATTCCGGCTCCCAAATGTAAACCTCTGTCCCGCATACGTCAAGAACAACTTCCGCATCGCCCGCGTCATCCCCACATACGCCAGCCGCCGTTCTTCTTCCAAATCTTCCTCGTCATTTGTCGCCCGCTCACCCGGAAACAACCCCTCCTCCATCCCCACCATAAACACCACCGGAAACTCCAGCCCCTTCGCCGCATGGAGCGTCATCAGCGTCACCGCGTCCTGCCCCACATTCTCATCCGCCGACGACATCAGCGTCGCATCCGCCAAAAACTCCTCCAAACTCTCATACTCCGCCGCATTTCCCGCGAGCGCCTCTAAGTTCTGCATCCGTTCCTCGCCCGCCGGCGTCCCGTCGTCGGTCAGCGCCTTAAAATTAAAATATTCCACAATATTTTTTACCGTTTCGCCCGGATTTTCGTCCGCCGGCACCTTCCCCACAAAACTTGTCAGCTTAAAAAACGCCGTCCGCCCCTTGGTCGTCTTAATCACACCCAAAATATCCGTATTAAACAGCGGCCGCGGCTCATCTTTAATTACTTCCATAAATTCCAGAATTTTCGTGAGCGTCGCCTCACCAATCCCCGAAAGCACATTCCCCACCACCCGCGCCAGGCTCACCGTATCGTGCTGATTTTGAATGATTTTCAGAATCGCCAGCACGTCTTTTACCTCTTTCCGGTCATAAAATCGCACCCCGCCCACAATTTTATACGGAATTTGCAAATTCATAAACACTTTTTCAAAATTATACGACTGCGCATTCGTTCGGTACAGCACCGCAAAATCGCTCAACCGCGGAAAAGTTTTTTGCAGGCGCAGAATCTCCATCGCCACAAATTGCGCTTCCTCGGTCTCGTCCCGCAAACTCTTAATCTCCACCGGCTCCCCCGCCCCCGCCTCCGTAAACAAGGTCTTATCCGTCCGCGTTTTATTGCAATTAATAATTTTTTGCGACGCCTCCAAAATATTGGCCGTCGAGCGATAATTTTGCTCGAGTTTTATCACTTTCGCGCCCGGAAAATCCCGCGAAAAATTCAAAATATTAGTAAAATCCGCCCCTCGCCACGAATAAATCGATTGCCAATCATCCCCCACCACGCACAAATTCCGTTTTTCATTCACTAACAGCTTAATAATCTGGTATTGCACCGTGTTGGTGTCCTGATACTCGTCAATCAAAATATGTTCAAACCTCCGCCGCCACTTTTCCCGCACTTCCGGAAATTTTTGGAACAACTCCAGCTCTTTTAACAGTAAATCATCAAAGTCCAGCGCCCCGGATTCTTGTTTTTCTTTTTCATACCGCTCAAAAACCCGCGCAATTTTCTGCTGGTTCGGATAATACGCATTTTCGGCATAAATCTCTGGCGTGTGCCCCTGATTTTTTTCGCTCGAAATCACCGACTGTACCGATTTCGGCTTCAAACTTTTGTCGTCATTCAAATTCAGATGTTTAATCGCTCGCCGAATCAGGCTCATTTGATCATCCATATCATAAATCGTAAAATTTTTGTCCAGCCCGATCACGTCCGCTTCCTGGCGCAAAATTCGCACCGCAATTCCGTGAAAAGTCCCCATAAACGGCATAAACGACCGCGGCGCCGGCTCGGTTTCTTCCGGATACAATATTTTAAACAACCGCTCCCGCATCTCTCGCGCGGCTTTGTTCGTAAAAGTTACCGCCAAAATATTCCCCGGCCTCACGCCGTGATGAATCAAATTCGCAATTCGGTGTGTCAAAGTCTTGGTCTTGCCCGACCCCGCCCCAGCAAGTACCAGTAGCGGCCCCTCCAATGTCTCGACCGCCTCTTGCTGCGCCGGATTCAGCCCCTCCAAAATTCTATCCATTACTACATTATAACACTAAATCCCGGTCAGCGGCGCAATATCCGCCCCGAGATGCCTGAGCCTCGCCGCAAAATCCTGATATCCGCGGTTAATCGGATATACATTCCGGAGTATCGACTGCCCCGGCGCCGCCAGCATCCCAATCAAAATCACCACCGCCGGCCGGAGCGCCTGTGGTGCCACCAATTCCGCCGGTCGCCAGTTCGTCGGCCCCTCGATATACACCCGGTGCGCGTCGAGCAGTTCCACTTTCGCGTTCAAATTCGCGAGCTCCGTCGTATACACCGCCCGATTTTCAAACACCCAGTCGTGGATCAGCGTCCGCCCCTTCGCCACCGCCGCAATCACCGAAAAAAACGGCAAATTGTCGATATTCAGCCCCGGAAACGGCATCGGATGGATCTTGTCCACCGGCGCAACCAGCTCCGACTTTTTAATCGTCAAATCTACCAGCCTCGTCCGCCCGTTCGCCGACGCATATTCCGGCGATTTTTCAAAATTCGCGTGCATATTTTTCAAAACTTCGAGCTCCACTTCCAAAAATTCAATCGGTGCCCGCAAAATTTTAATTTCCGAGTGCGTCACCAGCGCCGCCGCGATAAAACTCATCGTTTCAATCGGGTCTTCCGAGATATTATATTCCACTTCCATGTCAAAATACGGCCGTCCGTAAACCTTAAGCGTCGTCGTGCCAATCCCCACAATTTTCACCCCCATCCGCTCCAAGAAAAAGCAGAGATCCTGTACCATATAATTCGGCGACGCGCCCACAATCGTCGTCTCGCCCGCACTCATCGCCGCCGCCATCAACACATTTTCCGTCACCGTGTCGCCCCGCTCGGTTAACACAATATAACGCTTGTCTTTTTTGTGCAAAATTTCTTGGTCCACCTCGATTTCATAAAACCCTGGGGTTTTAACTGCGTCAACTTTTAGCCCAAAACTCTCCAGCGCCTTTAAGTGTGGCTCCACCGTCCGCGTCCCCAGCGAACATCCGCCCGCATAAGGAATTTGAAATTTCTGATATTTATGAAGCAAAGGCCCGAGGAACATGATAATCGACCGCGTTCGCCGCGCCGCTTCCATATCCATTTCATCAAGTTTCAATTCGCGTGGTGATATAATTTCTAAGTCCCGGCGCCGGTTTGTCCACCTACATTTCACCCCAATCGACTCCAAAACTTCAATGATCCGAAACACTTCCTCAATTCGCGCCAGACGCCTTAGAACCGTCCGTCCGCTATTGAGTAGCGACGCTGACAACAGTGCCACCGCTGCATTTTTAGATGTATTCACTGTAATTTCACCCTTTAATTCTTTGCCGCCGCGAATCCGATAACTCTGCAAAACCGAGTCGTTTATAGAGAGAATTTGCTTGCCTAGCGCCTCCGACAGTTTCTTAATCATTTCAAGAGAAATATTTTGCCGCCCTTTTTCGATACGGTGAATTGCCGACTGAGATGAGCCCACCGCATTCGCGAGATCTTCTTGCGTCCAATCTTTTTCGATGCGCATCTGCTCAATCGTTTCACCGATCACTTCTTGATAAGTTTTCGCTTTTCCCATGCAAAAATTATATCACACGGCGAATATTTAGTAAATATGTTATAATGGAAAAATGAAAACAATTCGCGATTTAGATGTCAAAAATAAAATAATTTTAGTCCGCGTCGACTACAATGTGCCATTAAAAGACGGCAAAGTCGACAACGACCTGCGCATTCGTGCCAGTCTGCCGACCCTAAAATATCTTTTAGGCCACGGCGCAAAACGCCTCATTTTAATTTCCCACCTCGGTCGCCCCGACGGCGCGCCCGACCCCGCGTTTTCGCTTTCGCCCGTAGCGGAAGATTTACGAAAACTCTTAGCCGAGGAACTGCCAGAATTTAAAGACGAGACCAAGCTCGGGTTTTATCCTCTGCCGGCCAGCTCCATTCCCGACGCCGTCAAAGTCGCCCTCCTCGAAAATCTCCGCTTCGACCCTGGTGAAAAAGCCAATTCCGCCGATTTTATTAAATCCATCATCGACGCAACCGGCGCCGAAGCCTTCGTCCAAGACGGTTTCGCTGTTGTCCATCGCGCCCACGCCTCAACCGACGCCGTCAAAAATTTCCTCCCCGTTTATGCCGGTTTGTTAGTCGAAAAAGAAGTCAAAAATCTCGGCTCCGTTTTTAATGCCGAAAAATCCTCCGGCAAAAAACTCCTCATCATCGGTGGCGCCAAAGTCGAAGACAAAGAACCCCTAATCGCCAAACTCGCGCCGGATTTCGACTGCGTTTTTGTGGGCGGTAAAATCGCCGCCGACGGCTACGAAGCCACTTTGTCCAAAGTCCTCGTCGCCGACGATTTCGACGAAGACAGCGCCGGCCGCAAACTCGACATCGGCCCGCTCTCGGCCGGCCAACTCGCCGGGCTGATCATCGATTCCGATCTCATCATCTGGAATGGCCTGCTCGGCTACGCCGAAGACCTCGCCTACGCCACTTCCAGCACCCTCGCCGCCGAATTAATCGGCGAAAAAACCGCCGCCACCACCATTATCTGCGGTGGCGATACCACCGGTTTTGTCGAAAACTTAATGCGCGAACACCCCAACCTAAGTTATTCCCTCGTTTCCACCGGCGGCGGCGCCGCCCTCGAATTCCTACTCGGCAAAACCCTCCCCGGCCTCGCCGCCATCCAAGAATAACCCCGTTGCCCCCGTCGCCAGTTCAACAATCAGACCTCGATACTAAAAACAACCCTACAAAAATCGAGCCCCACAGGCTCGATTTTTGTCTCAAGTCTAAATCTGTCTGACCTTAATCGTGTCGGTCCCCACCTTATTCCTGTCACCCGACGCAATCACCGCCAACAAATCTTTTTCACCTTCTTTGGCGTGCAAATATCCAGAATTTTTGAGTTCCTTCGCCAAATCATACCCAAAATCCTCGGCATACGGCCGGCAAAACGCTGAGTTAGCATACACCAAAGCCATCTGGTTTGCCACCCGCTGGTTCGAAGTCACCGTCACGATCGGCAAATTTGGTCGCTGCGCCGCAATCGTAGTCGCCGTCGTCCCCGTCGCCGTCTGGCACACAATTACATCCGCCTCGATTTGCTCCGCCATCCTCGCCGCCGCGTTCGAAATCGCGTCATAAATTACCGACGCGCCTTCTGGCAGTTGTTTAATCGGCGCCAGTCGCGAATGATTTTGCGTATACAAAATCACTTTTTTCATCGCCTGCACCGTTTCTAGCGGATATTTCCCGTTCGCCGTTTCGTCCGACAGCATCACTACATCCGCCCCTTGCACCACCGCCGTCGCTACGTCCGAGACTTCCGCCCGCGTTGGTTCCGGCGAATCCACCATCGACGACAACATTTGCGTTGCCACGATACATAACTTCGCATGCGTTCGACAAAGCGCAACTAATTTCCGTTGCACAATCGGCACTACTTCCGCCCCTGCCTCGACCGCCATATCGCCCCGCGCCACCATAATTCCATCCGCCGCCTCGACAATTTCTTCCAAATTTTTATCCGTTTCGATCGCCTTTTTAGTCTCAATTTTAGCAATCACTTTCGCCGTCGAACCATACGACAGCAACAACTGTTTCAACTTTTCAATATCCCGCGCGCTCTGTACAAACGACAACGACACATAATCATAATCACAACCCGCGCCGTATTCAATGTCAGAAAGATCTTTCGGCGTCAAAATATCGCCACCAAAATCCGTATCCGGCAAATTCAGCCCTTTTTTCGACATAATAAATCCGTCATTCAAGATTTTCACCTTAATCGCCGTCTCCGACACGATCTCAATCACTTCCGACTTTACCTTACCGTCAAACATCGACAACGGCTCGCCGACTTTCACCTTTTCCGCCAAATTATATTGCACCGGCACCGTCATTCCGCCGTCATGCGTAAATTCTCGCGACTCCAAAATCAGTTCGTCGCCTTTTTTCAGTTCTAAATGGTTGTCTTTCAGCATCCCTAACCGGATCTTCGGCCCTTGCAAATCCTGCAAAATCGCCACCGACCGCCCCTTTTTCGCTGCCGCCTCGCGAATCCACTTAATTTGCTGGTCGCGCTCCTCGTTCGAACCGTGCGAGCAGTTCAGTCGGCACCCATTCACCCCCGCCATAATCACCGCTTCCACCATTTCGGCCGAATTCGTCGCCGGCCCAATCGTTGCTAAAATTTTTGTTCTTTTAAATAATTTGCTCATACCACTATCATACCACACACTCTCTGTTTTTTACAACTCGCCCCTATTAAACGCTCCACTCGCCACACTTTTTATCCCCATTTTTCCGTGAAAATGCCGTCCCCCACCCCTATTATTCTACAACGATGCCACTCTCCCCCCATTTTTCCTTGCAATTTTTATTTTTTTTGCTATAATATATATTATAACTGGTCTCGTAGTATAACGGTTAGTACAACGGGTTTTCATCCCGTCAACGCGGGTTCGACTCCCGCCGAGATCACCAGAATTAAAAATATAGCCCGCAGGGTTATTTTTTTAATTCTGACAATTTTGGCGAGAGTTGAACCCGCAGGGTTCGCCCGCCGAAGGCGGATAGCGAACTTTAGTGAGCGTCCTCCCGCCGAGATCACCGTATCGAAATCAGGGCTATTTCTCAAAAATAAACAAGTATTCGTGCGCGAGCAACAAAAAGTTATATTTAACGCTGTTCGTTTTCCAATATCCAGTCGCTCGGCAATTATGCTGTTCTTTCATAATAATTTCTTTCAATTTAAAGCCAGCGTCTTCAAATATTCGCATTGTTTTAAAACTAAGTGGAATAACGTAGCCTTTTTGCCGCGTATCGCCCATTAGAATTGCGCAGAATTTGCCAAACTTCAGTACGCGATAGCTTTCTGACGCTACGCTTTTCATTTGTTCTAGAAATTCATTAACTTTAAAATTCGATAAATCTTGCGGAATATCTTGGCCCTCACTGTAATGAATAATATTTGCGTACGGCGGATGCGTACATATTAGGTCAATACTTTCATCCGGAAGTGGCTTCAAGTTCCGCGCATCACATTTTGACACCTTAACTATACCATCCGCGCCCTCGTGCTTGAATTTGACTTTCTCACGACATCTTTGGAGCGCAATCGGATTAATATCCATGCCAATTATGTTGCGATTCAGTAGTTTCGCTTCTACTAATGTAGTTCCGCCGCCAGCAAACTGATCAAGAACCCAGTCTCCTTCTTTTGAATAGCGTAGTAGAATGTTTCTCGGAATGTATGGCGACCAATTTCCGCGCCATTTTGCATCGTGGGTAGCCCAATTACCACGATTAGGAAAACTCCAAACGCTAGTCATTTCTAGCTCGAAATCTTCCGGTTCCCATTTTGTAATTCTCTTATCGGGCATAGATTTTATTCTCCGTTGGTTTCTGGAACTGGCAAGCCGAGCCTTGTTAATGGGATATACTCAAAATAATAATCACAGCCTACACTTTGAATGTAATCTAGAACGTCTTTATATTTTGGATCTCTAAACCAATTATCAAGCAGGTAAATATATTCAACGTCAATATTAGCCTTAGACATAAGTTTCTGATACTGTTTCTTCTTAAAATCGCAGGTCTGGAGTTTCTCATCAACGGAGCCGGCGACCTCTTGGTGCTTGCACTCGATAATAAATAGGATATTATTTAAGATCACGTAAATGCTGTCGTCCGGCAAAAGTTGCTTTGAGATATATTTCGTCCAGTCAATGCCGAGCTCTTTCAGGAAAACACTGTAGAATTTGTGTTTCTTAAAAACTCTTGCGACGAGATCGTCATTATAAAAAATCTCTTCATCGTTTTCTACGCGATAACCGTCTTGTTTTGAGAGGAATGTCGCTAAATCCGTCTTGCCCTCGAAGATTAAACCTGTTTTTGTATTTCCACCATAGATACCACCTTTCTTCATATGTACTCCTTTTTTAAAAATTTGATATTAATAATTCATTAATTTTTCCGCGCTTGTCGCTATTTCGGTTTATCATTCGTGTCGCGGACACACGTCTGATATTCTGTTTTGCATAGGCGTCGTCAAAGAAGTTGTCGTTTTCGTTTGTATTTTTCGGATCGGAATTGCTTGCAACTATTTTGGCGCCTTTTTTATCTAGCTCTTGAATAAATTTCGCAAGTTCTAATTGGTTTTCATCATTAAACATACCCTCTGTGTAGGAAGTGAAGTTAGCGGTCGGTGTTAGTGGGCGATATGGCGGATCAAAATATACAAATGTTTTATTATCTATAAAATCACCAGATTCTTTATAATCGCCACATACTATCTTTACGTTCTGTAGTTTTCTAGATACCACTCTTAGGTTATGCTCGTTACAGATGAGCGGATTTTTATATGCACCCATCGGCACGTTGTAATCACCTTTGCGATTTACGCGATATAAACCATTAAAACAAGTTTTATTGAGAAAAATCATTAAGGCAGCTAACTCAATCCCGTTTTCTTTTTTACCTTTAAGTTCATTAAAACGCGCACGTTTAGCGAGGTAAGCTTCTTTACGCCCATCGTTGCCCAACGTTAGAAAATCGCCCTCAAATCGCCTTAAAACGTCCAATAATGCATCGACATCGTCTCGAATTATTGTATATGCATTTATCAGCTCTGCATTAATGTCGCTAATATAAACTTCCTGAAGTTCAAACTTATTTAGGATATCAAACAAAACTGCGCCTCCACCAACAAACGGCTCTGCGTATTTTGTTATAGCAGCATCTTTAGCAAAAGGATAATATTGTTCAATTTCTTTAAGTAGCTGACCTTTTCCGCCGGCCCATTTCAAAAATGGTTTTGCCTCAATATTAGTTAGTGATGCCGCTTTCGTACGGGCGTCTATTGGTTTTTTAGCGTCATATGGAATTACCCACGAATTCCCAACAAACATGGCTCCAATAATACGGCCCTCAGAACATAATGCAGAAACTCTCCGTTGAGAGATATTCCATTTCGTAGCAGTATCTTTCGCCGAAATATAATTCATTTTGCCTCACTTGTCTATTTACTATTATATTCTAAATCTAGAATAATACTAGATCTAAAATGTCTGTTTTGAGATTCTTGTATTCAATTCCCTTGCCGCAGTAGGAATATAACCTCATGGGCTATATTTTTATTAGTTCCAAAAACTCCCCCTCCCCCATCGTCGCCACCCCCAACTTTTCCGCCTTATCGGTTTTGGACTTGCCGGGCTTTTCGCCCACAACGAGCGCCGTAGTATTTTTCGTCACCGTCGAAGTCACCATCGCGCCGAGCGCCCGTAGCTTGTCCTCCGCTTCTTCCCGCCCCATACTCGCCAAAGTCCCCGTCACAATATATGATTTTCCAGTCAAAGGCAAGTCAACTTTCATCTCGTCCACCGGCCAAACCCCTAGTTCTTTAAATTCCGCAAGTAGTTTTGCGTTGTCCTCGTCCGCAAACCACGCCAAAATCGCCTCCGCCACAATTTTCCCAATGTCTGGCACAGCGAGAAGTTCACTTTCTGTCGCCTCCGCCAGTTTTTTCAAACTCAAAAACTCCCGCGCTAGCGAAACCGCCGTCTGCGCCCCCACATGCCGAATTCCCAACGCCGTAATAAACTTCGCTAGTGGCGGAGTTTTCGATTTAGCAATCGCGCCCACTAAATTTTTCGCCGACAACTCACCAAATCTCTCCAACTTCGCCACGTCCGCAACTTTCAATCGATACAAATCCGCAAGCGACTTCACCATCCCCGCGTCCACCAACGCCACCACGTTTTTCTCACCCAACCCCTCGATATTCAGCGCCGGCTTCGACGCATAATACTCCACCGCCCGCTTCAAAATCTCATCCGCATTTTCGCCCTTCACCCGGTACACCACTTCCCCCGCCGGCCGCTCGAATTCTAAATCCGGATATTGCTGTTTCAAAGCTTTTTCATAATCAAATTTTTCCGACTTTTCCGAACGCAAAGTGAGCAGCACTTCCTTCACCTGCGGAATAATATCCCCCGCCTTATAAATTATCACCGTATCCCCAATCCTGACGTCCAACCTCGCAATTTCATCCGCATTATGTAGCGACGCGTGCCGCACCGTCGAACCCGCCACCACCACCGGATCCAAAATTGCCACTGGCGTCGCCGCGCCAGTCCGCCCAATCGAAATCACAATATCTCGCACCACCGTCGTCGACTCCTCCGCCGGAAATTTAAACGCCACCGCCGCCCGCGGAGTTTTCCCGACAATCCCCAGCCGATCATAAACTTCACGATTGTTAATTTTAATCACCATCCCGTCCGTATTAAACGGCAACCCCCTCCGATAATCATCCAATTTCGCAATATATTCAAACATTTTTTTCGTTTCTGAGCGGGCAAACACCCGGTCCTCGTTCGAGGTCTGAAACTGATGCGTTCTTAGCCATTCATAAGCCTCTTTGTGAGTTTTCAAATTCGGTGTCACCAAATCATACGCAATAAATTTAAGTGGCCGACTCGCCGCCACGCGCGGATCAAGCTGCCGAATCGACCCCGCCGCCAGATTCCGCGGATTCGCAAACTCCGCCTCACCTTTTTTGCGTTGTTTCGCATTCAACTTTTCAAAATCATCTTTAAAAATCACAATCTCCCCCCGTACTTCAACTTCTGAAGGGTACATATCTTTTGAGGACCGTAAGCTTGGGCGAGCGCCCTTGAGCGTGTCCGAAAAGGACATATCTTCTTTAATTTCCAATTTCAAAGGTATATTCTGAATAGTTTTCACATTTTGAGTAACGTCCTCGCCGACCATCCCGTCCCCACGTGTCACCGCCTGCACCAAAATCCCGTCTTTATATTTTAGCGCACACGCCAGCCCATCCATTTTGATATCCGTAAAAAACTCCTCAATTTTCCCGCCCGGAATCAACTTTTCATTCCGCGAAATCCAATCCTGGATTTCCCCCTCACTAAACACATCCGCGAGCGAAATCATCCGTTTTTCGTGACGCACTTTTTCGAATTTGTCGAGCGGCCGTCCCGCCACGCGTTGCGTCGGCGAATCTGGCGTAATTAGTTCTGGAAATTCCGTTTCGAGCAAAGTCAGCTCGTGTTTTAACGAGTCTGCCGCCGCCTCGCTCATGATCGACTCGTCCAAAACGTGATAATGATAACGATAATCATTAATCAACTCGCGCAATTTCAAAATCCGCGCATTAGCTTCACTTTTCTTCATAACCCAGCATCCATCTATAATATATATAAAGATACGCCGTAATATACATTTCCGTCCACACCACCATCGCGACCATACACACCGGCATAAACGGAATCCCTTGCGCCCATTCAAAATTTTTCATTCCCATATCAAACAAAATCAATGGCAACATCACCACCACCCACACAATCGCAAGCGCAATAATAAGCGCCACCAACCTCAGAATAAATCTCGTCCGTCGTCCCATCATCAGTTCCGACGCCGTACCAATCGCTTTCAAAGGATATAATCCCGGCGCACTCACCGCCACCATCGCAATCAGCGACGACGACAATAAATATCCCGAAATCAAAATCATCAGCGCCGCAAAAATGAAAAACACCAACGCATAAAACGGCGTCGCGAGAAACTCCGTCTGTACCGCCGCCGAATACGCAATCACGAGCAAAAAGATCGGAATACATTGCACCACCGCAATCACCAGCACTACCAAAGTCGAAATCAGCGGCGTCAAAGCATTATAAAATCCATCTCTTAGTTTCACTTTGTGTTTTGCAAACAAATGCCTCAGCAAAAATATCGTCACCAGCCAAATCACCAAAAACAAAATAATCGAAAACGCCGTTTTCACCTCGTTCGAATCGTTGGCTAGCCCGCCGGTTGTTATTGTCGAAAGTAACAATAGCCCAGCTTTCCCCACCGCGCCCACATCACCTCCCGCCACCTGCAAACTCGCCTCGTCCAAAGTGCTTTCGTATTGCGACCACGTCGACGCGCTCATCACCCCAATCAACACCGCGTTCATTATCGTCATAATAATCACCATCGGCACAAACAATTTCCAATTTTTCAGTAATACGCCAAAAGTTTTTACAATGTGCGTCAAAATTCCCGGAATTTCCAGCTCGCGTTTATAATCTTCGCGATAAGTTCGCCGAAAAGTTTTGTGTGGGCTGATTTTCATAAACCGGTTTTTGACTTTTACCAAACTTTTTCCCACTCCAACCAAAATTTCCCGAATTTTACAACCTAACTTTTTTCGCTCCTTTGATATCGGTTTTTGTTGTTTGATTTTTTTTCGGTCAAATTGTTTTTGCTCTCGTTTTTTTCGGCTAGAACTTTTCTTTACCATGCTCCAACCTTTCAATTCGTTTTTCAATCGGCGGGTGAGTCGAGAACAAATCGCCTAGGAAATTTTTTCGCATCGGATTATTAATATACATCGATGCCGCCGCGATATTTTGACTTTTCATCGGAGCGCTATGTGTTTGCAGTTTTTTGAGCGCACTAATCATGCCCTCCGGATACCGCGTAATGTGCGCCGCCGACGCGTCCGCCAAATATTCCCGCTGCCGCGACACCGCCATCTGTGCCAAACTCGCAAAAATCGGTGACAAAATCCCCGCAATTAGTAGCAACACATATGCTACCGGACTGCCCTCGTTTTCTCGTCGTCTATCGCCATAAAACATCATCCGAAACGCAATGTCCGAAATCAGCCCCACCACGCACACTAGTCCAAACACAATCATCGATACCCGAATATCGTAATTTTTCACATGCGACATTTCGTGTGCCATCACCGCGATCAGCTCTTTGTCGCTCATAATGTCCATTAGTCCAGTTGTCGCCGCCACCGCTGCATGCTCCGGATCGCGCCCCGTCGCAAATGCATTCGGCGCCGTGTCATCAATCACATAAACTTTCGGCATCGGCAGCCCCGTCGTAATCGCCAAATTCTCGACAATATTATACAGCCTCGGATTATCTTTTTTCTCAATCTCTTTCGCACCAGTCATCACCATCGCAAGCGACCCCGCCGCAAAATACTGAATCACCGCATAAATCGTCGCAATCACGACCGCCCACACTGCCACCCATACATCTTGATAAGAGTACGCAAAAATTGCCGAAATCGCCCCAATCATGACCACAAATCCCATGATCAAGAACACGGTTTTACGTTTATTTTCGGCAATTTGCTTATACATTTTTAAACTCGCACAAGTTAAAATTTAACTTCTGGCGCTTTTTCAATTTTCGCCTGCTCGCTTGCTTCTACTTCAAAATATTCACGCTTCTTAAAATGCCCCACCATATTATTTACGACGTTCACCGGAAAAGTTTTAATGCGCGTATTTAAATCTTTCGCCCCCGCGTTGTAAAATCGCCGCGCCGCCTGCAGTTTGTCCTCCACATCTTGTAGTTGCGACTGTAATTTCACAAAGTTCTCGTTAGCTTTGAGTTCTGGGTATGCTTCCGCAATCGCAAAAATCCGCCCGAGTGCATTTTGCATTTCTTTTTCTGCCGCCGCGGTTTGCTTGACGGTTTTTGCGCCCATCGCCGCCGACCGCGCTTCCGTCACCATCGCAAAAGTGTCTTTTTCGTGCTTCGCATAACCTTTTACGGTTTCCACCACGTTCGGAATCAAATCCGCCCGATATTTTAGTTGCACCGTGATGTCCGACCACGCTTCACTCACCCGTTCATCAAGTTTCACCAGTCCATTATAAATCCCCGCAACCATCAATCCTAGCACCACCACAATCGCGATGATAATTAGCACTACCACTAAACCACTAGACATTTATTTTCTCCTTATTTATATATTCATTATAGCATAAAAAATATAAAAATACTACGTTCACAAACTTAAAAACAGTTCGCCCAATAAACCGGCATAATTATTCCAAAAAATATAAATCTGTGTTATAATTAACTCACAACCGTGCGAGCGTAGCTCAGTTGTTTAGAGCGCTTCCTTGCCAAGGAAGAGGTCGAGAGTTAGAGTCTCTTCGCTCGCACCATTTTTTGTGCTCCAAAAAAACATTCGCCAACCAACTAACTCTCGGACCTTCGGTGCGAGAGTTAGAGCTACCCGCCGCACCATTTTTATGCTTTAAAAAGACCCCTCTTACCGGCTGACTCTTAAACCTTTATTAGACGTTCTTTTTGCCAATATAAAACTGCACGTCATGATCGTGCGGGTATTCTACACCCGGATGAGGGTCGTCATGAATATTTTTTTGAACATTTTCTATCGTTGTAAGTTCTTTAGTGCATTCCCCTAGTTCTTCAGAACTTAATTTACCTCTAATTTTTATTAAAGCAATAATCAATAATCCGTTTTCATTTAGATGCTTAATCGCTTCACTAATTATTTTTTTAGAAATATTTTTTTCAAAATAATGCAAAACAAAAGTACATAATATGATATCATTTTTTTCAGAAAACTCAAAATTATTTAAATCCGCATTGATTGTAGTAATTCTGTTGTTTTGATCTTCTTTTTTAATTTTTGCAAGACAGCTTACATCATTATCTACAGCCACAACATCAAAGCCTTTTTCAGCTAAAAACAGAGAATTCCGACCATAACCACATCCCAAATCTATAGCTTTTCTACCCTGTCCGTCGTATTGAGCAAGAGCTTTCCTGACAAAAAAGAGTTCATTATCCATAATTTTATTATAACAGAAAAAGGGTTCATTCTCAATGAACCCTTATTTTTAGTTTGACTTTTCGAGAAACCAACATTGTGGATCTTTTGATAAAAAATCTCCAGTAGTGCCGTAAGCAACAGCTCGACATCCGCGACAATAGTTCAAAAGCTTACACGAACCACATCCAGTAATTTTTTCAATATCGCGATATTTTTGCAGTTCTTTGCCGAAAAATATCTTTTCAATACTATCATCTGGAAAATGACCAATCTTGCTTTCCATTCTTCGACATGCGTACGCATCACCATTTTCTAAAAATGTTAGATGGGTAAAACCGCAGTGGCAACCATCATATATGACGCCGGTATTCTCATCAACTTGCAACATACCTTTTTCATACAATAGCACTTTCCAAAGATGATCCTTAAAAGCGTATGTAGTCCCTCGGTGTGCATTCTTTTGATAAAAATTCCACATTTCTTCAAGAAAAACATGGTATTCTGTCGGCGTTAAATTTAGCCCCACATCATTATGTGTTGGGCAATAACGTGCAAAGGCGTAAGTATTGACGCCAATTTCAGTGACTATTCCTGCAATTTTCGGAATTTGTTTATAGTTAATCCGCGACACAGTTGTCATCACAGACGTTCTAATGCCCCAATCACGAGCTTTTTTGAGCCATTCGATTGTTGCGTCAAAAGAACCAGGTTTTCTCATTGCATCATGTGTGTCCCGCATTCCGTCTATTGAAACTTGGTAGCACCAACATCCTGCATCTATTAACCGTTTTGCTTCATTCTTATTAATATGAAATGGATTACCTAAGATAACGAATGGAATTTTTCTAATCTTTAATTCATCAATAATATCCCAAAAATTAGGATGCAAAATCGGATCCCCGCCAGTCAAAGCTATATTTGGATTTCTGTCATATTTTTTACAAAAATCTTCATAAGAATCCAATAACTTCATGGCGTTTTGCAATTCCCACTTTTCTGCGGATATATGTTTGCCAGAATTAAAAATGTAGCAATGTTTACACCGCTGGTCGCAGTCATTCGTTATATGCCATTGCAAAGAAAATGTACCCCTGCCCATTCTATTACCTCCCTTCAGAAAGTGGGTGGGCTTTCTTAGCCCACCCAGGAATGCCATTGACCCCGATTAGTGTGTATTGCTTCCACACGATCCGCAACTTGAACAACTTCCGCTACCATCGCCGCCACTTCCGGTACAACAACAATCCCCGCCGGTATTGGCAAAAACTTTTTTGCCAGCCAACACGTCTTGCATACTTGCAGTCGAAAGGCGTTTTTTCGGTTTCTCTTGCCAACTGTTAAAGTTTCTTACCTTCATGATCTTCACCCCCTTTCATAATAAGGTACAAAATAAGTGTACCATACTTTTCGTAAAAATGCAAATTTATCGTATTATCTCACAACCTTTGCAACATAAAATGACAATCTCTTGCCATCAAAAT
>CAVEVN010000016.1:0-46747 GCA_963619155.1 bacterium
CGATTTTTGAAAATGCGGAAGTGGAAATTGCGGTAGATGAGTATCCATTTGGGGTAGCGCTAGAGATTGAGGCCAAAAAATCGGCCGAGGAACCGGAAAAAATCGTGGCGGTTTGGGCGGAAAAACTTGGGTTAGAACTAAAACAGGCTTTTCGGTTGTCGTGGGACGATAAATATCGGGAACTTTGCAAAGAACAGAACATGTCACAATTAAAACATGTTGCTTTTGGCGCCAAAATGCCGGAGATGAGGGATGAATAATCTGTCCGAAAGGATTAATGAATTTTTGGATGGTGAGAAAATCACCAAGGAATATTTTGAAGAATTAAAAATGATCGCCAAAATGGGTGATTTTAATTATGGTGTTTTGCAGTGGTTTAGATATTTGCAAACCATTGAAATTACTGGTTGGCGGAATAAAAAAGTTAGTGAGAAAATTTGTAAATTACTCTTATCTGGCGAGCCGATTAAATTCTATTCATTGTTTTGTCCGTCGTACATAAAAGGTGAGGGCGAGGCGGGTTTTAGAACGGATGACGTCGGTAATACCACTAAGAGCGGGATTAAATCGCTACAAGCGATTTATCAACAAACTCTAAAAATGGGCTTTCGGTGCGAAAGACCGCAAGCGATATTTTTTGATGTAGCCCTGGAACAACCTGAAAAAACGATTTTAATGTTAGCGGATTTAAAAGCGAATATTGAAAATTTCAAAAAATATGTGCCGGAAGGAATTGATTTTTATTTGCTTAGTGAACTTTTTCTGGAATTAAAAGAAATTGTTGGATACCAGGGGATTATAATTGAACCGTTGCCGGTGAATGAAAAAGTTATGAAGCGAATTGTGGAACGAGGCAAAAAATTTTATCAACTATTTGGGTGGACCGACAAGCAAATATTAGAACGTTCAAAAGTGATTGCTTCGAGCGAGGCGACGGTAGGAGCTTTCTTGCGACAATGGAACAAAAATTCAATTATGGTTTATACGCCTAATATGTTGGAGCGGGCGCAGGTTTATTCTAGTAAGCGGCAAGATGACCCGTTGATGATAATTTTTCCGGATAAGAAATAAGTTAAACGTTCCAAGCAAAAAGCCTTGCGGATTTTTTGGATTTTTATATTGCAGTTGAATGGTGGATTTAGGGAGCGGGTTTAAAAAAATGGGGTTTTCTGGTATAATATGGTTTATGAATAGATACGAACCGCTGAAAATTGAACAAAAATGGCAAGAAAAATGGGAAAAGGAGAAGCCGTTTCGGGCTGAGATGAAGGAGGGGGTGCCGAAAATGTATATTGCGGAGATGTTTCCGTATCCGTCGGGGGCGGGGCTGCATGTGGGGCATGTGCGGAATTTTACGATTGTGGATGTGCTGACGCGGTTTTATGAGCAACAGGGCTTGAACGTGATGCGGCCGTTCGGGTATGATACTTTTGGGCTGCCGGCGGAGAATTATGCGATTAAAACTGGTACTTCGCCGCAACAAGCGACAAAAACGAACGTGGCGAATTTTAAGAAGCAGGCGAAACGGCTGGGGTATGCGATTGATTGGGAACGAGAGGTGAATACTAGCGATCCGGAATATTATAAATGGACGCAATGGTGTTTTTTGCAGTTATTTAAGAAGGGGCTGGCGTATCAAAAAGAGTCGTATCAGTGGTGGTGCCCGGTGGACAAGACGGTGCTTGCGAATGAGCAGGTGGAGAATGGTTGTTGCTGGCGGTGTGGGCATGAGGTCGAGAAAAAGAAGTTGAAGCAGTGGTTTTTTAAGATTACGGATTATGCGGAAGAGTTGTTGTCTGAGATTGATGCGTTGGATTGGCCGGATAAGATTAAAACTATGCAAAAGAATTGGATTGGGAAGTCGGTTGGGGCAGAGGTTGAGTTTGCGCTGGCTGCTTCTGGGCGAAAAATCACCGTTTTCACCACGCGGCCGGATACGATTTATGGGGCGACGTTCCTCGTGGTGGCGCCGGAATATCCGGGGCTGGAGGCTTTGACCACGGACGATACGCGCGACGCGGTGTTAGCGTACAAGGCGGCGGCGATGCGAAAGTCGGAGATTGAACGGCAGGAAAATAAGGAAAAAACTGGGGTGTTTACGGGTTCGTATGCGATTAATCCGGCAACAAAGGAGAAAATTCCGATTTGGACGGCGGATTATGTGCTGGCGGGGTATGGCACAGGGGCGATTATGGCGGTGCCGGCGATGGATGAGCGCGATCGGGAATTTGCGGAGAAATTTGATTTGCCGATTGTGGAGACGGAACTTTGCGATTTTGGACAATTTGGCACGCCAAAAACGACTTATAAAATGCGGGATTGGTTGATTTCGCGTCAGCGGTATTGGGGCTGTCCGATTCCGATTGCGTATGATGCTGAGGGAAATGCGCATCCGATTCCGGAAGACCAACTTCCGGTGATGTTGCCGGAAGTGGAGGACTATAAGCCGGATGAGTCGGGTCGGTCGGCTCTCGCGAAGGCGGAGGATTGGCTGACGGTGGAGATTCCGGTAAAAGATCCGAAAACGGGCGAGACGCATCTTGAAAAAATGACGCGTGAGACGGACACGTTGGACGGCTATGCTTGCTCATCGTGGTATTTGTGGCGATATGTTTCGCCGCGAGATGCGGAGTATGCTTGGAATCCGGAGGCGATTTCATATTGGGCACCGACGGATATTTATGTTGGGGCGGACCATGCGGTGGCGCACCTGTTGTATGTGCGATTTTGGTGTAAGTTTTTCGCAGACGAGGGCTTTTTGCCGTTCCGGGAGCCGATTAAGAAGTTGATTTATCACGGTTATATTAATGCGCCGGATGGGAAAAAGATGTCGAAATCGAAGGGGAACGTGATTGACCCGCTGGATGTGATTAATGATGGGTATGGAGCGGATACTTTAAGGACATATGAGATGTTTATTGGGCCGGTGGAGCTTGATGCGGCGTGGGATCCAAGGAGTGTTGGTGGCGTGTATCGGTTCCTTAATCGGTGCTATAATTTGTGCTTTAACGATAGTCTGGCAGCCGAGCAACCGTCTTCTTCGGCTGTTGATACAAGCACATCTGCTTTTTCTCGGGGCGAGGCAGACACAGAAAATCTCAATTCGGGGTCGCGTCGCTCTCGCCCGTCGCCACGGGGAGAGCGCGCTAATCCTCGCGCTGCCGCGCTCCGGAATACCCCGAATCAAGATTTTTCTGTGTCTTTTGGACCGAAAATGGTAGCAAAAGTAACCTCTTCTGAGGACCGCAAGCTTGGACGAGCGCCCTTGAGCGTGTCCGAAAAAGTAGACTGTGCTTGCTTAAACATCCGACATAAGACGATCAAGAAAGTGACGACGGATATTTATAAGTGCCAATTCAATACTGCGGTGGCGGCGTTGATGGAATATGTGAACGAGTTGTATAAGGTCGGGGCGGGGGAGGAAGATTTGGTGGTGCTGGCGAAGTTATTGAAGCCGTTTGCGCCGCATCTTGCGAGTGAAATGTTGGAAAAATTGGGCGCGAACGATGAATGGCCGAAGTGGGATGAGAAATATCTGGTGGCAGAGACGGTGGAAGTGGTGGTACAGGTGAATGGGAAGTTGCGCGCGAAACTTTCGGTGCCGGCGGAAGAGTTGGAAGATGAGGCGGGAGTTGTTGAAAAGGCGCTCGGCGAGCCAAAAGTCAAAAAATACACCGAAAATGGCGTGAAGAAGACGATTTTTGTGAAAAAAGCCAAGCTGGTGAATATAGTGGTATAATGGGGGTATGATAAAAGTTTATACGACGCCGACTTGCGTGTATTGCCACGCGCTGATGGATTGGCTGGACGAAAAGGGGGTTGAATATGTCGAGATGGATGCGACGAAGGAGCCGGACATCGCGACGGTGCCGGTGACGGAGATTGATGGGGAGCGGATTGTCGGGTTTGACCGGCCGGCGATTAAGCGGGCGCTGAAGAAGTTAGGGGAGATGTAATGTCGGATTCGGGCGTGGCGGCGCGGAGTTCGAGTGATCGGAGCGGTGCGGGGACTAGAAAGTTTCCGGCGCGGGAGATAGTGCTGGTTTTACATAATATTCGCTCGACCTATAATGTCGGGGCGATTTTGAGGACGGCAGAGGGATTCGGCGTAAAGCGAGTGGTGCTGTCGGGCTATACTCCGCGGGTACATGGCCCGAATTTATTGCCACATCTGCGCGATAAACTGGACCGCGAGATTCACAAAACTGCGCTGGGGGCGGAAGAGCTTGTGAATATTTATTCGTCTGGTGATATAATTTCGGACTTGAAAAAATGGCAGAAACAGGGGTGGCAGATTTTGGGACTAGAGAATAATATTCAAAAATCTAATCTGGTAATGCTTAATGATCCGAGATTGAAAGAACGGTTGTCTGACCGGGTGATTCTGGTTTTAGGCGAGGAAGTAAACGGCATAGATTATTCGCTCCATGATATAATTGATCTGTTTATCGAAATCCCGATGCGCGGGCAAAAGGAGAGCTTTAACGTCTCCGTAGCCGCTGGGGTGGCGGTGTGGGGGATTGGTGAAAATCTTTTGATAAAGGGCGAGAGAAATGAAGTCTAGAAAAAGTATAAAGGGAGATTTGTGGCGCGATCGGGCGCGGGGGGGGTGCTGGTGAGGCTGGCGGTTGGGGATGCATTGGGGTGCGCCGGTGAAATTTTTGCCGATAGTTTGCTTGTGAGTGGCGGTTATAATTCTTGCGATATTGTGCGTAAATTTACTGTTTGAGCGAACGAGAACTAACGGGTTTATGACGATTCGGCAATTAGTAGAGCACAATGAAAATTTTATGATAAAATAGATTACAAGAACTAATATATTATTTTACGGAGATTAATTATGGGGAGTTTAAGCGATATGCACTCTGGTTCGGGGCAACATTATATCATGGATGCGTATTCTTACGGTGTTGTTTATATCTATTCAATCCCAGATGATTCGCATAAAGGACGAGTTAAAATAGGCGCAGCTACGTATGGAGGCAATATTGTTGACCCATTGCATTTATCACCGGAGGAACAGAATGGAATAGATGCTGCAGCTAGAAAAAGGATAGACCAGCAGACAAAGACTTCCGACATAAGATATGAGCTAGAGGGTGCGTATGTTTCAATTACGAATGACGGGAAATATTTCAGTGATTATACGGTGCATGATATTTTGAAACGTTCGGGGTTCGAAAGGAAGTCAATCAATACCAAAAATGATCGTTCTGAGTGGTTTGAGATCTCACCAGCTTTAGCAAAAGAAGCAGTCCAAGCAGCAGTCGATGGGAAAAGAGCATTATCCTCGGCGCAAATAAATAATGCGAGTAAAATTGAGCCGATTGAACTTAGACCAAATCAAAAAGATGCAATTAATCGGACCATTAAAGCCATAAATAGTGGACGTAAGAGTTATCTGTGGAATGCAAAAATGCGCTTCGGCAAAACGATAGCCGCGATGATGGTGGCCAAAGAGTCAAATATTCTTAATCCTGATAGCTTTAAAAAAGTTTTGATTTTTACGCATAGACCGAGTGTTAATGTTGATTGGTACACAGATTTCAAAAAAGTATTTTTCGAGAGCGATACTCAATGGGAGTATTCATCGCGCAATTGCGGCGATACATTAAAATCTCGCCTGCAGAAAGATAAACCGTTTATTTATTTTGCATCTTTACAAGATTTAAGATTATCAAAAGTGGTTGTCGATGACAGGGAAGCCAGCCATTCGCGAGCCAAGGGGTTTGAGAAAAATGAAGAAGTATTTAATACTGAATGGGATATGGTTATTATTGATGAGGCGCATGAGGGCACTCAGTCAAATCTCGGGAACGCAACGATTTCTAAAATTCATTCAAAATTTATATTACAGCTTTCTGGAACACCGTTTAATATCCTGCATAAGTTCGAGGATAAAGAGGTCTACACGTGGGATTATGTTATGGAACAGGACGAAAAAATACACTGGGATGAACGTCATCCAGGAAAACCGAATCCATATGCAGAGTTGCCGGCTTTGTCAATGTTGACATACGAAATCGACAAATATATGGGAGGAAAGGATTTGCCTCCTGAATTTACTGATGCAATGAACGGGGCTTTTAATTTCCGCGAAATGTTTAGGGTGGAAAGAGACGAAGACGGCAATGAAATCGCTGAGTTCGTCCATTCGGAGATGGTGGATAAGTTTTTGGATTTATTGGTGGACGATAGACATAATTTCCCCTATTCGACCGAAGAATATAGAAAATATAATAAGCATACTATGTGGTTATTGCCAAATCGCGTAAAAATCATTGAGGCTATGGAGAAGAAGCTAAAGAAACATCCGATTTTTGGGCACTTTGGGATAGTAAATATTTCTGGCAATATGTCTGGCGATGACGAACAAGATCATGACGCGAAGAAGCGAGTTGAAGACGCGATTAAAAATTACGAATATACGATTACGTTGACCGGGCAACGTCTAACTGTCGGGGCGAGCATCAAGCAATGGACGGCGGTATTGATGATGTCTGATACTGACAAGGCGTCGACGTATCTTCAGGCTGCATTTCGATGCCAAACGCCCGCGATTGTCGATGGTAAACTAAAAACGCACGGTTATGTTTTTGATTTTGCTCCGGATCGTACCTTGAAACTTGTAGCTGAAGCCGTTGAGGTCAATCGCAAGAGAACTACTTCCCCAGAGCAAAAAGAAGCGATGAGTAATTTCTTGAATTTTTGCCCAATTATCGCGGCGACAGATGGTGAGATGAAGGAATTTAGTGTTTCAACAATGCTTGAGCAATTAAAAAATGCTATCGTTGAGCGTGTTCGTAGAAACGGTTTTGACGATCCAAAATTATATAATGACGAATTATTGAAGCTAACGGAAATTGAAATTAAAAAGTTTAATGATCTTAAGGCTATTGTTGGGGCGAGTACTGGTGAAAAACTTAATAATATCGAAATCAATCAGCTTGGTATGGATGATGCACAAATTGCTGGCACTGAAGGCATAGAAAGAAAACCTAAAAAAGAGCTTACTCCCGGCGAAAAAGAAGCGCTCAAGAAATTACGCGAGGCGCGAGAGCAAAAACGCTCTGCAATCTCTATATTGCGCGGAATTTCTATTCGGATGCCGATGCTGGTTTATGGGGCAATTAATGACATCGACGGGACGCCGCTGACTTTTGACGAAGATATTTCGTTGGCAAAATTTGTAAAATTAGTAGATGATGAATCTTGGGAAGAATTCATGCCAGATGGATTGACTAAAGATAAATTCGGAGAGTTTATCAAATATTATGATGAAGATGTATTCCGTGGTGTCACTAAGAGTATTCGTGCCAAAGCTTTTGACTGCGATGAGCTATTACCCTATGATAGGGTTCAGGCAATAGCTGAGATATTTTCGTCATTTAAAAATCCGGATAAAGAAACCGTCCTCACGCCATGGAAAGTTGTTAATATGCATATTGCTGGTACTTTGGGCGGGTATGATTTTAATAATACCTCGACCGAGCTCGAAGGCTTGCCTGAATTTGTCGAACGTAAACCGTATAGCAATATTTGGAAAGATGGCGACACGACGATTCTCGAAATAAATTCAAAATCGGGGCTTTACCCGCTGCTGGCGACGTATAATATTTATCAGTCGAAACTTCCTGAATTCTTAAAAAATAGCAATCGCAAAGAAGATGACTGCTTTCGCGAACTTTGGAATAAGATTCTTGAAGAACAGATTTTTGTTTTATGTAAGACGCCGATGGCAAAAACGATTACAGAACGTACGCTCGCTGGGTATACTGGTGCTAAGGTAAATGTCGTTTATATTCATGATTTAACTAAAAAGCTAAGAAACGTAAAAGATGGAGAAAAGGACTATTCTTCGTACTCGCTTAAGGACGAGCTTTGCAATTTATTTAATATAAAGGGAGAAGACATGAAATTTACCGCAGTGGTTGGAAATCCGCCGTATCAAGAAGTAAACGAAAATAACAAAATGTCCAGGAGTATTTATCCAGATTTCGTCGATAATGCAGTCAAAATTGGAGAAAAGGTATCACTGATTATGCCAGCAAGATGGATGAGCGGGGAAGCTGGTCCATACAAGGAGACCAGTGGATTTGTGAGCAGAATGAAGAAATACGGAATAAGATCGTTCACGCTATACCCAAATTCTCAGGATGTGTTTAGCGGAGTAGATATTAAAGGTGGGGTATGTTACTTCATATTAGACCGAAGCTATGTCGGCCCTACGAATTATACTTATGTTGAGCGTGGAAATGTATTTAGATCGGAAGTTTCTTTCAATAATAAATTAGATAGTAATATTGTCATTCGGTTTCCGGAATTAGCAAGTATTGTCGAAAAGATTGATTATGGCATAGTTGATAGATATTCCACGGAACCCTTAGGCTCCATGAAGACACTTGTGTCTTCATGGAATCCTTATGGCTTTATCTCGGATTTATTCACGAAGAACAATGAAGGTGTGAGCAGAATTAGCGAGAAGCCAATGGCCGACGATGATTGGAAGATAATAGGTTTGTTACAAGGAAAACGGGTTTTTCGCTATATCCCTAATGAAGCACTAAAGAAGAACAAGGAGGGGGCGAAAGCATATAAAGTGTTGGTCCCTAGAGCCAATGGCAGTGGGGCTTTTGGCGAAGTATTTAGCACACCGATGCTCGGCACACCGATGCTCATTGCCACGGATACATTTTTACAGGTTGGGCAATTTGATAATAAATACGAAGCTAGTAGTTTGTTGAAATATATAAAGACAAAATTTTTCCGGGCAATGGTCGGCGTCAAAAAAGTGGCAGTTTTTAATTATAAAGACGCGTTTACCTTTGTCCCGTTACAAGACTTCACTGAAAATTCTGATATAGATTGGAACAAATCTGTTTCCGAAATAGATAAGCAACTTTACAAAAAATACGGTTTAGACGAAAAAGAAATTGCTTTCATCGAACAAAAAGTCGCACCGATGGAATAATCTTGCTATATCTGATATAATAAAGGCATGAAAACTGGGAGTATAGATATTTCCGGGCTTAAAAAACCGCCCGAAAAGCAAGAATTCATGATAGCTAAGATGTTTAGTGATTTAGGAAAAAATGTAGTCTTTGTTCCCCCTAGCAATATTCCTGGCGTCAGGCAACCAGATTTTAAAATAGATGGTGAAATGTGGGAGCTAAAAAGTCCGAAGGGCGCACATCGACGAACGATTCAAAACAATATCCATAAAGCGCAGGCACAATCGAAGAATATTATTATTGATTTATCGAGAGTGAAAATTGACGAACATAAGGCGGTCACTCAAATAAAATTTGAGTTCGAAAAACGTCGCTCGATAGAAAAAATAATTATTGTTCTAAAAAACCATAAAACTATTGACTTAAAAAGGAGTAAATGATAAAATGAAAAGTAATGAGACCCGACAAGTTGTTGGAATGACGACGCGCCTAGGGTCTCTAATAGTATATAGAGCGATACAAGGTACTAATACGCCGACGACGCTCTTTTTTTGGAGGGGAATATGACAAAGCCACAGGTAGATATTATCGAAAATACTATTCGTCGACACCGGGATTTATTAGAAATATTGTTGATCGATCGCACGCGGACAACGGCGAAAAAGATGCACAATATTTTTTGGATGACGGATTCTTATGCGGGGCACAGATCTAAAGACGAGATCAAAATAAAAGATATAACAGGGGATAATACCTACGTAATTCAGCCAAGAATCGCCAAGACGAAAGAAGAACAAAAAGCTCGAACTCGGGATAGAGCTGAAGTTTTTACACCGAAGGAAATTGTCGACGAGATGAATAAACAGGTTGATTGGAATTGCGGTCATTGGCCGGTCACTACGGAAAATTGGCAAGATTATGTCTTGGAAAATCGGCTTGAGATTACTTGTGGCGAGGCACCATTTATTGTAGGGCGTTATAATGCAGCAAACGGGAAAAAAGTTCTAAAATTATCGGAGCGGGTCGGTTTTTTAGATCGAAAGTTGCAAACTATTTCTAAATATGCTAAAGATAAAAATAAATGGCTCGAATGGACTTTTAAAGCTTTTAAAGCTTCTTATGGCTATGAATGGCAGGGGGATAATTTATTGCTAGCGCGAGAGAATTTACTTTATACTTTTATTGATTATTGGAATGATAAGTTTTCATCTGATCGTATTGACCTTGAACGTAAAGTTGCGGCAGAAAAAATGAAAATTTTAATTGAGATTGCAGAAATCATTTCTTGGAATATTTTTCAGATGGATGGAATTAATAATATAATCCCAATGAGTGAGGTTAAGGAGAAAGAAAAATCTGACGAAATTCCACCGATGCTTTTACTCCTAGGAGAGAAGAAGCCAAAACCAAAAAATAAAAAGCCGAAAGACGTAAAAATTATGGACTGGGATAAGAATAAAACTGTTAAGTTTAAAGATTTAGGGTGACGTCCTTTTTTAAGATAGTTGATGAATATTAATGGTCCTCAAGTGTAAGCCAAAAAATAAAAAAATTACTGTCGTCGTAGACGAACAGTAACACTCCAATTTATGATGAGTTTCTAGAGCTCATCTTATGTTTTAAGTATAACAAATATGAAAAATTTTGCAAGGATTTAGTGCAAAACAATTGCAAAAAATCATAAAAAGTGATAAAATGAATAAAATTAGTTATTAAATTAAGGAGTAAAATGCCTGAACCTAAAAAACAGAGTAGCCCGCGGAAGACTGGGCTAAGGCGGAGTCATCTTCGGTTGGAATTGGCGAAGCGAGTGAACAAACTTTCACCCGTGAAAGCGTTCGAGACCAAGAAAAAGACCCCGAACTTAAAAGTTAAAACCGTGAAAGCGGAAATTGCGAAAGTGGCGAAAAAGGCCGAGAAAACCGTGAAAAAAGCCGAAAAAACGGTAGAAAAGGCTGTAAAAAAGTAGCAAGACGGCAAAAAGTAGCAAATCGTGATAAAACGACTAAAGCAAAAAGTAAAATAACTTAAAGGTAAAGAATTAAAAATATGGCAAGTAATCGACATTTAGGCAGAGTAATTGTGCTTCAGAGTTTGTATGAATACGAACTGCGAACGCAAGCGAAGGACCCGGACGTCGAGTTGGATTTGATTGTCGCGAAAAATATTGAGCCATACGAAAAAGCCTTGGGGGATACGGAGTTTGTGTATAATTTGGCGCGAAAAGTGCGTGAGAATGCGGGAACTCTGGACAAGGTGCTGGCGCCGCTCGCACCAGAGTGGCCGATTGAGTCGATCGCGGCGATAGATAGAAACGTGCTTAGGATGGGGCTATATGAGCTTTCGGAATGTCGGGAAACGATCCCGCCGAAGGTGGCGATTAACGAGGCGGTGGAACTCGCCAAAGAATTCGGTTCAGAAAATTCGTCGAAATTTGTGAACGGAGTTCTGGGGACGGCTTACCGTAAGCTCGGGATAGACGAAAAAAATCATGGAGCAAAAAAACAAGAAGAGCAATCAACTGAAACGAACGGCTCCACCAAAGAATAATCTAAGGAGCGAGCCACTAGAAAAACGGAAATTAAAAGTTCCAGAGGCTTTGCCAATTGAAAAAACGTCCACTTTTGATAAAATCAAATCGGCGTTTCGGCGTAAGGCTGCTATTCAGGAGATTGTGCGCGAGCCGACTTCGGGCGGGATCATTTTCCGGTTCACGAAAGACAGAAAAGATATCGAGATTTTGCTGATTCAGGATTCAAAGGGGCGATGGACGATTCCGAAGGGGCATATCGAGCCGGGCGAAACCGCTAAAGTGACAGCGCGGCGCGAAATCGAGGAAGAAACGGGGCTGAAAAACGTTTCGATTTTGACGTGGCTGGGAAAAATTCACTTTAAATATCGCCGGCTGGATAAGTTAGTGCTGATGACGACGCAGGTGTATCTGGTGCAGGCGCTCGATGCGCACGAGAATTTGGAGCCGGAAAAGTGGATGAAGGGAATTCAATGGTTTTCGTTTGCGGATGCTTTGAATGAAATTGAGTATGAGGACATAGAGAAGTTGATGCTGATTGCGAAGAAAAAAATTAGGGCGGGGGAAGTTTAGGAGGTTTATGGATTTGACACCATATCGCGAGTTCGCGAAGGAAAAATTGGGGTTTGAATTTAAGGATATTATGCTACTAGTCACGGCGTTGACGCATCGAAGTTATGTGAATGAGCATCAAAAAACCGTTAAGGAGCATAATGAGAGGTTGGAATATCTTGGTGACGCGGTTTTGGAGCTGGTGACGTCGGATTTTTTGTATCGGAATTATAACTATCCGGAAGGGGTGATGACGGCGCTTCGGGCGGCGCTGGTGCGGACGGAATCTATCGGCGAAGCGGGGAAAGAGCTCGGGTATGAGCCACTAGTGCGGATGTCTAAGGGTGAGAAAAAGGGGACGGAACGGGCACACGATTCGATTTTGGCGGACTGTTTTGAAGCGGTGGTCGGGGCGACTTATCTGGACCAGGGTTATGAGACGGCGCGGGAGTTGATTGCGAAGCATATTTTGGTGAAAATTGGTCCGATTTTGGCAGACGAAAGTTGGCGAGACCCGAAATCGCATTTGCAGGAGTTGGCGCAAAAGGCGGACGGGGCGGCGCCGGTATATCGGACTCTGAAAGAGGAAGGCCCGGACCACGAAAAGACTTTTACGGTGGGGGTGTACGTGAAAGATGAGCTAAAAGGCACGGGCACGGGGCATTCCAAGCAAGAAGCCCAGACCGAGGCCGCGCGCGAAGGGGTGAAAAAGTATCGGGGGCGGTAGAGTCAGATACTCGTTGTTATTAAAGTATACGAGCTAGCGAAAATATATATTCAAAATATTTTTATCCCCTAGCTTCCCTACCATCGACGAATACTAGAGTTTTTTGTAAGAAATCTCCATTTTTTCTAAATAACTTCTTTTGGTATCGTCATTTGGCTCCGTAAGGCCATCGTTTGATGCATTCATCATCTCACGATCGGCTTCTTCTGCGGGGTCGGGTAACAATAGAAATGGGCTATCTTTTAAATTATATCTTTCTTTTAAAGCCCAAATTTCTGCTTCAAATCGATTATAATCATCGACGCAAAAAGTTTCTACATCTTTTAAAACATGTTTTTCATAGATGTTTTTAATTTCTGAAAGAATTTCTGCTTTTTTCATATTCATTAATTTGATTATATCATAAAAAGGGCCATCCGCTAGGATGACCCGAGTGTGAAAGGCTTTATTTTCCAGGACCAGAATAATACTTTTTTCTGCCCATAGAATCGGTAATGTCTTCGATACGACCGCCAGATTTATATTTACTATCTGGGCCATAATGGTCATGGTGAGAATCAAAATACTCTCTATTCACATGACCGTCGCAAATCAATGTCTGCCCGGAATTCACTCCTGTACCTTCACACCAAGTAACCGCACGATTCTCGATCCAACCGTGGTGCAATTCTCCCCATTGTCCCTTACCAGGATAGGTTTTAGCCGGATCATCAGTGTAATTCTGATGCCCATGTTCCTCAAACGCCTCACGCTCATAAACCTTGTTCCCGAACTGGTCTAGGGCGGTGTGTCCGTGGCCCGGTCCGTCGCCCTCGCCAAGTCCGCCGTGGTAAACTTGCACAGTACCATCGGCTTTTTTGACAATTTTGGCGCTCTCTCGTTCGGACCAATGCACTCCGGCTTTGTCCAGTGTTCTTTCGCGTTCGCGCTTGTTTTCGGCTTTAGCCTGTTCCAGTTTAGTCTGGAAAGTCTTTTTACGGCGCTGCCATTCTTCTTGAAGTGCGTCAAATTCGGCTTTGGCGTGGTCGCGTTCGGCCTTGAGCCGTTTGAACTCTGCCTGTTTAGACTCGTGACGAGCTTTGGTTGATTCAAAACGTTCTTTGGCGTCCCTAAAAGCAGAATTGTCTGGCTTAGAGGCGCTCCACTCAGCACGGGCTTTGGCGTCTTTGACCTCTTGGCAAAGGCGTGAAACTTCGTCATTCAATTCATCACGACGGGCTTTGTGTTCGTGGCCCTGTTCGGAATAATATGGCGCCATGGATTTGTCGCCGTATTCGTATTCGGAGCTGGCTTGATTAAAGGCGTCCTGCATTGCTTGGTGCTCGTAATCCGCTTCGGCTCGAAGTTGGTCAATCTGAGGATTATTTGTCTCCTTGATGCGCCTATATTCGTCCCAAACGGAACGATACTGCGCCCAAGCCTGCTGGTTTAGTTCGAACTCACAATTCATGACGTTACGAGCAAAGGAACGTTCTTGCCAGGCTTGCTCCATTTCGTCATGCGCTTTACTAGCGCGGTCTTTCGCGGCGATGTAATGTTGGAAAGCTGATTGCTTTCTCTGAAACGCGTCCTGCTCTACTGTTTTTAAGTGGTCTAATTCGTAATTTCTTGGCATACATCATCACCAACCTTTCTCTTAAGGTGCCAAGTTTTTTCAAAAAACTATGTTGTCATTATAACATGTTTTTTGGAGATTGGCTAGAGATAATGGTTTAAATGCGCGGGGTTGTATTTTAGGGGGAAGTGTGATATAATTAGGGGAGATATTAATTTTTAAGGAGAAAAAATGCTAGCGATTCGCATGCAACGTAAAGGCCGGGCGCATTATCCGACGTACCGGATAGTCGTCCAAGAATCCCAGCGTCATCCCTTGTCGGGGCGCGTTGTGGCTGAGGTCGGCAACTATAACCCTGAAACCAAGGCTTTGACTTTGGACAAGGAAAAAGTGGAAAAATACCTCTCGAACGGGGCGCAACCGTCCTCGCGAGTGGCGTTTATCTTGAAGAAAAATGGCGTGAAGTTGCCGAAATGGTACAAGGAAGTTGCGCCAAAAAAGGCCGTGGCGAAACACGCAGACAAATTGCGCAAAAATCAGCCTAAAGAAGAGGCTCCGGTCGAAGCGCCAGAGGCTGAAGCTACTGAGGCCGCCGAAGCTCCGGCGGAAGCTTAAGCTTCGAATTGGCGAAATAGAAATCCGATGATTGGGTTTTTGGGGTGGATGATCGAAAACAGAAGCCCGATGATTGAAATTTTGGGGTGGGTTGTCGAAGCAATGGTTCAATAACTGGATTTTTGGGGACGAATTACCGAAATTGATAAAAATTATGGTAATTTGGCAAAAAATGGTCTGTAAAAGGCCGTTTTTTGTGGTATAATTTAAGAATAAATAATTTAATCGGAGGCAATATGGCTACCATTGACCAGCAATTTGTAGAATACATCGTTAAAACTTTAGTCAACAATCCAGATAAGGTAGTAGTGGAGAGGAGCATTGATGAAAAGGGGGTGCTGTTGTCGCTGACGGTCGCTCCAGAGGATGTGGGGCGGATTATCGGCAAACGCGGGATGACGGCGCAGGCGATTCGGGTGCTGCTTCGGGCGCTTGGCACGAAACAAAATGCACGCTACAACTTGAAAATCGTAAATGACGAAGAGACGCCACGGCACGAAAAGCCGGTGGCGGAGCATGAGGCTCGTCCTGCGGAAGAAAATGACACAGCGGAAGCGGATTTAGGCGCGTCCGAAATTGCCGAAAATACAGAGGTAGATGAAGCGGAAGACGAAACTTCGGAGCTCGCGGAAAAGACTCGCGCAGAGCTTGCAGATCTAGACGATTTGGATATATAAAAAAGTCTTGACTTTTGGGCGGGCGAGCGTATAATTAAACATAAGCTAACTAACTGCGAGTCGGCTTAAAGAGATATAAGTTGAGAGCTTATCTATGTCTAAAAATCCCCCTGCGTTGATGGGGGATTTTTGGGTCAAAAATGGTTGGGGTTGTTTGCGCCTAAAGCCCTTACGTCGATAAGAAATGTTTGGGCCAAAAATGGTTGGGTCGTTTACATCTAAAGACTTACCTACGTTACTGCGTTTTGGCTGATGATATTTTTTGACAATTTTTTAGAATTTTTGTAGCATAAGTGGTATAATGAGTTTGAGTATGTTGTTTGCGGAAAAGAAAAAACGTTCACGGGGGGGGGTATTTAGTTGGAAAAAAGCGGAGACTTAGACTCCGCAGAAGTGGGGCTGTTGTTTGTGGTTTATTTTTGTTTTTTGGTGCCATGTTTTTTAATGGAGAGGAAGTCGCTGCAACATCGTCATCGTTGACGATTTCGGTTTCGGGGAGTCCGAAAATCGAGCTTTCACCGACTGCAGAAGGAAGGTTTGTGGATTCTGGAACTGAGACGATTGAGATTTCGACGACCCATGCGGCGGGGTATACATTGACAGTGAAGTCTAGCGATGCAACTGGCGGCAATGAGACTGCTCTGAAAGATTCTTCTGGGAATGTAGGGTTTTATTCGATTCCTTCGGCGATATCGGCGGAGACTTTTGATACTAGTGCCTATAATGGTAAATGGGGCTATAAGCCGAGTAAGTTAAACAGCACGGCAAATACAAATTATCTTCCCGCGCCGACAACTTCTGGCAGCATAATAGATTCGGTTCCCGATGCAACGAGTAATGCTTATACGGTTTCAATTGGAGCGAGGGCTGATATCAATTCCACGATTGGGAATTTTTCTAATACTTTTGTGTTTACGGTTATGGCTAACCCGACCCAGTATACAATAACCTATAATACGAACGCGACAGACGCCGTTTCTAATATGCCGGATAATGCCGCTGGCACTTCGGGGATCGAAACTGTGACATTAAGTTCGAACGTCCCCACAAGAACTACGGGTTGGTATTTTAACGGCTGGAACACGGAACAAGATGGAAGTGGAACAAGCTATGCCAAGGGAGCTGAATTCGCCCTTAATCAAACTTCGTCTGAAAATGCATATATGCTTTACGCGCAATGGACGGATTGCAGACCGGGATATATTTGTTATAAAAGTAATGCTGGGGCGGATGCCGTAGTGGGTGCAATGGCGGACCATAGCACGGGGACGACTGCGACTTCGGTGATGCTACGAGCCTATAACTATGAACGTGATAACTATGCTTTTGTTGGCTGGAGCGTGAAAGAGGACCCGATTATTGGGACTGATGCGATTTACGGGCCAATGGAAACGATTTCGTTTAGCGCGTTGGCTGATGCAGGATTAAATCTTTATGCCGTATGGCTGCCAAAATCCACAGAATACACTATGCAGACTTTTTCGTCTAGTATTTGCTCTACGGAACTTGCTGCAACGATTTTTAATGAAAACGCTACCAATACGGTTAGTTTGTCCGGCACGACCGTGGTGAGGACTTCTACTAACTTTACAGTTTCCGCGAATTCACTCATTGCCCTAGAGGACGAACGTGACGGAGATGTCTATGCCGTCGCGAGACTAACGGACGGAAACTGTTGGATGCTAGAAAATTTGCGATTAGACAACACAGCGACAATCACGAGCACAAATACCCACAACCCGGCTGAAGGCTTTATACTTTCGGCAAGTTCGAATTCGTGGTGTAGTGATGAAACTGCGGAATGTATCGATCAATCTATGTTGAACACAAACAACATGAAAATGGACGGAACTTACGAAGGCAACTGGTACGCATATGGTAATTACTATAACTGGTATTCGGCGACGGCGGGGAATGGAAAATATGAGACTCTAAAAAACACTGTAGCTGGGGATATTTGCCCGATTAACTGGAAATTGCCGCGGGGATATTCTGGCGTTTATGGAGAATTTTTGATACTTGATAGAACTATGGGTGGAGATGCCATATCTAACACTAGTACTACTCCGACTGGGGCGGTGATGTCTGCAAGATTTAGACAGTTTCCGAATAACTTTGTTTATGCGGGGGTTATTTGGTCTAGTGTTTACCATCGCGGAGAGATGGTGCGCTCTTGGTCGTCAGTTGCATATCCGTCTTCTTCTAATTCAGGCGTTGCGTTTCATCTGTATGCTACCGATACGGAGGTTAGTTCGGGGGTGCGATACGCTTCAAAGAATTCGGGCTTTTCTGTGCGTTGTTTAGTAAATAATGGATAAAGACAAAAATATAAAAATTTTTATCTTGAAAAAATTGACGCGGCGTGGTAAAATAGAGAGAAGAAGTAGTGTGCCTTATTTTTGTGTAATCCTGAAGGTAGCGAGGTCAGGGGAGAAGTAGGGCAGTAATCTTCCGGCGCTGAGATGTGAGGCGGGTTTTGCGATGAGTTCGAGTAAAACGAACTGAGAGCAAACAGCGGAGCATCAAAAAGATTATTAACACTAATAAAAAAGAGGTAGAATGGCTACAAAACCAAAGGCAGGTGAGAGAGTATTTTTCACCGAGGGTGACCAAGCTTTGCCAATTCCGGATCTGACGGCACACCAAAAAGATTCGTGGGCGGACTTTGTCGACAACGGCCTGAGAGAGGTTTTTGCGGAGTTAAACCCGATTGACGATTATACGGGTCAAAAACTCTCTCTTAGGTTTAAAGATTATTATTTTAAGGAGCCAAAGGAGAGCGAACAAGACGCAAAATATAATCTTGCGACTTATGAAGCGCCTTTGCACGTTTTGGTCGAGCTGGAAAACAAGGCGACCGGCGAGAAAAAGGAACAGGATATTTACTTCGGTGATTATCCGTGGATGACCGATCGGGCGACGTTTATTATTAACGGGACCGAGCGTGTTATTGTTTCTCAGTTAATTCGTTCAGCGGGCGTATTCTTTAGCGCGGAGACGGCGGGAACTCGGCGTTATTATGGCGCGAAAATTATCCCAGGGCGAGGTGCGTGGCTCGAATTTGAGACCGTGCCAAGCGGGGCGATGTATGTAAAAATCGATCGCCGACGTAAGATTCCGGTGACGACGTTCCTTAGAGCTCTCGGTATGAGCCAAACGGCGATTAAAGAGCATTTTGCGCACGTAGATACCGGCGAAAAGCATTTTATCGATGCGACTTTTGAAAAAGATACCACTTCGACGCAGGGCGAAGCTTTGCTCGAGGTGTATCGCCGAATTCGTCCGGGGGACCTCGCGACGGTCGAGAATGCGAAATCGATGATCGAGCGGATGTTCTTTGACCCGCGACGGTATGATTATTCGAACGTGGGGCGGTTTAAGATTAATCGCCGGCTCGAAATCGATATGCCAAATGATGCGGAGCATCGCACCTTGCAAATGGACGATGTGCTACGGATTATTTCGGAGATTATTCGCCTGAATAACACGCAAGAAGCGCCGGACGATATCGATTCGTTGAGTAATCGGCGGGTGAAATTGGTTGGGGAGCTGGTGCAACGGCAATTCCGCTTAGGGATGCTCCGTTTGCAACGTAATATTCTTGACCGAATGTCAATGGCGAACGTGGAAGAAGTTACTCCGTCGCAACTTTTGAATTCGCGACCAGTCGTCGCAGCCGTGAAAGAATTCTTTGCTACCTCGCAACTTTCACAGTTGATGGACGAAGTAAACCCGTTTTCGGAACTCGCACACAAGCGCCGGTTGTCGTCGATGGGTCCAGGGGGCTTGACGCGGGAGCGCGCGGGCTTTGACGTGCGTGATGCGCACCCGACACATTACGGCCGGATTTGTACGGTAGAAACGCCGGAAGGCGGCAACGTGGGGTTGGTGCTGAACTTTGCAACTTATGCTAAGATTAACGAATATGGGTTTATTGAGGCGCCGTATCGCGTGGTCAAAGACGGCAAAGTGACTGACGAAATCGTTTATATGGACGCGGACACGGAAAACGACAAGGTGATTGCAGACGCGTCGGTTAAACTGGACAAAGACGGTAAATTTGTGGAAGATTGGGTGTCGGCACGGGTGCATGGCACGCCGGCGCAGGTGGAAGCTGCGCGGGTGACGCATGTGGATGCGGCGCACAAAGAAGTCCTCGGTGTGTCGGCGTCGTTGATTCCGTTTGTTGAGAAAAACCGGGTTGACCGGTCGCTGATGGCTTGCGCCATGCAGAAACAGGCGGTGCCACTCTTGAAGCAAGATAATCCGGTGGTGGGGACGGGTATTGAGCGAGAAGTGGCGCTTAATACTTCACAACTAATTACGGCGTCTGGCAAGGGTGTGGTGAAAAAAGCGGACGGCGATTCGGTGATTGTTACTTATGACAAGGGTGGCGACCGCGAATATAAGTTGCAACATTTTGAGAAAACGAATGATGACCGGTGTTATAACCAACGTTGTGTGGTGGCGCGAGGTCAAAAAGTCGAAAAAGGCGACACTTTGATCGAAGGTGCGTCGATTAACGATGGTGAACTAGCGCTCGGGCGAGATTTGTTAGTGGCGTTTATGCCGTGGCGGGGCTACAACATGGACGACGCGATCGTGATTTCGAACCGGTTGGTCGAAGATGATACTTTGACGTCGATCAACATCAAAGATTTTGACGTGGAAGTGCGTGAGACTAAACTCGGTCCAGAACAAGTAACGCGGGACATTCCGAATGTGTCGGAACATTCGCTCAGGCATCTTGGTGAAGATGGTATTGTGACGATTGGTTCGGAAGTTCATAACGGAGATATCTTAGTCGGTAAGATTACGCCGAAAGGCGAACAAGAATTGTCATCGGAAGAGCGGTTGCTCCGGGCAATCTTTGGTGAAAAAGCTAAAGATGTACGCGATACGTCGGTACGCATGAACGGTTCGTCGGTGGGTAAGGTCGTGGACGTGAGAGTTTACACGCGTGAACAAGGTCACGAACTGAAAGCTGGCGTGATTATGCAAATTAAAATCTTTGTCGCGGAAATGCGCAAAATTAGCGTGGGCGACAAGTTGGCGGGGCGCCACGGTAACAAGGGTGTGGTGTCGCGAATTCTGCCGGTAGAAGACATGCCATTTATGGCGGACGGGACTCCGATTGATGTGGTGCTGTCGCCAATGGGCGTGCCTAGCCGTATGAATCTCGGGCAGCTGTTTGAAACGCACCTAGGTATGGCAGCGCGAGCGTTGGGTTATAAAGTTGCGACGCCGTCGTTTAACGGGGTGCCGGACGAAAAAATTAACGAAGAGCTCGAAAAAGCTGGATTCAATAAAGACGGTCGGGTACAACTGTATGATGGCCTGACGGGTGAACCGTTTAATGAACGGACTTCGGTCGGGGTGATGCATATGTTGAAACTACATCACATGGTGGAAGATAAAATCCACGCTCGGTCGACTGGTCCATACACGATGGTAACTCAACAGCCACTCGGTGGTAAGGCACAGAATGGTGGTCAGCGGTTCGGGGAAATGGAAGTTTGGGCGCTTGAGGCTTATGGCGCGGCGACCACACTTCAGGAAATGTTGACGATTAAGTCGGATGACGTTTATGGACGGGCGAAGGCTTATGAATCGATTATCAAGCACGAACCGATTGAGGGCCCGAAGTTGCCAGAAGGCTTTAACGTGTTGGTGAAAGAGTTGCAAGGGCTGGGGCTGAAAGTAGATCTTTTGGACCACGGTGAAGCAGCGGACGCGGGGGATGTAATTGAAAAAACTTCAAAAGAAATCGAAAAGTCAAAGGACGACCAATCGATTTACGATCAACATAAGAAAACGACCGAGCCGGAAATTCTCGATCTCGACGACGAAGAAGCCGAGGCGATGATGGAAGAGGAGGGCGTAGAAATAAAAGAGATTGACGATGAAGACGGCATGGTTGATCTCGGAGAGGAGTTCTAAATGGCGTGGATGGACAACTTCATTAGCGCTTCGGATTTCGATTCAATTAGACTCACGGTGGCGAGCCGGGACGATATCTTGAATTGGAGCTATGGCGAAGTAACCAAGCCAGAGACGATTAACTATCGAACTCAAAAACCAGAACGGGACGGGTTGTTCTGTGAACGGATTTTTGGGCCGACCAAAGATATTAATCCGCATGATTCGAAGATTAAGGGTGTGCGTTCGCGAGAAGCGGCGGTAGATAAAGAGGGCAACCTCGTTACCAAGTCGATTACGCGACGGGAACGCATGGGGCACATTGCGCTGGCGGCGCCAGTGGCACACATTTGGTTTATGCGTGGAATTCCGTCGGCGCTGGGGCTTTTGCTCGACATTACCGTGAAAAATATTGAGCGAGTAGTGTATTTTGCAACGTATTTAATCACGGATGCAAAAACCGAGGAAATCCAAAAAACTTTGGAAGAACTCGAAGCGCAGACTAACGCGGCACGAGAAGCGATTAAACTTCGGTTTGACAAAGAAGCCAAGGCAGACGGCGCGGACGTGAAAGCACTGGCCGAGCAACGCAATAAAGAAATCGAGGAACTAGAATCGGATTTTGCGACGCGCAAAGCGATGCTCGAATCGTTTAAGAAGGGCGGAGTGATCACAGAAGTCGATTATCGCAAGTTGCCGGAAGAATACGAAGATTTAATCACGGTCGAGATGGGTGCGACGGCGATCAAGCGGTTGCTCGATGAAATCGATTTGGATAAGTTGATTGAACAACTGCACGAGGAAGAAGCCGAAGCCAAAGGTCAAAAAGAAAAGAAAATCCAAAAACGGCTGAAGACGCTCGAGGGGATGCAAGCGGCGGGGATTAAGCCGGCAGATTTGGTGTTGACGGTGATTCCGGTGATTCCGCCGGATTTGCGCCCAATGATTGCGCTTCCTGGTGGGCGGTTTGCGACTTCGGACCTCAATGATTTGTATCGCCGGGTGATTAACCGGAATAACCGGTTGAAAAAGTTGTTGGATTTAAATGCGCCGGAAGTGATTTGCCGAAATGAAATGCGGATGCTGCAAGAAGCGGTGGATGCACTAATTGATAACTCGGCATCGCGTGGTTCGCGAGGGGCGAATTCGACCAACGGACGACGTAAATTGAAATCGTTGTCGGATTTACTCAAAGGTAAACAAGGGCGATTCCGTCAAAACTTGCTAGGTAAGCGCGTGGATTATTCTGGGCGGTCGGTGATTGTGGTCGGTCCAGAACTCAAACTTCACGAATGTGGTTTGCCGAAACAAATGGCGCTAGAGCTGTTTAAACCGTTTGTGATTTCGTGGCTGATCAGCAACGAATATGCAAACAATATTCGGGCGGCTTCGCGACTGATTGAAGCCAAAGAAACGATCGTCTGGGACGCGCTTGACGAAGTGATTAAGGGTAAATATGTGCTTCTTAACCGCGCTCCGTCGCTACACCGGTTGAGCGTGCAGGCGTTCCAGCCGCGGCTAATTGACGGCAAAGCGATTAAATTACATCCGCTCGTGGCATCGGGCTTTAACGCGGACTATGATGGTGACCAGATGGCGGTGCATTTGCCACTTTCGGACGCGGCGCAAGCGGAAGCGCGAGAATTAATGTCGGCGGGCAAGAACTTGCTCAAACCGGCGGACGGTTCTCCGGTGCTCGCGATTTACCAGGACGTAGTGCTGGGTGCGTATTATCTGACTTACGACAAGCCAGGGACGAATACCGACACGCCAAAGGCCTTTTCGTCGATTTACGAAGCGGAAATGGCTTATGATCAAGGCGTGATTGCCCTGCAGACGCCAATTCGGGTGTTCGCGAAGAAAGAAATTCGCAATACAACTTTAGGACGCGTGATTTTCAATGAAATTTTGCCAAAAGATTACCCGTTTGATAACTCGGTGCAAACCAAAAAGCACTTGTCGAAGGTAATGGCGGACATTTTCGAGAAATATGGCGCTGAAGTGATGGTAAAAACGGCGGATGACCTGAAAGATTTGGCGTTCGAATACGAAACAATTGCTTCGATTTCGACGGCAAAGGACGATTATCCGACTTATGATGAAATCGACGACTTTATCGCGGAAGGCGATGCCAAGACGGCGATGATTCAGGAGCAATTTAACGATGGTTTGGTGACCGAGGAAGAGCGGTATAAACTTACGATTGCCAACTGGCGAGATATCGATAAGAAAATTTCGGAGTTCTTGTCTTCGAAGTTGTCGGAGATGGATACCGATATCGCGGTGATGGTGAACTCGGGCGCGCGTGGTAATATTTCAAATATTAAGCTCGCGTCGGCAGAAATCGGCATCATGGTCGATATTAATAACAACGAAATCGAGTTGCCGGTCAAATCTTCATATAAGAAAGGTTTGAACACGCTGGAGTCGTTTATCGCGACGCGAGGCGCACGCCAGGGGCAGGTGTCGACGGCTTTGCGTACTGCGGACTCGGGGTATTTGACTCGGCGCCTCGTCGATGTATCGCAAGACGTGTTTACGATTGATTCGGAAGCGGAAGACCCGGGCTTTGTGGTCTATCGCAACGAAACCGAGTTGTCGGGAATTTCGTTCGCAGCGCGACTGGCTGGTCGGTATACGGCGGAAGCGGTGCCGGGCTATCTCGAAGCTGATGAATTAATCACGAAAGAACTGGCGGATCAAATTGATGCCGATGAAAAAATCGAATCGGTCAAAATCCAGTCGGTGTTGTCGACCACGGCGGTGGAAGGTATTCCGCGCAAGAGTTATGGTGTAGATATGTCAACTCGCGAACTTGTGGCAGCGAATGAACCGGTCGGGGTGATTGCGGCGCAGTCGCTTGGTGAGCCGGGTACTCAGCTGACACTTGATACTAAACACGGTTCTGGTGTGGCAGGTTCGGGCGCTATCGCACGAGGTCTGCCTCGGGTGGAGGAGCTTCTCGAAGCTCGGACGCCAAAGGGGCAAGCTTACATTACTCCGATTGACGGCGTAGCGGAAGTGGAAGAAGACGGCAACCATTATGTCATTCAGATTACGCCACAAGCTGGCAAAATCACCAAAATTGCCACTGCTGGACACGAACTTACCGTGAAAGACGGCGAAAGTGTGCGGGCGGGTGCGACTTTAGCGAAGAAAGCTGACGACAAGTCGACGATTAAGGCGCCTTGTGATGGCGTGGTGGAGCTGGTCAAGGACGGAGTAATTCTCGTGGCAGCGGCTGGTGCGTCGGTAAAAGTTGAGGTGCCGGGCGAAGCTGAAGTGGTGGTAAAATCTGGCGATGTCGTGACGGCGGGCGACCGCTTGACGGCAGGTTCTATGAATTTGCAAGATTTACTCAAGTATAAGGGCGTGGAAGTGACGCAACGCTACATTATGAACGACGTGTTGAACGTGTATGCGGCGCAGGGTCATGAGATTTCGCCAAAGCACTTGGAGATTCTGGTGCGACAAATGTTCTCGCGCGTGCAAATTGACGAACCGGGCGATTCGGAGTTTGTGTCGGGTGATGTCACGTCGAAAGCTTCGGTGTTGGAGCGCAATAAAGAGCTCGTCACAGAAGGCAAAGAGCCAGCAACGTTTACCAACTTGCTACTCGGGATTACGAAAGTTTCCATCTTCTCGGATTCGTTCTTGTCGGCGGCATCGTTCCAAGATACGACGCGGGTACTGATTAACGCGGCGATTAACGGCCGGGTGGACCGCTTGAAAGGCTTGAAGGAAAATGTGATTATTGGTCGTAAGATTCCAGTGGGGACTGGGGTGCGACCCTTAGAAACAACCAACGAGCCTACCGCGGAAGAACTCGAGGAAATCTAGAAAAAAGCCCCTTAGGGGGCTTTTTTTGTGCGGGGAAGTGTGGTATGATAGTTATTAGGAAAGAGGTTATATGCATTTTAAGACGATTTTTAAATCTCTCAAAAATAAGGACATGTTGAAGCGCGTGATGGCGATTTTTGGGATTTTGGTGGCGTATCGGTTGCTCGCACAAATCCCGGTGCCGATGGGTGACGCGGCGACTTTTAAAGAAGCCGTTTCGAATCTGATGGATAAGTCGGACTTTTCGAGTTTCCTTAATTTGATTTCGGGCGGGGGGCTGGCGTCGTTTAGTATTATTTTGGTGGGGTTATCGCCATATATTACTAGCTCGATTGTGGTGCAACTGTTAACTAAAGCAGTGCCGAAGTGGGAAGAACTGTCTAACGACGGTGGCGCAGGGCGCAAGAAGATTAACCAATGGACGCGAATTTTGGCGGTGCCACTGGCGATTATTCAATCAATTGCATATATTTTCATTCTGTATCAGTCGACGTTGTCGGCAAACATCGCGACCGATTTTACGCCGACCTTTATGGACTGGGCGCTGTCGGTGACGGCAATGACAGCGGGGTCGATGATTCTGATGTGGTTTGGGGAACTAATGACCGAACAGGGTATCGGTAACGGGATTTCGATGATGATTTTTGCGTCAATCGTGTCGCAACTGCCGACCACGATGACGGCGCTCGGGACGGAGCTGTTTGATACTAGTAATGGAACTTTGAATTTGTTTGGCTGGCTGGAACTACCGGTAGACCCAACGGTGTTTTGGATTATACTTGGGTTTGGGCTGGCGATGCTGGCGGTAATTTACTTCTTGGTAAAATTAAACGAAGGCCAGCGGATTATTACAATTAATTATGCCAAGCGTGTGCATGGCAATTCGTCATATGGCGGGATTAAGTCGATTTTGCCGATCAAGATTATTGCGGCGGGGGTGATTCCGGTGATTTTTGCGACGGCGTTTTTGTCGCTTCCGGCGCTGGTTGGGCAAGTGATGACTTCGATCGATTCGTCGAACGAAGTCGGCGCGTCGCTCGTCGCGACTTTCTCGGCGCCGTCGGCGAGCAATTTCTCGACTTTGTATCCGGACGGGATTACGGGGCAATGGTTTGTGTACCCGACCTTGTATTTCTTATTGGTGTTTATGTTTACTTATTTTTATACTTCGATTATCTTTAATACCAAAGAAATTGCGGATAATCTGCAGAAACAGGGCGGGTTCATTGAAGGTGTGCGCCCGGGAATTACTACGGCTAATTATTTAAGTGGAGTAGTTAATCGGCTGAATTTGTTTGGCGCGCTTGCACTTGGGGTGGTGGCGATGTTGCCGTTTATCACGGATTATATCTTTATCGTGCTGACTGGTTCGCCGATTGGTCTGTCGATTTCGGGGACGGGGCTTCTGATTGTGGTGACGGTGGCACTCGAGAACTTACGGTCGCTAGACTCGAGAGCGCTGATGGTAACTTATGACGACTTTGGAGACGAACTTGAAAATTAAGGGTGGCTGGCGACGGGTGGCAAAGTGGGCGATTTGGTCGGTAATAACCCTCGTGTTTTTGGGATTTCTAATTCGCGTCGCGACTTTTGAGGCGTGGTATTACAACGAAAAGGAAGGCAGCGAGCGCACGGCGGTGGCGGCCGAAGAAAGCACCTTGGACGAAACCGTCCCGACCGAGGAGGAAATTATAGAATATACCGTAGCGGCGGACCGGCCACGCTATTTGTCGATTGAAAAACTCGGTATTACGAATGCGCGAGTTTTAGCCATGGGAATCAATTCCAAAGGCGAGATGGCGACGCCGAATAATATTTTTGATGTGGGCTGGTATGAAGGTTCGGGCAAGCCGGGGCAAGGCGGAACGATGATTATTGATGGGCATAATGGTGGCCCGAATGTGTATGGGGTGTTTAAGAAGTTGCCGGATTTGGTAACGGGAGATATTATTAAGATTGAGCGCGGAGACGGGGCGATTTTCAATTACAAAGTGGTCGAGAATGTTACGGTGGCGCTAGCGGAATCGGACGATTATATGATCAAGGCTGCCAAGTCGCCAGAAAAGGGTCGCGAGTCGGTGACGCTGATTACTTGTACTGGCGAGTGGTCGTCCGTGCAACAGACTTATTTGTCGCGGCAGTTTACACGTGCAGTATTAATAGAAGATTAAAATTGTCATTTTTAGGCAGGTCTCAAAAGTCCAAAAAGTAAAGACCTAAAGGTCGTTGACTTTTTGAACTTTTTCGGGATATTTGCCTAAAAATAACAATTTTAATCTGTTGACATTTCGTGAAAATGTTACCTCCATTTTTTATAGGATTAGTAAAATGACAATTTTAATCTTTACAAACACTTTCTAGTATGATACAATAAAAGGGTAATTTATGGCTAGTCAAAAGGAAGTGATTAAACTCACGGGCGAGGTCGTTGAGGCGTTGCCTAATACCCAATTTCGGGTTGAACTCGAGAATGGTCATATTATTGTTGCCCATATGAGCGGGCGAATGCGTAAAAATTACATTCGTTTGGTTCCAGGCGACAGAGTCGAGGTTGAGTTAACCCCTTACGATCTTACAAAGGGCAGAATCAGCTTTCGGCTAAAATAATATTAACTGTTGTAATTTTTACAACAGTTTTAACCCATTTGCAAAAGGTTAAAACTGGCGGAAAATTGCAACGATAACAAGGAAAGGATGTTTTAACACGATGAAAGTACGTGCTAGTGTTAAAAAAATCTCACCTGATGATATTATTGTGCGACGCAAAGGCGTGCTACGTATCATCAATAAGAAAAAACCTAAGAATAAGCAAAGGCAGGGTTAAATATGGCTAGAATTGCTAGCGTTGTCATCCCGTCCGAAAAACAAGTCTGGATTGCGCTGACTTATGTTTATGGGATTGGGCGAACAACTAGTAAAAAAATCCTTGCGGAGGCTAAAATCGAGCCTACCACTCGGGTGAAAGATCTCACCGAGGCTGACGAACAGAAAATCAACGACATTATTTCTCAAAAATATCATGTTGAGGGTGATCTCCGACGCCTAGTGAGCAACAATATCAAACGAATTAAGGATATTAATTCATATAAGGGAATGCGACACAAGGCGAAATTGCCAGTCAACGGCCAGCGTACTCGAACGAATGCACGTACTCGTAAGGGTAGGGCGATCGCGGTCGGTGGAACACAACCTAAAGCGGCGAGCAAGACTTAAGGAGTAATATGGCAGAAGAAGTAAAAAATACAGCGGTCGAAGCGGCGGAAGCAGTGGAAACTGGTGCGACTAAAACCAAAAAGTCCAAGAAAACCAAGCGCATCGTGAATGCGGGCGCAGTGCATATTCAGGCGACTTTTAACAACACGATTATCACCGTGTCGGACAAAACCGGCGGAGTGTTGTCGGCTTCGAGCGCGGGTGCGAACGGTTTCCGCGGTTCGAAAAAAGGTACCGCTTTTGCGGCGGGCGTCGCAGCGGAAAAAGCCCTTGAGGTAGCGAAGAAAAATCACGCCTTGAATTCTGTTGATGTGTATGTCAAAGGAATTGGGCTAGGTCGTGATGCAGCGATTCGAGCGATTTCGAGCGTAGGCATTAAAATTGATAGTATTACAGACGTAACTCCGATTGCGCACGGTGGTGTGCGACCGAAGGGAGAAAGGAAACCATAATGGCACGGGATAATTCTCCAATTGTAAAACAGAGCCGTCGGGAAGGCGTGGCGTTAGCACCAAAAGCGCACAAAGTGATGGCAAAAAAGTCCGGGATTCCGGGCGAGCATGGCAACATGCGCCAACGGGGTGGCAGTTTGTACTTGACTCAGCTCCGTGAAAAGCAAAAAGTGCGCCGCATGTACGGACTTTTGGAAAAACAGTTTGCAAAACTGATGAAAGAAGCGCAGGGTGCAGAAGGTTTGACTGGCGAAAAGTTGTTGGAATACTTGGAGCGACGAGCAGATAACGTGGTGTATCGTGCAGGATTTGCATTGACTCGCCGTCAAGCGCGACAACTCGTTTCGCACGGACATTTCACCTTGAACGGACGCAAAATTAATGTGCCGTCCATCCGGTTGAAACCTGGCGACGTGCTAGAAGTCAGAGCGCACTCTGGAAAAACTGAATATTTCAAGAATCTTCCGAATGTAATCGGGGCAGCGAACCCAGTGACGTTGTCGTGGATGAAGGTCGATGCGAAGAAAATGAAAATTGAAATTACGGGCTTGCCAAAACGTGAAGAGGCAGAACCGGGCATTAACGAACAATTAATTGTTGAGTATTACTCACGTTAAGGAGAAAAGGGTATGACTACAAAAAATATTCACGAAGCAAAGCTCGACAGCGTTAAGGAACTGAGCGAAACCAGCGCAGAGTTTGTGATTAAACCACTTTATTATGGCTATGGCAACACTCTTGGCAACTCCCTGCGCCGGGTGCTCCTTTCGAGTGTGAAGGGTGCAGCAATCACGGCCTTTTCGGTCGAAGGCGTGACGCATGAATTTACCACAATTCCAGGGGTGCGGGAAGATATGATGGATATCATGCTAAATCTTAAAAACATTCGGTTTAAGATGCACACCGACGCTCCGGTAGAACTCGAACTCGAGATGAAGGGCGACAAACAGTCCGAAAAAGACGGCGACAAGCGGGTGATTGCGGGCGATATTAAATTGCCGGCGGAAGTCGAAATCGCCAATCCAAATCAAGTGATTTGCCATATCGACGACCCGAAAACCGTGCTGAAAATGCATTTCGTAGTGGAAAGCGGGCGTGGCTATCTGACGATTGACCAAGCTAGCGAAGACCGGATTCATTCAGATATGATTGCGATTGACGCGGTGTTTACGCCGGTTTTGCGCGTGCGCTACAAAGTCGAGAATACGCGGGTCGGGCAAGATACTAACTTGCAACAACTCACTTTGACTGTCGATACGGACGGAACCATCACGCCACAAGATGCTTTTGAAGAAGCAGCGGCGATTTTGGTCAATCAATACACGGCGCTGGCCGGTGGGACGAAGGTCGAATCGGCGCCAACCCCTGGGGCGAGCGAAGCAGAAGATGATTCTGGTTTGATGTTGCCAATTGAAGAATTGGATTTGTCGGCACGGACCGCCAATGCACTGCTCAATAACGACATTCGCACAATTCGCGACCTCGTAACCTTGTCAGAGACTGATTTGAAGGATTTGAAAGGTTTTGGCCAGAAAGCCCTGGATGAAGTAAAAGAAAAGTTAACGGAGTTAAATATTTAAAATGCATCGTCATGGATACAGAGGTCGAAAATTCGGCCGCGAAACAGATCAGAGGCGGGCACTCCGACAAGGGTTGATGTGCTCACTCATTGAATATCAAACAATAACTACAACTTTGGCTCGGTGCAAAGAGATTCGACGCGAAACTGAGAAGATGATTACGCTGGCGAAAAAAGGTGGTTTGCACAATCGCCGGTTGGCAATTGCGCGACTTGGTAGCGTGGAAATTGCAGGACTATTGTTCGATGTTGTCGCTCCGCAAGTTAAGCGCGACAGCGGATACTTAAGAATCGAACACGCCGGTTTTCGCCGAGGCGACAACGCGGAAATGGGAACGATTAGTTTTGTCGACGACATCGATTTGACAGCCAAAAAGGAGGACAAGTAATGAAAACTTATTCTCAAAAAGCTAGCGAAATTAATCGCGAATGGTGGATTGTCGACGCTTCGAGTATGCCTCTTGGCAAACTCGCGGTAGTGATTGCCGACAAGTTGATGGGGAAGTCGAAAGTGACTTACACCCCGCATATCGACAACGGCGATTACGTGGTCGTGATTAACGCCAAGCAAATTCAGGTGACCGGCGACAAGATGGTCCAGAAAAAATACTATCGGCACAGCGGTTTTCCTGGTGGCTTGAAAGAGTTAAAGCTCGAGGAAATGATTGAAAAATATCCGGAGCGCGCCATCGAAGCGGCGGTCAAGGGTATGCTTCCGAAAAATAAATTGGCGGCGGAACGCCTGAAGCGACTACGCGTTTTTGACGGCGCGGAACACACGCACACGGCACAAAGCCCAAAGGAGATTAAATAATGGTTGCGACGAAGAAATACACCTATGGACTTGGTCGACGCAAAAGTGCTACGGCAACGGCGCGACTTTACAGTGGTAAAGGCGAGCTGACCATCAACGGCAAGCCGGCTCTAGATTATCTGTCGGGGAATAAAACTTATCTCGCAGAAATCACCGATCCGCTAGCTCTGGCTGAAAAGCAAAAAGAGTACGATATCACTATCGTGGTAAAAGGTGGTGGTTTGGCTGGGCAAGTCGATGCGATTAAACTCGCGATTTCGAAGGCTTTAACCGTGGAAGCGCCGGATCTTCGCCCTGTGCTCAAGAAGGCAGGCATGATGAAGCGCGATCCTCGCGAAAAGGAACGCAAAAAATACGGTTTGCGCTCAGCACGGCGACGCGAGCAGTTCAGCAAACGTTAAAGTTTTGCTTCTCTCAGAAAATAAACCCCTATGGGGTTTATTTTCTTACGGTTGTCCCACAGCCGGTTCGAAAAGTGGAAAGGTTTTTGCGGTTTTCCCACAGCAGGAACGGAAAATAGGTTTGTTTTAGTGGTTCTACCACAGCAAACACGGAAGAGAATGTTAAAGTTTTGCTTTTCTCAGCGATAAAATTTCGCCAAGTTCAAAAATCCAACTCCCGTCGGACTTCGAACTGGGACTATCCAGTTCTTCAGTCCGGGGAGTTGGATTTTTTCTCTGGGAAATTTTACATGCTTCGAAAGAGCTAAAACTTTAACATCCTAAAAACCGTTCGCCTGCGGCTAATGCGGTTAAAGTGGTTCTCCCGCGGCTGATGCGGTAAAAACTATGGTTTTCCCACGGTCAGTATGGCAAAACGACGGTTTTGTGACTGATATAACAAAAAATAGCTCAGCTAGAGCCATAAAGTGGTGGAGCGTAGGAGATTCAAACTCCTGACCTCTGCAATGCGAATGCAGCGCTCTATCAGCTGAGCTAACGCCCCACTACTTATATTATAGCACACTTCTTCCGTTTAGTATAGGCAAAATTGGCGCGAGTTGGAATACCCGGAAAATCTTGCCCTTGCCTGAGGGCGACGGGATTAAGTGAGAAGATTTGGCATAGTTTAGAATGCTAATTTTTAGCTCTAAATTCCTGGTACGGGGAATTTCAGCGCGGTTTCGCGGACCTCAGCGCGGATTTTGGCGAGTTCTGAGGTGAAATTCGCGAGATTTTCGTCGGTTTCGGCTTTTTGGCAGATGTCGGCGACCTGTTTCATCCAGCCAGCCAAAAGCTTCATCTCTTCAGCGCCGAGACCGCGGGTGGTAATTGCCGGAGTGCCGAGGCGCACCCCCGAGGGGCGGAAAGCGCCACCTTTGTCCGAAGGCAGGGAGTTGGCATTCAAAGTCAAGCCGACCATATCGAGGGCTTTTTCGTAAGTTTTGCCGTCGACGCCGAAGCTGTCTTTGATATCGACCAAAATCAGGTGATTTTCGGTGCCGTCTCCCTGTAAAATGAAACCGTAGTTTTTAAGCTCGTGAGCCAAAACTTTGGCATTTTCGACGATTTTTGCGGCGTAAGCTTTAAATTCTGGCTTCAAGGCTTCGCCAAAGGCCACAGCCTTGGCTGCGATGATGTGCTCTAGAGGTCCGCCCTGAGTGCCAGGGAACACTGCGCGATCGATTAAAATCGGGATGTTCGCGAGCGTTTTTTCGGGTTTTCTTAGGGGCGTATCGACATTGCCCTTCGATAAAATCAGCCCGCCACGTGGTCCGCGCAAGGTTTTGTGCGTGGTCGTGGTCATGACGTGAAAACCGAAGTCCAAGGGGTTCGGATGCGCTCCGCCGGCGATTAAACCCGCGACGTGCGCCATGTCGGCCATGAACAAGGTTTGGGGTAATTTCGCCTGTAAGGCGGCAATACGTGCGAAATCGGGGATTTTCATAAACGCGGAGTAGCCGACAAGTACGATTTTGGGTTGCTCGGCCAGGGCTTTTTTCTCTAATTCGTCGTAATCGATATCGCCGTCAGCGGTGACGCCGTAGCTGATGAAATTGTAAATTTTGGCGGAGCGGGTGACAGGGGAGCCGTGGGTCAGATGCCCGCCGGCAGGTAGAGACATGGCGAGAATTTTGTCCCCGGGGTCGCACCAGGCGAAATAGACTGCTTCGTTAGCGTTGGCGCCAGAGTGGGGCTGAACATTGGCGTGGTCGGCGTGAAACAGGCGACAAGCGCGACTAATACAGAGGCGTTCGATGCGGTCAATATTGTCCTGACCCCCGTAATAGCGGAAATTGGGCAGGATTTCGTCGGCGATTTTTTCTTCCGTCCAGCTGTCTTTGTCGCCGGTGCCGTCGAAACAGGGGTAGCCCTCGGAATATTTGTTAGTCAAAACTGAGCCCATGGCCTCGAGCACTGCGCCCGAGACATAATTTTCGCTCGGAATCAGCTCTAGTCCCTCGCTTTGGCGAGTTTTTTCGTTTTCTATCAAATTGAATACTAAATCTTTCATTTTTACTCCTTATTTTATCCTTTGATATCGTATCGGTAGATAGAAAACGCTAGATCATTTTCAATGCCTTTCTGGATTAAAGTTTTTACGTAATTTTCGGGGTTAAATTCGGGAAAAAAGGTGTCGGCATCGGGGACGGTAGCCTCGACTTCGGTCAGATAGAGGGTTTTTGCGAAGGGAAGTAGTTTTTCGTAAATCATGCCGCCGCCGATGACGAAAATTTCTTGGTCGGAGCCAGAGTTTTCAGAGATAAAAGCCGGCAAATTGGAAATTGTGCGGTCGGCGCCGGTGACAGGCTCGCTGGAGACGACGAGATTTTTGCGCCCCAGTAATTTGCCGGGCAAACTTCCCCAGGTTTTTCGCCCCATTAAAATCGGGTACCCAGAGGTGGTTTCGCGGAAAAAGCGCATATCGTCTTTGATATGAAAAACGAGTTGACCGCCCCGGCCGATTTCGCGATTTTTGCCAACACAAGCGATTAAACTAAACATTTTACTCTGTTACAGGCATTTTGATGACGCCAAGATGCTCGTAACTCTCCAATTTAATGTCTTTTAGCTCGCGGGAATTGTCAAAATCGGCAAATTCGGTAATTGCGGGATTTAGTTTGAGAACAGGGGCGGGCGGGAGCGTGCCGGCTTTAATTGCTTGGTCGTAACGCTCGATTTGCTCCTTGATCCCTGGAATTTGGTTTTCGTAAATATGCGCGTCGTTGGTGGTAAAGGTAAATTGCCCAGGCCGAGCGCCGACGACCTGCGCGATCAGATGACACAGTACGGCGTATTGCACGATATTAAAGGGGAGACCGAGCGGAACATCGGTAGAGCGGGAAGTGACGAGGACATTGAGGCGCCCGTCGATCAAATTCCATTGCGAATTCCAGACACAGGACGGCAGAGCCGCGGTTTCGAGCCACTCGTTTTGCCAGAGAGAAAGCACCATGCGACGGTTACCGGGGTTGTTACGCAAGGTTTCGATAAGGTTGTCAATCAGGTGGTATTTATTTACAATCCAGCCGTAAGCTGTGCCGATGGTGTGCGCGAAATCTTCGGGAGGCAAATCAGGGTGGCGCGTGGCAAAAATCTCATTCAAATTTCGCCCCTGATATTCGCCAGTAGCAGAAACTTTCCACTCGTCCCAGATATGAACTCCGCGCTCAGTCAGCCAGCGAACGTCGTTCGAGGTGGCTTGGTAAATCCAGAGGAGCTCTAAAACGGCGGATTTAAAGCCAACTTTTTTCGAGACTAAAATCGGGAATTCTTCAGAGAGGTCGAATTTCAGGATTTCGTGCGGGAGCCGAAGAGTTTTGGCGCCGGAACTGCGCTGAGAGGTGTGGTCGGGGATGGCAAAAGCCGAGCCCGCCGAGCGGTGATCCTGCCCCGCGTAATTGGTGATTTTCTCGCCCGAAGATAAAATCCGGCGACACAGATCGATATATTGGTCATCAAAACGGCTCATATAACCTCCTTTTTCTTAATTTTAGCACTGGTTGGGTCTTTTTACAAGATGGGGGTTGAATTATTATTATTGCATCGGCGTGCCGGTTGACTTTTTTGGCAAAGTGTGCTATAATAGAAAGATAAATTGGTCATAGAGGAGTTAACATGGCGAAGCGCCTTTTTTTAATGCTATTTTCGGCGATTTTAGGGATTACTTTTGTGCCTGAAACTTTGGCGCAGGCGGATACTTTTAGTGTCTCGGCGGTAGATTTTCAAGGGGTGGAGACGCGCGTGACCGAGGCGCTAACTGAGACGACTACACAGCCCGCGATTGCGACTGTAACAGCTCCGGCGCCGGTGAATTACACCGTCACTAAATTCGTGAATTCCGAGGATGAGTACGTGGCGCTGGCGAGTAATCTAAGTTATAGCGATATTTATCGGTACCAGAAATTGATTTATGGGCATAATTCGACGCGATTGCTCGGCAATTTGAGTGCGCGATACGTGGGTGAGACAATCACGATAACAGAGGCGGGCACGACCAAAACTTATCGCGTGGCAGACATTCAATTATACGAAAAGACGGCGGACGGGCGGCTAAACGGCACGCCGAGGCTGATGAACAAAATCGCGCGGACGGCGCTGGGGCACGACGTGGCGTTGATGACTTGCGCGGGGACGCCGGACGGTAAAGGCGGTGCGTCGCACCGGTTGGTGGTGTTTGCGGACGCGATGTAAGTCTGTTATAATGAAAAAATGAGCACAACTCGCGCAACTACTAAGCGGACACGAGCGAAAACTGATCTGTCGGTCGGAGACAGCGCCAAGCGGACACGAGCGAAAAAGCCAAATCGGACCAGTAAAACTGTAAAACAAGTGCCAAAAAGTCGCCAGAGAACCCGTAGACATAAAATTGGGTTGATTTTGGGCGGAATGATGCTGATTTTGCTGGTGCTGCTTGGGATATTTTGGCACCAAAAAACAGCGGTGAAAGCCGGAAAAACGCCAAAACTGCCCAGAATCGAGATTGAACTTTTGAATGTTACCGCGGACGAGCTCAAAATGGCGGCAAAAACGGAAAAATTCGGCAACAATGTGGGAATTTTGACGGACGAACAGGGTAAAACCACTGTGGCACAGAATTTGGAAATCAAACTGCGTGGCAATTCGACTTTTGCGCAGGATAAAAAGCCGTTTCAGCTGAAATTTGCCAAAAAATTGGACGTGTTTGGGCTGGGCGAGGCCAAAAAGTGGGTGTTAAGGAGTAATTCTCTCGACGCGAGTTATTTAAGGGACGACACGGCGATGACTATCGCGGAGATGCTCGGCGAAAAGTATACAAACAGAGGTAAATTCGTGGAGCTATGTCTGGATAATGACTACGAGGGGCTGTATTATCTGCTGGATAAAATTGAAATTGGCAAGGGGCGGGTGGATTTGAGAAGTGAAATGGGGGTGATCGCGGAGCTCGACACCCTGCACCAGGAGGAAGGGGGCTGTTTTGAGAGTTATTTGGGGAGTTGCATGAAATTAACAGAGGCGGTGGTCGAGGATGAGGCGCACGAAACCGAGGCGATGGAGGCGTTTATGGCGGATTTTAACCTTTTGGAGCAGGCGGCGGAGGCGGGTGATTTTGCGAGCGTGACAGAGGTGGCGGACGTGGAGTCTTTAGCGCAATATTTTCTACTTTCGGAGTTTACCAATAATCCGGACGCCTATGCGTCGAGTTTTTATTTTTATAAAGACGGGGCGGCGGACAAAATTCACGCTGGGCCGGCGTGGGATTTTGATTTTGCGCTGGGGAATTTGGATTGGTGGTGGGGCAATAGTATTGAGGGGTATTTTGACCCCAATTCCGACCAAGCTCGTCGAGTGGAGGTGTTTTCGGAAAACGGAAGCAATATTTCAAAACTACTGTATCTGTTAATCGACATTCCGGAGTTTAGGACAGAGGTTGAGCGGGTGTGGCAGAAGCGGATGTCGGGGCGCGGGGCAGAACTGCTGTATTCGATGAGTAAAACGGCAAGCTTAATTCGCGAGGCGGCGTTAAGAGACGGCGAAAAGTGGGGCCGGGGCGATTTTGACGCGGAAGTGAAATATCTGCTCAAATGGACCAGTGCGCGGTATGAGTTTATGGAAAAAACTTACGGCAAGGGGTGGATTTTGCCGGTGCGGGTGGTATAGAATAAAAAAACCCGCCAAGAGGCGGTTTTTTAAAAATTGGTGGAGTGTGCGAGGCTCGAACTCGCCACCTCAGCTATGCCATAGCTGCGCTCTACCAGATGAGCTAACACCCCAAATGGGTAAATTTGTGAATTATGTACAAGGGTGTGGTGCGTTGATGCTCTAGTTAGCTGAGCTAACACCCCAAATTTAGGTTAAAAATTGTCAATTTGCTTACAGGGGTGTGCAGTGTTAGCGCTCTACCAGATGAGCTAACACCCCAAATGGGTTAAAATGACACTAGGTGAGGGCGGGCAGAAAGGATGCCTTCCCTCACATTTTATTCTAGCACAAAATGTGATAAAATAGAAGTATGAAAACGATTTTGACGGGAATTAGGGTAAATTCGGTACCGACACTGGGGAATTACCTTGGGGCGCTGCTGCCGATGGTGCGCCTCGCGAATAAATATTCGGAGACGGGCGAGTTTCAGGTAAATATTTTTGTGCCGGATTTGCATTCGATTATCTCTGAGGTGGACGGAAATTTGCAGGAAAACACCCTAAGGTCGCTCAAATATTACCTGGCGGCGGGGCTAAAAATCAACGAAAATGTGCATATTTATCGCCAAAGTCATGTGCCGGCGCACTCGGAGCTGTGTTGGATTTTGAATTGCGTGGCGACGATGGGCGAAACTTCGCGGATGACGCAGTATAAGGAGAAATCCGAGGGGCGCGAGTCGTGCAACGTGGCGATTTTTGACTATCCGATTTTGATGGCGGCGGATATTCTGCTATATTCGGCGGATTATGTGCCGATTGGCGAGGACCAATTCCAGCATATCGAGCTGACGCGCAACTTGGCGATGCGCTTTAATCATAAATACGGCGAAATTTTCACCGTGCCGGTTAAAACTGCGGAGCAGGTGAAATTTATGGGGACGGACGACGGGGTGCGGATTCGGGATCTGTTAAATCCAGAGAAGAAAATGAGCAAATCCAATAAGGCAGAGAATTCAAAAATTATGCTCGACGACGCGCCGGAAAAGGCTGCGAAAAAGATTATGTCGGCGACGACGGATTCGTTTGGCAAGGTGAAGTTTGATATGTGGAGTCAGCCGGGGATTTCGAATTTGCTGACGATTGAGTCGCTGACAACGGGGGTGCCTTTGCAGGAAGTGATTACGGCTTGGGCGGGAGAAACTCGCTATGGGGAGCTGAAAAAACAGGTGGCGGGGAGCGTATCGGCGATGCTGACCGATTTTCAAGTAAAACTCGCGCAAGTTTCGGATGCGGAGGTGCTGGATTTGCTCGCAAAAGGCGAAAAATATGCTAATGATATTGCGAAAACGAAATTATTAGAGGTTCAGAAAGCTATAGGGTTGAGATAGCACAAAGACATCTCTTTGAGGACCGTAAGCTTGGGCGAGCGCCCTTGAGCGTGTCCGAAAAGAGGTGTCTTTGTGCTAGTAAAAATACGAGAAATTCTCAAAAAAGTATTTCGTGTTATAATAATATTATATGATCCGAACGGGAAAAAAGTTTAGCAAACCAGAGATGTCGCGCGTGGTGAACGGCGACCGGATTTTGACGGAGGCGCCTGAAAAAGAAGAAAAAACGCGCCTAGACCACTTGATGGTCGGGATTTTCAAGAGCTATAATCGGTCGACTTTGCAAAAATTTATTGAAGAGGGGTTCGTGAAGGTGGATGGCGAAGTGGTCAAAAAACCGAACCAAAAGTTCCCGGAAGGGGTAAAAATCGAGCTAAACGTGCCAGAAAAGCTGAAAAATGCCGATTTGGTGCCAAAAACGCTATATGAAGACGAAAATGTGCTGGTGGTTGAGAAGCCGGCGGGGCTATTGTCCGAGGCGAAGGGCGAATATTGTCCGGAGCGGACGCTGGCGGATTTTGGCTTGATCTGTCATCGGCTGGACCGCGATACGAGTGGGGTGATGATTCTGGCGAAAAATGAGGAAACGCAAAAATTTCTCAAAAAACAGTTCCAAGACCGCAAAGTCCACAAAACTTATGTCGCGGTGGTGAGCGGGCATTTGAAATTGCCGGCGGCGCGGATTGATTTGCCGATGATGCGTGACAAAAATCGCCCGACGACGTTTCGGGTCGACCCGAACGGCAAGGAGGCCGAGACTTTTTACCAAGTTTTGCGAGAAAATGAGGATTTTTCGCTAGTGGAGCTCAAGCCGACGTCGGGACGGACGCACCAACTGCGGGTGCATATGAAATATTTGGGGCATCCGATTGTGGGCGACCCGGTGTATGAGGGCGCGCCAGGGAAACGGCTGTATCTGCACGCTAAGGAGCTTGAAATTACGCTCCCTGGAGGCGAGCGACGGGTGTTTCGGTCGGAAATTCCGCGGGAATTTAATGATGTGGTTTAGGATTTTGATGAAACGCGGCGTGCGGGCTAGGAAAATAATGGAGCGCGGAGCGATAGTTTAGGGGAGCGGTAGGAGTGCGCGATGTGGTTTGATGATATAAAACAGATCCCAGAAATCGCAAAAAAAGGCGAAACGACGATTTTTGTGGTGTCGGACGGGGAAAAAGTCGAAATTCCGCAGGCGATAGTCCTAAAGCCAGAGGACAAAGCCACGATTACGATCGCGCAGGTGCGCGAAACGCTAGGGATTTTGGGACGAAAACAGTTTACCGACCAATTTATTGTGTTTCGGCCGGCGGAAAAGCTGGGGCTAGAGGCGGCGAATGCGCTACTAAAAAACCTCGAGGAACCGGGTGAAAAAGTGCATTTTGTGCTGATTACCTCGCAGCCGTCGCAACTTCTCGCGACAATTTTGTCGCGGGCGCGAATTTATTTTTTGAAGCCAAAAACTGGTTTTAGCCTAGAAATTCAGGCTGACGAGCAGCAAAAACAGCTCGCCAAGCGTTTAATTGCGGCGAAACCGGCGGACCTTGTGGAGATTGGTGAGAGTTTTAAAAAGAAAAAAACGACCGATTTACAGAGAAAGGAAGCGCTGGAAACTTTGGCACTCGCGATTGAGATGCTTTATAAATCGTATTTTATCACCGGAAAAGTGATGTTTATCGAGAAATTGCCGAAATTTCTGACCGCGTACGAGAATATTGCACAAAACGGCCACATAAAATTGCATATTGTGGCGGATTTATGTTAAAATAAGAGTATGGTTGCGGTCTTTGTGATACTGATTTTTGTGATTTATTTGGCGTTTTTCTTTCCGCTGGAACCGCGTCAGAAAAAAGTCGAGGAAAAATCGCCGAAATACACGGCGCAGATGAAAAAATTATGGCAAATTGCGCAGGTTTCGATGAAGGAACGCAAGCCGTTTCGGGCGGAAAAGGCATTGCTCACGATTTTGAAGTTTGACGAGAAAAACGCGGCGGCGTACAACCGGTTGGGGATTTTGTACGCCAAGGAACAGAAATTTGACGAGGCGGTGGAATGTTTTGAAATTGCGCAGTCGCTCGATAATAATCCGGCGTCGATTCATAACGTGGGGCTGATTTATCTCGAGACTGGGGCGTATGAAAAGGCGGAAATGGCGTTTTTGCAAGCGATTAAGCTTGAGGGCGACGTGCCGGCGCGATATATTGCTTTGGCCAAGGCCGAGGAACAGCTCGGGAGCAACAAAAAAGCCATCGAGGCGCTCGAAAATGCCTACGAACTAGACCCGAAAGTTTCGACTTTGCGCCAGATTTTGGCGATTTACGAGAACGCGGGCGACACCGAGGCGGCGACGGCGACGGCGGCGCGAATCGAGGCGAGAATCGTGAAAGAAACCGAGGCCAAACATCAGCGGGCTAGAGAGCAGGCTGGGGTGAGGACACAAACTAAAGTAAAAACTCGGGCGGCTACGCGGACATCCATGAAACACAAACCTGCCACTCCGAAAGTCGTTAAATCCCACACCAGCAGGAAGCGGATTTAGCCCCAAAAAGCGATACTTAGTCTAGCCCAGTGGGTACTTAACCACACCGTAAGCTTATATACATATTGACATTTTGAATAAAATGTGACACAATGGAAGTATTAGCCTGTGCTTAGGGCTAAAATCTTTTTTGCCAGACCGTGTATGTGGCTGGTAGTACATTAGAAAGGAGGGTATTCGTATGAATACCAAAAATGGAGAACAGAAAGTTTACAGGATAGTCCTTGGACCTAGCAAGGACTTGTTGTTCGACGCATGTAAGTATGCGTATAATGACAATTGTAATATCCAAGTCGACTTTAATGTCGCAGCTGGATATACATATCCGCAAGACCGACTGTGTAGCGGATACATACCACTGCCGGTTGACGATGTCAGAATAACCGGCCTCGAATACGAGGACGGCTCTGGAAATAAGTTCAACTTACATGGTTATTGCCGCGCAGATCTGAACGCTTTCGACAATAGCTCGTCGAAAGTATTTCACCTGTACAGGTTTAGGGCGTTTTACGACACTAAGCGCCGTACGGGCGAAATCATGTTATTCCCTGGGGAATAACCAATCCATTTTTCATCTTGCCCGAACAAAGAGTTCGGGCATTTTAATCGGATTATTTATTTTCGCGAAAATAACTCACCCCAATTCAGAGAAAATATTGACTTTTTGGACTGTTCGTGTTATAATGGAAAAAGATGCTAAAAACATAGTAGTTTATTTTTGCGTTGTGCCCAAGGGGGGCGCGGAAAGGGGTAATCCATGAAGGATTTCAGAAGGTTGTTTGTAATAGATGGCGACGTGGCCGATTGGAGCGACGCTACAATAACACGCTTCATCGTAGATTACGATGAGTTTGACGATAGACTTATCGTCAAAAAGAAAGGCGGTCGCGATATGACTATGTACGAGTTATACGCGGCGCTCGGTCGATTCCTGATCGAATATGAAAAGGAAACCGGCGAGAAGGTTCCGGTCATCGAGAGACGACATTATTATCGTCTCTGTTACCACGACGGCGTCTCGGGCTGTCGTGATTACTACATCGAAGAAGATGTAGAGGACGGCTTCCCGAACAGAAGATTCATTCTTCATGAATCAATGTTCGGCAGAAACGGAGGCTTCGGCGGACGACTGGGCGATGTCCTTGACCTGCTGAGGGCTCTCGAAGTTCTCAAGGTAGAGGATGGATATTATATCTATCCCGAAGAGGAAATCGAGGAGCCGGAAATGAAGGTCGTCAAACCTCGTTACACGTCGCGCGAGATCGGCTGGTGTTCTCCTATGGATACGCCAGAGCTCGTGCCGCTCGTGACGGTCCGCGAAAAACCAGCAATGGAGTTGGACGAGCCGGAGGATTTCGATGATTCGAAAGATTTCGATGAGCCTAACGGTTCGGAAGACCAAAAAACCGGAAGGCTCAAGTGAATTCTTCGATTTGGGCCTCGAGGACGACGCCGACGAATATGCCGACGATGACGCCGATGAAATCGGCGAATGGGACACAGCGGAATAACTTTAAGGCTCGCTTGATGAAAGCGGGCTTTTCTAATATGCAGGAAAATTTTGAGATTTATGATATACTAGAGTTAAGAAATGTTTAAAGAGGTGCTAAGATGAGTGATTTTTTTACTCCAACCAGGGACGAGCAAACTCGTCCCGCAGAGCAAGACGAAAATGAGCGCATAGAGCGCTCCGGCGATGAATTGATGCGAAATTTTGGAGCAACAGCTTTGGGATCCGTAAAATCAGAAAACGGCATAAGAGCTTCGGCGGCAAAAATACAAAATGAATTCTCAATGCAAAATTCTAATGAAGTTACGCCACCGATGGTCGATCCGTCTGAAATTTTAGCAGAGAGTCATGAAATCGATGTGAGGATTCACAAAACTTATGACGAGACCGTGAACGCTATAACGCATCCGGCGCCACATCATGCTGACGAGGTATTTGCGACGGCAATGCTTTCTACTTTATTCCCAGTAGAGCTCTATAGGACGCGAAATCAAAATATTATCAATGATACAAATGCGATTGTTTATGACGTTGGTGGAGGGTTTGAGTTTGCTGGCAAAAAACGCTTCGACCATCATCAAAGAGGGTTCACCGAGGTTCGTCCGGATGGAACAAAATATTCTTCAGCTGGGCTGATCTGGAGAGAATACGGAGCCGGAATCGTTAAGAGAGTCAATAAATCAGTCGATGACGAAATGGTCGCTGAGATTGTGTCCAAGATAGACGATAATCTTATTAAAGATATCGATGCACGGGATAATGGCCAAGGCAAAAAAGATCCGAATTCGATTTCGTCGACGCTTGCGTCTTTCAATACTCTCTGGAACGAGAATGAATATGCCGATGAACTATTCGTAAAAGCCTGTGAGATTGCAAGCGCGATATTGGAGCGTGAAATTAAAACTGCCGTTTCTTTTGCCGTTGGTCGCAAAATGGTTGGCGAACGGATAGAAGAAGCCGATGGACCCATACTCGTTTTAGATAAATTTATTGGCGGATGGCTCGACGGCGTGCTTAATTCCGACGACCCAAAAGCAAAAGAGCTTTTGTTTGCCGTCTATCCAGCGCTTAGCGGGAACTGGAATGTACAGGCGATTCCGCCGACAGCCGAAGACACAATGGGACAAAGAAAGTCTCTTCCCGAAATGTGGCGTGGACTTAATGGGCAAGAGTTTGCTGAAATTTCTGGTGTCGATTCGGCTGTTTTCTGCCATGTGGCCGGTTTTATTGCGGCGGCTAGGACTCGCGAAGACGCCATGAAGCTTGCTAAAAAGGCTGTGGATAGTTAAAAAACAAAAAAATTGCCAAAAATAACAAAAAATGATAAAAATAGTGGATTTTTTAAAGAAAATATGGAAAAAGTGTTGACATTTTTGACGCGGTGTGCTATAATGAGGATTGTTCACGCAGATAGTGTGAATGAGTTTTAAAATGAGGGGTTGCCATCCATGGTACAATTTATGAGACCGGTAAGACACCACCTTTTCAGGGGCGCTCGGTATGAAAGGAGGCCAATATGGCAACTTTCGAAGCAACATGGACAGGCAGATTCCCTTTATGCGAGGGCGAGTGGCACTTACGTCGTAATGGCGTAGATGTTACGGAAGTAATCCCGTCCGATCTTATCCATATGCAGATGGGTACCCGAAAAAGGTATGTTAGCATATGGAGGGAATCGGATGATGGTTATGCGGTTTATAAGTATTATTTCGCTGGTTTTTCAGCCAAGAAATGGATACGCAAAAACCGCAGCTGGATTCGGAAAATCTGCAAAAACAGAGCTGAAGAATATCAACTCTACCATGCAATCCGTGACTCCGACTGGAGAAAAGGATCGTGTGGAAGGTGCTGCACTTATTTTGAGTGGCAGCTCGCAGAACTTCCGGGGTTCTCGCAATAGCGCGCAAGAAAGGAGCGCGCTCTCGGTTGGCTCCGCCATGAGCCTTTAAGTGTGCGATTAGGCACGCATTGGCAACCCGTTTCCCGTGACGGTATCGCATACGGGAATCTGCAGAAAAGCCAGCGTGGATGTCTGGCAGCTCATGGAGCGAAACGTCAAGTAGTATTTTACCTTGGCGGACGCGCCGAGGTAAATACTTGCCTTGGCGGACGCGCTAGGGACCGAGGCTATAAGCAGTGAGTGCAGATTGAGGAAGATTTTCGTAGACATTTTCTAGCCTGTGGCGAGTAGAAAAGTCTAAACGATCACGTTGATCTAGAGAGAAATCTCCCGTGAGAGTCGGGGCGAAACCTGATAAAAGGTTTTGCCCTAGAAAAAATACTTTAAATAGAAAAATCTACTTAAAGTATGCACCTTTAATCCCTCAGCGAAAGTTGAGGGATTTTTTAATATTAAACCTTGCTTTTTAAAACCAAGCATGAATACGGTCGATGCATCCAAAAATCTAAGGTGCACGCATTTGATTTGTCTTCCTCCGAATGAAAACTTGAGGGATTTTGAGATTTTTCAAAAAAAGCAAAAAGCCCCGACTGGTTTGCCGGGGACTTCTTGCTCTTAAAATAAGAGCGATTATTTTAAGAAAGGAATTAGCGTTACGCAAACGGTGGGATATCAATGTAAAACTCATTGTATCCCGCAGAGTGCATTTTTTCCACCACCTCTTTCAGGGTCTTGCGGCCAAGATTTCTAATCTTGAACCAATCATCTTTCGGCAGCTCGATAATATCGGATACGGTGTTGATTCCGGCACGCTTTAAGCAACAAAACGCACGAACACTCAGATTCAAATCGTCGATAAAAGTATCGTCTGACGCTCTTGTCTTGAGACATTCGCAAGCATACTTAAACGGCGACTTTTTCATGTGTTCTAACTCTCGCGTGATTTCGTTTGCTCTCTTGAATGCCGGACTCTCGTAAAGTTTCTCAAGCTCAGCATGCAGAGTTTCAGCGGTTTCTTCCAGATTGCTCGGGGCATCGAAAATTGCCGGAAGCGTAGTCATGGGATACTTCAACTTCCTCAACGCCTTTACTTCGTGTTGGCGAACTCGCTCCCTTGTGATGCCGAAATGCTTGCCTACCGCCTCAAAGTCTTTGAGCGTTCCGGTATAATCCAAACCGAACCTAAGACATAATATTTCATATTCTCTTTCGGTCAGCCTATTCCGTAATGAGTCCTTTACTTCCTCTATGGCTTCGCTCGATAAACTTTCGAACTCTTCGTACTGTTCGTTGGAGAGTTGCTCAATACTGGTATTAAAACAATCTTTCCACTCCAAATAAACGATACTATAGAGCAGGTTGACGAGAAAAGTCATGCGAAAATGGCTCGCAGGACGGATGAAGCCAGCATCCGTAAGCGCGGAAATTAGTTCCGCTTTCCACTTAGGCATTGCGCTTTTTTGAGTTAGAGTATGCATATAGGCGTCTATTCTGCCTTCTCTAACAATTTCTTCGAGAGAATCAAAGTTACTGTTCAAATAAGCTTTGGTTCTAGCCGAAAGATTAAGTTCATCAAGGGTCTTCAGGGTTTCTGCTCTTCTTATCATATGTTCTACCTCCGTAGTAGTGCTATGTGTGTTATTTCTGTTACTATTCGTATGTTTCAAGTGTTCGTCCTCCATAATTGTGTTCGTTGCGTCTATATATAAAATTTTAGGTAAAACCTAAAATGAGATAGGGAATAAGGGGCAGAGGCCCAAGAATAGAAGCTTCTCCTTTCTTAAAATTTTCAATGTGCTCACCTCCTTGGCGCTAAGCTTGAGCGAAACGCTCAATACCTTTATTATAGCACAAGTGCTTTAATTTGTCAAGATTTTCGTATTATCTCACAACCTTTGCAACATAAAATGACAATCTCTTGCCATCAAAAT
>CAVEVN010000017.1:0-45811 GCA_963619155.1 bacterium
CATCGACCGATTTTTGATAAAAACTAAACTCTGGGCACGGATGTTCATATTGAATCGTCTTTTCAAAAGTCCGCCCGGAAGAATTTAGCTCCGCAAAAGACCGCAATTCCTGTAAGATACTTTTTAATTTTTTATTCGAAAAATAAAACCGGACTTCGTATTCCATTATTTTGCTCCATTTAATAGTTGATAAATTTCGAGCTCCTCCTCGATCGCAATATTCGCATCCGCAAACCGCAGATTATAATTGGTAAAATTCTCATCTTCGTAATCACTATTAGAAATAACCTCGTTCAAAGGGTTTCGTTTGATTGCTGTCGATAATTGTCTTACAAAATTTTGGATATTTTCTTTATCGCCATAAATATCCATAATTCGGTTCTCGATATTCGGAATCTTTTTAATATAAAGATTTATTCCCGGGATTTGCTTTTCGGAAACCATCGTGATCATCTCAACGTGTTTCGCGTAATCGTAGATATTATTTTCGAAAAATGACCGGAGTTTTGAAAGGCTGATTTCGTATTGCATAATTTGTCGGTTGTCGTCGCTGAAAGTTTTTTGTTCGACGTGCACTTGACCCTTAATAAAAATCCCGTCCTCGGTTTTCGTTTCCAGAACCTTACTAGTCCGAATTCTCACCGAATGCTCATCTGTTTTGCCCTCAAAATAATACAAATTTTCAAGCGAAATTCTATCAAAAACGTTGAAGCCGTAAATTTTCCTCAGCGCCTGAAAGACACTGCTATTCACTTTGCATGAAAAATTATTCTGAATTTTAACCAAGGCGCCATCCACAATATAACGCTTTTTCTCGCCGACATATTTTCCCTCCTGGTCGCGACCAAAAACTTGCAATTCTAGCTCCGCCAACTTATAATGTAGTCCCCAACCTTGGCCCTCTTGCGGCAAATGTATAAAAATCCCATCTCCATACTGTGCGATAGCCTGCATGGCTTCCCGTCTTTGTGATTCGCAATCACAATGCGAATCGCCATAAATCCCGAGTAAGCACTCGCTTTGAATTCTTAGAAAAATCTTTTTATGCGGTTCGTACAGATATTTTAAAAAATTTAAAAAATCCACCGATTGATGTGGTGGATTTGCTGATAACTTACTTGATTTTAGAATTATTAATACATTTTCTCCGGTGAGTCCAAAGTGCGAGATTTCGTTTTCGTCTGCTTTGTAACAAACCGAAAGTACGGGTCCGTTAAATAAAGTATTGTTTTCTTGGAAATAAAAGGTGTATTTATTATTCACTATATTTTCCTTAAATTACATGGTGGAGTCGACTGGCTTCGCACCAATTTCTGCCACGAATGTGACCGTTTTAAATACATATAACTACGACCCCAATAACATAATGGTATCACTTTTAATATTATCTGTCAATTTTTTTTAGATTACTTATCCCATCCAAACCACAAAAATCACTTCTAGAGCAACCTCCCGCCACTAAAAATCCAACCTACTCCGCCACCACCTTCCGATAAATATTCTCAAACCTATCCAGCGTCCGTTCAAAATCATGTTCCTTAGCGATTTCGAGGGATTTTTTGCCAAATTTTTCCCGCAATTCGCCGTCCATTAAAACCCTTTCCAGCGCGTCCGAAATTGCCGAAATTTCTCGCCCCCGCCCCTGTTTTTTGCTCTCATTTTTGCGCGGTGAGATATCGATTAAAAACCCATTTTGCCCGTCTTGACAAACCTCCGCCACCGCCCCACGATTTACTGCCACCAGTGGCAGTCCCGACGCCGCCGCCTCGACCAGCACTATCCCCTGCGTCTCAATCGGCGACGCCGTCACAAACACCTCGCCCAGCCGATACACCTCATACAATTCATCTTGCGCCACCCGCCCCAAAAAATGCACGCTTGGCTCATTTTTAGCCATTTCTTCGAGCCTCACCCGGTCCACTCCATCCCCCGCAATCGCTAACTGCATTTTTGGCGCTTCTGCCACCTGGGAAACCCTAGCTTTTAGCTTCAAAAACGCTTTTACCACTACCCCAACTTCTTTTTCCGGATCCAACCGCCCCACATATAGCACCGTCAGAGCCGCCTCGTCTAGCCCATATTTCCGATAAACTTCCGCGCTCGCCTTGCCGGCATGAAAATGTTTAAGATCTACCCCATTCGACACCGCCGCAATCGGAATCACCGACCCGTCTTTCCGCACCAACTCAGTTCCACACCACTTCGCTCGCCCCGCCGACGCACCACGCCATCTAGCCGACAAACCGCGCCCCGCCAGCAAACCACTCCGCCCCGCCGACCCACCGCCCGAGAACAACTCCCTAATCGCCAGCTCCGTCGGCATCGTCACAAAATCACTTTTCCGATGCCTCGCCCGAAAATACCCAGACAACCCTTTGTCCACGCCCCGTTTTAACAGTATTGGCAACTTCAACGAATCCGTCAACACTTCCGGCCGATTATGTTCCGTCGTCACCACCGGCACCCCCATTTTTCGCGCCTGCGCCACCACCGATAATCCAATCGGGTCCGAAACTTGCACATGTACCACATCCGGCTGAAACTTCGCCAAAATCTGCTTTACCTCTCGCCTCGGAAAAACCGCCACCCTCAGACCATGTTTATAAAATGCCCTCGGCACACTCACCCCCTTAATTTTCCGCTTGGCCGGCACCTTATGGATCTGATCCGGATACACTTTCACATCCACTGACTTCAATCGGCACACCCGCACCCCCTCCTCGGTCTTCACGCTCGCCCGCCCAGTCGTAGACGGCGCAATCACCACCACTTCATGCCCTCGCTGAGCTAGTCCCCGCGCCAAGTTGTGCGAAAACACTGCCACCCCGTTAATTTGAGGATAATACACCGCTGTCGCAATTACAATTTTCATAAACTTTTCGCTTTATCCATTTGCGGATCCTTCATCGTATTAATGTCTTCGTAAGTCCGCTCCACTTCCACGTCCGGCGTAATCCCCTCGCCGTTAATCGACCGGTCTTTCGGCGTATACCACTCCGCCGTCGTCACTTTTAGTACCGTCCCGCCCGACAAATCATACAGTTGTTGCACCACGCCCTTGCCATAAGTTTTCTCGCCTACCACCGTTGCCTTACCATAATCCTGCAACGCCCCCGCCACAATTTCCGACGCCGACGCCGTCGAACCGTTCACAAGCACCACCGTTTTCATATCGGCAAGCGTCGCCTTTCCGGAACTCGATTTTTCCTCCGAATTGCCAAAATGTCGCGATTTTTGAAGCAAAATCACATCATTATCAATCCACAAGCTCAACAAATCCTTCGCCGCCGACACATATCCGCCTCCGTTTCCACGTAGGTCCAAAATTACTTTTTTGACCCCCTTATCGGCAAACTCTTTCGCAAACCCTTGCACCATCGTTCCCGTATCCGAATCGAATCGCGTCACCGTCACGATCGCCGTCGAACCCGAATATTCCACATACGCCGAAACATTATTAATTTCTTCCCGCTTCATCGTAAACGACTTTTCCTCGCCGTCGCGCACCACCGTCACCGTCACTTCCGACCCCGCTTCTCCGCGCACTTTTTTCGCAATTTCCTCTGTCGACAAACTATAAACTTCCTCGCCGTTCACTTTATACAAAATATCACCCGCGAGAATCCCCGCTTTTCGCGCCGGGTTGTCCGGCAAAGTCCTTAGAACCCGCACATAACCATCGCGCAGACCCATTTCCACCCCAATCCCTGCGCCCACATTGCCGTGCAAATTATCATAAAAATCTGACGCCTCTTCCGTATCCATATAGACCGTGTATTTATCGCCCAGCGCTTCGGTCAAACCTTTTTTCGCGCCCTCAATCACATCCGATTCTGAAATTTCACCATTATACGACGCCGCCAACTTGTTATACACCTCATCTAGCGCCGACCAATTCATACTCGAAGTCGTGCTAGTCGATAGCCCCAAATATGGTCCAAACCCTGCAAACCAGTTGTTCCAATTTGCGCCTAAAACTCCCCCGACCACCGCCATTACCGCACCGATAATAATCGCGTTGCCTAAACTTACCTTCTTTTCTTCCATTATTTAATTATAGCACAAACCACAATCGAAATGGGCGCCAAAATCTCCAAAATCAAGACGAATGTTAAATCCTCTCAATGAGCGTCAACATCATCAAAAGTGAATGTAGTTATACCGCCCGACCTCGCCAGCCGGAATCGTCCGCGCGCCGAAATCACCATAATGCGAATTGCCCGAATACAGATACGTCGCGTACGAGTTATTATATTCCGTCACATTAATCGAACCGTCCGCGTTCACACTTTCCACCCAAAACACGTGCCCATACGGATACCCGTCCACCTGCCCAATCGTCCCCGCCGCCGGCGTATTGTCCACGCGATACCCCGCCGCTCGCGCCCGGTCATCCCACGAATAAGCGTTGCCCCAAGCCAACGCCACCCCATACCATTCATACGCTTTCCAGCCCGCATAACTCACACATTCACACACATATCCGCCAATTTTCCACCCATTGTACGACGTAATATAATAATCCTGCTTGCCCGGACAGTCCGCCTGCCACGGATAAGTATTCACGCCCGAATATTTGCCACCATTAAAATTACTCGCGTTCTGTGCCATCCAAGCTTGATACGCTTTCTGGTAATTTTCGCGCTCCTCTTTCGCCACGGCCTCATACGCATCCATATCATTTTGATATTTCGCCACCAAATTACTCAGTTCCTGCTTTTTCGACACCAATTCCTCGCGCGCCTGTTGTTGTTCGGTTAATTTTGCCTCTACCTGCGCCTTGTCTTCCTCAAGCGTCGCCTTTTCTTCCTTAATTTTCGCCGCTTGCGAACTAATTTGTTCCCGTGCCACTTCCTCACGCGTTGCCTTTTCCGCTAAATCCGAAATCGAACTCGCCCCCGCGAGAATCCGAATCGGCTCCGCATCCGATTCAAAATGCATATTCACCAAAAGCTCCGCCAACGCCTCCTGATCGCTAGTAATTTTTTCCTCAGTTTTTTGAATTTTTACTTTTAGTTCCGCAATCGCCGTTTCCGATTCTTTGATTTCCGTCTCTTTACTCGAAATTTCTAGCTCGATATCACTCACCTTGCGCTGATACGCATTCGCCGCGCTCGACGCCGACTGCGCTTTCTGGCTCGCCTCAAGCTCTTTCGCCTTAGCCTCCCGACATTCTGCCGTATTGCACGCCTCGGCGTTTTCGTTATTTAATTTTAAGCTAAAAAATGGCACTATTAAAAGCGCCACCAAACACCAAATTAAAATTTTTTTGTTTTTTGTTTTCATGACTTTATTATAACATAAGCATTATCAAAAATGCAAATTTTTTGCAAATTCTAACCATTTTTAGCTTCTGTCAAATGTTTTTACCAGCATTAAGCCGTTTGCCTAAAGTCCCGAGCTTCTTCAAACGCTTTCCTAAGTCTTTTTCAAATACTTCTGCACCGCGAGCCCTGCCGAAATCCGTCCAATCACCGCCCCCACCACTATAAATGCGAGAAACACTAGTACCAACTGGTTCGATTCCAAAATATTACTAATCTGCGACACATCAATACCGTAATTCGCCAACCTCGGCGACATAAACTGAAACCCAAAATACGACAACGTCGCCGCGACTAGCCCCGCCAGCACACCACAAATCTCCGCCTCCACCAAAAACGGCCCACGAATAAACCCTTTATCCGCCCCCACCAGCTTCATCATGTAAATCTCCTCTCGGCGCGAAAACACCGCCATCCGAATAGTCGAAAAAATCACCAACACCGACACCACCAAAAACACCACCGCCAGAATAATCCCGCCCGTTCGCGCAATACGCGCCCACGACGTAATCGTATTAATCTCCGCCCGGTTCACATCATATGTCGGCGCTTTTTCCTTGTCCGTGTTCGCCACAAACGTCTCATTTTCCTCTACGATTTTTTTAATGCTGTCCAAATTATCCACATTATACACTTTGACCCGCATCGTCGATTGCATTTTACTAATCATCATTTCGGTAATCTCATCATCCAAAATCCCAATAATCTCATCACTTCCCTCATTTTCTTTCAAAAACTTTTCGTATTCCTCTTCCGAAGTCGAGGTCTCGACCGACTTAATGTTTTTGTCCTGGCTAATAATTTCGGTCAGCTCCTGCAAAGTCTCCGTCGACGTATTCGGCTTAAAATAAATCGTGATATCGATTTTATCTTTCATCATCTCCGCCGTATTAGTCAAAATCACGCTCGCTACCACTGTCACAAACAAAATAATCAGCGTCACCGCCATCACCACCGTCGCCGCCGTCGACAGCCAAATATTCCGCCCAAACCCGGTCGTCCCATACTTTACAATCCGCACTTGATCGCGCACCGCATGCCGAGTACGATTTTTTTGCATCGTTTTCAAACTTTTTTTCGAAATTTTCTTTAATTTCTGCTCTTTTTCCGATTTTTCGCCCGCCATTTAGATCACTTTCCTTTTTACTTTTACCGTTTTGGTTCCGTTCGTATTATTTTCGCCGACTTTGGCGCTCTCTGTCGTCGCCCCACTCGTCATCACGTTCGCCCTCGCCTCTATCGTCGGTCTCGGTCTTAAGGCATGCCCCGGCGTTTGCACCTGGCGAAGCGGTCGTTTTTCTACCGGCGTCTCGTCCAACTTATAAATTCCGCCTGTTTTTTGGTCGTTCACAATTTTGCCGTGTTTCAAAGTTACCACCCGCTTTTGCAAAGTGTTCACAATGTTTTCATTATGCGTCGTCACCAAAATCGTCGTCCCAAAATCATTGATTTTTTTGAGTAGTTGCATAATTTCCTCGGTAGTCAATTTGTCTAGATTCGCCGTCGGCTCGTCCGCAATCAGAATTTTTGGTTGCCGTGCCACGCTTCGCGCAATCGACACCCGTTGTTGCTGCCCGCCGGACAATTGATGTGGAAATTTTTTCGCTTGGTCCGACAAATCCACCAGTTCCAGCACTTTTGGCACCGTACGCCGAATTTCTTTTCCGCTCATGCCGGCAATTTCTAGCGCAAACGCCACATTTTCATACACCGTCCGCCGCGGCAACAACTTAAAATCCTGAAACACCACCCCGAGCCGTCGCCGATAGCCCGGAATGTGCCGTTTTTTCACGTAATCTAGATCAATTCCGCCGATAATAATCTTCCCCGAGTCCGGGATTTCCTCCTTGGTAATCATTTTCATCAGCGTCGACTTACCCGCGCCCGATTTCCCCACCAAAAACACAAATTCATTCGGCTCAATATGCAAAGACACGCCGTCAAGCGCCGGCTCCGCATCCCCCGCATACTTCTTCGTCACCGAATCGAGCAATATCATAATTCGATTATAGCATAACTATTTTAATATGACAAATTAAAAGTGGAAGTCGTTTTGTCGCTCAGCTCACAAACTCCCGACCTTGCAACTTGCCGACAAATTTTAATATGCCAAATGGAATGTCATTTTTTTGGTGGTTTGTCCCTCGGCTTGGTAAATCACGCCCGGTGTAATTTTTGCTTCCGGATATTTTACCTTTAATTCCGCCAAAACTTCCGCGTAAGTTTTATCCGTTTCAATCGTTACGTCTTCATGTTTGAGTTTCCTAAAATCCAACTTTTTTTCATGCGATTTTTTCGCCATCAGCATGTCCAAATCAATTTCAAAACCCGCAAGATACGGCGTCAGCTTAAACTCATGTCGCACCGAATTTTTGAATTCGCCAACCACGCCAAGATATTCGCCATCCACCAAAATCTCTGCCGACCGCTTCGGCTCAAACGGCGCTCGCTCCGCCAGCATATCTGTCATACCTACCTTCGCATTAGCATTCGTTTTCGCGTCTACGCCACTATTAGTCTCTACGCCCGCATTCACACTAGCTTTTATATTCGCCTCCGCACCAGCGTTCTTACTTGCCTTTGCCAAAACATCTCTCATCGGCGCAAATTCCGGCTCGACATTAAATTCCTTCAGTAGTTCCGCCACATATTTCTTCGCCGCGTAGTATGCCGTCCCTGCATTTTTGCGCTCCGCAATCACGAACCCCAACTTGTTCCGCCCCGCCGGTACACCTTCGTCATTCATCCCCCACCGTTTCGAAAATACCTGGTTCATTTCAAAAATCGCAAACTTTTCTACCGGCAATTTTTCATTGAGATAAGTCTTTTCGAGCAAACTCGGCACCATCGACTGCCTGACATATTGTAATTCCGGCGAAATTGAATTCACAATTTTATACGACTGCCCTGCATCCTGCCCAACTTTTTCGAGCAGCTTTCCCGACACAAAACTATAAGTCAACACTTCATTCGCACCAAATCGCGCCAAACTTTCCCGAATTTGTTTTTTCAAACCAAACAGTTCATTTTTCTCCGCCGTTCTATGCTTCGGCAAAGTCGGCTCAATGTTATCATATCCTAGCAGTCGCCCCACCTCTTCGATAATATCTTCCTTAATATGAATATCCGTGCGCCAATCTGGACTTTTAATCGTTAAATTCTTGTTTGCTACTTTTTTGCTCGTCTCCGCTTCAATTTTCGCCGCGCTTCCAGCTTTCGCTTCAATTTTTACCACACCTCCAGTTTTTGCCCCACTTTTCGCTTCATCTTCTGCTCCATTTTCCGTTTCAATTTCAAACCCTACATTCGTAAGAGTTTTTACGATCAACTCCGGCGTATATTCCGTCCCGAGCAAGCCATTTATTTCGTCTGTTGTAATTTTTACAACAATCGGTTTCTGTGGCTGCGGATAAGTATCCGTCACGCCCACTACCTTAAATCCACGGGCAAGCATCTTAGCACAAGTTTCCGCCGCCGCAAGAGTCCCCGCCGCCGGTTGCCCCTTTGTAAACCGCGTAATCGCTTCCGAGAAAATCCCGTGCGCCATTTGGGTTTTGCGCAAATTATACAGCGAAAAAGTCGCCGACTCCAAAATAATTTTACGTGTATTTTCATCAATCGCCGTCGCCTTACCGCCCATCGCCCCCGCAAGCGCCACTGGTTTTTCGCCCGCGCAAATCACAATATCATTTTCATTAAGTTCTACTTCTTTTTCGTCTAGCAGCACGATTTTTTCACCAACCCTTGCCCGTCGCACCACAATTTCCGGCTCACCCCCACAAACCTGCGCGAACTTATCATAATCAAACGCATGCAAAGGCTGCCCAGTCAGTAGCATCACAAAATTCGTCGCGTCCACAATTGGGTCCACCGGCCGCATCCCAGCTTTGCATAGCATCGTATCGACCCAGGTTAAATATTTTTTCTCGATTTCGCCGTGTTTTTCCAACACCACCGCCGTATATCGTGGGCAAACTTTCTCGTCAACTGAAACTTTAAAAATGTTCGAGAACTCAAAATAGGTCTTTCTCGGGCCGGGTTCCTCGCGCCCGTCTTCACGGGGCTCGGCCCCTTCTCCTCGGCAGCAGCCTCCGGACTCCCTCGAAAGACTATTTTTGAGTTCTCTATCCGAAAAGCTCGCAAGCTGTTCTTCGAGGGGATCCCGGAGCGCGGCAGCGCGAGGATTAGCGCCGGTCACCCATGGCGATGGGCTGACCGGACGCGACCCGAGAAGTATAGCTTGCGAGTTTTCCAACAACCCACATTCAAACTTAAGCCCCAAAATCCCAGCCACCTCGCGTGCGAACCCGATAATCCCAAACGTATCCGGCCGATGTGTAAGTGACTTGTTCTCGATTTCCAAAATCAAATCATTCAAATCGAATACATCCGCAAGCAAATCCCCCGGCTGCGCCATAGCCGGGTCAATCTCTACAATTCCCGAATGATCATCGCCAAAATCCAGCTCATCCGCCCCAGCCAACATCCCACTCGACTCATATCCGCGCAACTTTCGCTTGCCAATCACAAACGGCGCATCCTCATGCACGCTCGCCGGCACCACCGCCCCCGGCGCGATCCACGCCGCGAGCATCCCCGCACGTACATTCGGCGCCCCACACACAACCTGCACCAACTCCTCGTCACCATTATTAATCTGACACAGCGACAAATGCGTCTCCGGGATTTTTTCACAACTTTCAACTTTCACTACCACAATCTTGTCGTATTTATGCGTCTCGTCAACCACCCCCTCGACTTCCACCAACCGCGCGCCAATCAACCGAATCAATTCCTCGTCCGCAACCGTCTCCGGAATATTCACATATTGTTTTAACCAATTCAAACTAATTTTCATTTTCTAAAACTCCCTCAAGAAATTAAGATTGCCACTTTCAAAATGTCGCACATCATCTAAGCCATACCGAAGCATCACTAACCGGTCAATCCCGCCGCCCCAAGCAAACCCATGATACTTTTCCGGATCAATGCCCGCCATTTTTAACACGTTCGGGTGGATCATTCCGCACCCAAGCATCTCCAAAAAGTCACCCTTTTTCCCGCCGAGCGTCTTCGGCTTCTCAATCATAAATTCCAGCGACGGCTCCGTAAACGGAAAATACCCCGGCTGCGTCCGAATATTTAACTTTTGTTCATAATATTTCTCAAAAAACTCACGCAAAATCCCGAGCATATCCCCCATCGTACAATCTCGCGACACATACACGCCTTCGCACTGATAAAAAGTATGCTCGTGTGTCGCGTCGACATCCTCATTGCGGAAAACTCGCCCCGGCACCACCACCGCAATCTCACCACCCTTCTCCAGCTCGCCCCGATATTTTTTCAACACTCGGTGTTGCATTGTCGAAGTGTGCGCCGGCGGAATTAAACCTTCCTCTGTCCGAAAAGTATCATAACCATCCCGCGCCGGATGTTCCTTCGGAAAATTCAACGCATCAAACATATGGAATTCGTCGTCCAACTGCCTAGATTCAACCGCCGTAAAGCCCATCAACTGATAAATCTCCACCACTCGGTCCAGCTCCGTCATCAGCGGATGCTTCGAACCCATCAAAGTCGAATACAATTCCGGCATTTTTTCATTCACCCCCGACCACGCCGTCGTATCCAAAGGCTCCACCGCCTCGTTTAACGCTTCTTTTTCTGCCGCTTCAATTTGCGCCAAAATCTCCGCCCGCCTAGCGTTAATTCGTTTGCCAAACTCCGCCCGCTTTTCCACTGGCAGTTCACGAATTTTCCCCGCCTCGGCGTTAATCTGCTTCAGCTCCCGCTTTAACTCCTCAATTTTTTCCATATATTATATATTATACCGCAAAACTACGATTTCGTATATCTGCATATATAATATTCTCTGGCAAATTCACGTCTCCCGCCAGCACATATTCATTATCCATCAAAATCGGCTCACTCGCATTCGGGTCGGTCGCGCCGTCAAACGCATACCGCTCGCTCGGGTCATATTCATTCACGTATTCATAATATGCAATCACGTCAAGCAAATCCGACACGGTTTCTTTTTCCATTCCCGAATATCGCGCCAGCATCCCCTCATAAGAATTATCCACCGGATTTTGCTCGTAATATTCGTCCAAATACTCCGCCACCGCCGACTTCTCGATAACCCCCATCGACTCCGCTAGCGACTGGTCCTCAGCAAACCGCTGATACACTCTATACTCGTTATTCCACTCATCGCTATCATTCGCCACGCAGTTTTCACCACTCACATAACCTAGATTAGCCAATGTCTTTGCACTTTCCACTATATCAATAATATCTCCAAACACCGGAACCGAGCCAATCGCCCCATTCCCACCGCCGTCCACTACCGAACTACCTGTATTAACCGATATTCCTTCACTTATTTCATTTGCAATATTTTGGTCCGCATAGCCGAAATCCGATTCCCGCGTCCCACAATATTTAATATATTTCGCTAACTCTGTATCGTCCTTAACTTTTACGTTCACTACTTTTTCATCTTCCGTATCGGCTAGTTTCATCGTGTTATCACCGAGTTCCGCTACCGCAAAAGTGACATTGTCCAAATCTTCTTCCGCCACTTCCTGACCTTCGCTATCCACCACCGCAATTTGTTCACTAGAATATAATTGCTTAATTACGTCATACGGATCTTCATTGATTGTCGACATATCTGTCACTACATACGGATTGCAAAACGCATCCCCAATCGCCCCAATCGACGCCAAATACGGGCAAGTTTCCGCATATTCATCCATATCCGGCAAACTTTCTGCAATGTTTTTCGTCACCGCCGACACCGAAGGCGTGAGCGATGCGATCGACGAGCTCATCACCGTCGACGCCGAAGTCAGCGAGTTCATCAGCCCCGACGAATTTGTGAGCGACATCATTTGCGTCAAAATCGTTCCCATAAACGTATTTTTCGACGTAATATCAAACGGGCTCAGCGTCAGGCGCTCCTCTTTGGCGTCCTGTGCGATCACTTCTGCCTGTGCCACAGCGTACTCTTGGTATTTTTCCACCGTCCCGAGCGATCCACCATTCGCCCGGTGCGCGCTACCCATATACCTCAACGCCCCAGAAGTTAGCGCGTTACCTAAATCTTCTCCGCCCAGCGTCGACACCAAATCTCGTTCTAGCGCGCTCGACACTACCGGAGTTAGCGTCGCAATTACCCCGCTTAGCACTACGCCGACTCCTACGCCTATCGCAAGCGTGATAAGTATATCTGCTACTAACCCCGAACATCCTCCAGCCGCCGAAGCCCCAAATGTAAACACCGCCCCAACTAGCCCAGCGACGCACGCTGCAATTTCTAGTCCATCAGTTACTGCGTCCGCCACCGCTACTGCGCCTTTGGCAAAAGTACAGGTCTTAAAAGCAGTCATCGAAACCCCAATTCCGCCTAAAATTCGTTTCATCGACGACGACAAATTAAAACTTTGCACGCTTGCATCACTTGTGTCTACTTTACTATCGCCATACAACGCACTCACCCCCGCCGACTCCATCGCTGACTTAACTGTGGTTGTCTTTTTTGACGTTAGCGAAGCTACACCGCTCTCGGTCACTTCGGTAGAATTACCGGTTGACACTAATTCCGTATTCGTATTACTCTTTTTTTCACTCAAACTTGTCGCCAGCTCGTTAATCGGCGCCTCATCTCCATACCCCGCCTTGGTTTTATCTACCGTCTCCATATACGAAGTTACTAAATTAATAATCTGGAGCGCTTCCGCCGCCGACACCATCAAGCTCACCGCCCCAATCACATTCATTACCGCACACCCCGCATTCACCGCTTGTGAAAACTTTGTCTTAATTTTGTCCAATTTTTCCGAAACATTCGTTCCTTTTACCGTCTCCTTCGTCGTTTCTTGCTTCACGATTGGTTTGTCATCCTCATCTGTCGCCGGAACTCTGTTGCCAGCATCGTCTTCTACAGTATCCTGTTCTTTAGTTCTCAAATCGACTTCCCCATCATTCCCCTTTACTCTATTATTTAATGTATCTTTGACTGCTTTTAGTCCATCACCATCCGCCTCAGCCTTTTTGGTCTTATAATCATTCCACATATTCCGCGTCAACTTGTTATTCGACAAGAATCTATCCACATTTTTACCAAACCAGTTCGCGAACTGCCCCCGCCATGTCATCGAGCCGGAGTTATAGGCATGGAAAAACTCCGTATCGTTCGCATACAAAGTCTTAAAATCCACCGCCTCCGCTTTATATTTTACCCCCGTCTCCGCATCCACCTCGGGAATATCGACTTTTGTTTTCGCGTCCGCCGTCACAATCTGAATTTCGCCATTACTGTTCGCATATTTTAGAACTTTTTTACCAGTTCCATTAAAATCATTATCTACCTCAATCCCCTGAGTTTTGAGTTCCGCCTGCTGTTTGCTCGAAATCTTAAACTTCGACCCAAAAATCGTCGAGCCTCCAATCGGGTCCTTCACCCGCCCAGTTTGCATCTGTGCTTTAAAAAAAGCAGATGATCGCACATTTGCCGACACATGCATCGAATTAAACGATTCCTGAAACTGCGCCACTAGCGAAAACGGCTGAAATAATTGCGTCCCTGCCATAATTCCGCCCGCCCCAAAAGTCAGCGCAATACACAACCCAATCGTCGCGCCTCTTTTTTTCAAAAAACCTTTAAATTTGCCCTGACCTTTGCCACCGGTCTTACCTTTCGCTAAGCTAGCGCCCCCACCTTTGTATAACCCTGCTGGTTGCGTTTCCTCCGTTTTTGCCCCCGCAGCACCCCCATTAGGACGATACAATCCTCCGCTCGCCGCCTCTTCCGCCGACCCCAACTTCGTCGCCGCCGATTTATTCGGATTAAACCGCTCGGCGTCCTTTTTCTCTTGCGCAAGCATCGCTGGATTATACTTATCGTCGCCATTATCCATAATATATATTATAAAGCAATTCCAAATAAACACAACCGATTTTAATCAATCTTAATCACTCGCGATCAAATTTTAATCAATCGTAATCGAAGCTCAATCAATCACAATATTATATAAACACAATCGAAATCATCGAAATTATCGCCAGCACAATCAGCACCAACCATACCCAGCCAAACCGTCCAGTCTTTCGTGTGTCCTTTAAATATTCCGAATCCTCCGCAAAATCCGGGTCGTCGCCCTTATCCGCCTCCGCCACCGCTCGCGCGCGCAAATCCGCATTAATCCGCTTGGCTAGTTCATTGTTTTTATCATCTTCTTTGTTTACGATTACTCCCATATTTTTCCTAAATAAGTTATTTTTTTCCATTATAACATAAAAAGTGTGCTATAATAAACCTAATTATTATTAATGGAGGAAAATAGATGGCGACCAAAAAGTCGAAATCGTCGAACAAGTCTGACAAGACCGTCTCGACCAAATCTAAAACTGCCGAAAAGCCCGTTGTCAAAACGGAAACCCCGGCAGCCAAAAACACTGCGAAAAAATCCTGCCTGTCTGGATTCTTCGCCAAAAAATACGATGAGAAAGAAAGCATTCTCACCATTTTCAAAAACCCTAAATTCTACGGCGCACTGCTCGGCGAAGTCATCGGCACCCTGCTCATTGCTTTGCTTTTGTTCGCTTTGATGCTCATGGGTCTGCCCAACATCGCGACCTACGCTTTCGCGGTCATCGCGACACTCATCGCAGTTTACGCCTTTTCAGGCGCCTGCCTTAACCCGATTATCACTGTCGGCATGATGGCTTCGCGCCGCATGTCGGTAATTCGCGGCGTGATGTATATCATCGCAGAAATCGTCGGCGCATGGCTCGGCTGGCTCATCTTTAACGGGTTCCACCTTGCTGGTGGCGAATCCGCCTACGATATCCCGGCTATCTCTGCGCTTGCCGAAAATGGCTTCTGGCCAGCAGCGATGGTCGAACTACTCGGTGCGATTATCATTGCGTTCTTCTTTGCTCGCGCTTTGAAATACAAACGCAGTGTCTTTACCTACGGTGCAGTCATCACCGGTGGTATCGTGCTAGCAATTCTAATCGGTTATGTTGTTTCGGCGGCCTTCCTGGGGCTTAGCAACAACTTCATCATGAACCCAGCTGCGGCCTTGATGCTCCAAATTTTCCCGAGCTCCGGCGAAAACTTTGGCGAAATCCTCGGCGGCATCTGCCAAGCCCTCTCGCTCTACGCAATCATCCCGATGATTGGTGGCGTGCTCGGTTTCTACCTGTCCGACTTTGCCGGCAAGCTCTCGGCTGAAGAATAAAATCTCAGCCTCACAAAAAATAGCCCCTACGGAGGCTATTTTTTGTCGCCAGTAAGCCAATTGTTCCAAAGGAGGCGCGCCTGCTCTTTGAGGACCGTAAGCTTGGGCGAGCGCCCTTGAGCGTGTCCGAAAAGAGTAGGCGTGCCTCTTGAAAATACCTTTTTCTTTTGGCAGTTTTATTTTTTCGGGAACAGTGGTTCTTTCGGTGGTTCAATTTTATCAGCAGTAAAAATTTGCTGGATATTCGACGCCACTTGCGGAATAAACGGCGACAGCAAAATGGAAACTTCCAATAATTCATTCACTAAATTATTCAAGCATTCAGAAAGTTTTTCCGTTTCGCCATTTTTCGCCAGTGCCCACGGCTTTTCATCATCAATTTTCTTATTAATCCCCTGTACCTTTTCCCAGGCATAATCAAACGCTTTCGAAAACTGAAAACTATCCATTAACTCAATATATTCTTTATCTAACTCTGACGCGCAGCAACCATTCTCATCCGCCGCACCCTTCTTGCTGTCCTCAGCCTCAATCTCCACCCCATTCTTCGCCACCAACGTCGCCAGCCGCTGCACCAAATTCCCCAAATCATTCGCAAGCTCCGTATTATACGCCCGCTCAAACCGCTCCCACGTAAAATCCGCATCCGCAAACGTATCTACATGACGCAAGAAGAAATATCGAAACGCATCTACGCCATATTCGTCAATCACTTTTTCCGGCGCCACCACATTGCCGATCGACTTACTCATTTTCTGCCCATCCGCCAAAATCATCCCGTGCGACACCAAAGTTTTTGGCAACGCCAGCCCCAGCCCTAGTAGCATCGCCGGCCAAATAATCGCATGAAATCTCAGAATATCTTTACCCACGAACTGTGCCGTCGCCGGCCACCACTCGCTAAAATCACTCGCGTCCGGATACCCAATCACCGTCAAATAATTCGCCAACGCATCCATCCACACATACATCACCTGCGACTCATCATCCGGCACCGCCACGCCCCACTCGAGTTGCGTTCGCGGCCTAGAGATCGACACATCCGGCGTTTCTTCAAGCAATCTTAAAACCTCTTTTTTCCTAAATAGAGGCAAAACTTGCATTTCGTCATTTTCAATCGCCAAAGTTATACTTTTCTTAAAATCCGAAATCCTAAAATAATAATTTTCTTCCGACAATTCTTCATACGGTTTTTGGTGATCCGGGCAAATTCCATTATTTTCCGCATATTCTTTCTGCGTCACAAACCGCTCACAACCCGTACAGTACCAACCTTCATATTTTGCCTTGTAAATATGTTTTTCTAGCCGCCGCCAAATTTCCTGCACTCGTCGCTCATGCTCCGGGTCGGTCGTGCGCGCAAAATCCGTGTATTCTACGTCTAGTTTTCGAATAAAATCCTTAAACGCCGCCGCTTTGCCGTCCACAAATTCTTGCGGAGTTAGTCCTTGTTCTGCCGCTTTTTGGGCAATTTTGCTACCATGTTCATCAGTTCCAGCTTGAAACCGCACCTCGTCGCCCCGCAATTTATAATACCGAGCGCACACATCTGCCAAACAATAGTCCATCGCATGCCCAATGTGCGGATTACCGTTCATATACGGAATTGCTGTCGTTACATATTTCTTTGCCATACCCTATATTATATAATAGCGCCCCCGAAAAAGCAATTATTCGCAGGTGTATCCCAGTTCCGTCCAATTCGTTTTGTTGCCGCCAAGATTTAAATCAATCCCACCTTCTTTATCGACCGGCAATTCATACTCCGCCGCCAGCTCCGCCGTCAGCTTGTCTGCCAACACTTCCGAGCTTTTTTCCTCCGACGGGTCCGTCGAATCTGTATATAGCACTACTTCCGTCTTGCTTACCTGGACTAATGCATCATCCTCATCATAAGTACCTATTATATTCACCGTCCCGCTTGTCGCGTTCGCATAATTCGCGAGTTCCGCCGCCGTCATTGCGCGATAACATTTTACGGTCATCGCCGTCGTTATATCCCCGTCCGTCGCCCCGTCCATAGCATCATCAGCATCTTTTTTCTCTTCCTCATCGTCATCCACGTCCACCACGGTCGGCGTATTTGCCGTACTTGCACTGCCGGTGTTGTCACTGGTTAGCTGCATTACCAACATCACCACGAGCACCGCCACAATTACGAGCGCCACTACAATCAAGGTAACCAACACCGGCTTGCTCGATTTTTTCGCCGGGGCTTTTGCCGTAGTTTGAGTCTGCGTCGCCGGGTCAGGCTGTGTCGCTGGGTCGTTAAACGCCACATTCGGCGTGCGTCGCTCGTTCATAAACCCACCATTCGTCGGCTCCGCACTAGCCTGCCCACTCACCGCCGAGCCAATCGATCCTGGGACTGGCGCCGCCGCCACCATCGGCGCATTAAGTTCTTCTTTTACCGGGTCAGGCGCTGGTGCCGGCTCTGGTCGCAAAATCGGCTCCGTCGCATTCATTCTATTCGCCCCCGCCGGAGTAATAATCGGATTAACCGGCGTTCCGGTCATCCCACTCGCCGCCGTAGCTTGTACTGGCGCCGGATTAGTAGTTGGACTTATTCCAGCCGGCGTCGCCTCAGCCGGATTTACCATTGGATTTGCTACCGGATTTACCGCCGGAGCCTCCATCGGCGCCGGGTTCGGCACCGGATTAGGCGTTGATGAAAAATTATTATTTGGATCCATTTTCTTTCCTTTTAACTTACTTAATTAATCTACTTACGCTTATTATAACACAACTTCACACAATTTTCTCAAAAACTCCACCACGTTTCACCGTTATAACCCATCATAACTCATCATAATCCATTATAACCTACCCTGACTCACGGCCAAACTAGCGACCTCCCCCACCTCCGCCGCCGCCCCCGCCGCCGGAAAAACCACCGCCTCCTCCGCCCGACGACGAAGACGAAAATCCTCCTCCGCCCGAAATCCCACCAGAACTCACCGCCCCCGCTTGCGACGCATACGTCCCCGCATTTCTCACCGCACGCAAAAATTCATCCGTCACCAGCCCAGTCGTCACCCAATCCGGACTCGTGACCTCCTCGAGCTGATAATATTTCTCGAGCTCCCCCATCCAACTTTTTTCCAGCCCAAACACCGCCGCATACGGCAACAACTTTTCATACAGCCTCACAATCCCCTCGCTCGACACGTCCACCCGCGCGACGCTTTGCAAAAACTCCAACCGCTCCGCTTCCGCCATCTGAATATATAATTTCAGTCCATCCATATATCGCGACATTTTTAGCCCCTCTAGCGTATGCCGTCCAAACTTTTTCGTTTTATTTCCCAGCATCACAATCGCCACAATCGTCATCATTACCACCGCCAAAATCACAAACGGCAAAAATTCTTCACCATACAAAACTTTACCTATTTTCGTCTCCGGTTCCACCACTAGCTCGTCCAGCAGCCCAATCGCCATCGGCGCGCCAAACACAAACCCCATTATCACCGCCGTTACTATACTTACCACGCCGCCAGTCTCCGTGCTCATCGTCCGCACCCTAAAATCTTTCTCCACCAACTTATCCCGCTTCAAATCCCCCTCTACTGTCTTGTCAAATTTCTGCGCCAGCCGGATCAAGGCTGAGCTCGCCACCTGTTTTTGAATGCTCACGATACTTCCAACTTCCACCTCCGCCCCGCCATTCAAAATCGCGAGCACCGCCAGCTCCTCGACTCTCAGCCCAGTCAAATCCAGTACCCGAATTGCCCAATTTTCACCCCCAAACTTCTTTTTTTCCTTTTTTACCAACGCAATTTTCTTTCGCACCACCAGGTCCAACAAAATCCCCACCTTCATATCTTTTTTACGCCCAATATACACCCCCGCCATCTCCGCGAGCGAATATCCCTTCGCCGGCTGATACTCCGGAGCAACAAACAGACCCTTATAATATCTAATTTTCTCCCGTGTTTTCAACAATTTCCGAATTGGAGAAATCAAACACAATCCACAAACCACTATCACTACGAGTAGCGCCACCACGAGGCTATAACTCACCTCCGGCTCTGGAATCGTAAAACTCCCTGCGGCGAGCTCAGCATCAAACGTCAAATTTTCATAACTGTCTAATTCACTTGCTGTAAACTCCACCCCGTCCGCCAGTTGATTAATTTCACACCTATCGCTCCCGCTTTGCCCATACTTTCCCACATAACACCAACTTTTCCCCGTAAACGCCGAGCTCGTTTCCTCGTCAAAATGCACCCGCGCCGTCACCTTGTCAAAACTCTGCCGCCACCCCGTCCCATTTGTATCCCAATATAGTTCCTGATAACTTTCAAAATCCGTCACCACCTTCTCAAACTCATATTCAAAAGTATACACCTGCGTCCCCAGCACATAATTTTCATCCCCCGTACACACCCGATAATAATCATCTATCGCATTCAAACTATAAATCGGCTCTGTCTCGCCATTCCGGAGCACCGTGATATTATCTTTTGTCAAATTCGGCAAAGTCAAATTCGTTCCGCCTTGGTTCGTTCTCGGAATTTCCCGACAAATCCCCTTATTTTGATTATATTCCGGAAATTCCGCTGTAAATTCTTCCTTCACTTTCAGATGCGACACCCCCTCCGCATCCTTCGTCAAATAATAATCCCCCGTAAAGTAGCTGAAATGAAAATTTTCCGTACTCATATTTTGATTATACCAAACTAAACCGCTTATGCTATAATAAATATATGGATAATCACAAAATCATGATTGTAGGCACGGGCAACGTCGGCGCCTCGATCGCTTTCGCTATTTTAAATCAACGCACCGCCGTTAACGAAATCATTTTAACCGACATCATCGCAAAAGACGCCGAAGGCGAAGCGATGGACCTCCGCGATGCGCTTTCGGTCGCGCCGAGCTACGTTAAAATCAAAAACGGGACTTACAAAGACGCGCACGATTGCGACGTGGTCGTCATCACCGCCGGCGCCAACCAAAAACCTGGCGAAACGCGCATGGATTTGCTCAAGAAAAATGTCAATATTCTAAAAGGCATGGTCGAGCAAATCATGGCCTCCGGTTTTAACGGCATTTTTCTCGTCGTGTCCAATCCGATGGACGTTTTAACTTACTTCACCATGAAATTTTCCGGTTTGCCGGCTGAAAAAGTCATCGGTTCCGGCACGGTTCTGGATTCTGCACGGCTAAAAACCCGCATCGCCGGCTACCTAAACGTCCACCCGAAATCCGTCCACGCTTACCAAATCGGCGAACACGGCGACACCGAACTCACCCTTTGGTCGCTCGCCAACCTCGGCGGTCAACCCCTCACCGAACTTTTCGACACCGAGACTCGCGCCAACATCTCCGACTTTGTCAAAAACGAAGCCTACGACATTATCGAGAAAAAAGGCGCAACTTATTACGGCATCGCGACTTGTGTCGCCAGTATCTTAAACTGTATTTTTAATGACGAACGCCGAGTTTTGTCGGTTTCTTCGCTCGACCCATTTTCTGGTGTCTGTTTTGGCTATCCGTCTATCGTGGGCAGAAACGGCGTCATTCGTCGTCTCGATTTAAACCTTTCCGAACAAGAAGGTATCGCCCTGCAAAAGTCCATTAATTCCTTAAAACAAGCCATTTCGTCTGTCAAATTCTAATTTTTACCTAAAAATCAGCCAAAAATTGCGTTTTTTGACTCAAAATTACGATTTTTGGTCAAAAAGACCACCATCAAGCCCTTTTAATTATTTAATATTCCGCCTCGCCTAGCGACTGAAAATACAGCATCAACTCTTCTTTAATAAAATCGTCCTCGATTTCGGCAAGTTCCTCCAAAAACTTCGGCGCCTGGCGCTCCAGTCTTGCCCGGCGATAGCTTTCCCACTTTTCCATCTCCGCCTCGGACAAACTTTCTGGAAAATTCCGACCCTTATAGTGCAATAATAATTCCGGCAGCCTCGGGTCGGCAAATTCCGGATGAAAATCCGCCAGTTTCGCCGCCGCGTCAACTTTTGCGCCACCCGCATCAATTGTCGCCGACGCCGCCCGCACCGCCGCAACTTTCACTCGATCCGCATCATTCAAAAACCCGTCATATAGCGCCCCCTCCGGCTCCTCCGCCGGCGCAAACTCCGGCCGATTTTCCAGCTCGCTCCGCACCTGCTCCGCAAATTCCGGACGCGCCACCAATTTCCGCAAATTTTCTTCCACTTTTTCCCGCGTCAACCCAATCCGCTCCCATCCACTAATCCCGTCCTCGCCCTTCGCCTCCAGCACCGACACCGGCGCCACCGCCGGGCACTTATTCAGGCACAATTCTTTTACAATCGGGAACAAATCTTCAGATGAGACCTCTTCCGGGTCAAACCTCAGATCAAACACCACCACATTCCCATTTCGCCCCGCCGTCAGCGGAAACGCCACCGTCGTCTTATTGAATTCATTCGAATATCGCCCGCTCGCATACACGAACGGCTTCGGGTCAGTCAAACTCACCAGCTTCGCCACGTCCCGCTTCCCGCGCATCTTAAACAAATACTCAAACATTTTCGGCTGTTTTTCCCGAATTAATTTCGCCACCGCAATCGTCGCATACACGTCCGACAACGCGTCGTGCGCGTGCTCATGCGACAAGCCGTTTTCCTTGGTCAAAAGTTCCAACCGGTTCGTCGGTGCGCCATCTTCCCGAAACGGCCAAGTAATCCCCTCTGGCCTAAGCGCCCTAACCAGTCGCACCACGTCCAGCATATCCCACCGCGACCGCTCGTCTTTCCACTCGAACTCATACGGCTCATAAAAATTCCGCCAAAACGTCGCCCGCATAAACTCATCATCAAACCGCACCGTATTATACCCCACCGCACAGGTCCCCGGCGTAAAAATCTCATCCGTCACCAGCCGACAAAACTCCGCTTCCGAAATACCCTCCTCGAGAGTTTTTTGCGGCGTAATTTTCGTCACCATAATCGCCTTTGGTGACGGCAACGCATCGTCCGTCATCTTCACTAAAATATTCACCGGCTCGCCGATCGGCTCTAAATCTAGGCTGGTCCGCTGCCCCGCAAACTGCATAATCCGGTCCTCCCGCGCCTTCAGCCCCGACGTTTCCAAATCATAAAAGAAAAAAGTTTTATCCATGCTCCTCTTATATCACACCTCCCCCAACTTTTCAACCGTAAAAAGCGACTATAATAAGCTTAGACATTAACAACAAGGAGTTTTCTATGTCAAAATCTACTTCCGCTTTCACCGCCACCGACGAAGCGGTCAAAAATTTCAAAAACACCAAAACCAAAGCTGGCAATTCCGAATTAAAACGTCTAAAAAGTGAACGAAACAAAGCCTACAGCGACAACAAAAAATTCCTCACCGAATTCGAAAAAACTAACTTCAACTACCTCGTCCTTTTAAAATCCACCAATGATTTTCACAAACTTATCGGCCATTCCGCCCTGTTTTACGCTTTAAACATAGCGCCAAAACTAAATCTCACCGCCAATCTCACCACCGACGGCGACTACGCCTACAAATCCGCCGAAGGCATCGTTTCGGTGCGCGAGCCCGAAAAACTCGCCGAAATTCTAAAAACCTTGGGCATTAAACGGCTTCGCCCCCGCCATAACCCCGACGATTTTATCCTGTTCAAACTCCCCTGGACTTTCACCGAGGCTCAACTCGCCGACATGCAGGACCAGCAAAACCAAAGCCTCCGTCATTTCAACCAACTTGTCATGGTCGACAACATCATCCCGGTCCTTTTTCTCCAGCTCGAGGAATTATTAAAAATCATCTACGAAAACTCCCGCACCCTGCCCAGCCAATTCGATCGCGACACTTTTGGCAAGACCCTCACGGATACCGCCAACAAAATGACTTGCACTTATTTCGACCTCACCAACGGACACATCAACCGCGTAAATTGTTTCAAAAACCTCAAATCCGACCTCACTTTTATCAAATACCAAGTCAAACTTTTGACCGATCTCAAACTCTGGCAACCCAAAACTTCCGCCCGTGTCGCCGACATCATCACCAAAATCAAAGACATTCTCGATCGCGAATCCAAAAACCCATAAAACCCTAAAAATCCCACAAAACCCTAAAATCCATAAAACTCATAAAAATCACAGCGAAAACCATAAAAACCCATAAAAAACGCAACAAAAAACCACTACTACTAACTAAACAAGGAGTCCCATGAACTACCAAACCAATTTTCAAGACTTTTTACTTCAAGAACTTTTCGAAGCCTATTATAAAACTCGCGTCGGCGGCAAGCGCAAAACTCAGAACGAGCATAATTTCGAGCTCGCCGATCTCGAAAACCTAGTGCGCCTGCGCGACACAATTATCGCCCGCGCCTACCACCCGAGCCGTGGCGTCGCTTTTATTATCCACGATCCGGTCACTCGCGAAATCATTGCCGCCTCGTTTGTCGACCGCATTGTCCATCGCTTTCTGGTCAAATACGCCGAACAGTGGTGGGGCCCACGTCTATTGCCTTGTTCCTACTCCTGTCGCAAAGGCAAGGGCACGCTCTATGGCATTAAAGATTTGCAACGCAAAATGCGTCGCGTCAGCCACGACGGCACTATCCCGACCTACGTCGTTAAACGAGATCTTAAGGGCTATTTTATGAGCCTCAACCACCAAAAGCTCTACGAGCGCGTGCTCTGGGGCTTAAAACGCCAATTTCCGGACGGCGGCGAACTTTACCGTACACTTAAGTTTTTATGGCACGAAGTCATTTTTGACGACCCCACCGAAGGCGTCACCATCCGCGGACGCAAAAGCGACTGGGACGACCTCCCCGCCGATAAATCACTTTTTCATCAGCCTAAGGGTCGCGGGTTAGTCATCGGCAACTACACTTCCCAAGAACTTTCCAACATCTATCTCGACCAGCTCGACCGTTTCGTCGTTATCGACCGCAAACTCCGCAATTACGGTCGCTATGTCGACGATTTCTTCATAGTCGTCACCACCGACGATTTACCCCGCCTTCTTAGCGAAGATATGCCCCTTATCGAACGCAAAATTGACTCTCTTAGACTCGTTCTTCACCCCAAAAAGCAGTCCGAAACTCCTATCGAACAGGGCGTAGACTTCCTCGGCGCTAAAGTTTTTTACGACCATATCGTTCCGGGTCAGCGTATCGCACATAACCTCGCCACCGCCGCCTACAAAATCGCCACCACCGGCAAAGGTAAGCTAGAAAGCCTCACTTCTTACGACGGTCACCTCTCACACTACAATAGCTACAAACTAATTCACAAACTTTGGGAAAACCTCGGCTGGGACTACCCTTACCCCAAAAATAAGCGGTCTTAACCCCTTGCTCGCTTACCAATTCAACATCCCAACCTATTAGTCTTTTCTCCGTCGGACCCCCACTTGCCTGCCTCTCTGGGTGCCATTCATGAAAAAGGTGGACTTTAAAGTCCACCTTTCCTGGAAGTCCGGGAGGGCAAAACCCCGAAAGAGGAAACGGCCAGGGTAGCCACGCGGCGCGCGCCCTAGCGCGCGACGCACCGCACGGAGTTCCCGTTGTTGCGGTTGTCGTTGTTCTGGGGGTTCAAACTGCTATTCGCATTGAAGTTTAATTCGTACGCGTTGTTCGAATTGCTCACCACTGACGACCAGTAGAACCCGTTGTTGCCAACGTTGTTCGACGAACCGTTCCAGTTCCCACCATACACGAAGAAGCCACAATGACAGTCTCAAGAAGAGTATTTTAAACCTCACTACGCTCCGTAGAGCGTAGGACGGAACAGTATGAAACCTAGCGCACCAGGTATACTCTTTGTCCTTCCATGATAGCCACAAAGGTCGGAGTGAACTTTGCCTCGGATCCACCTTAGAGCTACGCGGGATTACCCGCTTTTTTCATTATACCATTTGCTTCCTAGCACTACAACCAGACAGTTTATCTTCTTTGCTTCCTGACGGGAATTCATTTTGATTTCCGGAAGGACGGGAGGGCAAAACCCCGAAAGAGGAAACGGCCAGGGTAGCCACGCGGCGCGCGCCCTAGCGCGCGACGCACCGCACGGAGTCCCCGAAGCCGCGATTGCCGCCGCGCTGGGGGTACAAAAGGCTACCCGCATCGAAGTTCAATACGTACGCGTAGGTCGAATCGGACACCACTGACGACCAGAAGTCCCCGTCGCTCCCAACGCTGCCCGACGAACCGTACCAGTTCCCACCATACACGAAGAAGCCTGGGCCCTGATGAATGGTGCCGCTAGTTCCCGCAGTGAAACCAGTCTGATTAATCATGTAGATGAATGAACCCGAGTCAGTCAGCGTCGTCCCGCCCTTTGGCAGGGTCCACCCCGCCGGACAAATAGACTGATTGACGTCCGTATTTTGCGTAGTATATGAACTTGAATCGTTCATAGCCACCGCCGCGGTCCAGTTATAATAATTTCCTACATGATAATGCTGATTAGCTCCGTCTTTAGAACAATTTATCGTGTGGTCACTCAAAGTTTTCTCCCAAGAAGGGTCAATCACGCCATCCCAGCATAGATCCCCAGGGTCATATGACTCCGGCGTCGTATATGAGTATTTCCAAGTCGTCGTCCCCGTGGTATAAGTACTCGCGTTCGGCGTCCAATTCGCTGTAATATCCGTATCCGCCGAAGTATAGGTCTTTGATGCGCTTAAATCTAAGTCCAAATTCTGTGTCATCCAGAGCTTCCCATCCGCCAGCCGCGCCACGTAATAGGTCTTACCATCCCGCGAATCCGTCGCCTGTACTACCTGCCCCTGGCTCACAGAACTCCCCCACGACGCCACGCTTTGCATGTATTTTACCGGCGCCTCGTTCGCCACCGCCGTAAAATTAATCACGTTATTATATTCGCCAAGCGGCATCGCCGCCGCCGCATACGCCGCAATTTTAAAGCTTGTCGCATCGCCGGATGTCGCCGTCGGCCCGCTCGTCGTCTTTTTAAGTGTGGTTACTTTGGTAGTGTCCGAATATAACGGCAGCCCACTATAGGTCGTCCAGGTCGTTCCATTGGTCGAAGCCGCGAATCCCCAAGTTTTTGCCGTGGTCAGCGCCGAGAGACTAGCCCCGTAATCTACGCTAGCAAATGCAGAGCTCACCGACGAATCTTCGTGAACCAAATTCCGTGTGTTATATGTACTACTACCCACCGTCGCGTTCAAAGTGTATCCGTTGCCGCTATTACATTTCACATTCACAGAAATTACATTACTATCCGCCACTGTCCCTGGCACTAAGTTATTAATCACTAGCCCCCCAGTCGGCACCGTCACCGTAATCGACTCGTTTATCTCAAAATTCAGCCCCACGCTCGACTCATAAGTCAGCGCACTCGCCCCATTACCACCACTAATCACCCCCAAGCCTGCCACCCCCAGCATCATCACCCCCCCGAAAACTTTCCGTATATGCCTTTTCATATCCCCATTATACCACAACCTTTTTATTTTGTGCAAGAAAAATCCCCGGGCTGTGTAGCCCAGGGACATATTTTACTTTCGGAAGTGTTGTTCCCATGTGCGCATTCCGCATTTCTGCGAATTAGCATATTCAGGAACGATTTCCTTTTTATTCAACTCCTGCCGTTTTAGCACTAATCGCCTAAAGACGATCGCCTCAGTAGCAAAAGCTAAACAATAGAAGAATATACTTCCAACAGCCAGCATAACTAACGGGAGCAACCCCCCGAGGACCGCAGTCCTTATCGTCGGATCTTCATAAGGCCCGACGTCGTTTAGAATCATCTGATTAATTCCGTCAGACGATTCCAGGAATACAAGAACTATGATGATAAAAGTTGCGATCGCCGCAACCGTTACATGCATTTCCTCTCCATAACGCTGACAGATTCGCCAGCGCCACTTTTTGTTGCTCCAGACCAGCCTATGCTGTCTGGCACCCAGTACTATCATTACTATCGCAGTCACGATAGCAACATATGGGTAAACGTGGCACCACACTTGTGGTGTAAATTCGTGGTAAAATCCACTCATATTTTTGTCCTCCCTTTCTATGAGTGATGCGAGACTTTTCCTTGTTGCCCCGCCCGTTGATCAGTCTATACCCCCATTATACCACAAGCGACTTAAAAAGTCAATAGGTAGAACATAAAATCCCGTATTTTCCCGTCTCCCGCCCCAGTTCGCCTAGCCGAGCAATTTCTACCCAATTCGCCTAGCCGAGCGCCCCCCTACTACATCATTTCGCCGATCGGTTAATACTCTATCCCATACGCCGCGTAATACTGATACTTCAGATACGCTGTATCTAGCGCCGAGGCGAGGTCAGCTAATTCGCCCTCGTTTTCCCGGGTCATAATCATAAATTTCAGCGGTTTGTTCGTCCCGCCACAAATCTCCATCGTGTCGCCATATGCCAGCTCCCCCGGCACCGTAATCACCCGCACGCCCCCGATTTTCATCCCTGTAACCCCCAGCGTCCAGCCCTCAATCATCCCGAGCGACGCGTCCAAAATCTTCGTGAATGCCGTCGGGTTAGTCGCGTCATCAAACGACGAATCAAACACCGTCTCGTCCGCACACCACCCCACATAATACGCCAAATAATCCTCGTCGTCTTCTCCGATTTCGCGCCCCGTGCCGACCTTCAAATCTTTCGTCGTCACCCCGCCCGTATTCGCCGCCGACTCGTTATAGGCCGTAATTTCCGACTTATATTTGATAAATTCCGCAAAATCGTCCTGCGCCAGCTCCTCGAATTCGGCCTGTTTTTCGTCATAATCGGCTTTCAGCTCCGCGACTTTCGCCTCGTCAATACTGCTACTCGTCGTTGTCGCCGACCCGTTCGACCCCGCAATCACAATCGCCGCATAACTCGCGATAATCGACCCCACCATCAAAACCGCTATCAAAATAATAAAAAACCGTTGTTTCGGGCTTGTTTTTAACTCCTTCTCATCCATGGGACTAATTATACCACAAAAAAGCCCCCGAAGGGGCTTTCAAAAGCTACTTTTTATTTTTCCTTATTTTCAGTAGTCTTTTGCCGCTGCAACACCGCAACTTTCTTAAAGCTCCCCCCAGCTTTTTTGATCGCTTCGACTGCAGTTTTCGACGCAAATTGCGTTTCGAGGTCGATTTTGTTGGTGATTTCGCCACGCAAAATGACTTTCACCTTCACAAACGGCGAAGAGATCATCGCTGCTTCTGCGAGCGCAAAATTATCAACCTTCCCCGACAGCTCATTCAACCGGTCAGTATAGACCACTTCCGCCTTCGGGTGAATCGACTTAAAGCCTTTCAGCTTCGGCACAGCTTGCATAATCGCGCGCTGACCGCCCATAAACCCAGCCGGCATCTTGCGATGACCAGTTCGGGCTTTTTGACCCTTGGTACCACGACCAGCAGTTTTGCCCTGCCCCGCCGAGATGCCCCGACCTTTGCGGCTCGGTCGCGCGTTCTTTTCTACCACCAAATCATTGTATTTCATTACTTATCCTCCTTCTTGGCGGACTTTTTCACGGTTTTTTCCGCTTTTTCAGCTTTCGCAGTCGCTTTTTCTGCTTTTTCAGCTTTTTCTGCCGTTTTTGCTGGCTCAGCAACTACTTTTTCCGTCTTTGCGGTCGTTTTTTCCGCCTTTTTCGCGGTTTTCACGCCTGTCCATTCTTGGCGCGGAGTCTGTTGGCGCAAGCCTTCAATCACAGCGTAAGCAATGTTGACCTTGTTGGTCGAACCCAGAGACTTCGAAATCAGGTTTTTCACCCCAGTCAGCCCCATAATCGCTCGCACGGTGCCACCAGCGATAATCCCAGTACCTGGCGCCGCCGGTTTCATCAACACATCCGCCCCAGTTTCTTTAGTGCGCACTTCGTGACAAATCGTCTCGCCGTCCATATTAAACGTCACCATCGACTTTTTCGCCTTCGAAGTTGCTTTCGCCACCGCCGTCGTTACGTCGTTACCCTTGGCCACGCCGACGCCGACTTTGTTTTTGCGGTTTCCGATCGCGACCAACGCCTTAAACCGCATCCGGCGCCCGCCCGCCACGGTCCGGCTCACGCGGTCCACCGCGATAGTAATTTCTTCAAATTCTTTCGGCCCCGCTTCGGCACGCACGCGGTCCCGACGGTTTTTGCGCTCCATTTTCCGACCCGCGATGTCGCGCGTCTGCTTGGTCGCCGCCGTCTGGTCGTCCATTTTAAGCGTACCAGATTTGTTAATCACCTTTGGGGCTTTTTTCTCATTTTCTGGCATGTTAAAACTCCAATCCTTCTTTGCGAGCCGCGTCCGCTAACGCCGACATCCGCCCCGCGTATAATTTAGACCCCCGATCGAACACTACTTGCGAAACTTTTTTCGCTTTCGCCTTTTTTGCGATTTCGGCACCCACTAGCGCCGCTTTTTCAGTCATCGACCCCTTAGCGTTCGCCCCGACCGTCGTGGCATAAGCCAAAGTAACACCCTTATCGTCATCAATCACCTGCGCGATGATGTGTTTGTTCGAAATCACCACCGAAAGGCGCGGTTGTTCGGCTGTGCCGTGGATTTTGGCGCGCGTTCGTTTCGCTCTAAACACCTTATTCATTATTTACCCGCCTTTCCTGCCTTACGAAGGATCACTTCGTCGGCATATTTAATACCTTTACCTTTGTATGGTTCCGGTTTCTTCAAGGCTCGGATTTCGGCTGCCACCTGCCCCACTTTTTGTTTGTCAATCCCCGAAACGGTGATTTCCATTTTGTTCGTGGTTAGCGTTACGCCTTCCGGTGCTTTGTATTTCACCGGATGCGAAAATCCGAGAGCCATTTCGATTTCCTGCGGACCGCCAGAAAGTCGAAAACCGACCCCGTTAATTTCTAATTTTTTCTCGAATCCCTTGGTTACGCCAACAACCGCGTTGTTTAAAAGCGCGCGTTGCAAGCCGTGCCAAGCTCGAGATTTCGGCTCGTCATCCTCGCGGGTGACCGTCGCCGTATTGCCATCGATCGCAACCTTAGTTTTTGGCTGCACCGGGACATTGAGCGACCCCTTCGGGCCCGCGACAGTGATTACACTCTCGCCGACCGTAATTGTCACTCCCGCCGGAATTTCGATGGGCTGTTTTCCGATACGACTCATATCTTTTCCTCTTAAAAGTTAATATATCCCTACCATTATAGCACACTTCCCCTAAAAATGCAAACTTCTTAGGGTTTACAAAAAAATATTTTTTGATATAATTAAATTAAAGAAGCCCTCTAGGAAAACTTCTTTAATGGTTGTGTTCTGCTAAGTTTCCTTACTTAGCAGAATTTTTCTTTGGTTCATCATCTCGTTTATTGCGATTAATGATTAACAGAGCAATCTGTGCCATTATTCCTTTCTGAGGCGACTTTAACGCCTAGAACGCCGTTTAGTGAGCCTCTCTCCGCCCACGAACCGAGAGCAGTTCATGGATTTTCGCTCACTAATCCCAAAGAACAACCTGCGCATATTGTTAGCACAGTTTTTAACAAAATACAACCCCCTACCAAAAAGACCCGCCCTGGCGGGTCTTTTTGGATTTTAGCAGTGTTTATTTTCTCTTAATAAACGCTACGATTCCGGCAATTACCGACATCGCCGCCGCTGTCGCCACCGCGAGGATACCTGCATTCGTCGCTGACGCACCCGCCGCAGTTACCGTACCAGTTTCTGGCGTGGTTGCCGTGTCATCAGTTTCATCCGTATCCGGCTCGATTTCAGCATTCATTCCAACCAATCCATAGGTCGAGAAGTGAGTTACCGTGAATTCAACAAAGTACATTCTACCTTCAGTCCACAAGCTCGCATCAATTCGGTCCCCCTCTTCGATGCCGTCTTCATTAAAGTAAACTGCCTTTACCGCATCATATTCTTTCAATTTATTATATTGGTCTTCGGTCAAAACGATTTGAACTCTCATTTCGACACCTTCTACCGACACAATATTGCCGTCGCGGCCGTACATGTTCAAATCATAGGCCCCTTCTAGGTGTGTATCGCTAGCTTCTTTTGGCGTCAAGCCATCCGTCCCGTGGTCTAAAATTAGGAAATAGCCCTTGCGGTCAATTTCCGCATCACCAATAAACTGCACCGAACCTTCAACCGGAGTCTCGTCTTGCTTGGCCTTCGTCGTATCCGACCTCTCGGTTTCGCCCTTGTAATCAATCGTCTCAGAAACAACTTCCTTAGTTTCATCGTCGAACTCATAGCCTTTCGCGATTAGCGCTTCTGGCTTAATATTAAAGCTCCCGCCAGAAATGCCTTCGCCACTAAACGTATCCGCAGCTGCACCTCTCGGGTTTACAATCCCAGTAAGCCCTTCGAATGTACCACCAGTAACTTCTAGCGTTGCTGCGCCATCGTTATTTTCGACAAGATATTTAGTATTAGACTTAGCATTGGTGATTTTTGCTGTCCCTGGCGTGTACCCCTCTTCGCCAGTAGCGTTGAACCAAACTAAACTAGAATTTTCAGACTTGCCGGTAAACTCACCGCCATTAATCTCCACAGCCCCTGATGCTTGAACCAAATATTTACCTTTTTCGCTACTTACAAAAGTACCACCATTAATATAGGTCTTTGAATAATCGTCGCTTTTAATCGTACTTGTCGTGTTATACTGGTTAAACTTTCCATTTTCAATAGTCATCGTAGCAATTGCGCCTTCTTCATGGGTAACACCCTTATCGTTTACGCTAGAGCCTTTGCCGTTAGCCCAGCCATTCACAATCAACGAAGAATCAGCCTCATGCTCTACTCCATCGAATACGCCGTCTTCGATAGTCATCGTACCCAAGTTTTTAACCGTATACCAGTTGTTCGCCTGATATGTCCCGCTTTTAATTGTTACGTTCCCACCTTTATTGAAGACCGCTGCTCCGCCAGTTTTCGAAATAACATTCCCAGACCCCTTGATCGTCGCCGTTGCGTCTTTTTCAACCGCGATTGCGCTACCATCAGCACAGGTAATATCGAACCCGTTAAGGTCAATCGTCACCGTACTCTTCGCATCTACTATGTAGCACTTAGCAACGCTCTCGGTCAAAGACAGATCGCTTGTTAAATGCTCAACCGACGTCCCCGCCATCACCGCCGTTGGCATCGCCGCGAACGCACCCATCGCCATTACCGCTGCCGGCAAAGCATAGCTTAATTTATGTTTAGCCATTAAACATCCTCCTGTTTACTCTTTATACTTATATTTTACCCCCCCCCGCGAAAAAGTCAAGCATTTTTAAGCTTTCTTTAAGCCACCTTTTCGCTTTTACTTTTTCAAGAGGTTATACATATTTTTCGAAGGAAAAACGTGGGATTTTACACTTTTTTCGAAGGAATAATGTGTAATTTCACACATTATTCAAAGGAATATCGCACAAAAACAACCCCACAGTTTCCCATGGAGTTGTTTTTTTGCGTTCCGGGAACTGCTACCCAGCAGTTCTGAAATCTATTTTACCACACCTTCACCAAGATTTCACCACCTAATCGGTTTTTCTTGGCTTCGCGTCCGGTCATCAGACCTTTCGAGGTCGACACAATCACCATTCCCCGCCCGGATTTCACCGTTGGCAATTCGTCCGCCGCCGAATAGACCCGTCGGCCCGGCTTCGAGACTTTGGTAATCTCGTTGATTTTGGCGTTCGTTCCTGGCTCGTTAATCACGACCTTGAGCATGCCCCGCGGACTGCCCTCGACCACTTCATAACCCGAAACATAACCATTTTTCGCTAGAACTTCTACCACGCCTACTTTGAGCTTCGAAGTCGGCACGAGAATTTCATTTTTCCCGACCATCACCGCGTTACGAATCCGCGTCAGAAGGTCAGCGATTTGATCTGTAGATTGTAATGACATATCTCTCCTTTCTCCTACCAACTACTCTTTGTTACGCCCGGAATTTCGCCTTTGCTTGCTTTTTCCCGGAAATTAATACGTGACAGCCCAAATCGGCGCATATACCCGCGCGGTCGCCCGTCGAGCATATCGCGGTTTTTTAGCCGAGTCGGCGAAGAGTTGCGTGGCAACTTTTGGAGTCCGTCCAAATCACCCGCGGCTTTGAGTTCCGCTCGCTTGGCTTGGTATTTTTTATACATTTTTTGCCGTTTTTCATCACGAAGCACTGCAGATTTTTTCGCCATCTTACTTTGCCTCCTTCTCAAACGGCATTCCGAAGTGTTCTAACAATTTTAGACTTCCTTCCTTTGAGCCATTTTTAATAATAAACGTAACTTCGAGCCCGTGCAACACCGAAGCGTCCTCAAACGTAATCTCCGGGAACACCGTCTGCTCTTTGATACCTAAATTATAATTCCCCTGCTTGTCGAACTTCTTCGCCACGCCGTGAAAATCACGCACGTGTGGCAAAGCGATATTAATCAACCGATCGACAAACTCATACATTTTGTCGTTGCGAAGGGTTACGAGATAGCCAACCGGCGCACCCATGCCTTTCCGAATCTTAAACGTCGCAATCGACTTTTTCGCGAGCCGCGACGTCGGCGCTTGACCTGTAATTTTATTTAAGGTTAGCTCCACCGTCTCGGTAAAACGCTTATCTTCGCGTTTTTTACCCACGCCCGACGAAACTACTACTTTCACGAGCTCCGGCACTTGGTTAATATTAGACAAACCAAGTTCTTCTTTTAGTTTAGCCTTTAACTCGTTATTATAGAGAGCTTTCAAGCGTGGTTGTGCCGTTTTCGCGGCAGCCGTTTTCTTTTCCGCCATTATTTAGCTCCTTTCTTTGCGGTTTTGTCCGCGCCTTTCTTCGTGTCAGCTTTCTTTTTGTCGGCTTTCACGAATTTTGCGCTTTCCACCAATTTCAAATTCGACAAATCGATGCCAAGATGCACGGTTTTTTTGCCACCCGCTGGGTTGAATTGGGTCTTTTTCAAGTGTCGTTCGACCACTTTTAGCCCCTCGAGCATGGCTTTACCGTTTTCTTTGTCGATTTTGACGATTTTCGCTTCCTTACCTTTGTTATCGCCGGCAATTACGCGCACCTTGTCGTTTACTTTCAAATTCTGTGCCATTTTAGAGTACCTCCGGTGCTAAGCTAATAATCTTCATAAACCCTTTGTCGCGTAGTTCCCGTGGAATCGGCCCGAACACACGCGTCCCCTTAGGCGTTTTGTCGTCGTTCACAATCACCGCCGCGTTTTCGTCGAAACGAATCGTCGAACCATCTGGACGGCGAATCGGTTGCCGGGTACGCACGATTACTGCTCGGACAATCGCCTTTTTCTTCACGTTGCCGTTCGGAGTTGCTTCTTTTACGGAGCAAGTCACGATATCGCCGACCCGCGCATAGCGCGCCCGCGTCCCGCCGAGCACTCGGATTACCCCGAGTTCCTTCGCGCCAGAGTTATCCGCAACTTTTAATCTAGTTTCTTGCTGTATCATTATTTATCCTCCCCAATTTCCGCGACATTCACCTCTTCCTTCAACTCAACCGTGCCTCGTGCTTTTTCAATTACTTTCACCAAAGTGTAAGCCTTGGTCTTCGAAATCGGTCGCGACATCGCGATTTGAACCCGATCGCCAACTTTGGCTTCATTTTTGGCATCATGCGCGGTATATTTCCGCGTTTTCGTGTATTGTTTCCGGTAAAGCGGATGAGTTTCTCGACTTACAATCGAGACGGTAATGGTCTTATCACGCTTATCGGAGGTCACTATCCCTATCAGAGTGTGTGCCATCTTAGAACTCCTCTTTCTTAATTATTTTACATTTCACCGGCAATTTGTGTGAAGCGAGCCTTAAAGCTTCCTTCGCCTTATCTTCCGGCACGTCCGCGATTTCAAACATCACCGTTCCAGCTTTCACCTTTGCGACGTAGAATTGCGGTTCACCTTTACCCGAACCCATTTTCACGTCCAAAGGTTTCTTCGAAACCGGTGTATGCGGGAAAATGCGAATCCAGATTTTACCACCACGCTTAACATAGCGGGTAATTGCCTGACGAGCGGCCTCGATTTGGCGAGAGGTTACACGCTCGTTATCGAGCGACATTAGCCCATAATCACCAAACGCCACCGTATTGCATCGCGTTGCGACGCCCCCGTTTTTACCCTTGCGCACCTTGCGATGCGGAACTTTTTTCGGAATTAACAGTGCCATCTTATTTCTCCCCCTTATAAATCCAAACTTTTACTCCTACGATACCTGCAATTGTTGGCGCATGATGACAATAAAAGTCAATATCCGCGCGCAAAGTATGCAAAGGCACCGAACCTTCGATGAATTTCTCGCGTCGCGACATCTCTGCGCCGTTCAATCGTCCAGCGACCTCGATACGCACCCCCTTCGCGCCAGCGTTCATCGATGATTGAAGCGCCATCTTCACCGCTCGGCGGAAATTCATTCGCTTACCGAGTTGAAAACCGATATTTTCCGCAACCAATTTCGCGTTCAGCTCTGGCTTTTTCACTTCTTCGACATTAATTCGAATCGGACCGTCCACGATCTTTTCGAGTTGTTTTTTGAGCTCATTGATGCCCGAACCTTGCTTGCCGATTACGGCACCCGCCTTCGCGGTAGCAATCGTAATCGTCGTCAAGTTCGCGGAGCGTTCAATGTCAATTCGCGCAATCGTCGGCCGCGATTTAAATCGCTCTTCGATCACTTTGCGAATTTTGTCGTCTTCCACTAGCCAAAACCGGAAGTTTTCTTTGCGGGTAAACCACTTCGAAGACCAGTTTCGGCTTAGCTGAAGGCGGTAAGAGATGGGATTAACCTTTTGACCCATATTACTTTTTCTCCTTCGCGTCCGCTTTTGCCGATTCCTTCGGCTCAGCGGTCTTTTTTACTTTCTCTTCGCCGGCGACCTCGACGAATATATTACTACTAATAATCTCGTAAGGCAGCGCCCGACCACGCGAAGCTGGCTTATATCGGCGCATCCTCGTTCCACTAGTCACGAAAATTCGCGAAATTCGCACAGTTTTCGGGTCGATCGACTTCCCCGAGTTATTTAACAAATTAGCATTGGCAGATTCCACCGCCTTTAAAACTGCTCGCGCAGCTCGGCGTGGGGTGTGTTCCAAAATCACTACTGCGTCCGCCACATATCGGTCTCGCACCAACCCCGCCACGATGTTCGTTTTGCGTGGTTGATTGTCGATGCCCTTCGCATATGCGTGTGCAAAATACGTTTCAGCCATTTTTAACCCTTTCCTTTCGCAGCCTCAGCGGCTTTTTTACCACCATGGCGGCGGAATTTACGCGTTGGCGCAAACTCCCCGAGCTTATGACCAACCATATTTTCCGAGATATAAACTGGAACGTGAACTTTGCCATTATGTACAGCAATCGTTCGCCCAACCATTTCCGGAGAAATCGTCGAGCTGCGCGCCCAAGTTTTAATCACGGTGCGGTCTTCGCTGGAGAGAGCAGCCACTTTCTTTGCGAGTTTGTAGTCTACGAATAGACCTTTCTTCAGACTCCTAGACATTACTTCCTCTTTCCTTCGTGGCGACTGCGCACGATCATTTTATTAGTTTTCTTATTATGACGGGTTCGATAGCCCAGCGTCAACTGACCCCATGGAGTGCGTGGCGCTTTGCCCGAACCGTGCCGACCACCATCACCACCACCGTGCGGGTGATCCGTCGCGTTCATCACGACACCACGTACCGTCGGGCGAATACCCTTCCGGCGTCGGCGTCCTGCCGAACCAATCTTCACATTTTGGTGTTGCACGTTTGAAACTGTCCCGATTGACGCTTCGCACTTCACTAACACCTTGCGGACTTCGCCAGATGGCATTTTGAGAGTCGCATACGCGCCTTCTTTGGCCATTAACTGTGCCGAAGCACCCGCCGCACGCACCATTTGTGCACCTTTGCCAGGTTTCAATTCAATTCCATATACAAAAGTACCAACCGGAATGTTTTCAAGTGGCATGCGATTCGAAGTTTCCACCTCGATTTCCGCGCCAGTCTTGAAAGTCGTTCCCTTGGTCATTTTTGTATCGGCGATAACGTAATAATAGACATTATTTTCGTCTTTTACCCGCGCAATGCGTGCGCTACGATTCGGATCGTACTCAATTTCTTCTACGGTAAATGTCAAATTTGCCGGCAATTTATAAGTGATGATCCGATAATGACGCTTGACGCCACCACCACGATGTCGAACCGTAATCCGACCCTTGTTATTCCGCCCAGCCTGTTGCTTTTTGGCTGCGAGGAGCGACTTCATCGGCTTTTTAGTCGTGATTTGGTCGTAATCCTCGGTCGTTTTCTGGCGTTGCGCCGGAGTTGTTGGGCGATATGCTTTAATTCCCATTATTTGTTCTCCTTACCTGCATTCTTGTCCGCCTTGTCCGCTTTGGCGTCTTTGGCTTCCTTTGCGCTGGTTTCGTTAGTTTTAACTTCTGGCTGTTCGTCGAACACTCGAATCGAATTGCCTTCTTTAAGCTTCACGTACGCGAATTTCTTATCTTGACGATGAGTAATCCCCGGGAAAGCGTGTTTGCCTCGGCTAAACCGAGTTTTCTTACCCTTACGAATTAGCGTCTTGACTTCTTCAACCTTCACGTTAAACTCATCTTCAACTTGTTTCGCGATTTGTTGTTTACTCATTCCGCGTTTTACCGGAAAAACATAAATTCGCTTGGTTTGCTCATTGTAAGTTTTCTCTGTTGCGCGCGGTTCGAGCATTTTCTTTAATTCCACTTCCGCCATCTTATTTCTCCTCTCCGATTAACCATTTTTCAGTTTCCTTCAAGGCCTTTTCCGAAAATACGATCGCATCCGCGTTCATAATGTCAAACACATTGAGGTAAGTTGCACGCACTAATTTCACATTCGGCAAGTTGTTGGTCGAACGCAAAACTTCTGGCGTTTTTTCCGCCACCACCGCGAGCACGTTTTTATCCTCGAGTTTCAAATCTCGCAAAACTTTCACCGCGTCTTTGGTTTTGCCAGTGAGTTTCACCTCTTTTTCCAGCACTACCACAGCTTTTTCCGCATTTTTCATGCTCAGAGCCTGCCGTACAGCCAATAGTTTCGCGCTTTTCGCGATTTTCTTAGTAAAGTTTTCGTTGCCGGTGCGCCCAAATGCCACACCACCATGTCGCCAAATCGGGTTTCGGGTCGAACCAAAGCGCGCCCGACCGGTGCCTTTTTGCTTCCACGGCTTCTTACCACCACCTCGCACTTCGCCTCGCTTCAAAGTTTTAGCGTGCGAAGAACGCGAATTCGCAAGATATGCATCGTAAGCCAATTTCACCAATTCGTGATTTTCTACAGAGAGACCGAAAACATCTTTATTCAAAGTTGCCATATTACTCCTTTCCCTCCAAGCTTACAATTCCTTTATTTGGACCAGGCACTGCGCCTTTTAGTCCAATCAAATTTTTCGCCGCATCGACATAAGCCACGGTCAAATTTTTGACCGTCACAGTATCGTGCCCCATCCGGCCCGGCATTTTCTTGCCTTTCCAGACTTTTTGCGGATACATCGAACCAATCGACCCAACCCGACGGATATTCCCCTTAAACCCGTGCGTGTTGCGCGATTCGATAAAGTTGTGTCGTTTAACCGTCCCCGCGAATCCCTTACCTTTCGAAGTTCCAGTCACGGTGACCTTGTCGCCGAGTTTGAAACTCTCCACTGTAATTTGATCCCCAAGTTTAGTTTCCTCCGGAATCGCCTCAAGACGAAACTCCCGCAGGACCTTAGGACTGTTATTTTCGCCGGCCTTTTTCGCGTGGCCAGCCACCGACTTGCTCAGATTCCGACCCTGACCAAAACCAACTTGCACCGCGTTATAACCGTCGCTTTCGACAGTTTTAATCTGAGTCACCGTGCAAGGGCCAGCTTCGAGGATTGTTACCGGGGTAACAACGCCATCTTCACCGATGATCTGAGTCATACCAATTTTGGTGCCGAGAATGACTTGCATCCTATTCCTTTCCGTTATTTTTTACACTCTTAAAACTAGATTACCAAGCCGGTTTTCTCGGTAGAGTGTTAAGAACCCCGAGAACCTTGCCTCTCATCTAGCTATTGCGTCCATTATAGCACAAAACTTTTATCTTGCCAACCCCTTTTATCTACATCTCTAAAAATTTGTCAATAAACCCCTCGATTTTACCATCTAGCACCGCTTCCGGATCGGTCTCCTCATACCCCGTCCGCGTATCTTTCACCAATTTATACGGTTGCAACACATAATTCCGTATCTGTTGTCCCCAGCCCGCCGATTCCCCGGCCCGCAGTTCATTCAAAGACGCGGCGTGCTGTTCAAGTTGCATCTGCACCAACTTTCCCCGCAAAATCTCCATCGCTTTTTCGCGATTCTGAATCTGACTCCGCTCATTTTGAATCGCCACCACGGTGTTCGTCGGCAAGTGTGTAATCCGCACCGCCGAATCGGTCGTATTCACCCCCTGACCGCCGTGCCCGCCCGACCGATACACGTCCACCCGAATGTCTTTTTCGTCAATTTCCACCCCTGTTTCGGCGGTGATTTTTGGCAGCACCTCAACCAACGTAAACGAAGTCTGACGCAAATTATTAGCATTAAACGGCGACAGCCGCACCAACCGATGCACCCCGTGCTCCGATTTCAAAAAGCCATAAGCATTTACCCCTGAAATCTCATACACCGCTGTTTTAATTCCCGCCTCCTCCCCCGTCGTGCGCTCGAGCAAAGTCGCCTTAAACCCTTTTCGCTCACAAAACCTAAGATACATCCGCTCGAGCATCGCCGCCCAGTCCATCGCCTCCGTTCCGCCCGCACCCGCAGTAATCCGTAAAATCGCGTCTTTATCGTCATATTCACCCCTAAACCGGAGCGTCTTTTTAAGTTCCAACAAACTATTCTCCATCGCCGAAATCTGCCCCTCAAGTTCCGGTTTTAACTCCTCATCCGCAATTTCAAGCATCTCGCCAAGATCATCAATTTGCGTTTTTAACAGTTCCCACGGCTGAATTTCGCCCGAAAGTTTCGCCAGCTCCTGATTTTTCTCGGTCGCTTTTTTCACGTCTTTCCAAATTTCCGGCTCCGCCACCTCTGTTTCTAACTCCGCCACCCGCGCCGCCTTCTCGCCCATCCCCATTTTCGCATACAAATCACCAAACTCAGCCTTAAGCCCCGCCAATCTCTTTTCTAATTCCTGCATGTTCACATTATACCATAAAAAGACATCAATTCGACGCCCCAATGACGAGACGCAAACTGATCGACGTAAGGATATGATATAATTAAAATATGATAAAGTATGATCCTGAACGAAAAACGATTTTTAGTCCGTGCGATTTAAAGCTAGCTGACGGACCAAATAAGTGTCTCTTAGTTTTTGATGATGAGATTTGGGAGGATTACGTCCTACCGAATAAAGACCTCGAAACTTTTCCGGTCACGAATGCTTTTGGTAGGACTTTCGACACTTATCGTTACATTGAAGTAGATGGGGAAAAAATCTTGTTAGTTTATCCCACGACGGGCTCAGCTGGCAGTGTTTGCGACATGGAATTATTAATTGCTAGCGGTATTGAAAAATTCGTTGCTTTTGGCACTTGTGGGCGGCTAGATAAAAATATTGCCAAAAACACTATTGTCTTGCCAACCGCCGCTTACCGTGAAGAGGGCACGAGCTATCATTATCTACCAGATTCCGATGAAATCAAGGCAGATGAGACAACGCTAAAAATAACACGAACGCTTTTCAATAAAGAGGGCTTTACTACTTTGGAAGGTAAAATTTGGACGACCGACGCCGTCTATCGTGAAACTTTCGGCAAAGTCAAATTAATGAAAGAACGCGGTTGCGTTGGTGTCGATATGGAACTGTCTGCCTTGCTCGCCCTTGCTCAGTACCGAAATGTTAAATTTACCGAATTTTTAATCGGCGAGGACACGGTAGATGGCGAAGCGAAAGAGCCTCTCGAACGCAACAATGAAAAAATCTTTAATGCAGCCATTAAGCTATTGAAAAGAATTTAGGAAAAAAGGAAAAGAGCCGCCCGCGAAGGCGACTCTTTTTTGTGTTAAAGACGAGATGATTTAGTCTTAAGCTACTTATGCTCGCTCAACATACGCGCCGCCACAGCAGCCTCTGCCGCCCATCACGATAGCCTTAGTGACAGACTGACCATTGCTCAAACGTTCATCCTTAACAACGTTGCCGTTAACCAAGCACTTGCGGTTAACATTCTGCTTAATTGCCTTCATTTTGCTCCCTCCTTTCTTTAATCGTTACCGTCGATAAAAGCCTTCCTAGCTTTTTCGATAATATAGGACTCAAGGCTGTACTTCACATCAGAACATACCTTTCGCCCAAGATAGCGTGCCTTGCGACAGCCACCTTTACAGAGTGGAAGTATCTTGCAATCAAGACATTCTTGGTCGTTGAACGGATTGGCATTGATGAATCTCGCATACCTAGAAAGGTTACGTTGCGCACCAAACCCGTCATGAATGTTGCCAATAATTTCGGATTTATCCATGCTGTGAGTACACATAAAGAGGTCGCCATCATAATTAACCTGGAAGGCATGATCGAAATCACACTCGCAGAAATTACAACTTAAACCTTCGTCAAAAGAGTTCGTAGTAAAACCCTTTGACGCGGCGAGTTCATACAATGGTGCAAGATTCTTGTAAGGCGTCGATCCTTTTTTGTTTGCAGAAAATTCTACGCCAGGACTACGACCTTCATTGTGAGAATAAACCCACCTGAACAACAAGACGCAATTATTCTTGACTGCTTCAGGGACTTCGTCTAGCAGCTCCGGAATGGATGCGTAATTTTCGTCGGTCAAGTTTACCCTCAGCACGGATGCTGTATCCGAATGAACGTTGGTACAGAAGTTCGCCAGATTAGACAAGATTGTATCGAAGGTTTCTCCATGGTTCGCTTTTAAAAAGCGATACTTGTTGTGGATCTCTCTTTTTCCATCAATCGTAATCTGCAAATTTGCTATATGTAAACGCTCGCAATCGGACACGAATTTTTCGTCAGCCAATACTCCATTCGTAACAACGCAGGCAGAATACTCAAAGTGGTACTTTTCTGTCAATTTCAGAATGCCGTCGGTAATGAACTCAATCATCTTTTTCGACAGCAAAGGTTCTCCGCCAAACCAAGTCATGTAAAAGTACTTGATGTCTTTTACTTGTGGCTCAAGCCACTTTAAATAAGCTCGTGCCGTATCCATCGTCATATGCTGGCCATTCTTGTTTTCAAAACCATAAGGACAGTCGCAATTACATGCAAGATTCAGGATAATGGTGTGGCGCAAGATGCCGGAAGCATACAAGCTTCTGTTCCACTCGAGTTTATAATACTCCAATTCGTCAAAATCATCATCAACTATAAAATTGAGATTTAGTAGAGTGGAGAAGCGCTCATCTTCCTCATCAACGGTCGTTAGGTCGACGGCCTTTATCCATTCGTCGTCTTCGGCTGTCATCAGAATGATGTTTTTCGTCAGACTATCGAATAGGATGAAGCCGCCATCTGGGTTTGCTACAGAAAAATTGTAGCGCGAGAACTTAGCCATAATTCATCTCCTCCTTAATTTTTAATGTACTTAGGCTGATACTCTAGACTCCCGCAAAGTATCTCTACAAAAACGCCCATAGATAATACATATATTAAATATATTATTTACATTTTGGCAATATCTTACCGCTCAACCATACCTCTTCCCTTTAACCCGCAAAAATGTTATTATGTATAAATGAACATCTGGGATGAGCTTAGAACACCATTTTTAATCCTCGCACCCATGGAAGGCGTCACCGACGTCGTCTTTCGTCAAGTTATCGCCCACGCCGGCCGTCCCGACCTCTTTTTCACCGAATTTACCAATGTTTCGAGCTACGCTTCTGAAAAAGGTCGCGCTAACGCTCTCGAACGGGTCGCGCTCGCCCCTACCGACGCCCCGATTATCGCCCAAATCTGGGGTAAAAACCCCGCCCATTTCGCTGAATTCGCCGGAGCTTTAGAAAATCTCGGCTTTGCCGGTGTGGATTTAAATTTTGGTTGCCCCGACAAACACGTCAACAAGGCCGGCGGCGGCGCAGCCATGATTAAAACCCCCGAACTCGCCCGCGAATGTTTGAAAAATGCCCGCGAAGCGACAAACCTCCCAGTTTCGGTCAAAACTCGGCTCGGCTGGTCTTGCCCCGAGGAATACCACGACTGGCTCTCGTTTTTGCTTCGCGAACGCCCCGCCGCTCTCACCGTTCACCTGCGCACTAAAAAAGAAATGTCCAAAGTCCCCGCCCACTACGAACTAATTCCCGAAATTGTCAACTTACGCTCCGAACTTTCGCCCAAAACCAAACTTATCATCAACGGCGACATCAAAAACCGCGCCCACGCGCTCGCGCTCCACGCTGAGCACCCCGAAGTCGACGGCTTCATGATCGGCCGCGGCGTTTTCGAAAACCCCTTCTGCTTCACCGATCACGAACCTACCCGCGAGGAGCTTTTGGATCTTCTAAAACTGTATTTAGATCTCTTCGAAGAGTATGCGAACGGATCTTCTCAGTGCATTTGCGACAACGAGGATATTCGTCAAGGTGTGTCCGCAGTGGGGCGTTTGAGGAGCATTTGCGACAACGGGAGCAATCTTCGAAGCGAGCCCCGTAACGCTCGCCCCTTGGGACGCGAATTGCCGAAGGCAAACGGGCGCGAGCGAGAAGGCGACGAAAACGCTCCGTTGCGGACCTCCCACCCCTATGAACCTTTGAAACATTTTTTCAAGATTTATATTAATAATTTCCCCGGCGCCAAAGAACTCCGCGCCAAACTCATGGAAACTCATAGCGTCGACGAGGCACGCGAGCTTGTTTCTTGAGGACCGTAAGCTTGGCCGAGCGGCCTTGAGCGTGTCCGAAAGGAACAAGTTCGCGTGCCTTTTACGCTAGCGTGCCTTTATGTTATAATTACTCTATGAACATCGCACTACTCGGCTACGGCAAAGAAGGTCAGGCCGCCAAAAAATACTTTGAAACTAAGTTTAAAGACGCTCAGTTCGACATTTTCGAGAACCTCACCCCTGCCGAATTTACCAACAAAAATTATTCGTCCTATGATATAATTCTTCGCAGCCCCTCTATCCCACCTCTGAAACTCGACAATGAAACCACCATGACTCGCTACTTTTTCGACCACTGCCCTTGCCCAATTATCGGCGTCACCGCGACTAAAGGCAAAGGCACCACCTGTTCCTTTATTAAAGCCCTGCTCGACGCAGGCGGCGAAGACGCCTATCTCGTCGGCAACATCGGCACCCCTGCCATCGAAATCCTAGACAGTCTCAAACCCACCTCTGTTGTGGTTTATGAAATGTCTAGTTTTCAACTCTGGGACCTCGAAAAATCTCCCCACGTCGCCGTAGTCGGGCAAATCGAACCCGACCACTTAAACGTCCACAAAGATTACACCGACTATCTCGCCGCCAAGGCTCATATCACCACCTATCAAACCCCGAGCGATTTTCTAGTTTATTATCAAAACAACCCCGAATCGGTCAAAATCGCCGAAACCTCAACAGCTCAAAAAATCGCCTATCCTTTTCCCGTCCCGACCGAAGTTAAAGACGCTGTCAAACTCCCCGGCAAGCATAATTTTGAAAACGCCCTGGCTGCCATCGCCGCCGTTGCCTGCTATAAAAATATATCACCAGACGAATATTTAACCACGAGCAAATCTGAAATTATTACCGGCCTAGCCAGCTTTAAGGGCCTACCTCACCGTCTCGAATTCGTCCGCGAACTCGACGGCATCAAATATTATGACGACAATTTTTCCACTGGCACTTCTTCGACCCGTGTCGCCGTGAATGCTTTCCCGAATGATAATCTCACGATCATCATCGGTGGTCGCGACAAAACCAATAACGCCGACCTTCCCGAAATCTACGAAATTCTCCGCGCTCCGCAAATCAAGCACGTCGTTCTGATCGGCGAATCCGGCCACGAGTTGTTCAAAAAATACCCCAACGACCCACGTTTTGTTCTCTCCGAGTCCCTAGAAGAGGCCGTCCAGACCGCCAAAACCCTCGCCGAAAATGACATCAAAAATTCCGCAAACTCCGAAAACGGCACCAAAACTCCCGTAAACCTCAAGCCCTCAACCGGCCTCACCAACTCCGAAGCCCCTACTCGTGCCATTGTCCTGATGTCCCCCGCTGCCGCCTCTTTCGATATGTTCAAAAATGTCTACGATCGTGGCACCCAGTTCCAAAATTTAGTCAACAGCCTCTGAAAATAGCCGTCTAGTAAGCGACCCTGGTCCAAGACCTAGTCACCTAGTAAGCGACCCCGAC
>CAVEVN010000018.1:0-20256 GCA_963619155.1 bacterium
AGATACGGGGGTGTTTGTGGGGGTAATTATGATGCTAGTGCTGGCGGCCGGCGGAGTGGGGCTGGGGGTGTATTTGGCGGTGCGAAATGCGGGGGTAAATGATGAGAGCAGCAGCGAAGTAAGTGATGAAACTAAGGAAATAACAGAGGTGGTGAACACGGATTTGACTTCTGGGACGGTGACGACGACAATTGGTGGAAAATCAGTGACTTATTCGGGGGCGTATGTGGTGGACGGGGTGAGTGCGACGATTGATTCGGGGACTTATGCTTCGACGACCGATGATCAAGCGGTGTTTTTGGTGATTAATGGCGGGTCGCTGACGATTACTGGGGATGTGGCGATTAAAAAGAGCGGTTCGGCGGATTTTCAGGGGCGAGGCGATAATTATAGTTTTTATGGCACAAATTCGGCGGTGGTCGTGGTCGGGGAAGGATCGACGGTTTCGCTGGATGGAGTGGCGATTACGACGAATGTTTCGGGGGCGAACGCGGTGGTGGCGACGAACGGCGGGAAAACGACGGTGAAAAATGCCACGATTGAGACGTCGAAAGATAATTCTAGAGGGTTGCACGCGACTTATACTGGGGAGATTGAAGCGGAAAATGTTTCGATTGCGACACAAGGAGGTTCATCAGCATCTCTTGCGACCGACCGAGGCGAGGGGACGGTGACGGCGTCGAATATGACTCTAAGTACAGCTGGTGCGGGTTCGCCGTTGATTTATTCGACGGGTGTAATTACGGTGTCGAGCTCGACTGGGACGGCGACAGGGGCGCAAATCGCGGTGGTAGAAGGTAAAAATTCGGTGACACTTTCGGATTGTGAATTTTCGGCGAACGGGGTCGGTAACCGGAATAATGTGGATAATGCGGCGGTGATGATTTATCAGTCAATGTCGGGCGACGCGGGGGTCGGAACGGGGACGTTCACGGCGACGAATTCGAAACTTTCGGTGCTTTCGTCGTCAAATGTGTATAATACGACGCCGTTCTTCTTTGTGACGAACACGAATGCGACAATTAGTCTTTCGAACGTGGAGGCGAATTTTAGTACGGAGCAGAAGTTTATTTCGGCGCTGGGGACGGATGAATGGGGTAAGAGTGGTTCGAATGGAGGCAAAGTGACGATTACGGCGGAAAATCTGACCGCGACAAATACCGAGACGAACACGGATTCGATTTCGAGCGTGAGTGGGTTGTAAAAATTTGCAAAAATTGGTAAAAAACCGCGCTAGTGGTGAGCTGGCGCGGATTTTTAGAGTTTCGGTTTTTGGGTTTTTGGTTTTTAGTTTTGGGCCTTAGGTTTGCGCCTTAAGTCGGCGCGGTTTAGACGTTAAAACGGAATTCGACAACGTCGCCGTCTTGCATCTGGTAAGTTTTACCTTCGGTGCGGAGTAGGCCGGCTTCTTTGACGGCCTTTTCGGAGCCGAGGCGGACGAGATCGTCGTAGTTCATCACCGAAGCGGCGATGAAGCCGCGTCCGAAATCAGTATGAATAGCGCCGGCGGCTTCGGGGGCGGTGGCACCTTTTTTGATGGTCCAGGCGCGAACTTCTTTTTTGCCGGCGGTGAGGAAAGATTGCAGTCCGAGTGTGTCGTAGGCGGCTTTAATTAGTTCTTCGAGTGCGTCGTGTTCGACGCCGTAGCTTTTTAAGAACTCTTTGCGTTCGGCGCGAGACATGCCGGACATTTCTTCTTCGAGTTTGGCGTTGACGAAGATGCAGTTATGGGCGGGTCCTGTCGTCGCCTCTTCCCCCGCGAGGACTTCGCGGGGGGCCCCCTTCGGCGACGCCACCCGCTGGCATAGCTTCTCTTGCAAAGCTTTATCAGTCAAGCCTTTTTCGTCAACGTTAAACATATAGATTACAGGTTTGTCGGTGAGAAAAGGGATATTTTCGTCGGCGGGGTCTTTTTTGCGCTTGGCGGCGATTTTAGCACGAGTTTCTTCGTCGGCGAGCTGTAATTCTAGGTTGATGATGTCGATATCGTCTTTGGCTTGACTTATAATATCATTTTCAGGTTGGTTGTCGGCGCGGACGATGTCGTCATTTTTGAAGGCACGAACGACGTGGCAAATGGCCTGACATTCGCGGATGTGGGCGAGGAATTTGTTGCCGAGACCTTCGCCCTTAGAGGCGCCGGCGACTAATCCGGCGATATCGACAAATTCGACTGAGGCCGGGACGACTTTTTCGGTGTCGTACATTTTGGCGAGAACGTCAAGGCGGTCATCAGGGACGGGAACGATGCCGACGTTGGGTTCGATAGTGGCAAAAGGATAGTTCGCCGCGAGCGCGCCAGCGTTAGTGAGAGCGTTAAAAAGGGTCGATTTCCCGACGTTCGGAAGCCCGACGATGCCGATTTTGAGTTTCATAGGGTAAATTATATCATAATTTTGGAGATTTGAGGAGTGAACTTGGAATTGGTATTGACTTTTTGGGTGGAATGTGATATAATCAGGGTGGAGGCTCGCTTTTTGGGTCTTTGTAACTTTATAATCTTATTTGAAAGGGGAATAGAAAATGGACAGAACACGAGAACTGATGGCACAAGGACTCCTTAATATGCTAATGGTGGCATGGTACGGAGAGCGGGCATCTCGCCCGACGAGAGAGGTTTCACCGCAGTCGAGCCGGTATTATTCTAAGGAAGAATATCCGGATTGGCTGACCGAGGAGTTGAAGACTCTTGACATTGTCCTAACGACGAATTTGACCGTCGAGGTCGCGGCGCGCGTTGACGAGACATATTCTTGTGCGTTTAGGAACGGAGAAGCGTCGGGTTGGTATGGTTGTTATTCGAAGCTGTTGGATTTTGCGCTAATTGCGAACACTACGTTTTGCAAACCTATGACTGATGAGCAAATTTCGTATTGGGTATTTGCTGCGGTCGATCGGGACAAGCGGTATAAGTTTGCGGCGCGCAAAGCAGGCGAGATTGAGGACCGAGTGCAGAGAGAGTTAGTGCTGGTCAGAACCGAGGACGTTAACATTGGAGAATTTAAATCGCTGATTAGGCGACTGAGAAAAAATGCCGATTTTTGGCACGATGTGGCGGAAAAGATGTTCGCGGAGGGGGTTTCTAAGAAAGACAAATAAGATTAGGCGGTTCGGGTTTCCGGGCCGCTTTTTCATGGGGTGGTTTTGGTTTTTTTGGAGTTTTTGGATTTGTGATTTTTGGTTTTTGGAGTTTTTGGGTTTTGAGGGGGGATTGGGGAGATGTTTGATATAATAGGGGTATGAGAAGAAAAGTAGGAGCGCGAGGTGGAGCTAGAGCGAGGGAAGGGGCTAGGTCTGAAATGGGGAAAATAATTGGGGTGAAAGAGCGGAGGATTTTGGTGGTGGTGGGGGTGTTTATTGCGGTCGGGATTTGGCTGATGATGAATCCGGCGAGTTATGAGACGATTTTTACGCCGGTGGAGAATAATGGGGCGGAATACGGAACGGCAGGGGAGGGTGCCGAGAGCGGAACAGGGGAGGGCAGTGCTGACACTGGTTCGGACACTAATTCGGGAACCAATTCCGAAACCAATTCGGGCGCTAATTCCAGCGCGTCTGGAATTGCCGAAAATACAGGGGTCACGCTAGCGGTGGAGATTTTGGAAAAGTTGGAGGTCAAGGGGCGGGCGCCGAAAACTGGATATTCTAGGGAGGAGTTTTATTCGGGCTGGCCGACGGTGGACGGGTGTAATTTGAGGCAGAAAATTTTGAAGCGGGAGCTTGGGGATTCGGCGGTTTTGGACGGTTGTACGGTGGTCGCAGGAGAGTTTGATGAGCCGTATACAGGGGAGCATAAGAAGTTTACGACAAAGGCGGAGATTTCGAAGGGGCTACAGATTGACCACGTGGTGGCGCTGTCGGACGCGTGGCAAAAGGGGGCGCAGTATCTCACGAAAGAGGTGCGATATAATATTGCGACCGATCCGTTGAATTTGTTGGCGGTGGATGCCTCGACCAATCAGAGGAAATCGGACGGGGACGCGGCGACGTGGTTGCCGCCAAATAAGAAGTTTCGGTGCCAATATGTGGCGCGGCGGGTGTCGGTGAAATATAAATATAGTTTGTGGGTAACAGAGGCGGAGAAGGCGGCGATTAGCGGAATTTTGGCAAAATGCCCCACGGAGCCGGCGGTGGGGGTGTAGAAGGCGGGGGCTTTTTGGGTGGAAAATTTGTGTCGAGAGCGGTTTTCGGGCGGAAAATTTGTGTCGAGAGCGGTTTTTGGGTGGAAAATGTCGAAAATGGCCGGGAATTGGTGTATAATGGGATTAAATAAGTGGAGTTAATATGAAAAAGTTGTTTTGGGGGATGTTTGCAGGAGCAGTGGTGCTGGTAGCCGGGGCGTTTTTGCTCGGACGGTACGCGTGCCCGAACTTGGAGCTCGCTAAATTGCCGGCGCCGGAGTTGTCGGAGGGGCAGCGAGGGGAGCTGGGGATTGACAAAAATGTGAACGAGGCGACGATTGACCAGTATTTAGGGCGGTCGGACGCGGTTTATCGGGACCTTAGGATGTTGAAAGATCCGGGAAATTATGAGGCGATTGGGGGTGATGCGTATTTGTCGGGATTTGTGAACGGGTTTGAGGTGGTGCCGTTTCCGTATCTGGTGAATGTCGAGGGGTTGCCGGAGGCGGTGGGCGAGACTTATCAGGGAAAGACGTTGTTTACGAATAAAGACGGAGAATATACGGCGAATTATGAGGAAAGTTTGGCGGTGCTTGAGGCGCTGTTTCCGAAAGACAAGGTGTTGTTTTTGATGTGTGGGGGTGGGGGTTATTCGGGGATGATGAAAAATATGCTGGTGGCGCTCGGGTGGGACGGCTCGAAAATCTATGATGTGGGCGGATATTGGTTCTATGGGGGTGCGAACAAGGTGGAAGTGAAACGGACTTTGGTGGACGGTACGGCGGTGTATGATTTTTATAAAGTGCCGTATCATGAGTTGGATTTTGATGAATTAACAGAGGTGTAGAATGGGAGCTTCGCGACCTAAAAAGACGGTGGTGGAAATGAAGGAAGCGCCGAGCAAAACTCCGAAAAAAGCGTCGGAGCGAGGGTCAGAGCGAGTGTCGAAACAGGGGTGGCGAAGTTGGGGGGTGGGGAAGTTGGCAGTTGCGCTGGTCGTGGTGGTGCTTGGCGGAGTATTGTTTGTTGGGGCGGCGAGTGGTTGGTTTGACGGGGGTAAAAAAGTGGTTTTGGATGCGGAATATGTTTGTGGGACGGAGTGTGATGGCGAGTTTTTAGAGGGGGAGAGCGGGGCAGGGCTTACGGCGAGCGAATATGAGGAGCTAATCGTGGCGAAAAAATCGTTTATTTTGCTGGTGGATCAGGGAGGATGTACGACGGCGGAGCGGTTGAAGGGATATATGCGGGATTTTGCGAAAGAGGCAGGGGTGAAGGTATATCGGATGACGTTTTCAGAGGTGAAAAATTCGTCTTTGCACGAAAAAGTAAAGTATTATCCGTCGGTGGTGGTGGTGTCGCGGGGTGAGGTGATCGGATTTTTGCGGGCGGATAGCGATGACGACGCGAAAATGTATAATGATTACGAGGAGTTTAAGGGGTGGTTACGGGGGTTTGGCATCCCACAAATTGTAAAGTGACTTAACAAAAAAATGGAAAATTACTTTACAGTTTATGGGTAAGCGTGATGGGTGGCAGTTCAAAAAAACTCCCCGGGAGGGGAGTTTTTAGGACGGTGAATTAATTACCTCGGATTATTGAGTAGTAGTCGTATTTGGCGTCAGAGTGTAGACAATGGAACCAGTGTAAGAGCCTTGTGCTTGGTTCTTCGAGGTTGCGATGTCATAGTTGATCGTTACGCTGTCGCCTTCGGTCGTGGTCATCTTGTCATTTTCCATGACGACATTGCTCACGCCGCCCGTAGTTGCCTTATCGGTGGTTGCGAAATAGGTCGTCGTTCCATCGACCGTTTTATATGCGTTCCAGCCAGCTGTTCCTTTGGTCACTGCTGCCGCTGCGAACGGAATGCTACCGTTTCCGTCGGTCGTTGTGGTTCCGGTGGGTAAAGCGAGGTCTGATGCGCTAGTGACGGTTACTTTGTAGCCTTTGGTGTCGTTACATTTGACGTTCATGCTCGTTTGTTTTGGGGTAGTGAGCTTGGAGTCGACTTCCATCGTTGCTTCATATGTGTGCGATGCAATATTGAAGGTACAAGCTGGGTTGACGTTAACCGTGAAGCTGTCGGTCATTGTTCTGACGTCGTCCGCAAACACCCCTGCAAACGGCACTACTGCGAGGCCCAAGGCTGCGATGCCAGCCCCTGCGATTAATGATTTCTTCATAAGTTTTTTCTCCTGCGCATATTAAGCGCAATTAGTTTATATTTGTGTTAATATGTTTCAAAATTATGGAGAAGGAGAAACATGAAAACCATCTACGACCAAATCGAAAATTATCTGACTTATTGTGAAAAGGTGCGGAAAATGAGTCCGGTGACTATAAATACGAAACGGTATATTTTGACTCGTTTTGCGCGCGAAACAGAGGTGAAAAATCTTAAAAAACTTTCCAACCCGATTTTTGACGGTTATATTGCAAAACTAGCCGAGGCCGGTGCGAGCGGGCGTTCGGTCAACACTTATAGCACAAATATCCTTACTTTTGTGAAATATTATCAAAAAATGGGGATGAAAATGCCGTTTCAGTCGATTTTGGTGCGAAAATTGAAAGAAACGAAAATAGAGAGGACTTTTTATACCAAAAAAGAAATCGGAAAAGTGCTGAAAATGGCCGATTTTGAGACTAAATTGATGATCAAAATGATGTTTGAAACAGGGATGCGGATTAGTGAAGTTGCGAATTTGAAAATCGCGGATTTTAGCGGCCAACGGATTCGGTTTATTGGCAAAGGCAACAAGGCGCGCGAGGTGTATATTAGTCCTGCGACGCTGAAAATGTTGGAAAAATATCTAAAAAAGCACCAAATTCGGGATTTTTTGTGGGGCAAAACTCTGAATGGTGAGCCGCCGACCGCGCACACGCTTCGGAAAAGGCTGAAGCGGGCGTTTTCTAGAGCCGGTTTTACCGATTTTTACCCGCACGCTCTGCGTCATTCTTTTGCGACGAATTTACAGAAAAACGGCGCCTCAGTCGCGGAGATTAAAGAGATGATGGGGCATTCCAGCGTCGCCACCACCGAACGATATTTGCACGGTTTTGACGGCAAAATGCGGGAGTTGTTTGAGAAATATCAGAGGTAAAGAAAACTTGACAAAATGATGCCGTTTTGATACAATAAAGACATCACCATTACCGGGCTAGCTTAAGGTTCTTGTACCGATCGCAAATCCCGGTTATTTTTGTACTTGATTTTTTATTGTATTGAGAGGTAAAATTCTCTCGCTGAAGGGCCTTAACGGTTTCGAATATCGCTCTGTCGGTGTGATAATTTTCTCAAGTTTGCCCATATCCATTAAAAAGCAGTGAAGACAGGCAAAGTCGCCGTCGCTAGATACTATTATCGCTCGGTTGTAGTTTGCGAATTCAATTGCTGCGGAATACAAAACTAATTCTGCGTCGACATTTCCTTTCATTGTTTGCTTGCCGGTAGTTTCATCTTTATATTGAATTGTCGGTTTAAATATTAATATATAACCACATTTTTGCAGGGAATTGTAAAGAGGCGTATTGTGCGGATCGTAACCGATAAATAGAAAAGCTTTTTTGACGTTAAATTTTGAACGAAGATATTTGCGCAATTTGCCATAATCCAAATTGATTTTTTGAGATTTGGAACCAAGATATAAATTATTGCCGTCGATGAAAGCATAGTTCCCAAGTTTTTGTTGTTCTCTCATATAAAAATTATACCATATCTTTGCTCTTGTGGAGGGCGGGAAGATAAAACCATCTTAAAAACTTGACAAAAGGTGCCACTTTAGTATAATAAAAGTATATTCGGGGATTTCCCGCACCCTAGTCGTAAGGCTAGGGGAAATTTTTTATTCTCCTAAATACAGATGGCGAAAACCATTTTTTACCTTAATCATATCGTCTTCAGCAATTTGCCCTAAACGATTATAGAGCCTAGCTGTACTAAAAACCTTTGCTTGCGAAAGGGCAACGTAAATTTCTTTGCCCTGAAATCTAAATTTTACATACCAAGAGCCGTCATGCGCTTGAGTGGATAATGGAATTCCCATAAAACCAAGATGGCTTAACTTTTTGAAAACTAACACGGGGCGAGAAAAATACTCACTTTTGCCGTTAATCTCGACTCCGACATTTTCGCCAACAGCTGCCCACCAAACTTCACCATCGGTAATTCTTGGAATTTTCGCAGTTTTAATGCTATGTTTAACTTCTTTAACGGGAAACCATTTCCTTAGAAGCTCGTGCTTGTTTTCTCTATTTTCCATAATTTGCCCATTCTATCACATCTGTTCTATTTTTACTACATGGAGGTGGCAGAAAAATAAGCATGCGCGTTTTAACGGGAAAGGAGGAGAGAACTTTATGAGTGCTAACTACAGCCAGAAAACTAAAGATTATGAACGTCGTAATTCACCAACTCCTCATATTCGTAAGAAGCCTGAACGCCTTTCATATAGACTTCGCGGTCGTCAATTTTCGAGGTTAGCGCGCCTTTTAGCAGAGTTTTGATTTCTAAATCGTTAATTGGCGAGCGTTCCATTGCGGAAAGATAAGCCGATTTTTCGATCTTGGACCAGTCGACACATTTTCCGAGCCGTTTTTTCAACATCAAATCCAGCCAAATTCGCGTCGCGCGACCATTTCCCTCGCGAAAGGGGTGCGCAACGTTCATTTCGACGTATTTTTTGACAATTTCATCAAAAGTGTTTTCTGGGAGGTTATCGATCGTTTCGAGAGTGTTTTTCAGATAAATCACCGGCGCAAATCGAAAATTTCCCTTAGAGATATCGACATCACGCACTTTCCCCGCAAAATCAAAAACGTCCTGAAACAAGAAATGATGAATTTGTTTGAGCCCTTCGGTTGTCCCGACCTCAAAATTATCGATTTTTCCGCTCTCGAACAGCTCGAGCGCGCGTTTTTTGCTGGCGAGTTCCTCGTTGTTCATACATATATTATAACATAAAATCGCCTTAAAATCTTGACAAAATGATGCTTCCTTGATACAATAAAATTACAAAGATTTGTTGCCGATACGTGGCGCCCTGTGCGTACCTTCTCGGACAAGCTCCTAGATAGGCAACAAATCGCAAAAGAAGCCTTCAGGGGCTTTTTTGTTTTTGTGTTTACTCCGTTATTTCTAGTGGATAGATGTTTTCAATCTGAGATCTTAATGTGTTTAAATAGTCGTGTTTTAGCCGTTTCGTTTCGTCATATTTTGCGCCTATGGCTCCAGCGACCATGTCGGCGAGCTGTATCAAGACACTGTCCTTAGAATCAACGAGCCGGAATTCAACCATTCTATGGCTTTGCTTATTGGTGGCTTTGCGGATTTTGGCGGTGGACTTTTTGCGAAAATTCTTATTGCCGCTGCCGTCGAGAGAAATTCGTGCCAGGTGCATGTCGCTATAATTATCTAAGACTTTTTGTATCACAAAACTATAAAACGATTCACTCTTTTTGAAATCTGGTTTGGTTATTTTAGTTTTATCTACGACAATGGCATGAATTTTAAAATTATACTTTCTCGCGGCATCGAAAAAGAGCTGTTTTAGTTTATCATTAGTGCGATGAAATTTAAATTCGCGTTCCTGCTTCCAGCCGAGCTGTTCTTTAAGTAGCTTTAGATTAACGGCAGCGTACTCGGCAGCTATGGGGTCATTGAAAATAATGCAAGCAATAATAAAAAAGCGACTAGAACCTTGTCTGAACTTAAAACCAGGATCTCCGGAATCGTCAATAAATATAAGTTGTCGGTATTTTGGCATATTTTGCGCATTATACTCTAATGGTCGCAAAAAGAAAACCCCTGAAGCTCATAAAAATAAGCATGCGCGTTTTAAGGAGTGGGGAGAGCTGTTTTCCTTGTGGAAAAGTCGGGCGAGAAAATATAAAAATTGGCTTAAAAAATGCTTGACATCATCATTTCGGTTATGTATAATAAGAATTGTTAAAAGGTCATATTTTAACACAAATATAAACTAATTGCGCTTAATATGCGCAGGAGAAAAAACTTATGAAGAAATCATTAATCGCAGGGGCTAGCATCGCAGCTTTAGGCCTCGCAGTAGTGCCGTTTGCAGGGGTGTTTGCGGCGGACACCACAACGATGACGGATACAATCAACGTGACGATTGCCGAAGTTTGTACTTTTGATCAAGCATCACATGCATACACAAAAGCTATGACGGCAAACAAACTTGAAACCGCCATCGGTACGACCAATATGAAAGTAACCTGCAACAACTCCAAAGGATACACTGTGAAGGGCGTCTATACCTCATTAGACGGGGAAAACGGCAACAAAATCACCTTCGGAGAAGCGCTTCCAGTAGCCGGGACGAGCACTTGGGCAGCACAGGCTATCGTAACGCTTGATGGTGGTACTCCGGCGGCTGCAGCATATCTTAAAAATAACAGCACGGTTATGACCAACACAAAGCAAACCGTTGCGGCGGGTGATGCTGCGGCGATTACCTACCAAGCGGCGACGTCGAACAACATTGCGAAAGGTACTTACACCGGTACCGCGACTTATACTTTATCGAAGAATAGCTAGTTTAGTATAAAGTTCAATCAAAAAATCCCCTCGTACGAGGGGATTTTTGTGCAGAACTCCTACAGAACTAAGACTTCTTCGTCAAAGTGTAGGTCGCAGTACCAGTATAAGTACCGGCAGTTTGGTTGTCCCTGGTGCCGATAGTGTAAATGATACTTGCGGTGTCGCCAGTCAAAGTTTGAGTGTAAGTATTACTCTCGAAAATTTTTTCGCCGCTCGTCGCGTTTACCGCCGTACCTTTAGTTCCACCGATGGTAGGAGTAATAGTCGCGCTCCATTTACCATCTCCAGCCGCTGCTACCTTTGCATCCTTGAACGACATTGTATCTTTAGTTCCGGAAGTAGGGACGTTGTTAGTCAAATCCGTAAACTCACCATTAACGGTATAGCCCGAAACATTATTACAGACAACTTTCAAAGAAGAAGTCGCTGTTTTTTGCTGACCAACCGTCATATCATCAAAAGTGACCGTTCGACTACTGCCACCAGTTTTGTCGAAAGTACATGTCGAATTAACGGTAACGCTAATATTGTCTGTAATTGTGTCGTCCGGGCCCGCCGCAAACACCCCTGCAAACGGCACTACTGCGAGGCCCAAGGCTGCGATGCCAGCCCCTGCGATTAATGATTTCTTCATAAGTTTTTTCTCCTGCGCATTTTAAGCGCAATTAGTTTATATTTGTGTTAGGATATTTTTTGCTTGTCAAAAATGCACAAAAAATAACAAAAAAGTATTGTATTTTTTGAAAATCTGTGTTATAATGTAATTACATTACCACGAGGGTAACGTGAACGGAGAGATACCTAAGCGAAGCCCTCTATTTTGTTGGTGGAGTCCAACTCTTAAGTTCAATCTTTTTCTTGATATCAGGGTAGTCAAGAAAATCGAAGTAAGTACCACTAATCTGGCGATATAATGAAGAAGCTTTATGATGCGCTGGAAAAAGGACTTTCCCGAGCTTGCCTTGGTCAAGTAAATATTTCACGGCTTTATAATAGTCGCCATCGCCGGACACCAAGAAAAACTTATCAACATCTGTGCATTCATGAAAATTTTTCATCACAGTGAAAACAACATCGGTGTCTACATTGCCTTTTTTGTGAGAAACTAATTCTCCGCCGTGTGCTCTGAGGACGAGTATGAATCCAGCTTCCTGGATCATATCATATAAATCTTGCAAATTTTCGTCTAAGCAGCCGATAAAGTAATAAGCTTTTGTTATATTGTATCGTTCTTGAAGATATTGCCGAAATTTATATAAATCAATTTTCCATGGTTTTATGCTCAGAGTGGTCCCGAGCGTAAGATTTTGTCCATCGATGAAAGCTTGGTTATTCATAATGATTTAATTATATCATGTCTTTAGTTTATCTTAGGCTGTTTTCTGTGAATATTTTTGAGAAAAAGGTCGGTTTTTGGCGCGGTTATGCTATAATAGAGGAAAGTAGGAGGTATATGGAGGAAAAATCCCCAGAAAATCGAGCCCAGCAGGCTCAGCAAGAAAAGCCAAAAAAACGTAAGAAAAGTAAAACTAATTGGCCGGCGACGATCGGGACGTCGCTGTTGCTTACGGCGATAGTGCTGATTATTTGCTTCTTTTTGCAGGGGGAGACAAAGGTGACGAATAATGACGTGGCGGTGGAGGCGTCGAAATCGCTGGCTTGCGAGGTGGAGGGGGCGCAGTATCCGTTCTTCAAATATGATAACGCGACGAAAAAGACCACGAAGGTGAACGCGATTTTTAACGGGGATAAATTGGACACGATTTCGCTGATTCAGGAGCTATATTATAATAGTAGCGACGAAATTGTGCGGAGTGAGGCGGAAAATCACGCGGCGCTAAACCTAAAAACGCAGGGCGAGGGGCTGGGACCGGATGCGTTTGGGGCGAATTATGCAAAGTTGTCCGACCGGTTGAAATTTAGCATGTATGCCAAGGCGGAGCAGTTAAAATACGAGACGGTGAAGTATTTTGAGTTGGATTGGGTCGAGAGCGGGACGTATAATTTGCCGACGATGGAGAAAATTTATACCGAAAAAGGGTTCGATTGCAAAACTATTAACTAGTAATATGATATAATAGAGAAAAATAAGGAGGTTAATGAAAAAAATATTGAATAAAAAGAGTTGGCTCGCGGTGGTGGCGATGGCGTTTACGGCGGCGACGGTGGCGGTGCCGGCGGTGATGGCGGAAGAAGAACAGATGTATGGGTTTTCGATGTCGCCGATGGACCAGCAAATTGTGCTAATGCCGGGGGATTCGTACGAGAGTTCGCTCCGGGTGACAAATCCGGGGACGCATACGACTGATCTGGATTACGAGGTAAATGTGGAGCCGTTTTATCGCAATGATGATGCGACGGCGATTTTTGAGAACATTGGCGGACGCGGGGAAATGGCGAACTGGATTACGGTTACTTCGCACCAAACTGGGCATTTGTCGCCAAACGAGACTGATGAAGTAACGTTTAGGATTGATGTGCCTGAAGATGCGCCGGCGGGCGGACAGTATGCGTCGGTGATTGTGTCGTCGAGCTCGAGTTCTAGCGAGGACGCGATGATTAAGGAAACGCGCCGGATTGGACATTTGATTTATGCGGAAATCTCGGGCGAAACGGTGCGTAGTGGGGAAATAATGAATTTGAATGTGCCGGCATTCTTGCTGTCGGGGAATATTGCTGGGTCGGTAGCGATCAAAAATACTGGGAATACGCATGGGGTGGCGACTTATAAGTTGCAGGTGTTCCCGCTGTTTTCGGACGAGGAAGTATATACAAACGAGGAAGATCCGGAACAGCATTTGATTTTGCCGGATCAGACTTATTATGCGGAGACCGCTTGGGAAAAAACGCCGGAAATTGGGATTTATAATGTAGTTTATACGGTGGAGTTTGCGGGCAAGACGGCGCAGGCTTCAAAATTGGTGATTAAATGTCCGATTTGGCTACTATTTATCGTGCTGTTTGTCGTGGCGGGGATTGCGATTTGGCTGGCGACAAGGGCGTGGGGGCGAAAAACTAAGCGGCGCGCGTAAAATCGTTGTAATGATAGGGGCAAAAAAACCGCCCGGGGAGGCGGTTTTTTGGTGAAAAGTTCGGAAAAAATGCGATTTTGGCGAAAAAATGCAAAAAAGTGGCAAAAATCCGAAAAAATCGCGAAAAAAGGGGTTGATTTTATAAAAAAGGTTTGTTATAATAGAGGAAGTTTAAGCAAGTCGCGGAAAACTTTTAGTTAGCGACCTCTACGAAAAGAAAGAAAAGCGAGGAAAATTTTCGAGGTCGCTTAGCGGTCGCGGAGATACATGCGACTTTTCGATTTAACAATTTGTAACGATTAAAGATTTTAAAGACGGAACGAGCAGTTGATTTTTGAAAGTCAAACTTCGATTGCTAGTTAAGTCAATGCATAAAAAGGTAATTAAGGGCACTGATAGTGGATGCCTTGACAATCAATACCGATGAAGGCCGTAGAAGTCTGCGATAAGCCTCGGGGATCTGACAACGAGAAATGATCCGGGGATTGCCGAATGGGGAAACCTAATACGAGTCATGTCGTATTGTCGCTACCTGAACACATAGGGTAGAGGACGGGAACCGACCGAACTGAATCATCTTAGTAGGCCGAGGAAAAGAGAATAACCAATGATTCCGAAAGTAGTGGCGAGCGAAATTGGAATAGCCTAAACCTTTCAAGTTCTAATTTGTGAACCGGTTTTCCGGAGCGAGTTAGTATGGTTTTAGCGGCCAATGCTTGAAGGGGGTTGCGAAATTAGATAATTTTTATGCTGAGGCGCGGAATTTTCCGAGTTTCGGCATAAGAACCGACAACGCTAAATTGAGCGGGTAAAGATATAATCCTATAGATCGTAGCGGAAGCTTCTGGAACGTAGCGCCAAAGAGGGTGAAAGTCCCGTATGCGAAACGGTCTTAGGCTTTATTTATCTTTTTTCAAGTAGGACGGGGCACGAGAAACCCTGTTTGAATCCGGCAGGACCACCTGCCAAGGCTAAATATATTGATTGATCGATAGCGAACTAGTACAGTGATGGAAAGGTGAAAAGAACCCCGGGAGGGGAGTGAAATAGATCCTGAAACTCAGTGCCTACAACGTGTCGGAGCGGATTTATCCGTGACGGCGTGCTTTTTGTAGAACGATCCAGCGAGTTAATTCTATCGGCGAGGCTAAATCAGATGATGGAGCCACAGTGAAAGCGAGCCTGAATAGGGCGCCAAGTCGGTGGAATTAGACCCGAAACCGGGTGACCTAACCATGAGCAGGTTGAAGCGACGGTAGCACGTCGTGGAGGACCGAACCAGGGTACGCAGTAAAGTGCTTGGATGACTTGTGGTTAGCGGTGAAATGCCAATCGAACTCGGAGATAGCTGGTTCTCCTCGAAATAGCTTTAGGGCTAGCGTTATGTAGTAGCAGATGGGGGTAGAGCTCTGAAAAGAACTGGGGCGGGCAACTGTACCCACTCTTATCAAACTACGAATACCATCTGTGTAATCATGGCAGTCAGAACAGCGGGGCTAAGCTCGTTGCTCAAAAGGGAAACAGCCCAGACCATCGTCTAAGGTCCCTAATTAATACTAAGTGGGAAACAAGGTGAAGTTTCTTAAACAGCTAGGATGTTGGCTTAGAAGCAGCCATTCATTTAAAGAGTGCGTAACAGCTCACTAGTCAAGAGATTTTGCGTGGAAAATGTAACGGGGCTAAGTATTAAACCGAAGACATGGATGTCTACTTTGGTAGGCGTGGTAGAGGAGCGTTGATATTGCGGTGAAGTCGTTTCGGAAGGAACGGTGGAGCGGTATCAAGTGAGAATGCTGGAATCAGTAACCTTAAGACAGGTGAGAATCCTGTCGGTCGTAAGAGCAAGGTTTCCAGGGCGACCGTAATGGTCCCTGGGTTAGTCGGTCCTAAGCCGAGGCGTATCAGCGTAGGCGATGGACAACAGGTTAATATTCCTGTACAGGTAATAGTTGTTAACAGTTCACATTATGTGACCGGAGCGGTTTATTGGTATATAACCGTCTAAGTCTCTTGGGAACAAGAGATGAATGAAAGGCTCCCTTCGGGAGAGTCGATTCTGGGTAAAGTGATGGCCAGAAAAGCTGATTAACTTATGCTGTTGCCTACCGTACCGCAAACCAACACCGGTGCTCGAGTCGAGTAGACTAAGACCTACGAGAGAACCTTCGCTAAGGAACTCGGCAAAAAAGCGTCCGTAACTTCGGAATAAGGACTGCCCTCTCATTAAGTTGAGGATTTGTCAAAGTTGTCTCAAGCGAAAGATGAGGTTAAATTACCTAAAAAAGTCGAGATTTTTGCAGAAAATGCGGAAATTTTGGCTAGAAATCCAAATCTTTTGTATGATATACAAAAGAATAAATCTTTTGTCGAGACACAGACTTTGGCAGCCTAATCGTCAATTTGATGAGAGGGCCGCAGCTAAAGAGCCCACGGAACTGTTTACCAAAAACACAGGTCTCTGCTAACGCGAAAGCGGATGTATAGGGGCTGACTCCTGCCCAGTGCCGGAAGGTTAAGGGGAGAGCTTCACGGTTCAAACTGAAGCCCCGGTGAACGGCGGCGATAACTATGATCGTCCTAAGGTAGCGAAATTCCTTGTCTGGTAAGTTCAGACCCGCACGAATGGAGTAATCATGTGGGCACTGTCTCGGCGAAGGCCTCGGTGAACGTGCATTGGCGGTAAAGATGCCGTCTGATCATGCCAGGACGAGAAGACCCCATGGAGCTTTACTACAACTTTGCATTGATTGTTGGGATATTTTGTGTAGAATAGGTGGAAGATTTTGAAGCAGATACGCCAGTATTTGTGGAGTCGAAATGTGAAATACCACCCTGAGTATTTTAACAGTCTCACGCTTGACCTGATCGGCCAAGCGGACCGTGCATGGCGGGTAGTTTAACTGGGGCGGTTGCCTCCTAAAGAGTAGCGGAGGCGTTCAAAGGTTGGCTAACTACGGATGGAAATCGTAGTGATAGTGTATGCGCAAAAGCCAGCTTGACTGTGAGGACTACAATCCAATCAGACACGAAAGTGGGAGCAAGTGACCCGCTGTATTGAACTTCGGTTCTATTTACGTGGGAAAGACAGCGCACACGGATAAAAGTTACCCTGGGGATAACAGGCTGATCGCGCCCAATAGTTCACATAGACGGCGCGGTTTGGCACCTCGATGTCGGCTCATCACATCCTGGAGGGGGAGCACCTTCCAAGGGTCCGGCTGTTCGCCGGTTAAAGTGGTACGCGAGCTGGGTTCAGAACGTCGTGAGACAGTTCGGTTTATATCCGGCATGATCGTTAGGAATCTTGAGGAGATCTGTCTCTAGTACGAGAGGACCGAGATGGACGAACCTCTAGTGTGCCGGTTGTGGTCACCTACTGCATCGCCGGGTAGCTATGTTCGGAAGAGATAAGCGCTGAAAGCATATTAAGCGCGAAGCCCACTCCAAGATAAGGATTCCCTAGGAGACTCCAGAAAGAAGATCTGGTTGATAGGCTATAAGTGGAAGCGCGGTAACGCGTGGAGCTGAGTAGTACTAATAGGTCCATCGCCTTTTTATGTTCCGTGTTTTCGGTAAGACTTAGGTCGCGGCGGAAACACGGGGATGACTTAACTAGCAACCGACGTTTGAATGGGTTTTGGACCAGTGCCTAAAAATTGGGCACGTGCCTAAAATTGAAACGTCGCGAGGTTTTTAAAATCTTTATGGCCCTTGATGGACATCAATAGTTCGCTTGTTTCAAGCGAGCGTGCGATTTGGTGCCCATAGCGCTGGGGAAATACCTGTTCCCATTCCGAACACAGCAGTCAAGCCCAGTAGCGCCGATTATACTGCAACAGCGGGAAACTAGGAAGGTGCCAAATTATCAGGAAACCACCTGTAAAGGGTGGTTTTTTGATGGAGTTAGTTGTGTAGAAAAGAAGCTAAATGATACTTTCGGGGTATCCCGGAGCGCGGCAGCGCGAGGATTAGCGCGCTCTCCCCGTGGCGACGGGCGAGAGCGACGCGACCCCGAAAGTATTGTTTAGCTTCTTACGAGGTGCTAAACAATCAGGGCTTAAAAAAAATGAGCTTTACGCCTTGCGCGATCGTAATTTTTACAACATTCAGGCGGATTCGTCCCGGTATTTCAGTACCGGATACTCATCCGTGAATGTTGATAAAAATTACTGTCGGCAAGGCTATTTTATGCTCATTTTTTTAAGCCTTGATTGTTTTTTTGAAAGCCTTAGTTATTCGTCTTCTTCGGCTTCTTCGAGAGCGGAGAGGAGAGAGTCCTCAACGTTTTTGCGGGCCTTTTTCGGAGTGGATTTGGCGAGTTCGATATCGATATCGTAGCCAGTCAATTTCGAAGCGAGGCGAACGTTTTGGCCTTGTTTGCCGATGGCGATGGATTGCATCTCTTCGGAAACGGTAACTTTGGCCTTTTTGCCACTAACTTCGACTTTGATTACCTCGGCTGGGGACAGGGCCTCGCGGATGTATTCCTGAGTGTTGTCGCTCCAGGTGATGACGTCGATTTTTTCGTGCTCGCCGATTTCGTTCATTACGGCTTGGACGCGAACTCCACGGCTACCGACAAAGGTGCCAACTGGGTCGACCCCTGGGATGGTGGACATAACGGCGATTTTGGTGCGACGACCAGCTTCGCGGGCGATGCCACGGATTTCGACGGCGCCATTTTCGAGTTCTGGAACTTCCTGGCGGAAGAGGTATTCGACAAATTCGGCGCTGCCACGCGACAAAATCAGTTGCGCACCACGTTCGCCACGCTCAATGCGCTTAATCAAGACCTTCACACGCGAGCCGACGGTGTAATATTCGCCGTCGATTTGCTCGGAACGAGGCATGATTCCCGTTGCGCGACCAAGGTCGATGCGAACGAGTTTGGGTTCGACGCGAGCGACGGTGCCGGTAACGATGGTGCCGACTTTGTCCTCATATGCCGTGAGTACGGCGTCGTTTTCGGCTTCACGCAGGCGCTGAATGATGACCTGCTTGGCGGTGCCGGCAGCGACCCGACCAAAAGTGGTAACTTTGTATTTATCTTCGACGACGTCGCCGAGCTTGGCATCCGGGTGAGTCTTGGCCGCGATGTCGAGCGGAAGCTCGGTCGAGGGGTTGTAGCCCACGCCTTCTTCGATAACTTCGCGGGCGACGAACACGTCGGCTTCGCCGGTTTTGGTATTTAGGACTGCGCGAACATTCATTTCGCGGTCGCCGTTGTCTTTGCGCCAAGCGGCGGCGATGGCCTGTTCGATAACAGAGAGCACCGTCTCGCGAGGCAGACCTTTTTCTTCGGCAATGATGTCAACCATGGTCGACATTTGCTTCAAATCTAAACCTTCCATATTTCCTTTCTATATATTAATAAAACCGGCCTCTAGAGGTCGGTTGATAATGGTATGTTTTAATTATAGCAAGAAATGGGGTAAAAGTCTAGACCGATTTGTTGATTTTATTACGGCATATTTTTTAAGCTTTTTGGCCATAATTTGCGCATTTTGAAACATAAGTGTGATATAATGAAAGTAAATATGCATTATATGGAGAAAAGAGAATTGCATGAAGAAGAAAAATTGTTCCGGGGGGGGGGGGTTAAAAACAACTAATTTCCTTGTGGTAGGAGGGTTAGTCGGTGCGACGGTGGCGTCCGGTGTGGCGCTTTCGATGGCAAGGGCTTCGGCGACGGCCGTAGAGACGCATGTTTCGACGGCGTCAGTGACGGTGTCGGCGGCTTGTTCGATGACGGCGACGGTGAACACGCCTCATACGGCGACATTGCCGATTGGTACATATTCTGGTAACTACTCGTCGGGCGGCTCGACACCATATGCAAGTGGAATTGGACAGACGACGATCCAGACGTTCTGTAACGATCCGGCGGGGTACAAAATCTATGCCATCGGGTTTTCGGGCGATACCAACGGCGGAACTTATCTTAGAAACTCCACCGGCGACAGTAGCACCGATATCGTCACCGGCACGGCGACCAGCGGCGACACGTCGAACTGGGCAATGAAAGTCTCGGCGGTGGCAAACACCTATACCCCTTCCATTCTGAACAATTTCAATAACTTTTCGAAAGTGCCGAGCGATTATACGGCGGTGGCGAGCTTTAGTTCGAATACGGGCGCGACGATAGGCTCATCGATTACGACGACTTATGCGGCGTATATCGCGGGTGGTCAAGCTGCGGGGACGTATACGGGGAAGGTAAAATATGCGTTAGTTCATCCGGCGGCTAGCGAGATTACGGATGCCGATACGATGCAAAATGTAGGCACTTGGGGGACGGGCATACCGGTAGGAAAAGAAGTGACCGTAAAAGACGAGCGCGATAACCAAGAATACACCGTAGCGCGGGTCTGTATTAACTACTCGGACGCGAACGGGAGCTGTGCAGATAGTAGGCTGTGGATGACACAGAACTTAGACCTACTGCTGTCGCCCGCTACGACGCTGACTAGCAAAAACACGGACTTAAACTCCGCGGTAGACAAAAACGGCAAGGCGCTGGACGGCTACACCACGGACGCGAATGGCGTGA
>CAVEVN010000019.1:0-3042 GCA_963619155.1 bacterium
GTTAGTTTTACCCTACTGATGACAGTGTCGCAATAGTAATTCAACCTAGTACGAGAGGAACCGTTGATTCGCACAATTGGTCATCGCGCTTGGTTGAAAAGCCAGTGGCGCGAAGCTACCGTGCGCTGGATTATGACTGAACGCCTCTAAGTCAGAATCCGGGCTAGAAGCGACGCATGCGCCCGTCGCCCGTTTGCCGACCTGCAGTAGGGGCCTCGGCCCCCAAAGGCACGTGTCGTCGGTGAAGCCCACGCGGCGGACGAGCCGCGCGGGCCGCCTTGAAGTACAATTCCTACCGAGCGGCGGGTAGAATCCTTTGCAGACGACTTAAGTACGCGACGGGGTATTGTAAGTGGCAGAGTGGCCTTGCTGCCACGATCCACTGAGATTCAGCCCTATGTCGCTTCGATTCGTCCCTCCCTTTTTTCCCCGCGCACACCCGCATTCGCAAACACGGGGCCGAGGCTGGGACGGCCCATCCGCACGCCCCGCGACGGAGAAAGAATTCCCCAAGTCCCCGGACCACCCCACCGGGCAAGTGCCCCGGTCGAAAGAAATTCCAAGCCCCGGATGGCCCCATGAAACAAACCCGAAATAGAATACCAAGTCCCGGACCACAGCCCACCCGGGCACTTGCTCCGGACGAAGAAAGACAATATCTTCCTACTCATCCACTAAACGTGCCCATGTTATTGTTCCTGAATCCTCCAATATAGGATCGTTGGGACCAAACCCCAACCGGCGGGACGAAATTTCCGACTCGGGAATTATTTCTTACGACCTTCGGAAGTGTTCTAAAACATCTACCAAACTCTCTGAAACTTTGCAGAATCCATACTCTCGCATTTATTCCTATAGCTCGGCTGCAAAAAAATCAGGCCGATATTCCAAGCGTGGCTATGTGAACTGGGGTGATTACCCCCTCGGAAAATTTGATCTTTCCTAGTGCGAGGCCACAAAACGCTCGTTATCTTCCTATTCTTCCACGAAACGTGCCCATGTTATTGCTCCTAAATCCAGCTTAGGATTTTTAGGACCAAACCCAACCGGCGGAACGAAATACCGAATCGGAAATTGTTTTTTATGATTTTCGGAAGTGTTCCGCTCCGGAAAATTAAAACAAATACCAAACGTCGTCCAAACTCTCTGAAACTTTGCAGAATCCATACTCGCATTATTCCTAGCTCGCCTGCAAAAAATCAGGTCCAAATTCCAAGCGTGGCTATGTGAACTGGGGTGATACCTCCTCGGAAAATGGATCACTCGTGGTGCCGAACCGCAAAACGCCCGTTATCTTCCTATTCTTCCACTAAACGTGCCCATGTTATTGCTCCTAAATTCAATCTAGGATTTTTAGGACCAAACCCAACTGGCGGAACGAAATTCCGAGCGGGAAATTATTTTCTATGATTTTCGGAAGTGTTCCGCTCCGGAAAATTAAAACAAATACCAAACGTCGTCCAAACTCTCTGAAACTTTGCAGAATCCATACTCGCATTATTCCTAGCTCGCCTGCAAAAAATCAGGTCCAAATTCCAAGCGTGGCTATGTGAACTGGGGTGATACCTCCTCGGAAAATGGATCACTCGTGGTGCCGAACCGCAAAACGCCCGTTATCTTCCTATTCTTCCACTAAACGTGCCCATGTTATTGCTCCTAAATTCAATCTAGGATTTTTAGGACCAAACCCAACTGGCGGAACGAAATTCCGAGCGGGAAATTATTTTCTATGATTTTCGGAAGTGTTCCGCTCCGGAAAATTAAAAAAAATAGCGAACGTCGTCCAAACACTCTGAAACTTTGCAGAGTCCATCCTCACATTATTCCTAGCTCGCCTGCAAAAAATCAGGTCAAAATTCCAAGCGTAGCTATGTGAACTGGGGTGATACCTCCTCGGAAAATTGATGTCTCCTTGTGCCTAGCCACAAAAAGCCTAGAAATCTATATATTGGGGGTGCTCGGTCGGCACCACCGGCCGGACCGGCCGGTGGGGCCGCGGCGGCCGTCGGTTGCCACGACGGCCCATCGGGGCGAGGCCATCGGGCCAACTTTGCGGCGGGGGTTGTGCTACGGCAGGGCACAACCACCACGCGCGCGCCCAAGCGCGCCCGGTGCCTCGGGCGAGGCCTTGGCTTGCTTGGCCGAGGCCACATGCGCACGCAAGGGCACCGGGGGAGGCTCCCCACGCCCACGTGGGCTTGGCTGGTCCAGCAGTGGCTCCCTCGCCGCCAACGGTGTTGCCGAAATGACTTTTTTCACTATATCTTTTTTTTCTTCCACTAAACTTGCCCATGTTATTGTTCCTAAATTCAATTTAGGATTTTTAGGACCAAACCCAACCGGCGGAACGAAATTCCGAGTTGGAAATTATTTTTTATGATTTTCGGAAGTGTCCGACTTTGGAAAATAAAAAAAAATACCAAACGTTATCCAATGTCTCTGAAATTTTGGGGAATCCATATTCACATTATTCCTAGCTTGACTGCAAAAAATCAGGTCAAAATTCCATGTGTAGCTAGGTGAACTAGGGTGATACCTCCTCGGAAAATTGATGTCTCCTTGTGCCCAGGCACTAAAAGCCCAGAATGCTCTTTAGGGGGGGTGGTCCTGTCAGCCCCCTCTACCCCTTGGCCAGGCTGGCCGCCCAGGCCCCCGCGCGCCCATGGGGCGTGCGAGGGACGGGGCGAAGGCCGAAGCCAAGGGGTTACCGTTGACGGCCGTCCACCTCCGGGTGTGGCGCCGGCAGCGGTGGCGGGGCCGCCGGCACCGGCCGGCGGCAGCGGCGGCGCGGCGGCGGCGGCGGGGACGGAGATGACGGCGACGACGGCGACGAGGACGGCAAGGGTGGGGAATCCGGTGACGACTCTGGCCGATGTTCCGGCGAAGGCGCCGAAGGCCGAGTAAGAGCCGGATACACCCACGGGGGCTATTTTTTCAGGCCGAATTGCCCCGTGATGCCCGTGGAAGGCCATCCGAGCCCGGATGGCAGGCTTGAGGGTTCGTTGGGGGAGATGTTAATGTCCCTCGGCGGCCTACTCGGGG